>CAVORC010000013.1:0-107451 GCA_963698505.1 uncultured Chloroflexia bacterium | reverse complement strand
CGGTCAAGAAGGCAGCGCCGACCGGAGCCTCACAAGCCGGCTAGTGACGGGATGACACGACCATGAGCCGCCTGAAGGTTCCCGATTTCATCGAGGATGTCATACGGGATCAGCAGCAGCGCGGCATCCTCATCGCCGGCATCCTCGCGCTGTTCGCGGTCGGTGTGGTCCCGCGTGTCCTGGAACCCGGCTTGCCCACGTCGCAGGAACGGCTGAAGTCGCAGCCGGAGATCGAGAACCTCTTCTTCCTGCTGGCCTTCGTGTCGGCGGCCACGATCATCCTGGGCGGACTCGTCAGCGACGTATTCCGGCGGCGGAGCCTGTTCCTGGGCGCCCTCGCGGTCATGGCCGCCGGGGCTGCGCACAACATCTTCATCGACGACGGGGCCAGCTACTACATCGCCAGCATCGCCATGGTCAGCGCCGCGGGCGTCGCGCTTTCCTACGGCATCGGCTCGGTAGCGATCGCCTATCGCGGGGCCGAGCGTGGTACGGCCCTCGGGTTCGTCTATGGCGCCATGGGTGCGGGATCTGCCCTTGCCCCGGCGGTCCTTACGGCGTTCGTGGTCCGCACCCCCAGCGAAGACCCGACTCAGCCAGCCGGCTTCGGTTTCGACACTTGGCTCGCTTACGCCATCGCGGCGCTCGCGGCGAGCCTGGCCTTGTGGGCTGCATACCGGTGGATGCCGTCGCTGCCAGGCCAGCTGCCGGCGCCACGGGTGTTGGTCACCTCCTCGGCGATCTGGGCCATCAGCGTCCTGGCCATCGTCGTCGGGGTCATCGGCATCGGCGGGCCAGGCAGTCCGACGCTGCGCTTCGTGCTCATCTTCGGTGGCGCCATCGGCATCGTGGCCACGACGTCGGCGATCGGGCGGGCTCGCAAGACCATCACCAACCTCTACTTTGACACGCGCGGGCTGGGTGCGGCGCTGGCGGTCGGCGTCGCGGTCGGCGTGGCCCAGGCTGTGCCGCTGATGATGCTCCCGATCATCTTCCAGTACGTGCTCGGATTCCCTCCGCTAGTGTCGATCCTGGCCATCGCGCCGTTCGCCATCGCCCTGTTCCTCGGCGGCCCCATCTCCGGCGCGCTGCTGCAGCGCTACAGCCCCCGGGCACTGATGGCCGCCGCAACGGCCGTACTGGGCATCGCCGACATCGTCATCGCGGTGGCGCTCACGTTCCTGGGCAAGGACACCAACTACCTCCTCTTCATCCTGCCCCTCATCGGTATCGGCGGCGGCTTCGTGATCTCCACGACGGTGCGCACGGCAATCGTCTTCGCCAGCACACCGCGCGGTCTGCCCAGCTTGGCGGCGGCCATCAACGAGGCATCGGTCGGGCTCGGCTCGCGCATCGGGATTGTCGGTGCCACGGCCATCCTCGCCACGGTCGCCGTCAGCTCGGCCCAGGACATGCTCGTGGGCCAGGCCCAGGCCGATGCGCTCCTGGAACGCTTCCGCCTGGCCATCACGACGCTGGGCACGCCCCGCTTCCGGGAGGTCTTCGAGGTCGCACGGGAGCAACTCTCAGAGGCTGTCAGGCTCACCTACCTCTCGGCCTACATCGACGGTGTCTCCATCGCGCTGCTCGTATGCGGCGTGGTCGGCGTCGGCGGCGCCCTGCTGGCCTGGATCCTCATCGGCCGACGCGACCCACTCAAGACCGTCTTCGACCTTGAGGAGGAGCGCCGATCCCAGTCCCCATCCGGAGGAACCACATGAACCCGCGCCAGGCCCTCGCTCGAGTCTTCATCGGCGCCCTGGCGCTCAGCCTGGTGCTGGCGGTCCCGGCGGTGGTCCAGCCACCCGTGGCCGTGGCCGCCTGCGGCACGGAGTGGGCGAGCAAGAAGGAGCCCCCGCCGACCATCCTCGTGCTGCGCACGGAGACCGGTGGCGTGGCTGAGGTCGACTTAAAGCGCTACGTGGCCATGGTCATGGCCTCGGGCGAGTGGCCCACCACGCTGCCTAAGGCCGTGCTGGAGGCTGGCGCTCTTGCTACCAAGCAGTACGCCTGGTATTACGCGCTGGAGGGCAACCACCGCGATGGCGACCACAATGCGGCGGGCGTCTGCTTCGATGTGCGCGACGACAGCACCGACCAGGTCTATCGCCCTGAGAGCGCCGAGCCGACCGAGAAGCAGAAGTCGGCCCGGGACGCGCTTTGGGATCTGTCGCTGCGCAAGCACGACAAGTTCCTCCTGACCGGCTACCGCCAGGGATCGGCCACCAAGTGCGCGGCCGATGCCGACGGCTGGAAGCTCTACGCGACAAGTGCCAAGGACTGCGCGAAGCGCCTCGACTACGACAGCAAGGCCATCCTGCGCGACTACTTCGATCCCGGGCTCAAGTTCGTGTGGGCGCCGGGCACGGAGCCGGACTGGTTCACCACTAGCGACGAGGACGCGAAGGAGACGCCCGAGGGCAGCGTCCGCGACGACGAGGAAACCGCAGATCCGAGCGACACTCCCGTCGATGCGGGGAGCAGCGCGCTCGACTCCATCTCCGGATGGTTCCGGAACCTGTTGGGGGACTCCGAATGAACGAGCAGCCGAACCTGGCATCGGCCGCGGCAAGCCGGGAACCATACGTCGGCGGCGGCTTTCGCGAAGCCTCGTTCAAGGGGCAGGAGCTAGACGGTGCCGATTTCAGCCGGGCCGACGCCCGCGCTGCCGACTTCTCCGATGCCAACCTCGCCGGTGCGGTGTTCCTGGAGACCGATCTACGTGGCGCCGATCTGTCTCGCGCGAACCTGTCGGGTGCCGACCTGGGCAGGGCACGCGTGGGGCTGCAGAGGCCGGCCATGATCGTGCTCTTCGGCCTTGCGCTGCTCATCGCCATCGCCGCCGGCGTGACCGTCGGGATGGTCGCTGAGTGGATGCGCGAGCGAACGTTCGACCGCAGCTGGTATGAGCTCGCCCAGGGACTCAGCGCCACGGCGATCCTGTTCGTCTTCCTCGCCGTGCTGGCCGCACGCGGCATCAAGGACGCAGTCCGCGTCTTCGTCGTCATCCTGCTGATCTTGCTCGTCGCGGGCTTGCTCGTCGGTGGCGTCGCGGGCGCCTATCGCATCCAGACTGTCATCCAGCTGGTGACCATGGTCCTTCTTGTGGTCGCCGCGGTCGTGGCGGGGCTCCTCGGTCGCGTCGTGGCGGGCACGTTTGGGGGCGCGGCCATCTTGCTCGTGGCCCTCGGCGCCAGCCTCGTCACCGGCGGCTTCGGAGGGGGCCTGGGGGCGATGGTGGCCAGCGTGATGCTTGTGTTCGCGGCCAAGCGTGGGCTGGCAAGCCCCGACGCAGATCGGCCCATCCACCGGCTGGCGTACCGCATCGCCCGGCATCGTGGCACACGCTTCGCCGGGGCCGACCTGCGCGGCGCCACGCTCCCGGAGAAGGGCTTGCGCAACTGCGACATGACAGGTGCCCTGGTGGACGAGCCAGATGAGGCGGATCCGCCAGAAACGCCCGAGCTGACCATGCAGAACGGAGACGCCTGATCCCGATGGACCCTGGGCGGTCCGGGCCCTGCAAGACCCACGCGCCGAGGCCGGCACCGTGAACTGCGCGGAGGCTGCCGCAGAAGAGGCGGCCGAGGAGTAGTCGAGGCGGACTGCCGGTGGCTGTCCGCTCTCACACCGAGTCGCGCCCGGTCTTGCTGGCCGGGCGCGCAGGATTCGCGGGGGTGGCGAGACCGGCTCTCGCGAGGGCCTCGGCCGCCCGCTCGCCGAGCACGTCGGGGGTCTGCACCGCATAGCGCCGGGTGACCTGGGTCGAGGCGTGGCCCATGTAGCGGCTGAGCTCCTCGAGGGGCATGCCGTTGTTGGCCAGCAGGGTGGCGGTGCCGTGGCGGATGCGGTGGCTCCCGAAGTAGGGCAACGTCCCTCCCCCGGCGTGGTAGCGACGGGTCAGCATCAGGCTGAGGGCGTTCATGCCCAGGGGTCGGCGGCCATCGCGCTCCGAAGGGAACAGGAAGCCCGGGTCGGGCACCGAGGCGCTATCTCGGACGAGGAGCGGCCGGCCGTCACTGAGATAGCGCTCCAGCGCCGTGCGCGCGTCGGCATGCAGCGCCACCAGGAGGGTCTTGCCACCCTTGCCCCGCCGGAACTGCAACACCAAGCGCTCGACATCGATGTCGTCCAGCCGAAGCAGGCGCACGGCGCTGTTGCGGGCCGCCGTGGTGACGAGGACCGCGACGATGGCCCGGTCGCGCAGGTCGCGCGGCCGATTACCCGCACAACCGGCCGCGAGCGCTCGGAGGTCGGCGAGCGTGGCCCCCTTGGTAGGTGTCTCCTCCGAGGGCAGCAGCGGGTCGAGGGCAGCCCGTCGGCGGAAGCGGCGGAACGGGTCCGTCACCAGATAGCCCTCATCGAGGGCCCAGATGACGAGCGAGCGTAGGGGCCGGACATAGGCGTTGACGCTGTTGGCCGAGAGCGTCTCCGTCGCTCCCGCAGCGAGGGAGCGGGCGCGGGCATCGGGGCTGCCGCGCCAGACGCCACGGACCTTGGGCCGATGGCGCAGCTCATCGACATAGGCGGCCAGGGTGGTGAAGCCGATCGCCTCGGTCGTGGGCTCGAGGCCCGCGGTCTCGAGCCAGGCAAGGAAGCGGGCGAAGTCGTCGCGATGCTTGCGCCGGGTGACCGGGCCCCAGCCGACCCCGAAGGTGGCCGTGTACTCGGCGATCAAGGGGCCAAGCGGGAGCGGCTCTGTGTCCTGGACCCCTCTTGCACGCTGCACCACCATGACGTTATAATACGTCATCTCGACGTGAGAAGCAACCGAAACCGGGCAAGAAGGTGAAAGCGGAATGACGCGATCGACGGCTGAAGCCAGGGACGCGATCCGGGCGATGCTCGCCCAGACGGGGCTCTCGATGCGGGCCCTCAGTGCGGCCATGGGCCGAGACCCCGGCTACATCGCGGCATACCTCGACCCGACCCGCCCGTCGCGGGCCCGGCCGACACCAGCTGACCTCATGGCCGCCTCGGATGTGACGGGCATCAGCTTCGTCGAACTCCTCGAGACCGTCTGGGGCATCGACAGAGGGCGCCTGGCCGACGAACTGGCCGGGCTCGGTGTCGGGACCGGACTGGACGCTCGGTATGCGGTCCTGTCCGAGGCCGAACGTGTCGAAGTCACGGACTTCATCGCGTTCCTGGCCTCACGGCACCGCGGGTCGGGCCGGAATCGGTGAGGCGGGGCCAACGGCCTCGGCCCGGGGGTCGCGCAGGCGGCTGCGGCTAGCCCAGACGGATGTGCACCACGCGGGGCGCGGTGGGTTCGCGCGTCCGACGGTGCGCCCGCGAACCGCGGCGGACCGAGCGGATCCAGCCACCGGCGGGGATCGGGAACGAGTGGGTCATCGGCGCCCCGAGATCGGCGCCGTAGACGGCAGCGTCGACCTGGTCGTCATACCGCCCGTTCGGGAAGGCCACGAGCTCGTCCTCGTAGTCGGCGAGACCTGGTGCGTCGCGCAGGTGGAACACCTTGCCGGCCTCATAGCGGGCGGCGAGCGCGCGGGCCCGGGTGACCTTGTCGCGGTCGGGGCGGACCGCTACGGCCGGCAGCTGGGTCCGGGCGAGCAGTTCGGCAACGAACGTCGCCTGGAACATGGTGGCCTCGATGGCGAGCCGGGAAAGGGACCGAGGACGAGCACCATCGCCGACGGTGCCCGCGAAACCCGGCGGCAGGATCGCCAGCGGCCAGAGCAGCCGCGGACCGACCGGCTCACCGTACGCCGGGCTGATGCCGTACGCCAACGAGTCGCTGCGCCCGGTCAGCCAGCGCCGGTGACCGTCCGCGAGCTGGGCCCGCCAGACCCCCACGAGGTAGAAATCGTGCTGGTCGTCCTCGACCCACTCCACGAGCGCCGTGTGGTCGGCCCGCTCCGAGGCCGAGGCGTTGAGGTCGAGCCCTGCTCGTCGGACCCCGCCGGGCACCGCGTCGACATAGTGGAACCAGTCCCGTCGGAAGATGTTCCCGCCCATGCCCTCGGGATCGTTCTGGAACTGCAGGTTGAAGAGCGGCGTGCCCATCAGCGCCCGCCGCTGCGCGAGCTCCTCGAGCGGGAACCTGGCCGGCCACAGCGGGACCCCCGCTTCGATGGCCTGGCGCACGAGGCTGGGCCAGCCGTGACGCACCAAGTAGGCAAACAGATCCTCGTCATGCCAGCGGGTCCCGAGCACGAGCACATGCGCACCCGGCACGAGCATCGGCTCGATGACCTCCAGGAAGGTCTCGAGCGCCTTGGCGCGGCCGGCCGAGGTGGCGTTCTCCTGGAAACCCACCGGGTCGTCGGCGAGGAGGACATCGATCCGAGGGCCGGCCCGGACCGAGCCGAGGCTCATCGCGGTGCACGTCGCATCCTTGCCCAGGTCCACGCCCCGGATGGTCCAGACATCATCGCGCCAGCGGGGTCCCTTGACGCCACCCTGCGCCCAGGGAAAGACCTCCGCGAAGCGTGCCGATGCGACGAGCTCGCGGATGGCCCGGGAGCGACCCTCGGCATCGGCGTCGACGGCGGTCAGGATGCCGAGGCGCAGTCGGCCCTGCGTCAGGCCGATCCAGCGCGCGGCACGGTGGACGGCCGCCGTCGTCTTGGCGAAACCGCGCGGGGCGAGCACGAGGGCCCGGCGGTTGGCCTCGGCGAAGCGGGCGATGTCGCGCAGGAAGTCGGGGAACTCGAGATCGCTCACGTACTCGGCGAACGCGGCGTCATCCTGGGCGGCCCGCTCGCGCAGGATCCGGCGATAGGTGCTCGTCATCCCGCCTCCTGCTCGTCCTCCAGCGCCTCGGCCTCGGCCTCGATGTCGGCGGCGAGCTGGCGCAGCCGTCGCGCCTCCTCGGCCGGGGCGAGGTGCTCGGCCGGGTGGTCAGTGAGCGTGAGCGTCAGGCCGAGCGGCGTCGCGGCCGGTCCGGACAGCTCGGTCTGGGTCGGGGCATAGAGCCCACGCAACCGGGCCAGCTGGTCCTGGGCCTTGAGGGCGGCGTTGAGATAGCCCACGCCGATGTTGCTGCGGGCGTTGAGCGCCGAGCGGCTCGTGGCCACCCGGACCGTCTCCTCGGCCTGGGCCATGGCCCGACCCCGGTCGGCCTCGAGCCTGGCTCGGCTGGCGCGCTCGGCCCAGCCGCGCTCGACCGCGGCGACGTGGGCCCGGACCTGGCGCTCCGACAGGCTGATGGGATTGGGACTCTCGGGCCCGGTCAGTGCCCGATGAATCTCCGCGGCGCGCAGGCCGCTGAGCAGCAGCGTCTCGATGCGCGCCCGCAGCGCGGTGAGCTCGGCCTCGGACCGGCGCCCCCTACCCACGACGCTGACCACTATCATCACCCACGAGCGCTGGCTCTCGGCCGGTGAGGGCGGCCCAGCGCTCGAGGGCCACCTGGGCATAGCGCGGGTCGATCTCCATGGCCACCGCGGTGCGGTCGGTCATCTCGGCCGCGATGAGGCTGGACCCGGACCCCGCGAAGGGGTCATAGACCGTCTCCCCGGGGCGGGAGCTGTTGCGCATGGCTCGTTCGAGGAGCGCCACCGGCTTCATCGTGGGGTGCTCGGCGCTGCGTGCCGGCCGGTCGCACTCCCAGACCGTGTCCTGGGTCCGGTCAGCGATGAAGTGGTGGGCGGCACCGGCGCGCCAGCCATAGAGGATCGGCTCGTGGCGGGCGTGATAGTCGGAGCGACCCAGAACGAAGCGGTCTTTGACCCACACGAGCGTCTGGTGGATGGCGAGCCCGGCATCATGCACCGCGAGCTGGAACGTGAGCCCGAGCGGACCGCCCGGGGCGAAGAGGTAGAAGGCGCCGCCAGGCCGGAGCGGCGCGGCCCGGAGAGCCTCCGCCACGAGTCGTCTGGTGCCGACCTCACCGAGGTCGTCGTTGGCGATGGTCAGGGCCCGCTCGGTCTTACCGGTGTAGGCGACGCCGTAGGGTGGGTCGGTCACGAGCAAATCGACCGAGGCACCAGCGAGCAGGCGAGCCACATCGGTGGCCATGGTGGCGTCACCGACGAGCAGGAAGTGGCGACCGAGCTCGAAGCGGTCGCCGGGTCGGACGTACACCTCGGCCGGTGCGGGTAGGTCAGGACAGGCGTCGAGATCGCGAGCGTCGGTGAGCCCGGCCGCAGCGACGAGCGCGGCGACGTCATCGGCGTCGTATCCGGTTCCGGTGAGGTCGTCGGCCGCAGCGGCTTCGGCGAGGATGGCCGCCAGTAGGGCGTCGTCATAGCCGCCGAGGTCACCGGTGCGGTTGTCCGCGAGCATGAACGCGGTCGCTGTTGCATCGTCGAGCTCGACGATGTTCGCGGCGATCTCGCTCCAGCCGAGTGATCGCGCAGCTCGGACGAGGTGGTTCCCGGCCACGACGTATCCCGTCGACCGCTGGATGACGATTGGCTTCTGCTGGCCAAACCGGCGCAGGCTCGCGGCCACGGCCTCGATGTCGCCGATGCGGGGATTGCGCGGATGGAGATCGACGCTGGCGATGGGCACGGCGAGGCCGTGCAGTGCGACAGCGATGTTCGGATGCTCGTGCTGGGGTCTTCGTGAAGCCGACGTTCTCATACTCGGGATTGCAGCACGGACCGGCCGGCCGAAATAGGGGCCGGAATCCGATCCTTATCGCCCGGGCTCGGGGAACCTCCGACGCAGCCTGCCCAAGTGGTCGCTTGTCACCTGCCCGACCGCACCGTCCAGCGGGCGGAAGTGCTTGGCGAGCGCCTTGAACGTTCGTGGCGGTGGTGTGAGTCGCCATGCGTCGGACCAGCGCGCCTCGAAGAGGTCAGGCGTCCAGCCCGGACGACCGGGCCTTCGCCGTGGGATGGACCCGGAAGCGTCCGGCGCTCGGGTCACCTGCTGTCGTCGCCCGTCCCGGGAGACCGGCCCATCACCCACGTCGGGGTGTCGCAGTGGGATGCCGAGCTGGGTGACGGTCTGGGCGCCCGCCCTGAGCGTCGCGAGACGACCCTTGACGGCAGCTCGGACCACCTTCCGCAGCTCGGTGTCGTAGCGGTCGACGTCGACATCGACGGCGGACACCCAGGCCTCGAGGATCGCCTCCTGGCCGTCGAAGTCGGCCTTGATGGTGGCGGCGTCAGGGTGGACACCGACCCAACTCAGCGTCAGTCCGGCCCGACGCACGGATCCATACACAGGCTCGGGAGGCGCGTTCGAGGGGCACATGTCGAAAAGGCCCTCAGCTCCCGAGAAGGGGATCGACTCGATGATCACCGTCGCCGACGGCGTCGAGACGGCGGCATCCTCCGCCGCGTCGCCTGGCAGCGCCTCGTCACGGTCGGTGTCGGATTCGGAGAAGTCAGCGGTCTTCAGGTCCCAGTGGAGCACGAGCGGGTCAATCCGGTAGGCAGCGACGATCCCGTCCACGAGACCGTCCGGCCTCGCCGTCAGCAAGGCGTCGGCAGGAAGCGACGTTACGTCCGCAAGAGCCTTCTGGTACCAACCCTCGAACACCTCGCCGGTGGGGGTGCCGTCGAAGAGCCGGCGTCGCATCTCAAGACTGCGCGTCATCGCGAGTGCCCAAGCTATGGGTCATGTGGAGGGGGGTCGCCGTTCGGGTCATCCGGAGGGCTAGCCCTCCGGTGAGGTCACGCTTTCGTTGGGAAGCAGACACTCTACCAACTGAGTTACTCCCGCCCGCGAGCGCCGCTCGGTGACGCCAAGACGGCAGGCGCGAAACGCGCTGCGACAGTAGCACAGCAGGCCGCACGGCGACACCACCCAGGCCAGCCTGGATCAGCCGATCCAGTACACTATGATAGCGTGCTATGATAGTTCGATGAAGCGTCTCACCCCGATGGATCTACGACGTTCGCTGGGACGCATCCTCGACGAGGCCTCAGCCGGCGAACGCTTCCTCATCGAGCGGGACCACAAGCCGCTGGCGGTGCTCGTCTCGGTCGAGGATGCCGCCGACCTGGAGGGCGACCCCGATGCGCGCCACGCCCGACGCCTGGCAGCCATCGACGCGTTGGACGGATGGGCCACGCGATACCGCGCTGCACGCCTGCCCGGCGACTCCGAGGCGATGGCGGCTGACTGGGTGCGGGCCGATCGCGACGAACACAGCCGCCACGGCACGGCCAGGGCCGACGAGCCCCACGGCAACCCCGACCGATGAGGCAGGCGACCATCGATGCGTCGGTCGTCATCGCTCGGCTCCTGGGGGAGCCCAGGCCAGCCTGGGTCGACGGACTCTTCGCCGACGCAGTGGCCGGCGAGACAGGCCTGATCGCGCCGTCGCTCATGTGGCTCGAGGTCGGCAACCGCCTGGCCCACAGCCCCCGGGTGAGCGACGAGCGAGCGCTCGAGGGGACGCTCCGCGTCGACGCGCTCCCGATCGAAGTCATCGAGGTGGACCGCCCACAGCGACTGCGGGCACTGCAGCTTGCCCGGCAGTACGACCTGACGATCTACGACGCGGTCTACCTGGCCGTCGCTGACGGTGCCCAGGCACCGCTGGCCACCCTCGATCGTGAGCTCCAACGGGCTGCGCAGGCGATGGGGCTCGGACGCGATGGCGCATCGAGCCGCACATCGGAAGCCGCGCTCACCTACGGTGGGGCGACGGGCGACCTGGGTTCGCTCGCTGCTATCGGTGCAGCCCTCGCCGAGATGCGAGCGGGATCCTTCTAGCGAGCCCGCGACGGACGCGTCCCTGCCTCGACGAGCGAGCGGGCCTCAGTCGCGCGCCAGCCGTAGCGCTGTCATCGCCACGTCACGGATGACCGGCGGTACGCCATCCGGGCCGCGCTCGTCGGCCGCGGCAAGGATCTCCAGCGCCAGGCCTGGCTTGGAGACGCGCTCGACCGCGCCCCGGATCAGCCGGCCGGCAGCGCGGGTCCCTCCGATGTGGGCGGCCTGCCTGATCACCCCTGCGTAGCCGCTGCGGAAGAGGTAGTGCTCGATGTCCCTGGCCGGCAGCACCACGATGACCCCCTCGGCCGAGCCGCCGGAGGCCTGGTGCCCCTTGGCGGTGCGCGCGTAGCCATTGCCGGCCGGGTCACCGTCGGCCAGCAGGAGCCAGGCGATGCCCAGGTCGTCGGCCAGCTTCAGCAGCGGTGTGATCCCGCACTGGGCGAACTCGATGGCCCGGATACCCTCCACGGGGAACTCCACCCCGACCAGCAACGCGAACTCGGGAACCAGCCAGGCCTCGGTCTCGCCTTCCACCAGCACCCAGCAGCGAGCGAACAGCGAGCCACTGCGATTGAGCCGCACATGGAAGGCCAGCCGGCGCAGCTCGTCGATCGAGTATCGCTGCGTCTGCACGGCCCGCGACTCCACCTGGCCCGCGCCACGCACAAGGCGTCGCAGCGAGCTCAGCGGCACCCACGCCAGCACCTGCGGGGAGTGCGTGGCCACCACCAGCTGGAAGGGCAGGTTGAAGGCCACCGCGCACAGCGCCGCCAGCCAGGTGGGATGGAGGTTGGCCTCGATGTCGTCGAACAGCAGGATCGGCTCGGCCTGGACTCCCAGGCCCTCGGCGGGCATGGCGTCGAGGATCGAGACCAGCAGCCAGAGGGCGGCGATGCGGCGATGCGGTCCGGCGTCCTCCGCAAGCGCCGAGCCGAGATCGGTCACCAGCGGATGCGGCGTGTCGGTCATCGCCTGGACGGACCGCGGCCGGTCCGGTGCAGGCCCCAGCTGCTCGGCCAGCTTCCCACCTGCCGCCAGCAGGTCCTCGCGCACGTCTCCGATCTCGTCCCAGGTCAGCGGTGCGCGCGGCTGAGCCGCGCCGAGCAGCACCGAGCGTAGTCGCTCGCCGCCCGCTGGCTGCGGATCGGGCTTGCCGATCGACGGCCGCGGCCCACCCACGATGACCGCCGGGTGACGGCGCCGGAGCTCTGCCAGCACGACCGTGCCGTCGATATCCTCGCGCGGGACCCCTGCCCTGTCGAGCACGTCCACGGTCGTCACCGGATCTTCGGCCTCCGAGCGTGATGCCAGGACCCGCACACTCACCCCGCCGTCCTGCAGGCCCGGGAGCAGCTCGGCCTCCGCCTCCTTGTCCGCTCGCAGTCCAAGCGTGATCGAGAGGGTCGTCGCCCGTTCTGCCCCGTCGTCGTGCGGGTGATGGAAGTCGGACTGGCTGAAGCTCGGTGCTGCGTCGGGCTCGAGCGGATCGAGGACGCGAGCGATGGCGCGCAGGAGCGAGCTTTTGCCGGCGAGATGCTCACCGATGATCGTCGTAAGCACGTCGAGATCGATGGCCAGGCGGTCGATGCCACGGAACCCTTCGATCTCCACCCGGTCGATGTGCATGGATGCAATCCTAGGACCGTCGTCGCCACTCATGGCCTCGAGACCACGACTATCGGGATAGGTGCGGACCGCCACGCACGTGGCACCATACGTGCTCGTGAACGCCCTGCGTGCCCTCCTGCCCTCCGTCATGGCCGTGGCGCTGACCGCGGGCTCGGTCGCAGGCGTGGCGGCGCAGGACGAAGCTGACGATGCCCTCGAGGCCGCCGTCCCCGAACGCATCCTGTTCATCGGCAACAGTCACACCGAGCGCTTCGGCGGGCTCGACTGGCTCGTGGGCAACATGGTCGCGGCCGAGGGCACGTCGCGGCCGTACACCGCCGCCCGCCGCACATCGAGCGGCGTCACGCTGGAGTACCACTTCCGCAATGGCGCCCCGGACGCGATCCGCACCGGCGGATACGACACGGTCGTGCTGCAGGGACACCTTCCCGGCGCCGCGGTTCCCAGCACGGCTCCCTTCCTCCAGTACGCCACCAAGCTGCACTCGCGCGTGGTCCTGGCGGGCGCGGACACCGTGCTCTTCATGACCTGGCCGCAGGGAAAGCACGACTGGGCCGATCTCGACGACTTCGTGGCGGCGCATCGCGAGGCCGAGGCCCGACTGGGGGCCCCGGTGGCGCCGGTCGGCGTGGCCTTCGCCAACGCCCAGGCGGAGCGCCCCGACCTGGTCCTCATCGGTGAGGACACCATCCACGCCACGTGGGCCGGTGCCTACCTCGCAGCCGCGACGGTGTACGCCACGCTCTTCGACCGCAGTCCCGAGGGACTGCCGTACACCTTCGGCATCAGCGAGGAGGATGCTGCCTTCCTCCAGCGCATCGCCTGGCAGACGCTGACCGATTGGCGCGCGGGGATCCCTGCGGCTGACTAACGCCACCACGGCCGACCGACAGCTGTACGGCCGATCGGTCAGGCGCTACTCGAGGACGACGCGGTCTCCCAGGACGACATCGCAGTCGCTGACGATGAACACGTCGACCGGCGAGCCGGCCTCGAGCAGCGTGCCCGGCGCCGGGTCCTGGCCCCAGACGCGGCCTTCACCGACGAAGCCCTGCGGCCCCTCGGTGCACTGGCCAACGGTCAGGCCGGCGTCAAGGATGGCCGCGCGGGCCTGCGTGGCGGTCAGGTAGCCAGGGTTCGTCTCGCCGTAGATCCGGGACCAGTTCTCCCCGTAGAGCTGCGGCACTGCCGCGCGCGGGGCAGGAGTGGCGCTGAGGTCTGGCCCCAGCTCGACCGGGACCAGGTCGACGCTCCAGTCGCAGGCCGGCGCGCTGACCTCCCAGTAGTAATGGCCGGGATCGACGTTGTACAGGTACTCCCGGATGCCCGTCAGCTCGATGGCGTCGGCCTCGTCGCGGGCATTGCGCAGCGTGCCGGTCCACTCGCTGCAGCCGACGGCATCGACCTCCGCCAGCCATGTCTCGCTGGCCATCTCGAAGGGCGGGCTGACGGTGTCGCCGAAGCCGTTGGTGCGAGCTGCGGCACCCACCTCATCCGGCTCCGCCAGTGGCCGCGCGACCAGGTCGTCCGGCAGCAGCGCTGCCAGTGACTCGGGGACCACCGGGCTGCGGCGAGCCCAGGCGGCCAGCGTATCGTCAGCCGGCGGCTCGGTGCGGAAGGCCCCGATGATGTCGGCGCAACGCGCCAGCGTGTCAGCGTCGGTCGCCGGCTCGAACGCAGCGTTGCGGGCCGCCTTCTGCTTCTTGGTCCGGTCGATCAGGTCGGCGAAGGTGAGCTCGTCACCACTCCAGAGCGAGCCGAGCAGGAAGCGGCAGAAGGCTTCGTCGGCGAGGACGATGGTGCCATCGGTGCGGGTGTAGCCGTCGAGCGGCAGCTCCGAACCCGGCTGCGGAAAGTCCTCGCGCTCCTGGGCCGCCACCGGGACGGCGGCGATGAGGACTGACACCAGGGCGATCACTGGCAGCACCGTCGTGACCCTGCGAACGCGCATGAGAACCTCCTCTGTCGTGGCCTCGCCGAATCGTCGCGCGTCGCAGGGCATCTGTCGAGGGGCCTGTTCCGGCGAGTCGACGGCCTACCACTGGCGCCAGGAGGGCTGGCCTACCTTCATCCCGCGGCGGGACTCCCGGTCCGGCGCGAGCGGCTGCGGCGGCCTCGCGTCGCCGGCCCGGAGACCGCCCAGGATCGCCTGTGCCTGCTCGATCGCCTGTGGCCGGATGGAGTACCAGATCCAGCGACCGCGCCGCTTACCCACGATCCAGCCCGCATCGCGCAGCACCTTGAGGTGGTGGGAGACCGTCGGCTGGCTCAGGTCTGAGCAGCAGTCGTCGAAGTCACAGGCGCAGGTAGGCCCGTCGGCTGAAAGCTGCCGCAGGATGGCGAGCCGGGTCGGGTCAGCCGCCGCCTGAAGAAACCTGGCATCGGGGTCGATCGTGCTCATGTCCCAAGTATATATCGACTGGTCTCGATATATACTTCGTTGTATCGACCAGTATCGATATGTAGGAGCCGACGATGAAGACGACTCGTGAACGCCAGGTCCACGCGCGGGTACGGGAGCGCTACGCGGCGGCCGCGCTCACGGTGCTGGAGCCGGCGACGCCGGGAGGGAACGCCTGCTGTGCCCCTGAGCCGTACGACCCCAGCGATCTCATGGACCTGCCCATGGACGCTGCCCTGGCCTCGCTCGGCTGCGGCAACCCGGTGGCCGTCGCCGAGCTACGGGCGGGGGAGACGGTCCTGGACCTGGGCTCCGGGGGCGGGGTCGACGTCTTGCTGTCCGCTCGGCGCGTTGGCGAGGATGGGTTCGTCTTCGGGCTCGACATGACAGACGAGATGCTCGAGCTGGCGCGTCGGAACGCTGCCAGCGCAGGCGCCACCAACGTCCGCTTCCTCAAGGGCACGATCGAGTCGGTGCCGCTCCCTGACGCCTCGGTCGACGTCGTCATCAGCAACTGCGTGATCAACCTGGCCGCTGACAAGAACGCGGTCTTCGCCGAGATCGCGCGGGTGTTGCGGCCCGGTGGTCGCGTCGGCATCACCGACATCGTGGCCGAGGACCACCTGACCGCAGCTCAGCGTGCGGAACGTGGCTCCTACGTCGGCTGCATCGCCGGCGCACTCTCCATGGAGGAGGTCAGGAGCGGCCTGGGATCGGCCGGCCTGGAGGAGGTCGAGGTGCGTCCCACCCACGCCGTCGCAGACGCGATGCACAGCGCGATCATCCGGGCGCACAAGCCTGGCGCATAGCTGCGGCGAACGCGGGCCCTGCACGCGATCGGCCGGGTCTACGAAGGCGGCATCTCGCTGAGATGACCTCCGAGTTGCGGCGATGACAGCGTGACGGTGACCGGCGTCAATGGACAGCCCCGTGGTGTGCGTAGAAGTCACATGACTCGGCGGCCTGCGCCGCTCACGAGGTACCCGGGGGTGGGGCATTCGGGTAACGCTGGACTACTCCGGTGGTGCGCCGTGGTGCGCGCACTTCTTGACACCAGACCACACAAGACCCCGACCTACCTATGCGGCACCCCGGACCATCGGGCTATGCCTCGACGGACCACCCGTCCGATGGTCGGTACCGGTACCTGGGCCAAGACTGATGGACATCGTTCTCATCGCATCCATCTGGAGACACCCCATGGCCGACACCAAGAGCCTCAACCCCGCCCGACGCCGCACGGTCACGCGCACGCTGCTGGCAGCCTCTGCAACGATCAGCATGATCGCTGCCACGGGCGTCGTGGCAACCACCCAGGCTGCCGACACCTACACCGGATGCCTGACGTCGAATGGTCGGATCGTCGACGTCGCGCCCGGCACGTCTCCACTGCGCAGCTGCGGCTGGCGAGAGGAAGTCATCCGCTTCAGCTTCGGCGAGCAGGGTCCCAAGGGCGAGCAGGGCGAGCCAGGCAAGGACGGCAGGGATGGCAAGCACGGCCAGGACGGCGAGCAGGGCGAGCCAGGCAAGGACGGCAAGGACGGCCAGGACGGCAAGCAGGGTCCCAAGGGCGAGAGGGGCGAGAGGGGCGAGGACGGCCAGGATGGCAAGGATGGCCAGCAGGGTCCGAAGGGCGAGAGGGGCGAGCAGGGCGAGACAGGCAAGGATGGCAAGGACGGCCAGGACGGCAAGGACGGCCAGCAGGGTCCCAAGGGCGAGCAGGGTCCCAAGGGCGAGCAGGGTCCCAAGGGTGAGGCCGGTCCGGCCGGCCCCATGGGCCCCGTCGGCCCCCAGGGTCCCAAGGGCGAGCAGGGTCCCAAGGGTGAGGCCGGTCCGGCCGGCCCCATGGGCCTCGTCGGCCCCCAGGGTCCCAAGGGCGAGCAGGGTGTCCGCGGCCTCCCGGGTCTGATGGGTCCCGTCGGTCCCAAGGGTGACGTCGGCCCCATGGGTCCCGTTGGGCCCCAGGGCGCGGTCGGCCCGCAGGGCGAGGTCGGTCCCGTCGGTCCCCAGGGTGACGTCGGCCCCATGGGCCCGGTTGGGCCCCAGGGCGTGGTCGGCCCACGAGGCCAGCGGGGTGTCCCCGGCCTCCCGGGTCTGATGGGTCCCGTCGGTCCCCAGGGTGACGTCGGCCCCATGGGTCCCGTTGGGCCCCAGGGCGAGGTCGGCCCGCAGGGCGCGGTCGGTCCCGTGGGTCCTCAGGGTCCCGTCGGTCCTCAGGGCCCCCAGGGCGAGACAGGTCCCGTCGGCCCGCAGGGTGAGACCGGCGCGGTCGGTCCCCAGGGCCCCCAGGGTCCCAAGGGCGTGGTCGGAGCTCGTGGCCAGCAGGGCCCCAAGGGAGCCACCGGTGCGGCCGGTCCGCAGGGCCCCAAGGGCGAGACCGGCGATCGTGGCCTCCAGGGCGTGCCCGGTGTGCTGAGCGTCTACGTCAATGTCAGCGATCCCGCGTACCTGGTCGCCGGCCAGAGCCTCCCGGTCAACGTGTACTGCAACGACGGCGATGTCGCGACCGGCGGGGGTCACTTCCTCTGGTCGGGCGTGGTATCAGAGGCCGAGAGCAGTCGCCCCATCGGTGGCACCAACCCGACCGGCTGGACGACGGAGTTCCACAACGCCTCCGCTGACGCCGACTCCGTCATGACGGCCATGGTGGTCTGTCTCGACCTGGCCCAGTGAAACACACCCGCCTGAGCATGGGCGGAGTGCACGCCGCCTCGTCGGCGTGAGGTGAGAACGCTGGACACCCGGACCACACGCGTGGTCCGGGTGTTCTCTTGCGTCCGCGGCGAACGCGATCGCCGTCGCGACGCGCCCCACCCCAAGGTGGCACCATCGCGACATGCGACCCATGCGCTCGGCGCTGCTCTGGATGGCCCGCAATGAGCGGCTGGCTGCGACGGTACCCACGCTGCCATTCGCGCAGCGCGCGGTGCGGCGGTTCATGCCGGGCGAGGGGCTCGATGATGCCGTCGCTGCCGCCGACCGGCTCCGCGACGAGCGCATCGGTGTGCTCTTCACCCGGCTCGGCGAGAACCTGGGATCCCTCGAGGAAGCGGCCGAGGTCGCGAGCCACTACCGCGAGGTGGTCGCCCAGGACGCCGAGCGCGCCCACGTCGCGGGACCCATCGAGATCTCGGTGAAGCCGACCCAGCTGGGCCTGGACCAGGATCAGGGTGCCTGTCTCAGCCACTGCCATGAGCTTGCGCGCCGGTGTGGTGCGGCGGGCACCTGGTTCTGGATCGATATGGAAGGCTCGGCGACCACCGACCGGACGCTCGACCTGGCAGAGAGCCTGATGGCCGAGCACGACAACATCGGCATCGCGCTGCAGGCCTACCTGCGCCGCACGCCGGACGATGTGGCGCGCCTGCTGCCTCTGAAGCCCGCCATCCGGCTGGTGAAGGGCGCCTACGACGAATCCGCCGCGATCGCCTACCGCGACGCCGCCGAGGTGGATGCGAGCTTCCTGGGCCTGGCACTGATGGTCGCCGGAGCGGCTGCTCGCGGTGAGGCGCGCCTGGCACTGGGGACTCACGACGTCGGGCTCATCGCCCAGATCACCACGCTGGCGGCGGCCCAGGGCATCCCCCGCAAGAGCCTGGAGGTGCACATGCTGTACGGCATCCGTGAACGGGAGCTGCGCCGACTGCGCGACCTGGGGCACCCCGCGTTCAGCCTCGTGGCCTATGGCTCCGCCTGGTATCGCTGGTACATGCGCCGGCTCGCCGAGCGGCCGGCCAATGTCATCTTCGCCCTGCGCCAGATCATCCCCTGAAGCCCTGGCGCACGGCTGCGTGCTACCGTCCGAGCATGGAGCTCAGGGTCGAGTGGCTCGGCCGCATGGACTACCGCGAGGCGTGGCAGCGCCAGCGTGCTACCCACGCTGCCCGCGATGACGGCTCGGCACCCGACACACTGCTGCTCGTCGAGCACACGCCGGTCCTGACGCTGGGCCGCCACGCGAAAGATGAGCACGTCCGCGCCACCTCGAGCGAGCTGCAGCGCCGCGGCATCGAGGTCATCCGCGTCGAGCGCGGCGGCGAGGTCACGTATCACGGTCCCGGCCAGCTGGTGGCCTATCCCATCGTGCGCCTGCGCGAGCTGCCGGTGCTGCTGCGACCGTTCGTGCGCGCGCTGGAGCTGACGATGGCCGACGTTGCCGCGCGCTACGGCGTGAGCGCGGCGCCCCGGCCGGGCTACCCCGGCGTCTGGGTCGCGGCCGATGGCCCTCATCCCCGCAAGCTGGGCGCCCTCGGGCTGCGTGTCGAGCGCGGCATCACCTACCACGGCATCGCCCTCAACATCGCCACGCAGCTGGCCGACTTCGAGCTCATCGACCCCTGCGGCATGGCCGGGCTCGACGTCACCTCCATCGCGCGTGAGCTGGCCTGGCAGGGCGTGGACGCTGCGCCATCGACCGACCGCGTGCGCCAGTCTGGTGAGTGGTTCTCGGCCGCGTTCGCGCATCGCCTTGATGAAGCCGTGGCCGAGTCAGCCCGACAGCGGGCCGATACTCCCGGGTCGGCCGCGGCGCCTGTTCCGGCGGCGGTCTAGCGGTGGCCGGCGGTCTCTTCGAGCTGCGGCGCGACGACATCACCGGCTGGTGGGTGGCCGTGGTCGTGGATCGCGAGTTCAACCGTGCTCGCTTCGCGCGCGAGGCGGCGGCAGTCCACGACTTCGGTGGTCGCTGCCAGAACTGTCAGCCACCGCCCAACGACGGCACCCGCCTGCGCACGCTGAAGCCCCGGGCGTTCACGGTGGCAGGCAGCGAGCTGGACCAACGCCGGCGCGGTGAGGACAAGGGCGACGCGGGCGACGATAGCCGAGGACGAGGAGCTGCGCCTGGGGCTGGTCGGCGATGTCGGCTCGTGGGAGACGATCGTGGCGCCGCTGGAGCATCACGACCCCCTGGGCCGGGAGCGCGAGAGCGTCGTCATCGAGATGCTCCGCCTCGCGCGTGACCGCATCCGCCGCGCCCGCGAAGAGGGCGGCACGCAGTACCTGCAGGTGGTGCAGAACTGGGGCAAGCAGGCGGGAGCGATGACGAACCACCTGTGCCTGGACGTCTACGACCTGCCGCAGATCCCCCATCGCATCGGCGAGGAGCTGGGCGGTGCCGCACGCTACGTCATCAAGGAGGGTGCCTGCCCCTGGTGTCGGCTGGTCCGTGACGAGGTCGCCAGCCGAGACCGGCTCGTGTTCGACGATGCCGCCAGCGTCTGCTTCGCGCCGTACGCGTCACGCTCGCCGTTCGAGCTGTGGGTCGTGCCGCGTCATCACGAGGCGGACTTCGGCAACGCCGCCGATGAGCAGCTCACCTCGGCCGCGGAGGCGCTGCAGAAGGTCATCCGGCTGCTGGACATCCTCGACGGGCCGCCCTACAACCTCGTGCTGCACACCGCGCCGCTGCACGAGAACGTGCGCGAGACCTACCACTGGCACTGGGAGATCCACCCGCGCCTGCGCGACATCGCCGGGCTCGAGCTGGGCACCGGACTGCCCGTCAACCCCATCAGCCCGGAGGAGGCGGTGGACGAGCTGACGGCCGCCACGCGCGCCGCCACCGGGGAATCGGCGCCCCACGACGAGCCCGATTCGGGCCGCTCGTGGGACGACTTCCCGCGACGAGGAGGATCACGATGAGCGGTCGCCGCATCATGTCGGCCGAGGACGTCGAGCGGGCACTCGTGCGCCTGGGTCACGAGATCGTCGAGAAGCACGGGGGAGCGTCCGGGCTGGTCATGGCCGGCATCGAGCGCCGCGGGCCGGCGCTGGCCCGTCGCATCGCCGCCGCCATCGAGGCGCGCGAGGGTGTCCGCCCGCCCGTCATCGCCCTGGACGTGACGGCCTACCGCGACGACCGGGATGGCGTGCTGGACGCTGATGCCGCCGCGGCCATCCCGGCCAGCCCGATCCCGCGGCAGACGCTGGCCAGCAGCACCGTCGTCCTCGTGGACGACGTGCTCTTCACCGGGCGAACCGTGCGCGCGGCGCTCGATGCGCTCATGCATCACGGCCGGCCGGCCGCCGTGCGCCTGGCGGTGCTGGTCGACCGTGGCCACCGCGAGCTGCCCATCCGCGCCGACCACGTGGGCAAGAACGTGCCCAGCGCGCGCCACGAGCGCGTCGTGATCCGGTTGCGGGACGAGGGCAGCGAGGCGGACGAGGTCCTGCTGCTGAGCTAGTCGCGGTCGACGGGCTCGTGGTCGCGATCGGCACGCCTGGAGCGGCTCGGTCGTCCGGCCCGGGGTCAGCCCAGCTCGCGCGTGTAGCGCACCTCCTCCACGAGGGCTCCACCGCATTCCTCGAGCCGCGTCGTGCCGTCCGTCCGCCAGCCGACGTACTCGGCGAAGGCGCGCATGGTGTCATCGGCCGCGAGGACCCAGAAGATCGCCCGGTCGAAGTCGTGCTTGCGCAGATCACGCACCACGTGCGCCATGAGGTTCGAGCGGATGCCCTTCTCCCAGCACTCGGGTGCCACGAAGAGCTGGTAGACCTCGCCGGTGCCGCGCTCGATCTCGTGGTCCCGGGCCATGCCGCCACTGGCGAAGCCGATGATGCGGTCATCGAGCAGCGCCACCCACGGCTTGCGGTCGGGCGCCTCCACCTCGAGCGCCTCGCGCCAGAACTCCTCGCGCCCTCGGGCGCTCCTGCAGTCGATGTACTCCTCGGGCACCAACCCCTCGTGGGCACGCCGCCAGCCATCGACGTGGACCTGGGCGATCCCGGCCGCATCCTCGGTCGTGGCACGGCGCAGATGGACAGGACCTTCGCAAGGCATCGGCCTTTCCCCCGTGTGACTTGCCTGACCGCCATCTTCTGCCTCAGCGGGAGCTGCGTCCAGAGCCGTGCGACCGAGGCGGTGGGGCCATCTGACCCGGAAGCATCGGCGCAGGCGAGCAGCGTGGGCGGCGGTCCCGCCCGCAGCGTACGATGAGAGGCGTGCCCGACGCGACGACCTTGTACCTGCGCCCGCAGCGCGCCCGAGCCAGATGAGCGCCCCGCAGGAGCCGCCTCTCTACAAGGGAGAGCCGCTCGATTCGGAGCGCGGTCCGGGCCTGGGCTGCTTCTGGATCCAGATCGCGCTGCTGACGTTCTTCCTGATCTTCACGCCCCTGACCGTCACCTGGGCCTGGGATCCGTTCATCAGCGGGGCGCTGCTGATCTTCACGCTCATCCTGCTGCTGTTCAGCGGCCAGACGATCATCTTCCTGCTGCGGCTCGTCGCGGCCGACCGACGCACGCGGCGAACCCCGCTGGACCCCTCGGCCAAGCCGACGGTGGGCCAGATGGAAGATGCATCCGCCCCGCCGACCGAGTCGGCAACGCCACCGGATGAACCCTCCGGCACGAGGCCGCATCCCGATGGCTGACGCACCCTCCCGTTCACGCGTGAGCGCCGGCATCCTGCTGTTCCGCCTGACCGAGGGCGGCCCCGAGGTGCTGCTGGGCCACCCCGGGGGTCCGTACTTCCGCGACAAGGACGCCGGCACGTGGTCCATCCCCAAGGGCCAGGCCGAGGACGGTGAGCCCCTGCTGGCGGTGGCCAAGCGCGAGTTCGGCGAGGAGACCGGCCACGTCGTCGGCAGCAACGCGCGCATCATCGAGCTCGGCAGCATCCGCCAGCGCGGCGGCAAGACCGTCTACGCCTGGGCCGTCGAGGGCGACATGGACCCGGCCGAGGCGTGGTCGAACACGTTCCCCATGGAGTGGCCGCCGCGCTCGGGCATCTTCATCGACGTGCCGGAGCTCGATCGCGTGGCCTGGTTCACGCCTGACGCAGGCCCGCCTCGTCATGAACCCGGCGCAGCTCGGCCTCATCGACTCCCTGCTGGAGGCGCTCGGCGCGTAGGTCGGCGCTCAGCGCGCATGCGACAATGCGCCTCACCTACGCACACGATGATCCGCAGTCACAGGTGGAGGTACCGTGCCGGTCCTGGCCACGTTCTTCTCGGTTCGCCGGGGTCGCGACCCGTTCTTCAAGTTCTTCATGCAGAAGCTCTTTCCCAAGCAGGTCGCGCGCTACGAGCAGGACTTCGGGATGCGGTTCCTCGGCTGGTACAACGTGGCCTATGGCTGGGACTTCGACAACGTCATGCTCCTTGAGATCCCGGACTACGAGACCATCGACAAGCTCGAAGGTGATCCACGCTCCCGCGCCATCGGCCATCGCGCCGGCGAGTGGATGTTCGAGCGGCACCACGTGATGATCCTGCGCGAACGCATGACCGCCGACCTGGAATTCATCCCCTAGCGCACGACCACGAGGACCGACCAGATGGACGAAGAGCAGCGCGTAACGGCACTCACCGAGCTGGCCGCCGAGGCAAGCCGGAAGCACGATGCCTTCCTCGAGGAGGCCGGACGTGACTTCGTCGACTTCCTCGCGGCCAACAAGGCGCGGCTGGAGGAGCTCGGTGGTCTTGTGCTCATCGACGAGGAGCCCGAGTACCTCTCGGTCGGCGACGACGGCACCTTCCGCTCACGCACGCGCTTCCAGGACGAATCGGGCGAGTGGGTGACCGAGACCGAGGAGATCGAGGACGCCGCGGAGCTGGTCGAGATCTACAACCCTGCCGACCTGTACGCCGCCTTCGCCGACGCCGCCCGTGACGAGGCCGGGCTCGCGTCCGATGAGGCCGACGAGGGCGAGGCTGACGAGGACGCATCGACCTCGGAGGAGGTGGACGACGCTGCGGCCGACGGGGCCGATGCCGCGCTCGATGATGACGACGACTGGATCTACGACATCCGCACGCCGGCTGACAAGCCCGACGCAGCGCGGCTGCTGTACGACCTGGCACTGACGTTCCAGGAGCGTAGCCAGCTGGACCAGGCGCAGCTGCTCGACGACTTCCAGGACGTCGCCGCCAAGGTCGCCGAGGTGCTGGGCGACAGCAAGGTCGTCGAGGACGAGGACGAGCGCCTCTGGTTCCGCGGCACCGGCGCCTTCGAGGGCGAGGTCGTGCCCGAACGGGATGACGATGCCGAGGGCGAGCCCGAGTGGCAGGCCCTCACCACGCCGGACGACCTGGTCCAGTTCTACGATCCCACGGACCTCTTCGGTGACCTGGCCGAGGCCATCGCGGACGCCTGGCCGGAGGTCGCGCCCGAGCTCGGAGATGGCGATGCCGCTGCGGCCGACGACGGGGCGGCTGGCGACGAGCGCTCCGAACCGTAGCCGCGGCGAGGAGGTCAGCCTCCTCGAGAGACGCGAGGTCCTGCCGGGCCGGCACCTGCTCACCTGGCAGGCGGCGGACATCGCCCGGCGCGTCCAGCCGGGCCAGTTCATCCACGTCGTGGCGCCGCGCCGGCCGGGGCTGCTGCTGCCGGCCGTCCCCGTGGCCGGCTTCGACCGGGCGGCCGGACGCGTGTCGCTGCTCCTTGCCGAGGGCGCCGACGGCAGCGCGGCAGCGGCGGCGCTGACGGCGCTTCGCCCCGGGGACGCAGGCCACCTTCGAGGGCCCGCTGGGGCGCGGCTTCGAGGTCGATGCCCGCAGCCGCTTCCTGCTGGTCGTGGCCGATGGCGAGGGCATCGCGCGCGTCCGTGCCTGCGTCGACGAGGCGGTCGCCAGCGGGCGCCAGGTGACGCTCCTGCTGGGCGTGGCGAACGTGTCCGAGGTGCTGCCGTCGTCGCTGCTGCCGGATGAGGCCGAGTACGTCGTCGCGACCGCCGACGGCTCGCTGGGTCATCACGGCAGCGTGCTCGACCTGGTGGCTCGCTACGAAGCCTGGGCGGACCAGTGTTTCGCCGCCGGGTCGGAGCGCGCTGCTGGGGCGACTGGCCGGGCTCGCCAAGGGCCGCGACGCACGCATGGGCGTGGCACGACTGGGCCGCAAGCGGGGCCGCCGGACCGAGGTCACCAGGGCGGCGGCACGGCGGCGGGCATGGTTGCAGGTGGCCTTGCCGCATGACGCCGGCTGCGCGCTGGGCGTCTGCCTGGGCTGTGTCACCGAGGGTGCCGACGGGCCGGCGCGGGTCTGCCGGGAGGGCCCCGCGTTCGCCGCGGACGAGCTGCGCTGGACGGAGACGGTGAGCATCGACCTCGCTCCAGGGCGATCGGGCGGGCTTCGCCTGCGCCACCCGGTGCTGGTGGCTGCCGGCGGCGCCGGCTACGGCAACGAGCTGCTCGAGGTCGTCGGCGACCAGACGCCGGGCGCCATCGTCACGCGCAGCGTCACACGTGACGCGCGCCCGGGCAACCGGCCGCCGCGGATGGCCGCGCTGCCCGACGGGCTGCTCAGCTCGGTCGGGCTGCAGAACCCGGGGCTCGACGCGGTCCTGCGCCGCCAGTCCGCGCGCTGGGCGGCGTCGGAGGTGCCGATCGTCGTCAGCATCTGCGCCGACACGGTCGAGGACATCGCGGCGCTCGCCCGCGCGCTCGAGATGCAGCCGGAGATCGCCGGCATCGAGCTGAACCTGGCCGGCCCGGACCGCGGACGCACGGCTGCACCCATCGGGCACGATGCGGCTGCCGCAGAGGTCGCCACCGTGGCCGCACGCGCCGCCACCGAGCTGCCGCTGATCGTCAAGCTGCCGGCCGACGTGCCCGATGCGCGCGGCGTGGCGCGCGCCGTGGCGGCAGCAGGTGCCGATGCCATCAGCGCCGTCGCTCCCCTCCCCGCCCTGGTGCTGGCGCACGACCGTCGTCGTGCCCACCTGGGCACGGCCTACGGCGGCCTGTCCGGCCCCGCCATCAAGCCGGTGGGGCTGCGCGTGGTCTACGAGATCTCGCAGGTCGTGCGCGTGCCGGTCATCGGCATCGGCGGCATCAGCGCGCTCGGCGACGTGCTCGACTACCTCGCCGCGGGCGCGACGGCCGTGGGCATCGCGACCGCGGCGCTGGCCGATCCCTACCTGCCGGGACGCCTCGGGGACGACCTCCGGGACTGGTGCGTCGACCACGGTATCGATGACCCGCGGGAGCTGAGCGGCAGCGCGCTGCCTGCTCGCCGCGATCGCGGCAGGCGGCGCGTGAGGTCCAGCGGACCCTGACGCGCCTGCAGCCCTTCGCTGCTGACGGCGCCGCAGGGCCGATGCTCTCAGGCGGCGGCGAGCACGTCCTCGATGGCCGCGCGCAGCTCGTCGCCACCCACGATGCCCTCGAACTTGGCGAAGGCCCGGCCCTCTGCGTCGACGACGAAGAGGTACGGCTCCACGGGGATGCCGTACTCGACCGCGGCCGTCACCGGCTGCAGCTGTCCGGCCTCGTCGAGCAGCGGCTGCAGGCCGTTGTCGGTCATGTGCAGCTCGTACGGCTCGATGTTGACGAACTCGACGGCACCTTCGTGCTCGCGGGCGACGGACTTGACCAGCTCCACGGTGGGGCCGCAGAAGCCGGTCTGGCAGAAGGCTGGCGTGGCGAAGAAGACCAGGGACGGCCGACCGGAGGTGACCGTCTCGGCGACGGTCTTGTCGTAGGCCGCGAGGTAGGGGTTGAGGTCGGTCGAGATGCTCGCGACCTCCTCTGGCGTGGTCGCGGTGAGGCTATCCGACAGCGGCACCGGCTCGCCGATGGCGGGCGTGCTGCCGAGAGGGTGGACCGCGAAGCGCAGCCGCTCGCTCACGCTCGAGCCGTCGGCCAGGCGGATGGAGATCTCCGCCCCCCACTCGCCCACGCAGTCGAACTCGGTCGTGGCACGGTAGAGCCCACGCCCCAGGCCTGAGCTGAGGTAGGCGGCCTCCACGCGAGCGGTGGCCTTCTGGGGGTCGCGCTCGATGGCGTAGAACTCGACCGTGCTGGCGACGCCGGGCGCCGCCAGCTGGCGATAGGCCGGATCGAGCACGTTGTAGAGGAAGCGGTTGGGGCCGGCCGTGATCAGCGATGACATCAGCACCGGCAGGAACTGCGCATCAGCGGCGCCGGCGAGGGGCCATCCGGGGATGTCACCGGCAACGCCGTCGTCTTCGGCGCACAGGGGCACCTCGGCACGAGCGAGGGTGACGCTGCCTGTCGTCGGCCTCCGCCACGGGCGAGGGCGAGGCCGTCGAGTCGGTCGAGCAGGCGGCGGCGATGAGAAGGACGACGGCGAGAGGCGCCAGGTGGCGCCGGACAGGTGGACGCATCGCGCTCAAGGTACCGCCCTTGGGCCGAATCCGCCGCCACGGGCCGACTCGCCACGCTCCGGCCCAACCTCATGCACCACGATCATGCTCGAGCCTTGGTACGATCACGGCTGTCCATGAACCTCCGACTTACCGGCTTCCAGAAGCTGGCGCTCGCCTCTGTCATCGCGACCTGGATCATGGTCGTGATCGGGGTCATCGTCCGCAGCACCGGCTCGGGCATGGGCTGCCCCGACTGGCCGCTGTGTCACGGTCAGGTCATCCCTCCGTTGGGCGACACCGCCGCCTGGCTCGAGTCGATCCATCGCTGGTGGGGCGTGGTCATCGGGTTCCTCGTGCTGGGGCTGCTCGTCTCCGCCTTCCGCACCCAGCGTGCGACGCGCTCGCTGGTGGTGGGGTCGGTCGTGGCCCTCGGGATCGTCGGCTTCCAGGCCTACCTGGGCAAGGTCACCGTGGACATGAACAACTCGGCGGAGACCGTGCTGGCCCACCTGGCCACGG
Organism: uncultured Chloroflexia bacterium; assembly: GCA_963698505.1. Classification (GTDB taxonomy): domain Bacteria; phylum Chloroflexota; class Limnocylindria; order Limnocylindrales; family CSP1-4; genus JAFMJV01. The sequence continues at coordinate 80,215 of CAVORC010000013.1, read as the reverse complement.
CCATGATCCTGCTGGGCGTCTTCCTGTTCGTGCTCATCCGCTCGCGCTTCCCGGCGGTGCTGCCGGCACGCGGCGCCTCGCTGCGCATCCCGCTGCTCGTCGGTTTCGCGGCCATCTCCGTCTTCACCGTGCTGCTCTTCGGCGCCGAGACCACGTGCCCGGGCGTCGACCGTGGTGCAGCCGGTTGTGCCGCGCTCATCTTCCCCGAGTGGCCGCTCTTCGACGGTCAGCTCATCCCCGTCTTCTCCGACGATCCGACGGTCTCCAACCTGCAGATGCGCCAGTTCTCACACCGCATCGTGGCGGCCATCGCGGCGGTCATCGTCCTCGTCACCACCGTCGTCGTCTGGCGCGCGGTGCGGCGTCGCGAGACCGACGGTGAGGTGCCGGGCGCAGAGACGATGCTGGGCCTGGTGGGCACGGCGGCCGCGCTGTACGCGGTCCAGATCGTGGTCGGCGCGCTGCAGATCTGGACGACGCTGGAACCGTGGGCGGTGTCCTTGCACCTGTCGCTGGGTTCGCTCATCTGGGCCCTGATGCTGAGCGCCGCGCTCTACGGCTGGTACAGCGCGCGCGCCACGGTGCCGCAGCCGCTCCAGACCACGGCCGGAGCGCCCGAGGATGCGGCGCCGGGCGGGCATGCGCTGCACGACGGCATGCGCCGGGGGCCGTCGGGGCCGGGGTCTCGCACGCGGTATCGGCCACGCCGTCCGGCCTCGCCATCACGCGGCGGGACAAGGTGCGCGCCTACATCGCCCTCACCAAGCCGCGCATCATCGAGCTGCTGCTGGTCACGACGGTGCCGGCCATGGTGCTGGCGTGGCGCTTCACGGATGGCCTCGACCCGGCCACCTTCGCCTGGCTGGTCATCGCCACGCTCATCGGCGGCTCGCTCGCAGCCGGCGCGGCCAACGCCATCAACAACTACCTCGACCGCGACATCGACCAGCTGATGATCCGCACGAAACGGCGACCGCTTCCGGCGCATGCCATCGCGCCGGAAGACGCGCTCATGTTCGGGCTCATCCTGACGGTCATCTCGTTCACCTGGCTGGCGTTCACCACCAACCTCGTGGCAGCCTTCCTGACCCTGCTGGCCGTCGCCTTCTACGTCGTGATCTACACCATGGTGCTGAAGCGGACGACGCCGCAGAACATCGTCATCGGTGGCGCGGCCGGTGCGCTGCCGCCGCTCATCGGCTGGGCCGCGGTCACCGGCGACATCTCCCTGCCGGCGCTGTTCCTCTTCGCCATCGTCTTCTACTGGACGCCGCCCCACTTCTGGGCGCTGGCGCTGCGGATCCGGGGAGACTACGCGGCCGCCGACGTGCCCATGCTGCCGGTGACCCACGGCGTGCGCGAGACCACCCACCAGATCGCCCTCTACACCGTGCTGATGGTGGCCATCACGCTGGTCTTCTTCGCCGTCGCCCAGATGGGCCTGCTCTTCCTCGCCGGCGCGCTGGTGCTGGGCGGCCTGTTCCTGTTCCAGGCCATCGCCATGGCCCGCGAAGGGACAGATGCCCGCGCGGTGCGCATCTACAAGTACTCGATCACCTACCTGACGGCACTGTTCGCACTGATCATCCTCGACGTCGCCGTCTTCATCCCGCTCTAGTGCCACCGGGGGTGGGCGGCAGGCGTGTGTCGGCAGCGTTGCTCTGGCTGCTGCTGGCCGGCCTCGTGCTGCCAGCGGTCACGGCCTGTGAACCGACGCTGCGGCAGCAGACCGGCATCGTGGTGGGTGTCGACTCGCCCGGCCTTGGCCGCGTGGACAGCTTTCGGCTGCTCACCACCGAAGGTGAGACGCTGACCTTCGACACCGCGTCGCTCGAGTTCCGGGCCGAGTTCCCCGCGCCGCACCTGGCTGAGCACCAGGTCATCGGCGACCTCATCGTGGTGACCTACAGGCAGGAGGGCGCGCGCCTGGTGGTCACCCAGCTCGACGACAGCGGCGGTCCCGGCCACTGACGCCGACGGGCGCGGCACGGTCGCTGGCGCCGGCAGTCGCGGTGGGGTGGCTCGGGCGCGGTGGGGCTCGGCTCGACGACGACCGGCTGCAGCGGGCAGCCTGGCATGAGGACTACCGCTACTGGCTGCGACGCAAGGCCGTGTCCGGAACCGCGCAGACCGCCCCGGCGCTCGAACCACGGCCGGCGCGACGCTCGGTGGGTCCGCTCCACGCTCGGTGGGTCCAGCTCCACGCTCGGTGGGTCCAGCTCCACGCTCGGTGGGTCCAGCTCCACGCTCGTCGCCGCCGTTCGGCGGGCCGCGCCGGCGCAGCGGGCGACGGACCGTGGAGGTGTGGGACTTGCGCTACCCGGGCGAGCGGTAGTCCCAGCCGCAGCGGCCGGAAGCCGTTCGGCGGGCCGCTTCCCGCCTCTCGCCGCCCCTCGCCGCCACCCGCCACTCGCCGCCACCCGCCACCCGCCACCTACCGCTTCTACGCCGGCGGCGGCTCCTCGGCGGGCACGGCCGGCACGACAACGGCGACCGAGGGGGCCGACCCGACCGGCTGTCGCGCCACCGCGGTCGGCGAGGCGACCGCCTGCCCCGCCGCCCGCTGTCGAGCGCGGCGCGCGTCCTCCCGTACCGCCTTGCGCTCCTCGTGGCGCATCCAGGCCGCGACCGTCAAGAGCAGCGCCAGCACGAAGGCCGCGTCACCGCCGGCCCACATGATGCCGCCGGCCCACTGCTGGTCCTGCAGCGGCGTCGGGCCCCAGCTGCGCTCCAGGGTCGCGTAGTGCGGGTACAGCACCGTCGGCGCCGAGAAGATCACCAGTCCCAGGAACGACGACAGCGGCATGCCCACCGCCAGGTACAGGATGCGTCCGCCATAGCCGATGCGGTGCGGGCTGGGGTCGGCCCCGATGACCGGCCACCAGAACAGCAGCGCCGAGACGAGGAACAGCGCGTGCTCCAGTCGATGCAGCGTGAAGTCCTCCAGCGCGGCGTCGAAGAGCGGGGAGAAGTGGGTGAACCACATCACCGCGGCGAACAGGCCCCAGGCCACGAGTGGCTGCGCGATCACGCTCACCACCCGCGAGTTGAGCACCGGCAGGATCCAGCGCCGTCGCGCCACCGGCGAGGCCACCCGCAGCAGCAGCGTGATGGGCGCGGCAAGCACGAGCAGCGGCGCCGCCACGAACGACAGCAGCAGGTGCTGCACCATGTGCACCGAGAAGAGCGTGGTGTCGTAGAACTCGATCGGCGAGGCCAGCGCCAGGATGATCGCGCCGAGGCCGGCCAGCCACGACCACAGCCGCCAGCGCGGCACCGGGGTGGCGGGGTGCCGCCGGTTGACCATGCTGCGCGCCTGCCAGTAGACCAGCGCCATGAGGATGACCGGCAGCCAGACGTCCACGAGGAACGACCAGCCCTCGATGAGGATGGCCGGGGTCGGCTCGACCGGCACCTGTCCGTGCGCAGCGGCGGCCGCCGGCAGCAGCAGAACGGCTGCACCGGCCACCAGCGGCGCGAGGCGACGAGATCCGAGACGGGGGGTCTCTCGGTGCGCTCCGGGAGCGTTGTCCCTGCTCCCGGACGGGCGCACGCAAATACGCATTCGACCGCTATAGTATCCCGGTCCTGAGAAGGGAACACAGACACGGGGGAGAGTCCTTGCGCATCCAGGCATCCGGCGGCCTGCGGGGTCGCCTTGCCAAGCTCGCCATGATCCCGGCGATCGGCCTCATCGTGGCCGCGTGCGCCGAGCAGGCGAACAACAACCCCACCAGCGACTCGCGTGGTCCGAGCCTCTTCGGCGAGGGCGGCTTCCCGCATGACGTCGTGACCACCGAGGGCATCGCCTCGGCGGGGCTGTACCTGCCCATCTTCCTCATCGCCGTCGTCATCTTCGTCCTCATCGAGGGCCTGCTGCTCTTCATGGCCTGGCGCTTCCGGCGCAAGGACAAGGACACCGACCTGCCCGAGCAGGTCCACGGCAACAACAAGCTCGAGATCATCTGGACCGCCATCCCGGCGCTCATCGTGACCGTCCTCTTCATCGGCTCGGCGATGGTGCTGACCGACATCGAGTCCACCAGCGAGGATCCCGCCGTCGTCGTCGATGTCGATGCGTTCCAGTTCGGCTGGACGTTCAAGTACATGGACCCGGCGGTGTACGACCCCGCCACCGACAAGTACGGCGAGACCGGCGTGGTCGTCCCCTTCAGCCCGGCACTGGCATCGGACCCGAACCCAGCTCCCGTCACGCAGGAGGCCGTCCTGCCCGTGGACGTGCCCATCCGCTTCCGGCTGCAGGCGCTGGATGTCATCCACTCGTTCTACGTGCCGGCGTTCTTCTTCAAGCGCGACGCCTTCCCGGGCCGTGTCAACGAGTTCGAGATCACCATCGAGGAGCCGGGTGTCTACGGCGGACAGTGCGCCGAGTTCTGCGGGTTGAGCCACGGCCGCATGTTCTTCACCATCCGCGCCGTGGAGCAGGCCGAGTACGACGCCTGGCTGGCCGAGCAGTCTGGTGGCGCTCCCGCGCCCGCCGCGGCCGAGACTGCCGACGGCACTGGGACCGTGGATGGCGCCGCGGCCGACGGGAACGAGACCGACAGCCCGCCCGCCACGAACGAGCCTGAGACCGACGCAGACGCTACCGACGAGACGAGCGAGGAGGCCGCCTGATGGGCACCGCCACCGCCCACGCGGGCACGCACGTGAGTCGCCGCTCCACCGTCATCGAGTGGCTGACCACGACCGACCACAAGAAGATCGGCGTGATGTACATCGTCACCGCCTTCACCTTCTTCATGCTGGGTGGCGTGCTGGCACTGGGCATCCGCACCGAGCTGGCCGTGCCGGGCCTGCAGTTCATCGACGAGGCCACCTACAACCAGCTCTTCGGCATGCACGCGGTGATGATGATCTTCCTGTTCGTGATGCCCATGACCACCGGACTGGCGAACTACATCGTGCCGCTGCAGCTCGGCGCCGCGGACATGTCGTTCCCGCGCATCAACGCCCTGTCGTTCTGGATGCTCGTGGTCGGCGCCATCCTCATCGTCAGCGCCTTCGCCTTTGGTGGCGCGCCCACAGGCTGGACGCTCTACGTGCCGCTGTCGGTGCGGGTGCCCGCGACCGGCGTGGACCTGCTGTTGCTGGGCCTCGTGGTCCTCGGCTTCAGCTCGATCTTCGGCGCCATCAACTTCATGGTCACGATCTTCAAGATGCGCGCGCCCGGCATGGGCCTGCTGCGCATGCCCATGTTCACCTGGACGACGCTGGTGACCGCGGTGCTGCTGCTCTTCTCGCTGCCCGTCATCGCGGCCGGCCTGATCATGATCTTCATCGACCGCAACTACGGCGGTGGCTTCTTCGACCCGGCAGCCGGCGGCAGCCCCATCCTGTGGCAGCACATCTTCTGGTTCTTCGGCCACCCGGAGGTCTACATCCTGATCCTGCCGGCCTTCGGCGTGATCAGCGAGATCCTGCCGGTCTTCAGCCGCAAGCCGCTCTTCGGCTACAAGGCCTTCGTCATCGCCACCGCCGCCATCGGCGCCCTCGGCTTCACCGTCTGGGCCCACCACATGTTCACCACCGGCCAGGTCTTCCTGCCGTTCTTCAGCTTCTTCACCTTCCTCATCGCCGTCCCCACCGGCGTGAAGTTCTTCAACTGGCTGGCCACGATGTGGGGTGGCCACCTGCGCTTCGACACGCCCATGCTGTACGCGGTCGGCTTCATCGCGCTGTTCCTCATCGGCGGGCTCGATGGCGCGTTCCTCGCGGTGGTGCCCTTCGACTTCATGGTGCAGGACACCTATTGGGTGGTCTCGCACATCCACTACGTGCTGGTCGCGGGCGCGGTCTTCGCCATCTTCGCCGCACTCTTCTACTGGTTCCCCAAGATCGCCGGGCGTCGTCTCGACGAACGACTGGGCAAGTTCCAGTTCTGGATCCTCTTCATCGGCACCAACCTGGCCTTCTTCCCGCAGCACATGCTGGGCCTCGACGGCATGATCCGGCGCATCCCCGACTACTCCGGCAATGCCGGCTGGACGCAGATGAACTTCATCTCCACCATCGGCGCCTTCCTCATCGCCGCCAGCGTGCTGCCCTTCCTGTGGAACGTGTTCACCACCCTGCGCAAGCCGATGGAGCACGAGGCCGACCCGTGGGACGCGAACTCGCTGGAGTGGGCCACCACCAGCCCGCCGCCGCCGTGGAACTTCGACTCGCTGCCGGAGATCACCTCCGAGCGGCCCTGGTTCGACGAGAAGTACCCGGGCGTGGGACACGGGCCGACGCCCGAGCACAAGCCTGAGACCGGGGGAGCCGCGTCATGACCGCCAACACCGACGTGCTCGAACCACAGCGCGACGAGGAGGCCGTCGGCCACGACGCCAAGCGTGGCGGCATGGACCCCGCCCTGCTGGGGATGATGCTGTTCATCGCCAGCGAGGTGATGTTCTTCGCGGCGCTGTTCGCGGCCTACTTCAACGCCAAGGCCACGCTGCCGGTCTTCCCGCCTGAAGGCTTCGACTTCATCAGTGCCTTCAAATTCCCCTTCCTGCCCATCATCATGACCATCATCCTGCTGACGAGCTCGGTGACGATGCAGGTGGCCACGATGCGCATCCGCCAGGGTGACCGCACCGGCATGAACCGGGGCATCGCGCTCACGCTCATCCTCGGCCTGCTGTTCCTGGTGCTGTGGGCCTCGGAGTACGCACTGCTCCTGACCGAGCACGAGTTCGGCATCAACAGCACCATCTACGGCACGCTCTTCTACGCCCTGACCGGCTTCCACGGGGCTCACGTCATCGGCGGCGTCATCGGCCTGGCCGTGATCCTCTCGCGGGGCCTCGCCGGCCAGTTCAGCAAGCAGCATCACGTGGCGGTGGAGGCGGTGCACTACTACTGGCACTTCGTCGACGTGGTCTGGGTGCTGTTGTTCCTCACCATCTACATCATCCAGTAGGGTGGATCGCATGAGTGGTACCCGTGCCGCGGTCGTCCTGGGCGCCGTGCCCGTCATCATCGCGCTCATCTACGTCGTCTGGCCCTGGATCACGACCGGCGCCGCGTCCGAGGAGGCAGCCGGCTTCGTGCTGCTGCTGGCACTGGGCCTGTCGATGGGCTTCGGCATGCTGGTGATCCTGCGCGGCGCACGCGACCTGTAGCGTGGCCACTAGGATGGTCACAGCAAGACAGCGCTAGCGGACGGAACGCCTGATGCTCACCGAGATCTGGACCGGCATCCTGGAGATCATCGCCCAGGTCATCATCCCGGTCTGGAACGACCTCATCGCCTACCTGCCACTGCTGGTGGCCCTCGGCATCCTCGCCGTCGTGGGGGCGGTCGCCTGGATGTGGCTGCGCAACGCGGACGGCAATCGGTCGCGGGTGCCCCGGCCCATCCCGGCCGGGCGCAAGCCCGAGGACATGCATCTGCCCGGTCCCTCGCTCTGGCCCTTCGTGGCGCCGGCCGGCCTGCTGTTCATCCTCTTCAGCCTGGCACTGGGCCCGCTGGAGTCGATGGTCAACGCTGCCATCCTGGGCCTGGGACTGGTCGTCGCGGTGGTCGGCATCGTGGGCTGGTACCTGGACGCCAACCGCGAGTACGTGCAGGTGGAAGCGGGCGGGCACGGCGCCGGGGAGGCCGTCGGCGAGCTGCCGGGCTGGGCCCTGAAGCCGCCCGAGGGCATGCACCTGCCGGGCCCATCGGCCTGGCCGCTGCTGGCACCGGCGGGCCTGCTGTTCCTGGCATCGGGGCTGATCTTCGGCCCGGCCATGTTCATCGGCGGCGCCATCATGGCCGTCATCGCGGTCATCGGCTGGCTGCTGGACGCCAACAAGGAGCTCGAGGATATCGAGGAGCACGGCCACCCCTCGCAGGCCGATCGTGACCCCGAGAAGGCATGGCCGCATCGACTCATCCCGGTCTACTTCACGGTCGGTGGCCTGGCCCTGGCCCTGACGCTGCTGCCGTGGCTCATCTCGCTGCTGCCGGGCAGTGGTGGCTGAGGCGACGGACGGCCGAGCCCGGCGCGCGATCCTGGTCGTCGGAATCGCGATCGTCGCCATCATCGCGATCTCGGTGTTGCTGCTGCCACCACTGGGCGGTGGCGACGAGGATGTCGACTCGACGGTCGTGGGCGGTCATCCGCTCTCGGGCAAGGCCGCGCCGGAGATCGACCTGGTCACGCTCGACGGCGAGCGTGTCACGCTCTCGTCGCTGCGGGGCCGGCCGGTCCTCATCAACTTCTGGGCGACGTGGTGCCCTCCCTGCCGGGAGGAGTTCCCGTTGATGGTGGAAGCCTACGCCGAGCATGCCGACGCCGGTCTTGAGATCCTGGGAGTCCTCCATGCCGACGCGGCGGAGGGCGCACGGGCCTTCACGGCCGACCAGGGCGCGACCTGGCCGATCCTGCTGGACCCCGACGATGTCGCCTGGAGCGACTATCTCGGCGTGGGTCTGCCGACCTCGTTCTACGTGGACCCGGAGGGGGTCGTCCAAGCGTTCAGCCTGGGCCCCTTCACCGAATCAGGGATGAAGTCACAGCTGGCGACGATCCTCCCCGCCGGCTGAGGCGGCGGGCCTCCAGCGCGGCGTGCCACTCCTCCACCGCGACCGGCCACCAGCGCTCGACCACCGCAGCGTCGCCATACCACGGTCCGTAAAGCAACCCGTGGAGGACGTCGGAGAACTCGAGGTGCCGCGCACCATCAAGCCGGCTGCGGTCGCTGCCCACCAGTCCGTCCCCGCTGACCCCGGGCGTCTCGCCGACCATCGCGCGCAGCACGGCGTTGAGCCGGGTCACCGCGGTGCTGGTCGGCGCCCGCTGGGAGGGTCGCACGAGCGTCGAGCCCACCGAGACGTACCCGGTCGTGGGCGAGAAGTAGGCGCCGGGGCTGACCGCGTCGAGGTGCTCGGTGGCGCGCATCCCCGGATGGCGCCAGGGCACGCGCGGATCGAAGCGGTGCGGTGTGCCCAACGTGACCAGGCAGCCGACGTCGTCGGCCACGCCCGCGAAACGGCCGTCGAGACCCTGCCGTGCCATGGCCAGGCGGGCGATGATGCCGCCCATCGAGTGGCCGATGACGATGAGTGGGTCGGGTGATGCCCGCCGTGCCTCGCGGATGGCGCGAGCGCCGCGGAGCAGCAGCGGACCCATGCCGGCGAAGCCCATGACAGCCCAGTCGGGCAGATGGACAGGCGCGATGCTGACGCGCTCGGCACCCTCGTCGAGCAACCGTGCTCGCAGGGGCCGGTACTGCACAGCCTCGGTGAGGAAGCCGCCGATGATGACGACGTGTGGGTGCGAAGCGCCAGACATCGCCCCACAGGGTAGCTCGAGTGCGCGACACTGCACGCATGGAGATGACCATCCTGGCGTCGGTGCTGCTTGCTGCTGCGATGGTCCTGGGCGTGATCGGCGTGGCCGGCCTGGCAGAGCGGCTGCCTCGTGGCGGGCGTCGGGGTCAACGTGCCGCCGGCGCCAGCCTGCTGGCTGCGGCCGGCCCACCGCTGCTGCTGGCGGCAGCGCTGATCGCTCGACCACCGGAGGCGCTGGGCGACTGGTTCGTCGCCTTCGCCGTCGCCGGCGTCGTGTGCGGCGGCCTCATCGCGCTCGCCCGCCGACAGCTGGGATCCCCCGAGGACGAGGATCCCCGCTAGCCTCTCCCCGTAGCCCGAAGCGTCAGAGGAGCCGAATGTCCGACGCCACCGATGCCCGCCCTTCGTCCCCCGCTGCCGTCCGCGCGTCGATCGCCAGCAATGTCGCGCAGTGGACACGCGTCAACCGCGAATACGGTGACGCCAGCGCCGAGGAGACGTGGAACGCCGAGCTCATCACCTGGGGCCAGTTCGGTGTCCGCGACGAGGACATCGGCTCGCCACTCGGTGACGTGGCCGGCAAGGATGTCCTGGAGCTCGGCTGCGGCGTGGCCTACTTCAGTGCCTGGCTGGCGAAACGTGGTGCGCGCCCGGTCGGCGTCGACCCCACGCCGGCCCAGCTCGAGACCGCACGCCGCCTGCAGGCGAGGACGGGTATCGAGTTCCCGCTCATCGAGGGCGCCGGTGAGCACGTGCCGCTGCCCGATGACGCCTTCGACATCGTCCTCTCAGAGTACGGCGCGTCGCTGTGGGCCGACCCGCACCTGTGGGTCCCCGAGGCGGCGCGCCTGCTGCGACCGGGCGGCCGGCTGGTGTTCCTCACCAACTCCGTGCTCGTCTACCTCTGCTCGCCCGATACCGGCCACGTGTCGGAACGACTGCAGCGGCCGCAGTTCGGCATGCACAGCATCCGGTGGCCCGACGAGGAGGGCACGGAGTACAACCTGGGGCACGGCGACTGGATCGCTCTGCTGCGTCGCCACGGGTTCGAGATCGAGGCGCTCATCGAGCCCCCGGTGGCGCCGGGGGCGCAGACACACGAGTACCATGACTTCGTCAGCGCCGACTGGGCTCGCCGGTGGCCGGCAGAGGAGATCTGGGTGGCGCGACTGCGCGATCGAACGTAGCCCCCTGGGGGCGCGCCACCGATGTCGGTGGCGCACAGAGGAGGTGCAAGATGGGCGACTATCGACCGACTCCGGCTGACAAGTTCAGCTTCGGACTCTGGACCGTGGGGTACCAGGCGCGCGATCCCTTCGGTGATGCTACGCGCCCGCCGCTCGACCCCGTCGAGGCCGTCTACCGCCTCGCTGACCTGGGCGCGTGGGGCGTCACCTTCCACGACGACGACCTCATCCCCTTCGGCTCGGAGGACGGTGCGCGCGCAGAGCACATCCGCCGCTTCAGGGATGCGCTCGACAAGAGCGGCATGGTCGCGCCGATGCTGACCACCAACCTGTTCACGCACCCGGTCTTCAAGGACGGCGCGTTCACCGCCAACGACCGCGCGGTGCGCCGCTTCGCGCTCCAGAAGGTCATGCGCAACCTGGACCTGGCCGCCGAGCTGGGTGCGCAGACGTTCGTCTTCTGGGGTGGCCGCGAGGGCGCCGAGGTGGACGGCAGCAAGGACCTGGCGGCAGCGCTCGATCGCTTCAAGGAAGCGTTCGACATCCTGTGCCAGTACGCCATCGACCAGGGCTACGACATCCGCTTCGCCCTGGAGCCCAAGCCCAACGAACCGCGCGGCGACATGTTCCTGCCGACCATCGGCCACGCGATGGCCTTCATCGAGACGCTCGAGCACAGCGAGATGGTGGGCCTCAACCCGGAGGTCGGTCACGAGCAGATGGCGGGCCTCAACTTCGTGCACGGTGTGGCCCAGGCACTGTGGCAGGGCAAGCTCTTCCACATCGACCTCAACGGCCAGCACGGCATCAAGTACGACCAGGACCTCGTCTTCGGCCACGGCGACCTGCAGGGCGCGTTCTACCTCGTCGACCTGCTCGAGAACGAGCGGCTACGAGGGCCCGCGCCACTTCGACTACAAGCCCCTGCGTACCGAGATCGGCGACGACGTCTGGGTCACGGCAGAGGCCAACATGCGCACGTACCTGATCCTGAAGGAGCGCGCCGCTGCCTTCCGCGCCGACCCCGAGGTGCAGGAGGCGCTCAAGGCCGCCCGCGTGGACGAGCTCGACACGCCGACCATGAGCGACGGCGAGACCATCGAGGCGCTGCGCGCCGAGGAGATCGACGCGGTCGCACTGGGCAAGCGTTCGATGTCCTATGGGCGCCTCGACCAGCTGGCCATCGAGCACATGCTCGGCGCCAGGTAGGGGCACTCAGCCTGCGGTCTTCATCCTGCTCGTATCGAGAGCTCGCAGAAGCTCCTACAGCGGCAGCAGCACGAAGGCGATGCCGGCGGCCAGGCCACCGGCGATGCTGGCGGCATGGATCTGCAGGGCCCGGCGTCGGTCGGCAGCACGTGCCGCCTCGTCCTCCACGGCCTCCTGCTGACCCAGCTCCCCAAGGTTGCGGAGCCCGGCCATGCCGTAACCGGCGCAGAAGCGCGCCCGCGCCTGGATGAGCCCGGATAGCCCGGCGGCCACCGGCAGCGCGATGAGCAGCCGCGCGATGGAAGGGGCATCCACGGCCAGCAGCGTGGCACCGAGGGCTGCGGCTGCGGCAAGGCCCAGGTAGCCGATCTGGCGGCGACGGCGGATCTCAGCCGGGCCGATGTTGCATGCGCCCGGCTGGTAGCCATCGGCGCCGTTCAGGTATTCGATCATGCGTCGAGTATAGGGTATGTCTATGGTTTGTGCACCCTAGGCACGCAGGAGCTCGAGCGCGTTGGGCCCGCCGCGGACGCTGGTCTGGACCATGACGATGGCATCGTCGGGACGGAGCCCCAGCTGGCCGGCTCCCCGCTTCAGCGCGTCGATGACGGCCTCGTTGATCGAGACCGGGTCGTCGGGCTCCACCTCCATCACGATGGGGTGGACGGCGCGCTGCAGAGTCAGGCTGCGCGCACAGGCCTCGGTCGGGGTGAAGGCCACGATGGGCATGCCCGGCCGCAGTGACGACAATCGCCGCGGTGTGCGGCCCGAGTGCGTGTAGCAGGCAAGACCGACGACATCCGGGTCGGAGTCGGCCATCGCGACCGCGGCGACCGCCAGCGCCCGGGCGTCGATGTCCGCCCCGAAGGATGGCGTGCCGGCCGGAGGCCGAGTGGGCGCCTTGTAGGCATCGGTGCGTTCGGCGATGCGGACCGCGGCACGCAGCGACTCGAGTGGGAACGCTCCCATCGCGGTCTCGCCCGAGAGCATCACCGCGTCGGCACCGTCGATGATGGCGTTGGCCACGTCACTGGCCTCGGCGCGCGTGGGGCGCGGGGCCCTGACCATCGACTCCAGCATCTGGGTGGCCACGATGCTGGGCTTGCCGGCCATCAACGCTGCGCGCACGAGGTCCTTCTGCGCCAGGGGCACCTGCTCGAAGGGCAGCTCGACGCCCAGGTCGCCACGGGCGACCATGATGGCATCGGCTGCCTCGAGGATGTCGCTGATCGCCTCCAGCGCCGGACGTGTCTCGATCTTGGCCACGATGCGGATGTCGTCCGGCAGGCGCGCTCGCAGCGTGCGCACGTCGCTCGCTGAGCGCACGAACGACTGGCCGGCGAAGTCAGGATGGAGGTCGAGCAGGTGCGGGATGACGGCCTCGTCGGCCTGCCCGAGGGCGTCGACGGCCATGCGCTCTGCCGGCACACTGACACCCTGGCGTGAACGGACCGGGCCACCGCGCACGACCTGCGTGATGGCGGCGTCGTTGGCGGTGCCCACGCAGCGCAGCTCGGCGGCGCCATCGGCCAGCAGCACACGGTCGCCGATCTCAAGTCGCGTGGCGACCGAGGCGTCGCCCAGCGGCAGGGACGCGTCGCTCGATGGCACGCCGGGACCGGTCAGCGTCACGGTCGCGTCCAGCTCCAGCTCCACCGGCTCGGCATGCAGCTGTCCCAGGCGCAGCTTGGGGCCGGGTAGATCGACGAGGATGCCCACGCTCCGACCGGCAGCTGCAGCGGCGGCGCGGACCGCGGCAGCGGCGTGCAGGTGCTCCGCCTCGCTGCCGTGCGAGAAGTTGATGCGGGCGATGTCCAGTCCCCCGGCCACGAGCCGGTCGATGAGGCCGATGCTTGCGGGACCGATGGTGGCGACGATCTTGGTGCGACGGCTGGAACGGACGGAGGATGCGGTGGTCATGCCCAGATGATGCCCAAGTCGGCGCCGCGGATACAGGCGTTCCGGCCCCGGGCCTCGGGACGGACGGCCCATGCGCCCGTGACCGATGGCCCGGACATTGGTTCGACAAACCGAATCGGATGGTCCGGAGCAGGGGGAGATGCGAGTGGATCCGACACCCAAGCAGGCCGAGGTGGGCCGCGAACAGCCGCCGGCAGCGGGAGATCCCGAGCCGGTCGACGGCAAGTACTGGTCACCGTTCAGCACCAGGGCGGCCAGGTGGTCGTGGGGCCTGATGGCCCTGTTCACGGTCATCTACTTCGTCGTCGCGATCCTCACCTCGAAGGAGTTCGCGGACGTCGCCGCGACGATGATCCTTGGGCTGCCGCTGGGGTTCATCCTGGGCATCGGGCTGATCATCGCCGGCCTGGTCATCACGCGCATCTACCTGTCCAAGGTCGAGGCGTAGGTCGACATGGACAACATCGTCGCCATCTCCATCCTCGCGGTGGGCATGGCCACCTTCTTCTTCATCGGCATCTACAGCCGGCGCTGGACCAAGTCCACGGCCGAGTTCTACGTGGCCGGGGGCCAGATCCCCTGGAAGCTCAATGGCGTGGCCATGTTCAGCAACTACGCCAGTGCGGCCAGCTTCCTGGGCGTTGCCGGTGCCATCGCCCTCTTCGGTATCGACAACTGGTGGCTGGCGCTGGGCTTCTTCGCGGCCTGGGTCGTGGTCGTCCTCATCCTCGCCAGCCCGTTGCGGCGCTCGGGCAAGTACACCGTGGCCGATGCGCTCTACGAGCGCTTCTCCGGGTCGGAGATCCGGCTGCTCACCATCATCGCCGGCATCACCATCGGCACGCTCTACCTGGTGCCGCAGCTGGTCGGTGCGGGGCACCTGTTCAACCTGCTGATCCCGGAGCTCGACTACTTCATCTGGGTGGCCATCGCCGGCGGCTTCACCGCCGTCATCGTGGTCATGGGCGGCATGCGCGGCACCTCCTACAACCAGGCCTTCCAGGGCATCATCATCTTCGGCGCCATGACCCTGCTGCTGATCCTGGCAGTGGTGATGTACTTCAACTGGAACCCCCTGGGCATCCTGGCCGACTCGGACTCGGTGGTGACGCCGACGCAGGTGGTCAACAACGACGCTGCCGAGCAGATCCTCTCGACGTATCCCATCGACAGCGACGGCCCGGATGCCATGGCGGCGGCCAGGAGCTCGATGGAGATCCTGCCCGAGGAGCCCAGTGCGCTGACGCCGGGCGTCAACGTGACCGACATGCTCAACCAGCTCAGCCTCGTCCTCGGCCTCTTCCTTGGCGTGGTCGGTCTGCCCCATGTGCTCATCCGGCTGTACACGGTGAAGGACGCGGTGGCTGCCCGGAAGTCGACCGAGCTGACCATCATCAGCCTGGCCATCTTCTACACCATGACCCTCTTCGTGGGCCTCGCGGCGATGATGCTGCTGTATCCGTTGCTCACCGACCTCATCAACCAGGGGGAGGTCGGCAAGGCGACCAATACCGCGGTCGCCGAGCTGGGCCGCCTGCTCGGTGGCGAGGTGTTGCTCGGCATCGTGCTGGCTGGCGCCATGGCCGCCATCCTGAGCTCCGCGGTGGGCCTGCTCATCCAGATGACCACCACGGTGGCGCACGACGGCTACACCATCCTGCTGCGCCCCGAGTCATCGGAGGAGCAGCGTGTGCGCGTGGCGCAGATCACGGGCATCGTGCTGACCGTCGTCGCGGTCGTGCTGTCGTTCATCCTCAAGGAGGAGAACGTCGCGCAGCTGGTGGGCATGACGTTCGGCATCGCGGCCAGCACGTTCGCGCCGGTGCTGCTCATGACGGTGTGGTGGACGCGCTTCACACGGCAGGGCGTGGTGGCCACGTTCGTGGTGGGCTTGATCGTCTCGCTGGTGTTCACCTTCGCCAAGTACTCCGGCATCGAAACGCTGCTGGGGCTGCCGGTGCTGGTGAACCCGGCGCTGTACGGCGTGCCGGCGGCATTCGCTGCCGGCATCATCGTCAGCCTGCTCACGCGGGACGTCGGGCGAGTCGAGCACTTCATGCACCTGGCGCATGATCGCGACGGCAAGGAGCGCAACGGGGTCTCGGCCGGGTAGCTGGCTGATCCTGTCACACAGAACGCCCGGGAGCGGCGCCAGCGCCGAGCCCGGGCGTCGCTGCGTTCTGTCCAGCGGCGGCGGTCGCTCGCTGGGTGAAGGCGACAGCCTCGTGGCGTTGACCAGGTGCCGCCGACCACGTGGCATGTGCTACTCGGCGCGACGCCTTCCAGCCGCTGGCTCCTCGCCCGGCGACGGCCATGACTGGGTCTAGCGACGGTCCCCGTAGCGCAAGGCCCGGTCGTCGGGCTGTGGGACGCCTCGTCGGAGGGGTGAGCGGCCGTGGAGCGCACGGTCGCACGCTCAGGCGTGGCCCCGTGGACCCGCCGGGGAGCCGTCAGGGCGAGGGAGCGGATGGACTACGGCTACGGCAGCTGGCGGTAGTCCCTGTCCGGCCGCCAGCCGTTCGGACATGGAGTGGGCGCCGCTCGGCCTGGCGCCGTCCGGCAGCACTGGCCGACTCAGCGATCGTCGCCAGCGGCGTCTCCAGGCTCGGCGTCCGTCCGGCTCTTGCCGGCCAGCCGCCCCGAGTCGGGATCGTAGGCGCCCGCCAGCTCGTCCAGCTTGGTGGCAGCCGAGAGTGGCACCCCCGTGAGGTAGGCTGCCCGCCCGATGACGTGTGCCGCGACCGGTGCCGTCAGGAAGAGGAAGACCACCACCAGCAACGCCCGGACGGTGACGCTCAGCGTGTCGAAGTGCGCCGCCACGCCCAGCATCAGCAGCGCGATGCCCAGCGACGAGGCCTTGCTGGCGACCTGCAGGCGGATGAAGACGTCTGACATGCGCACGATGCCGATGGCGCTCAGCAGCCCCAGGGCCGTGCCCAGCACGACGGCCAGCGTGGCGAGGATGTCGTTCATGGTCGCAGCGCCCGTTCGGCGTAGCGCGCGAACGCCACGGCCCCCAGGAAGGCGACCAGCGCCAGCGCGATGGCCACGTCGATGATCTCCGGCGCGTCGGTGCCGATGGCGTAGACGGCCACGATGCCGGCGACGAGGCTGGCGATGAGCTCGAGGGCGACCACCCGGTCCATCAGGCTGGGGCCGCGCACGAGGCGCACGAACGTCAGCAGCAGCGAGATGGCCAGCACCAGCAGGGCCAGCTCGATGACGAGGTCCGGGACGCCGTCCATGAGCCCGCTCACCGCAGCAGCTCCAGCACGCGCCGCTCCAGGTCGTCCTTGATGCTGCGTCGCAGCTCCTCGGGATCGTCGACGAACATCGAATGCACGTAGATGACGCTCCGATCGTCGGAGACATCGATCGACAGCGAGCCCGGCGTCATGGTGATGAGGTTGGACAGCAGCGTGATCTCGGCATCAGTGCGCGCCTCTAGCGGCACTGCCACGATGGCCGGGTTGGCGCGCGAGGCCGGGGTCGCCACGTCCACGGCCACGCGGATGTTGGAGCGCACGACCTCCAGCACGTAGAACGCCGCAAAGCTCAGCAGTGCACCAGATTTGCCGAAGTAGGCGGAATTGCCCAGGAAGCGCTGCAGCAGGAAGAGCACGAGGTAGCCGAAGGCGAAGCCGAGGACGAGGTTCAGCACGTCGAAGTGGCCGCTCATGGCCGCCCACACCAGCGCCAGGGTGAGGTTGGCCGCGAACATCGCGGCAGCCGAGAGGCCGCGCCCGCGCGGCGCCGAGGGTTTCGTCATCGGACGCTCACGGGGCACCGCCCAGGACGGCGTCGACGTAGACGGCCGGGTCCATCAGCTGCACCGCGGCCGCGTCCACCAGCTCGAAGACAGGCCCGGCCGCCACCGTCAGCGCCACCGAGCACGAGACCAGCAGCACGATGGGCAGCACCATCGCCAGCGCCAGTCGCGTCTCGGCGACACGCTCCGGCGTCGCCGCCAGCGTGCCGTCGGGCAGCGGCTCCGGGTCCATCGGATGCGGCTTCCAGAAGGCAGCGTTCCAGATCTTCAGCATGGAGTACAACGTCAGCAGGCTCACGCCCAGCGCGATGAGCACGATGAGCACCTGGTCCACCGCCAGACCGGCCTCGATGAGGGCCAGCTTGGCGAGGAAGCCGCTGAACGGGGGGATCCCCGCCAGCGACATGGCCGCGACGCCGAAGAGGACGGCCAGCCCGGGCTTGAGGACCCACAATCCGCCGGTCTTGGCCAACTCGAAGGAACCGGTCAGCTGCTTCACGGAGCCGGCGACGAGGAAGAGCGTGGACTTGGCCAGCGCCACGTGGACCAGGAAGAAGATGAGCCCGGCCATGGCGGACACGGTGAACAGCGCCAGGCCCATGACCAGGTAGCCGATCTGGCTGATGATGTGGAACGACAGCAGCCGGCGCATCTCGTGCTGGGCCACCGCTCCCAGGACGCCGATGACCATCGTCAGCGCAGCCACCACCAGCAACAGCGGCTGGAAGTCGGCTGCCTGCTCGGCGAAGAGCAACGTGAAGACGCGCACCAGCGCGTAGATGCCGACCTTCGTGAGCAGGCCGCTGAACAGCGCCGAGACCGCCACCGGCGGCGTGTGGTACGAAGCCGGCAGCCAGAAGTACAGCGGCACCAGCGCCGCCTTGATGCCGAACGCGATGAGCATCATGGCGGCCACCGCGGCCACCAGCGCGTCGGGCTCCACCTCGCTGAACCGCAGCGAGAGGTCGGCCAGGTTGACGGTGCCGGTGAGACCGTAGATGACGCCGATGGTGACCAGCAGCGTGGCCGAGGCGACCAGGTTCAGTGCCACGTACTTGAGCGCGCCCTCCAGCTGCGCCCGCTCGCCGCCGAGCGCCAGCAGCACGAAGGAGGCGATCAGCAGCACCTCGAACCAGACGTAGAGGTTGAACAGATCGCCGGTCAGGAACGTACCCGTCACGCCCGCCAGCAGCACCATCATCAGCGGGTAGTAGGCGAAGCGCTCCCGCCCGCCGTCGATGGTGGCGGTCGAGTAGAGCACGATGGCGACCGCGAGGACACCGGTGAGCACCACCAGGATGGCGCTGAACAGGTCCGCCACCATGGTGATCCCGAACGGCGCCGGCCAGGCGCCGACCTGCAGCGTCTGGATGCCGTCGCGCTCCACGACCACGAGCAGCATGATGCCGACCGCCAGCAGCACCGCCGAGGCGGCGACGGCGATCAGCCGCTGGGCGGTACCGGAGCGCCAGGCGAACAGGCCCAGCGCCGCGGCGATGAGCGGCACCAGCACCGGCAGCATCACGATGGCGCTCACTGGATGTCGGCCTCGGAGAGGTCGTCGACGTCGTCGCTGCCACCCTCCTGGTAGACCCGGTGCATCAGCGTGAGGGTGAAGGCCAGCACGCTGAACCCGATGACGATGGCGGTGAGCACCATCGCCTGCGGTAGTGGATCGGCGGCGCCGGGCGGCGGCGCGGTCGAGCCCTCCGCCACCAGCGGGGGCTCCCCGCGGGTGAGGCCCGCGGCCACGAAGATGACCAGGTTGGCAGCGTTGGCCAGCAGGGACAGCCCCAGCGCGAGCTTCAGCACCGAGCGCCGCAGCATCAGGTAGATGGCCGCCGCGAAGAGGATCCCGATCACCACCGCCAGCATCACCGTCATGTCCCCTCCTCCTCCAGCGAGAAGGTGATGAGCAGGATGGTGCCGGCGACGCCCAGGTAGACGCCGATGTCGAACAGCAGCGGCGTGCCCACCGAGATGTCGTAGCCGGCCACCGCGAAGGTCCACCAGTGCGCGGTGAGGTACGGCTCACCGTAGGCCAGCGGTGCCACCAGCCCGGCGACCAGCATGAGCAGCAGGCCGCCACCGATGAGCGTGCGCGGATCGACACCAAGGGCGCGCCGGGCGACCGCCACACCGCTGGCGATCGAGAGCAGCACGAACGCGGCGGCGGCCACGAGGCCGCCGGCGAAGCCACCGCCCGGCTCGTTGTGGCCGCGCAGCAGCAGGAACAGCGAGAACAGCAGCAGCACAGGCATGAGGTAGGCCGTGGCGGTGGGCAGGATCAGGCCCCTCATGTGCCGTCCCCCGCGTCCTGCCGCTTCGCACGCAGCTTCAGCAGGGCGTACACGCCGAAGCCGGCGATGGCCAGCACGGCGACCTCGGCGAGCGTATCGAGCGAGCGGAAGTCCACGATGATGGTGTTGACCACGTTCTGGCCCTTGGCCAGGGGCTGGCTGTTCTGCAGGAAGAACGTCGAGATGGGGTCGGTCGGTGTGCTCGTGGCTGCCAGCACGAAGACCGTCATGAGCAGCCCGGCCGCGATGGCGATGGTGCCGTCACGCAGCCGCGAGCCGCGATCGGTATCGGCGCCGAACTTGGGCATGTGGTAGAAGACCAGCACGAACAGCAGCACGGTCAGCGTCTCGACGAGGATCTGGGCGATGGCCAGGTCGGGTGCGCTGAAGAGGACGTACACCAGCGAGATGCCGTAGCCCACCACCCCGAGCGCGGTGACCGCACCCAGCCGCGACCGCGACGTCACCGCCACCACCGCGCCGCCCGCGATGAGCGCGGCGATGATGGCTTCCCAGGGGTAGATGTCCCAGTCGGGATCGATGGGCGGGATACCGCCGGCCCACAGCAGGATGAGCCACACGAGCGCGGCCAGCGTGGACACGACGATGAGCAGGTAGCGCCGCAGCTGCCCGTTCTGCAGCAGCCCCGTGAGGCGCTTGGCGACGTGCAGCATGGCCAGCTCCAGCGACACGTAGGCCTTCTCCGGTCCGATGCGGTATCCGATGTCGAGCCAGCCGACGGCACCGCGCACCTCGAGCCGGCGCCAGAAGACGACGGCTCCCGCGACGATGCTGAGCACGCTCAGCAGCAGCGCCAGGTCCATGCCGTACCATGGCTCCACGCCGTACTTGGCAGAGCCGTTGCCGATGACATCACCCGCGGCTGCGACCAGCGGTCCCGAGCCGAGCGCCGGGGCGAGCCCCGCCAGCACGCCCACGCTGCCCAGGGCGATCGGCCCAAGCCACATGACCCAGGAGGGATCGTGGCCACCGTCGCGGGCCGTACGCAGCGGTCCGCTGAAGGGGCCCAGGCTGGCGATGGCAGCGACACCCACCGTGGCCGCTCCGGCCACGACGAGCGCGGCGGTGATGATGATGGTGGCCTCGTCGGATGCGAGGCCCGACTTCAGCCCGAGCTCCTTGGCGGCGAAGCCGACGACGGGCGGGATGCCGGCCATCGAGAGTGCGCCGAGTGCCGCCGCGACGGCGGTGATGGGCATGATGCGCGCCAAGCCGCTGAAGCGGTCAAGCTCGCGGGTGCCCATCTCGTGATCGACGATGCCGGTCACGAGGAAGAGCCCGGCCTTGTAGAGCGCGTGTGCCAGCAGCAGTGCCATGGCCGCCACGAAGGCCGTGTCCGACCCCAGGCCCAGCAGCAGCACCATCGTGCCCAGCGCGCCCACCGTCGAGTAGGCCAGCACCAGCTTCAGGTCGTGCTGGCGCAGCGCCAGGATGTTGCCGATGAGCATGGTCAGGCCACCGCTGACGATGAGCAGCACCGTCCATACCTCGCTGCCCCCCAGGACCGGCGTCAGGCGCGAGACGAGGTAGACGCCGGCCGTCACCATGGTGGCCGAATGCAGGTACGCGCTGACGGGCGTCGGCGCGGCCATCGCGTTGGGCAACCAGAAGTGGAAGGGGAACTGCGCCGACTTGGAGAGCGCGCCCAGCAGGATCAGCACCACGAACAGGACATAGCGCGCGTCATCGCGGATGCTCGCGCCGGCCGCGCCGAGCTCGGAGATGGTGAAGGTCTGCGCCGCGAAGCCCAGCAGCACCAGGCCCGCCAGCATCGCCAGCTCGCCCGAGACGGTGACGATGAGGGCCTGCTGCGCCGACAGCCGCGAGGTGCCGATGGTGTGCTCGAAGCCGATGAGCAGGTAGGACGTCACGCCGGTCAGGCCCCAGAAGACGACGAGCAGCATGAGGTTGTCAGCCAGCACCAGGCCGAGCATCGAGGCCATGAAGGCCAGCGTCAGCGCATGGAAGCGGTCGATCTCCGGGTGGCCGTGGAGATAGCGCTGCGCGTAGAGGATGACGGCCGTGCCGACACCAGTGATGAGCAGCGCGAACAGCAGCGAGAGCGCGTCCAGCGAGAACGCCAGGGAGAGACCGAGCTGCGGTACCCACTCTGCGTCCCAGCGCACGGGCGTGCCGTCGATGACGCCAGCGGCGAGGCTGGCGAGCAGCAGCACAAGGACGGCCGGCAACGCCACGAACACGACGATGGCGTAGCGGCCAAGCAGGCGGCGGACGAGCGGGACCAGCAGTGCCAGGATGAATCCCGACACCACCGCGATGGGGAGCGCCATGCCACGCCATTATGGCCCGGCCGGCCGCCCGCGCTCACCGGTGCAGCGCCGAGCTGGTCACGAGGGACCGTGCGGAGGGGCGATCGAACGTCGCGCAGGCACCAGTCTGCACCTCGCGATATCATTCGCGGCCGACGGGGGCCGGCCATACGCACATAGGTATCTGTCCGTGGCGATCATCGAAGCCGAGGGTCTCGTCAAGATCTACAAGTCGCGGCGCAGCGAGGTGCGGGCGCTGGACGGGCTGGATCTCAGCGTGCCGGAGGGCAGCGTCCTCGGCCTGCTCGGACCGAACGGGGCGGGCAAGACGACGACCGTGCGTATCATCGCCACCCTGCTGCGCCCAGATGCCGGGCGCGCGACCGTGGCCGGCCTCGATGTCGTCTCGCAGGCCCAGGAGCTGCGGCACCTCATCGGCCTGTCCGGGCAGTACGCCGCGGTGGACGAGAACCTCACCGGTCGCGAGAACCTCTGGCTCTTCGGCCGTCTCTACCAGCTGCCCTCCGCCGAGGCCCGCGCGCGCGCCGACGCGCTGCTCGAGCAGTTCGACCTCGTCGACGCCGCCGACCGCACCATCAAGACGTACTCGGGCGGCATGCGACGCCGCCTGGACCTCGCCAGCGCCATCATCGGGCGGCCACGCCTGCTCATCCTCGACGAACCCACCACCGGCCTGGACCCGCGCAGTCGGCTGGGCATGTGGGAGGTCATCCGCGGCCTGGTCAGGGAGGGCACGACGCTGCTGTTGACCACGCAGTACCTCGAGGAGGCTGACGAGCTCGCCGACAGCATCGCCGTGGTCGACCACGGACGCATCATCGCCGAGGGCACCGCCAGGGAGCTCAAGCGGCAGGTCGGGGGCGAGCGCATCGAGGTGCACCTCCACCGCAGCGAGGACATCCCATTCGTGGAGGCCGTGCTGGCTCGCCACGGTGAGGGCGACATCGCCGTGGAAGAAGCCACACGCCAGCTGAGCATCGCGGCGGGCGGAGGCGCGGAGAAGCTGTTCGGGGTCTTCCGCGAGCTGGATGAGGCCAACATCCCGGTGGACGACATCGCCATGCGCCGGCCCACCCTCGACGACGTCTTCCTGGCTCTCACCGGACACGTCGCCGAAGCCACCGATGAACCCGGCGTCGCCCACCTCGTCCACGCCGAAGACGTAGAGGAGGTGGCCCCATGAGCGGCGTCAAACCTGCTGCCGGAGGCGGCCTGCGACAGGCCTGGGACGACGGCCTGGTCGTCACGTGGCGCTACCTCAAGCGCATCCCGCGTATCCCCGAGCTGGCCATCTTCGCCATCATCCAGTCGATCATGTTCGTGCTGCTGTTCACGATCGTGTTCGGCGGCGCGATCCCGTTGCCCGGCGTCTCCTATGCCGAGTACCTCATGCCCGGCATCTTCGTGCAGACACTGACGTTCGCCTCGGCTACCACCGCCATCGGCATGACCGAGGACCTCAACAAGGGCATCATCGATCGCTTCCGCTCGCTGCCGATGGCGCGCTCGGCCGTGCTCTTCGGTCGCTCGGTCTCCGATGTCATCTACAACGGCGGCATCCTCATCGTGCTCATGCTCGCCGGGCTGGCCGTCGGCTGGTCGGTCAACAACGGCATCGCGCCCTTCCTCTTCGGGATCCTGCTGGCCCTCGCCTACGCCTTCGTCATGTCCTGGGTCGGCGTCTGGCTGGGCCTGCGCCTGCCCAGCGTGGAGGTCGCCCAGCAGGTCTCGTTCATCGTCATCCTGCCCCTGACGTTCGTCTCCAACGTCTTCGTGCCCATCGGCACCCTGCCCGACTGGCTGCAACCGATCGCTGCCTGGAACCCGGTCAGCACCTTGACTGCCTCCCTGCGCGAGCTGTGGGGCAACCCCAACCCGTTCCCCTCCGACGGCCTTCCCGCCGAGATGCCGATCGCCATCACGCTCGGCTGGTACGTCGTGCTGCTCGCCGTCTTCGCTCCGCTCGCCGTGCGCCGCTACCGCTCCATCAGCCGCTGATCCTGGAGCCGCGGGGCCATGATCCCTCGGCACGACGCCTTCCAGCCGCTGGCCCGTCGCCCGGCGAGGGTGACGACTGGGTCTACGTGGGCAACGGCGACGACCGGGTCTAGTGACGATCCCTGCAGCGTAAGGCCAGGTCGTCGAGCCGTAGGACGCCTCGTCCGAGGGGTGAGCGGCCGTGGAGCGCACGGTCGCACGCTCAGGCGCGGTCGCGTGGGCCCGCCGGGGAGCCGTCAGGACCCGGGAGTGGTGGGACTACGGCTACGGCTGGTGGCGGTAGTCCCTATCCGGCCGCCAGCCGTTCGCCCCGTGGCGTTCGCATGAGTGGGCGCCAACTGCCCTGGATCGGACGCCGTTCGGACATGGAGCGGGCCCCGGCCGGCGTGGAGCGAGGATCATCCGGCCGCCCTAGAGCGGACGCCGGCCGACCCGGAGCGGACGCCTGTTGACAGCATATGTATGCTATTAGCATATGGAGGCTATCAGCAGGGCAACGACCGAGGGGCTGGGCTGGAGCACGCGCGGCCACCACCACGGTGCCCACCACGGCTCACGTCGGGGACGCTGGGTGGAGCCGTTCGTGCTGCTGCTCGTGGCACAGGGGCCCACATACGGCTACAAGCTCATCGGTGACCTCAACGAGCTCGGCGTCGCCCCGGAGGGCGTGGACGTCAGCATGGTCTATCGAACGCTCCGCAACATGGACGCCGAGGGCCTGGTGACCACCGAGTGGGGCCCGGAGACCGACCAGCCCCGTCGCGAATACCGGCTCACCGATGAAGGTGCCTGCGCGCTCGCTGACTGGATGGACGTCATGAGCGAACGAAAACGCCTGATCGAGCACTTTCTCGACCACGGGAACAGCGTCACGCAACGACTGGGGGACAGGACATGAGCTGCTATCACCGGTACTACCCGCACGGATGCGACTGGCCGCCACCTCCGGACTGGTACGACCCCTACGACTACCGGCCGCGCCGCTATCGCGACGACGTCGTGGTCTTGCGTGAGCGCGACCTTGAGGACGAGGAGGACGATCGCCCACGGCGTCGTCGCACGTCGGGACGCTCTCGGCGCCGTGCCGTCACCAGCGAAGACACCACGGAGGAGGTGACTGCAGCGTCGCTGCAGTCACGGGCTGCGGCGCTTCGCGAAGAGCTCGTCAGCATCGAGGAGGATCTGAAGACGCTCTCCGCGGCGCCCGGTCCGGACGCTCAGACCTGATCCAGCCCGACTCTCGACCCGAAGACCCCCGGCGCATCCCCCGGGGGTCTTCGCTTGTGCACTACGAGCGTGCCGGTGCCGCCGAGTGCGTCCCTCCGCTGCCGTGGCGCAGGCGCTGCCAGGCAGCCCAGCCGGGACCGGCAGTGACCCACACCAGCGCCAGCATGATCAATGCCGAGCTGATGCACCACATGCACGTGGCGCCGATGACGAACGGCTCCAGGAAGGTCAGGTAGGCAGAGAACAGGGTACCGACGAAGGCGCCGCTGGCCATCAGCACGAGCGCCCAGTCCGCGGCCGCGCCTTGGGCCACCCGCGAGACGAGCCACAACCCGCCGATGAGGACGTAGCCGACGACGCCCAGTACCCCGATGGGGATGCCGGCCAGCTCTGCGTACTCGCTCTGCTGCACCGCGTTGCAGTCGCCGACGGGACCGCACACGGCCTCCGCGCCACTGGTCTCGATGGTCGCGAGGTAGGCGGCGACGACCAGGCCGGCGAGGACAAGCACCGGTACCAGCCACGAGGGAAAGGACGGTAGCGACCCCCGTGTCGCCAGCCACGGCGCAGCGAGGAGGGTGCCGATGAGGATGACCAGCACCACGATGGCGAGGCCGTTGCCGACCGGGTCGCGGCCAAGTCGGTCGAACGGCGAGTCATCGCTGCCGACGGGCAGCACCACGGCCTCACCGCTGTCGTCGTCATCGTCCGGCTCGACTGCGACCACGCTGCCGTCCCGCAGGAACGGCTCGATGGCGGCGGCCAGGCCCGGTGTGGGCGGCCACGGGACCCCTTCGCCGGCCAGTCCTGCCTTCACGATGCCCGGCAGCTCGGCGGGGATGTCGCCGGAGCCGAGATACCACTCGTCCCCGATGTGAAGCAGCGGGACCCCGGGAGGGTCATCGAACCCAAGCGCCTCCGAGTCATCGAGGTACATCAGCTGCCCATCCGGCTGACTGACGTCGACCATCAGCAGCTGGATGTGACCGTTGTTCATCAGGTAGAACGCAGGGTCCATGGTGGCAGCGCTCTCGTCGACGGTGATGACCCAGGGACCGCCGTTCTCGGCGTAGATGACCGGCAGCACCTCGGTGATGACGTAGTGACAATGACCGCAGGTGGGCGAGAAGTAGAACACGCCCTGCACGACGGGTCCGTCGCCCGCCGGGATCGGGGTCGGCAGGGGGGGCTCAGTCGCCTCCGGCGCCGGGCTGCTACTCACCGCACCAGCGGGGGCTGCCGATGGCGCAGCGGTTGGCTCGGCCGACGGGTCGTCCTGGGCCGCGGCTGGCACCGCCAACAGGGCGAACAGGGCGAGCGCGGACAACAGGAGGGTGAAGGTTCGTCTCATGGTGCCTAGAGGGTACGTCCGCGGCCACCTCTCGGCTGATGAGCCACCTGTCGCGTTTCAGGCAGCCAGCCGGACCCTCTATGGCACCTCGCGCCGGGCCCGCAGGGTGTCGCCAGCACGGCCGTCGTTGTGCAGCAGCTCCTTCAGGCGCGACTCGCGGTAGTCGATCTTCTCCAGCGCGCCGAGTCGGATGCCGTCATGGCCGAAGGCTAGGCCCTGCCACGTGTCACCCAGGTCGGTCGTCTCGAAGCGTGTCGGGGTGCGTGAGCCGCCCGTCCGGTCGATACCCTCGACGACGATGCGCGACCCGCTGAGCGCGACCGAGCGTGCCCGCGCCGGCTCGCCCGAGCTGCCTGCGGCGAGAGCCTCGGCAGACCCGAACGAGACACCCCGGTCGCGGCTGAGCTTCACCTTCAGGTCCCCGCCATCGCTGTAGGCCACCACGACCTTGCGACCGCGGGCATCGACCTGCGGCCGCTCGACATCGCGCCAGACGATACCGGCAGCCTGGCCGCGCTCGAAGCGGGATGCGGCTCGCTTCACCACGCTGAAGCGTTCGTAGCGCAGGTGCTTGTTGGCGCCCTTGGTCCAGGCGACGTGGATGTCGTTGGGCGTGGCCGCCACGCTGATGCCGCCTCGCAGCACGGCTCGGCCGAGCTTGTACGTGCGCACCGGCGTCGACTGACCCGCTCGCGTGAGACGCCGGATGGCGAGGCGTGCGCGCGTGCGCCCGTCCTTCTGCTCCACCCAGGCGATGGCCAGGTGGTGATCGCCGACACACGCGATATCGGCATCGCGTACCTGGCGCTTGGCCGTCGGTGCCGTCAGGAACAGCTGCACGGCGTCACGCTTCGGGGCGGCCAGGCCGCGGCGCGTCAGCAGCACGTCCGAGTCACCCGCGCGGTCCGCGCGAGCCCGCAGGGCCGTGACCGCCCACATCGAGCGAACGGCACTCCGGCCACACACGGCAAGCGACAGCCCGCGGCCAGCCAGCCCAGCGAGGTTGAACCGACGCAGCTTCCCGTTCCCCCGCAGGAAGGAGGCGCCGCCGTCGCGGCTCAGTGCCATGGACAAGCGGTCGGGGCGTCCGCCCTCGCGCCATCCGACGAGGACGATGTCAGCGCGGGCGGTGATCTCCTGGGCCCGCAGCTTCTGGGCGCGCAGCAGGGGCTCGGGCTCGACCGGCTCGTAGGCGGTGGCGCCAGGTTGCGCGGTCACTCCCACCAGCAGCAATGCCAGCGCTGCTGCGATGGGCCACGCGGTCTTCAGCGGCATCGGGGCACCTCCTCGCGATCCGGGCAGCGGTGACACCCGACGAATCGCGGGCCGGATGCCGTCAAAGTCTGCGACGCCGCGCGCTACAGGCGCGCGGGCCGCCGCCGGTCTCGACCTTGCATGAGCGTGACGACGTGGGACCAGGCCGCCTCGCGCCCGCAGGGCGAGCGACCCGGCGGAGCCGGACTACCCGATGAGCGGCGAGGCCTCCGCCACGGCCGGCGCGTCGGCGGCAGCCCCGTCCACCTGGGGCGGCTCCACGTCGAGCAGGTAGCCGATACCCTGGAGCGTCTTGATACGCCCGGGCTCTCCCGGCTCCGCTCCCAGCTTGCGGCGCACGCGGCTGATCCACACGCGAAGGTACTGCAGGTCATCGCGGTACTCCGGACCCCAGACCTTGGTCAGCAGCTCGGTGTGCAGCACGACCTTGCCGGCATTGGCGGCGAGGTGCTGAAGCAGCAGCCACTCGGTGCGGCTGAACTGCACCAGCTCACCGTCACGCCGGACGATGCGCCGCTCCAGGTCGATCTCGACGTCATCGAAGGTCAGCACCCCGGCGCTGGGTGAGACACCCGAGGCCCGGCGCAGGACGGCGCGGATGCGGGCCGCCAACTCGTCGGGGTGGAAGGGCTTGGCGACGTAGTCATCGGCGCCAAGGTCCAGCCCCTGTGCCTTGTCGGCGGTGGAGCCCTTGGCCGTGAGCAGGATGACCGGCACCGGTCGCCGTTCCTGCAGTTCGCGCATGACCTCGATGCCGTCCAGGTCAGGCATCACGATGTCCAACACGACCACGTCGGGCCGATACTCCTCGGCCTTCTGTAGCGCATCCCTGCCACCTTCGGCCACGACCACCCTGAAGCCCTGGTCGCCCAGCGCGAGCGACACCAGCTTGGTGATGCGGACCTCGTCGTCGGCGACGAGGACGAGCGGTTCGGTCGACATGGAGGTTCCTCCTAGCGCTGCGAAGTGGTCGGTGCCGGAGGGACGACGGCGCGGGTAGCTCCGTCGTCCCCGATGCCATCGTCGGGTTCGTAGTCGTACTCGGGCAGCCAGAAGCCGAACTCACTGCCGCCGCCGGGTCGCTGCCTCACCCACATGTGCCCGCCCATGGCCTCCACCAGCCGCCGGCACACGTAGAGCCCGATGCCGGCACCGCCGGAGGTCCGCGCGGTCCGCGCGGATCGATAGAAGGGCCGGAACAGCGCCTCACCTTCCGCGGGGCTCACGCCAGGCCCTCGATCGAGCACGCGCACGATGGCGCCAGGCTCATCCTCGCCGGCGACGATCTCGACGCGCACCGGTTGCCCCAGTCCGTACTTGGCAGCGTTGGAGATGAGGTTGCGCGCCACCTGCTGCACGCTCGTCTCGTCACCGGTCACCACCGGCAGCCCGGCCTCCACGCTGAGGCTGATGTCGACGGACAGCCAGCGACGGCGCTCACGCTCCACGACGATGGGGACGACCCGCTGCAGAAGGCTGGGCTCCTTGAGGAGGCTGAAGCCCTCGTCGAAGTGCGCCAGGACGAGCAGGTCGTCGACCAGTCGTAGCAGCCGCTCGGACTCTTCGGCGATGTCCTGCACGAGTCCATCGCGGTCGTCGGGTGACAGTGAGTCCATCCGCGTCCCCAGCAAGCCGGAGGCGGCGAAGATGCTGGTCACGGGGGTGCGCAGCTCGTGCGA
The DNA here is from genome assembly GCA_963698505.1 of uncultured Chloroflexia bacterium. Taxonomy (GTDB): domain Bacteria; phylum Chloroflexota; class Limnocylindria; order Limnocylindrales; family CSP1-4; genus JAFMJV01. The sequence goes on along the minus strand of CAVORC010000013.1, from coordinate 50,699 downwards.
GAGCATGCCCACGAACACCTCGCGCAGGCCCTGACTCTGGCGCTCCGCGGTGACGTCACGGATGATCACGACCTCACCGATCGCGTCCGTCGCCTCAGCGAGACCGGCGCTGAGGACACGCGAGACCTGCAGCCAGCGATCGGGCAGGCGCAGCACCTGCAGCTCGGTCGTCTCCCGAGGCGGGCCGCCGGCGCCCGGTGGCCGCTTCCCCAGCGGTCCCAACAGCTCGAACAGGTCGTCCACCGGCCCGCCGAGGATGCGCACGGCCGCTTCGTTCTGCGAGCGCACACGACCGGACGGATGGGTGACGACGACGCCGGCATCGACCGCGGCCATCACCGCCGCCAGCTCGGCAGCCGCAACGTGTCCGGGCGAGCCGTGAGCGGATGGAGCATGCGGCTTGGGAGAGCTCACCCCACAAGTATGGGCGGCCACCTTCGCGCGGGTGTCGCAGCAACCCTTCGCTTCGTGCGATACACCTTTCATCCTCGTTGCGATCGCGCCGGTCGGCCGTGCTGCGAGACGGCTGCAAGCCTGCTCGATCCGATGCCGTCGCTGCTGTTGCGCTGCACCTCCGAGCATGGCAGACATGCCCGCCACCGACGATGCAGCGAGGAGGACCCGATGGCCGAGACCGTGCGTGACGTGATGACGCTCTACCCCACGGCTGTGCCAGCCGAGACGACGCTGGTCCAGGCCGCCCAGCTGATGCGCGACAAGGAGATCGGCGACGTGCTGGTCACGCGCGGAGACCGCCTGGTCGGCATCGTCACCGACCGGGACCTGACCGTCCGGGCCACCGCAGATGGGCTCGATCCGCGGACGACCCCGATCGACTGCTGTATCAGCCCCGAGCTGGTGGTGGTGGAAGCAGGCGATGACGTGGGCACCGCCGTCGAGGCCCTGCGCGGCCGTGCCATCCGCCGCGTTCCCGTGGTCGATGGCGAGGTCGTCGTCGGCATCGTCTCCATCGGCGACCTGGCGCGAGAGCGCGACCCCGACTCCACCCTGGCGGCGATCAGCGCCGCGCCGGCCAACGACTAGACCGTCACCGGCCAGACGGAGCAGACCCGATGATCCAGCCCAAGGAGCAGACCATGACGTTCGACACGACAGCGACCAGCACCCTTGATGTCCGCCGCGACCCGGTCGCGGAGCAGCTCAGCCGGCTTCTGGCCGATACCTACGCGCTCTACCAGAAGACCCTCTACTACCACTGGAACGTGACAGGGCCCCAGTTCCCCAGCCTGCACGAGCTCTTCGAGCAGCACTACCTGGAGCTACAGGAGGCGACAGACACCGTTGCCGAGCGCGTGCGCCAGCTGGGTGTCGAGACGCCGCCGTTCGGCACGTCCATGGAGACACTGACGTCAGTGCCCGATGACGACGCTGTGCCCGACGCCATGCAGATGGTGCGTGCGCTCGTCGATGCCCGTGAGGCCGTCATCGCCACCACCCGCGGTGTGGTGGAGACCGCCGAGGAGCGAGGCGACGTCGCCACGGTCGATATCGCCACGCAACTGATCGTGGCCCACGAGAAGGCCGTGTGGATGCTCCGCTCGACCGCGAAGTAGCGAGGAACGCGCGATGCGCCTCTACCACTGGTCCGACCCGGAGGACATGGACCGCATGCTGCTGACCGCGCAGGTGATCGATCCCGACGCGAACGGCGTCCGACGGACCTTCACCGGTGTGCCGCTCTCGGTGGAGCCGCCAGCGGCCAGCCCTGCGGCGTACGCCAGCGTGGATATCCCGCGCGAGATCGTGGAGCCGTTTCGCGTGCGTGCCGGCCGCTACCTGGTCCCGGCCAGCGTGGTGCGGGCGTACAAGGCGCTGCGCGACAAGCGAGACCCGGACTGAGCGCAACGCCGGGAACCGGACTGAGCGCCACGCCGGGAAAAGGAAAACCCCGGGGGCGGGACCCGGGGTTCTCACGTCAGGAGTCGTTGGTTGCGAGGGACGGATTCGAACCGCCGACCTTCGGGTTATGAGCCCGATGAGCTACCACTGCTCCACCTCGCCGCAGAATGATAGCAAATGCCGCAAGAACCTGCCAATCCTCCAGCCGGGGCGGATCGCCAGCCACTTACCAGGCGCTTACAGTCGCTCCCGCTGTGGCGTACGCTCCGCCCCCATCGTGCACATCGCCGCCCCTCCGGGACGGCCGGTGCTCGCGACAGCGCCGCTCACGAACCACAAGAGGTCGATCACCATGCAGATGAACAGGAACCGACTGGCAGTCGTCAGCGGCACGACCCTGGCCCTCGTCATCGCCAGCACCGCCAGCGTGGCGGCGTTCGGTCCGCCGGACGATGATGATCGCGGCTTCGGGCCCGGCGATCGGCTCGAGCGCCGCATGGACGGCATGGGCGCCATGGGCGGCCAGCTGCGCGATGGCCTGTGGGCCTGGATGGGCGGCGCGCAGGATGACTTCGAGCGTCGCGAGGTCACGCTCCAGACGGCCGACGGCATCAGCTCTCGGCGCGTCGAGCAGGGCGTCGTCGACGCCGCCACCGACGGCAGTCTGACGTTCACGCTCGGCAGTGGCGAAACCGTCAGCGTCACGCTCGGCGAGGACACCCAGGTCGTGGCCTTCAGCGAGCAGACCGTGGAGCGCCGCGGCTGGAGCCGCCAGCGCATGGTCCCCACGGAGGTCACCCCGGCCGACATCGAGATGGGCGCGCAGGTCATGGTCTGGTCCGAGTCGGAGGACGACGCTGACTTCGTGGCGCAGCGGATCGTCATCCAGCCGGCGGCCGACGAGACGACGAGTGACGCCGCAGAGACCCCCGCGGAGGAGCCCGCCGGTGACGCGGGCGCGACCGAAGACACCAGCGCCGCTGGTGTCACCGACGCGTAGCCGTCGACACGACTCGCCTCCCCGCACGCGCGGCCGCCGGGCCCCTTTCCCGGCGGCCGCTCCTTCGTGTGTGCGGGCCGCAGGTCAGCTACAGGCCGGTGATCTCGAGCTGGGCGATGCCATCGGCCAGCTCGAAGCCGAAGACCTGGGCATAGAACGACAGCTCCGCCTCCAGCGCGCGTCGCTGGTTGGCGGCCTGGCGGAACCCGTGGCCCTCCCCCGCGAAGAGGATGTAGGCATGCGGCAGGCCGTTCTTCGCCAGCGCCGCTACGATGCCTTCAGCCTGTGACGGCGGCACCACCTTGTCGTCGGCACCCTGCATCACGAGCACCGGGCAGGAGATCCGGTCCGCGTAGTGGTTCGGCGAGCGCTCGCGATAGCGCTCGACCTCTGCTGGATACGGACCCACCAGGATGTCCATGTAGCGCGACTCGAACTTGTGCGTGATGTCGACGAAGGCCTCCAGGTCGCCCAGCCCATAGAAGGACGTCCCCGCCGCGAAGACGTCCCGGAAGCAGAGCGAGGCGAGCGTGGTGTAGCCGCCGGCACTGCCGCCGCGGATGGCCAGGCGGTCGCGATCTGCCAGCCCACGTTCGGCGAGATGGAGCGCAGCGTTGGTGCAGTCATCCACGTCGACGACGCCCCACTGCTCGCGCAGCTGGTCGCGGAAGGCACGCCCATAGCCGGTCGAGCCGCCGTAGTCGACGTCCACGACGGCAAAGCCACGGCTGGTGAATGCCTGCCGCTCGAGGCTGAGCGACGTCCGCGCCTGGCTGGTGGGGCCACCGTGCGACATCACCACCAGCGGCGGCAGCTCCCCTTCGGAGGCGCTGACGTCGGGGTTGGTGGGTGGGTAGTACCAGGCGTACGCCGTGCGTCCGCCGGAGGTCGGGAACTCGATCTGCTGCGGCGTCGCCAGGGAGCCGGCATCGATCTCGAGCGTGGTGGTCTCGCGCAGCCGCTCGGCCGTGCCGCCGCGGAGGTCGAGGCGGAACAGCGCCGTCGGCTGCGTCGGACTGGTGGCGATGGCGCTCAGGACCCCGCCCTGTACCCGTAGATAGGCCAGGCCACGGGCGTCGAAGCTGACCTCACGCGGGCTCATCCCCGGGGCCAGCGACAGCAGCCTGGCGCCGCCGGGCCCGCTGGCGAAGGCGTAGACGCTGCCGTCGGCGTCGACATCGTAGTCGGACAGGCCGAAGACCCACTGGGGGCCGCCGATCTCGGCCTCCATCGGGGCCACGGCCACCGCGTCGCTGGCGCCGTCGCGCCAGTGGTACAGGTTCCACCAGTCGCTGCGGTCGGAGATGAAGTACAGCGAGCCGTCGGGCGCCCAGCGCGGCTGCAGGATCGATTCGCGCGCGCTGCCGGCGACGTGGTCGGGCAGGCCCGGCGTGCCGTCGACCCCGAGCTGCCCCACCCACAGGTCGGTGCCGTCCCAGGGCATCTGGGGGAAATCCCAGCTCACCCAGGCGAGTCGCGAACCGTCGGGGCTGAGGGTCGGATCGGAGTAGAAGTCGTGGCCAGTGGCCAGCTCGGTGATGGAGCCGTCGGCGAGGGACACCGCGACCAGCAGGTTGCGCGCCTCGATGGCCGACCGGCGCTGGTCCTCCATCACCGCGTAGACGCGATCGCGCGCAGCATCGATGGCCAGGTCGGCGAAGCGCAGGGCCGGGTCGGTCACGAGCTCCTGCACATCAGCCTCAGGATCACGCTTCAACAGCAGGCGGTTGTCATCGAACTCGGAGAACACGATGACGCCATCGCGAACGGCGTAGGCACCGCCACCGTACTCGTGGACGCGGGTGCGCACGTTCAGACCCGGCGCCATGTCGCTGACTTCCCCGTCCGCGGCGATCCGCAGCAGGACCACGCGGCCGGCCTCCTCGGGCCGCGACTCGAGGACATAGAGGTCGTCCCCGTCGGGACGGGGCTCCGAGAGGCCGCGGGAGGCGCCGACCGCCATCTCGACGCTGATGGGAGACGGCCAGGAGCCGTAGGGCAGGGTCTGCAAGCGATTCATGGGCCCGATGGTACGGCGCTCGAGCGACGATATCCTGTTAGCCATGCCGGACGTCGTCATCGGTCAGCAGATGGGGGTCGAGCGTCCACGATGACCCGAGCGCTACGGCTTGCCCTCTTCGCGCTGGCCGTGCTGGTCATCCTTGGCGCCGGCACATGGCTCCTGCGCGAACCTATCCTCCGCTTCGCCGGCGTCAGCTTCGACCGCGGCGCCCCGGGCCAGACCGTGTTGCAGCTGCTCGAAGGGTTCGAGTCCACGGTCTTCGCCCAGGGCCTTGATCGCCCGCGGTTCATGGCCGTCAGCCCCGACGGCACGCTCTTCGTGGCCGAGCAGGGCGAGGACCGCGTGCTGGCCCTGCCTGACCGGGACCGGGACGGGCAGGCCGACGAGACCATCGTGGTCGGCGAGGGCTACGACATGGCGCACTCGCTCGCCTTCGCCGCCGACGGCTCGCTGCTCATCGCCGGCAGCGGCATCCTCTACCGCGTGACCCTGGACGACGAGTTGCGCGACAGCGCACGCGCAGCCATCCTCACCTACCCTCGCGGCGGCCAGCACTCCACGCGCACGATCGTCGTCGCGCCGGACGGCTCGCTGCTCGTCAGCGTCGGTTCCAGCTGCAACGTCTGCTGGGAGGAGGACCCTGAACGCGCCAGCATCGTCACCGCGCCGGCGGAGGGCATCAGCTCCCGCGTGCTCATGCGTGGCCTGCGCAATGCGGTGGGTGTCGCGGTGGATCCCGCGACCGGCGAGGCCTGGGCCACCAACCACGGGCGCGACCTGATGGGCGACGACCTGCCACCGGAGACGCTGTACCGCGTCGTCCAGGGCGCCGATGCCGGCTGGCCGCGCTGTCACGCCGCGGAGATCCCCGATCCCGACTTCGGCGACCAACCCGACCCCGACAGCGGCCTGCGTGGCTGCCAAGGCGTGGCTGAGCCGGCTCTGACGTACCAGGCGCACGCGGCCCCGCTGGGGCTGGCCTTCTGGCGCGACCACGCCGTCATCGCCTTCCACGGGTCGTGGAACCGCTCGACCAAGGTGGGCTACGAGGTCGTGTGGGTGCCCTGGGACGACGGGCCAACGGGTGCCCCCGAGGTGCTCGTCGGCGGCTTCCTCGACGACGCCAGCGGCGACGCCAGCGGTCGGCCAGCGGGCGTCATCGTCGGCAGCGACGGCGCGCTCTATGTCTCGGACGACAAGGCCGGCTTCATCTACCGCATCGGCGGCCCGTCGGCGTCGAGCGGTGCCTCGTAGTCGAAATCGGCGCGGTCCCGCCGCCAGTAGCCGGTGACCTTGACGGTCTCCGCGGTGAGACCCGGCTTGTCGAGAAGGACGCGCCGGACCTCGCGCATGGCGACGGCCTCACCGGCGACCCAGGCCCAGGTGTCTGCGGAATACAGCTCGAGCTCTCGCAGCGCGGGTGGCAGCTGCTCGGCTTCTGGGCGCCCACCCTCGGTCAGCCAGCGCACGCTGATGGGCTGGGCACAGTGCAGCTCGATGACATCGTCCTCGCTGCCGGCAGCGATGAGGACCTGCGCGCTGGCGCCCTCCGGCAGCACGCTGAGCCAGCGCGCGATGGCAGGGACCGCGGTGAGGTCACCCGCGAGCAGGTAGTTGGGATAGCCATCGGGCATGACCTTGGAGCTGAGCGGACCGACGACGCCGACCCGATCGCCAGGCTTGGCAGCGGCGGCCCAGCCGGATACCGGCCCGCCACCGTCGTGCAGCAGGATGCGCACGTCCAGCTCGCCCGACGCGGGGTCGAAGCGGCGCACGGTGTACTCGCGCATCGGCGGCCGCGCAGCCGGCCAGCGCAATCGGCCATCCTCGACCTGCGGCAGGCCGAGCTCACCATCGGGGGCCGGCGGGATGATGCCCACGTGGTCGGTGGGGCTGGGTGTCTGGAAGTCGCCCAGGTCGCCCCCCGCCAGCGTGATCAGCTGGTATCGCGGACCCGGGCGAGCGACGCGCCGCACCTCCAGCGTGCGCACCCGTGGTGCGTGCCTGATGAGCTCGATCGATCGTGCCGGCATGTCCCCTCCTGTGCCTGAAGGATAGCCAGCACGGTGTAGTCTCGGGCTTCACCGCCAAAGGAGACGACGTGGACCCTCTGCGACCCACCATCTGCGACCTGCGCGAGCCGGTGGAGCTGCCGGCTGATGGGATCCTTAGCCGTGCTATCCATAGCGACGACGACGCGCGGGTCGTCCTCTTCTCGTTCGCCGCCGGCCAGCAGCTCTCGGACCACACCGCGGCCATGCCGGTGACGCTGGAGATCGTGGAGGGCGAGGCGCGCATCACGCTCGGCGACGAGGACGTCGACGGCCGCCCGGGCACCTGGATCCACCTGCCGGCCAACCTGCCGCACAGCGTGCTGGCGCGGACGCCGGTGACGATGCTGCTCACGCTGCTGAAGCGTGGACGCTGACGACCTGCGGCTGCTGCGCCGCGCCGTCGCCGTCGCAGGCGTGGCTCGAGCCGCCGGAAACCATCCCTTCGGCGCGGTGCTGGCCTCGGCCGACGGGGAGATCCTGCTCGAGGCCGGCAACACCGTCGTCAGCGAGCGCGATGTCACCGGGCACGCCGAGCTCAACCTGGTGCGGCTGGCCTCGCGCACCGTCAGCCCGGACATCCTCGCCGGCTGTACGCTCTACAGCAGCACTGAGCCGTGCGCCATGTGCGCTGGCGCCATCTACTGGAGCGGGGTCGGGCGGGTGGTCTACGCGCTCTCCGAGGGCAGCCTGCTGCGCTTCACCGGCGCCGACCCGGCGAACCCCACGATGAGCCTGCCCGTGCGTGACGTCCTTGCCGCCGGCCAGCGTCCCATCAGGGTGGAGGGCCCGGCCGACCTGCCGGAGGCCGCCGCGGTCCACGAGGGATTCTGGACGCCGGGCGCGAGCCGAGCCTGAGTCAGAACGCCCGGTAGTCCACGGGCGATCCGACGAGGGGGAGGTCGGTCGCCATGGCCTCGACGTACTTCTGCGCGGCGCCGGTGTTGAAGACGACCACCTCCTCGTCGGGCTGGATGCCGCCGCCTCGCACCAGCCGGTCGAGCACGTCCAGGCATGCCGCGGCCTCCGGGCACAGGGCGATGCCCTCCAGCCCGCTGGCGAGTCGCATCCACTCGAGCAGCCTCCCCTCCTCCGCCACGAGGGCCGCTCCACCCGAGTCGCGGACGGCGTCGAGGATCATGAAGTCGCCCACCGCCGCCGGCACGCGGATGCCGCTCGCGACCGTCTGCGCGTTCTGTGCCGGCTCGGCGAATCGCTCTCCGGCTGACCAGGCATCGGCGATGGGAGCGCAACCGTCCGACTGGCAGGCGTACAGGCGAGGCCGGACGGGCGACTCGAGCCAGCCCAGTGATGCCAGCTCGCCGAAGGCCTTCCACATGCCGATGAGGCCGGTGCCTCCACCGGTGGGATAGAGGACGACGTCGGGCAGGCGCCAGTCGAGCTGATCGGCCAGCTCCAGGCCCATCGTCTTCTTGCCCTCGATGCGATACGGCTCCTTGAGCGTGCTCATGTCGAACCAGCCCATCGGCTCCACACCGTCGCGGACGATGGCACCGCAGTCGGTGATGAGCCCATCCACGAGGAAGGCGTGCGCGCCGTAGAGCGAGGCCTCGTAGCGGTTGACCATCGGCGTGTCCGCCGGCATGAAGACCCAGGCGTCCATGCCGGCGCGAGCAGCGTAGGCGGCCAGGGCTCCGCCCGCGTTGCCCGCGGTGGGGGCTGCCACGCGGCGGACTCCCAGCTCGCGCGCCATCGAGACCGCCATGGCCATGCCGCGGGCCTTGAAGGACCCCGTCGGCAGGCGTGACTCGTCCTTGATACGCAGGTTCGCCAGGCCCAGGTGCGCAGCCAGGCGCGGGGCGTCGAGCAACGGCGTCATCGTCTCGCCCAGCGAGACCCGCTGATCGACGTCGCCGAGCGGCAGCAGCTCGCGGTAGCGCCACATGCCGGCGGAGCGTGACCGCAGCGCATCGCGATCGACGGCAGCAGCGACGGCGTCCAGATCGTAGCGAACCCAGAGGGGCCGGCCGGCGTGGGTCGTCTGCAGGGTGTTGGCCGGCAGCACCGTGCCGTCGATGGCAGCCTCCAGGTGGCTGACGTAGCTGTGTTGCACGCCGGTGTCGGACATGTCTGCAGTATCCCGCCTCGTTATGCGTCGACCTCGGCCGCCAGGTGGCCATCGGCACTCCAGGCACTGATGTCGTGAAGGTCCACGCGGATGAGCGGCCGCTGCTCGAGCGCGTGGCGCCGGTACTGCGGGTACTTGCGCCGCAATGACGCCACCACCCGCCGGTGGCGCTCCGGGTCCGTCGCGGCGTCATCGAGGACCGCGTCGCCGCGAGCTCTGAGCCAGGCGAGCTGTGTCCAGTCCTCGTCCCAGTGCTCGAAGAGCAGGGTCACGCCCGGGCGAGCGGTGATGTCGCGGACACGCGCCATGCGGCTGACGTCAGGATCACGCTTGGGCTTCTCGTCGAGGGGCGTGTACAGCACGGCCCCCTGGCCGTCGATGTCATCGAGCACGAAACAGATGGGCACGGGACGGGGTCGTCCATCGGCGGCGAGCGTCACGAGGACGGCGGTCCGGCGACGCTCGATGAAGGCGCGGAATGGCGGCGCGAGTGCGGCGGCAGTGGACATGGTCGTGGATACCGTAGCCCCTCGCCGCACACGCCGCCTCGGCTCGCGACCGGGCGACCGGGCTGGCATCATCGAGCCATGGACGAGACGAGGCTGGTCCTTGCCGGACTCTGGGTCGCGCTGATGCTGACGTACCTGCTGGGCGACGTGTTGCGCATCTTCGCCGGAGACATGGAGCCGGGCAGGATGGCCGGACGGCCGGTGTCGGGGTCGATGTGGCTGATCGCGGCAAGCGTGATGCTCATCCCCATCCTGATGCTGGTCCTGACCCTGACCATCGACCACGCGCTCATCCGCTGGCTGAACATCATCGCCAGTGGCTTCCTGGTGATCTTCAACCTGGTCGGGCTGCCGTACAAGGGCGCCTATGACAACCTGCTCATCGGCGTCAGCCTCGTCTTCAACGGGATCATCATCTGGTACGCGTGGGGCTGGCAGCTCTACAGCTGAGATCGCCCGGGGCTGCATCGCTGTCGGGATCGATGCATGACCGTCGGCCTGCCCACACGGTCGCTCTGGCGCTCGCCCTCGGCGACGCGAGCGTGCAGTGTGAGGGTTCGTGATGCGCCTGCTCCGACCCTTCCGCCGCCAGCCAGTGCTGGTGACCGCCCAGGTGCTCGTCGGTCTCGAGCTCGTGACCGTGGCCCTCATCTCTGACCTCGGCAGCCTTGCCCGCCTCGTGGGCGTGGCGCTGATGGTGGTGATCAGCGGTGCCCTGCTGGTGCTGACGATCGACGAGCGTGCTGCGCGACGTGGATCGGCGGCCCTCATCGGAGGCATCCTGGGCTTCAGCTTCGGCGCCGGCATCGGGCCGGTGTGGCTCACCACCAGCGGCATCACGATCGTGGCGCTGGTCTCCCTCGCAGCGCTGGTGGCGGGCGTCGTGCTCCTCGCCGCGGGCACCTGGATGCTCGTCCGGGCAGCCCCACGCTGGTGGCGCCTGGCGGCCCTGCCCATCGCCTTCGTCATCCTCCAGTTCGTGCTCATCCCGCTGGCCGGTGCCGCCTACGGCACGCATCCACCGCAGACACCGCTCGAGGCCGAGCGGCCCGCGGACGCGCAGCTCGTGGCCTTCGAGACAGCCGATGCTGTGACGTTGCGGGCCTGGTACACGCCCGCCAGCAATGGATCGACCATCATCCTGCTGCCCGGCTCCGGCGGCGCCAAGGGCTCCACCCTGGCGCACGCATCGGTCTTGCAGGAGCACGGGTACGGCACGCTGGCGCTCGACTCGCGCGGTACCGGCGACAGTGGCGGCACGGGCAATGCCTGGGGCTGGCATGGCGTGGCCGATGTCGACGGCGCGCTGACCTGGCTCCTCGCGGAGTCCGGCGTGGACCCCGGCCGCATCGGCATCCTTGGGCTCTCGATGGGTGGTGAGGTCGCCATCACCGCGGCCGCAGCTGACGAGCGCCTGGACGCCGTCGTGGCTGAGGGCGTGAGCGCCCGCGTCCCCGCCGACATGGACTACCTACCCGGTGACATCACCGGGACCATCCAGCGCTGGGACGGCGAGCTGATGTGGGCGGTGGCCGACATGATGACGAGTGCCGCCCCGCCCCTCCCGCTGCGCGAGGCCGTCGCGGCTGCCGCGCGGGTCCCGCTGCTGCTCATCGTGGGCGGTGCTGAGGACGAATCGGCGGCCGCTCCGGCCTTGCAGCTCGCGGCGCCGTCGATGCAGGTGTGGGAGCTCCCCGACACGCCCCATATCCAGTCGCTGCGCGATCATCCCGATGAGTGGGCAACGCGCGTGGTCGGCTTCCTGGACGAGGCGCTGGCCGACTGACGGGGCGGGAGCCTAGCGTCCGTGTGCCCGCCACGCCTCGAAGGGGCGCGGAAGTGGCGCCGGCATGGCGACAGCGTGGCAGTCGGGGCAGCCCCCGTCGCCGAGCTGGGCGCGCGCATCGAGGACGCAGTCGAGGTTGGCGACCGAGACCCCCAGCAGGCTGGCGGCGATGCGCAGCGAGGCCGTACGCAGCTCGAACTCGCCCAGTGGTCGCGGCCGGCCGGCGGGCCAGCGCATGACCTCGTGGACGACGAACGGTCGGGTGACGATGCCGCTGACCATGCTGCCGATCCCTTCAAGTACTACGTGTGCCGACGATGGTGGCTCGACCCTCGTACGGCAAGGGGCGCGATGGTCCCCGGCATCTGGTAGTGCCACGGACCGCACCCGACCGTGCTGCTCGGCCTCGTCAGCGCACGGGGCCGCGTGGCGGCCATGCGTCCGGCGTGTCCGATGCTGCTCACCGGCTGGCGCAGAACGACGGGAGCGGCCGCTCCTGGGCCTCGATCTCGGTGGTGGCCGGCCCGTTCGCCCCTTGCGGCCACGTCCCGTGTTCGCCATCATCGGCTGTGCCGGACACGCGCAGGGGGGCGGAGCATGAGTCTTCAGCGGGGTATGGCGGTGATGGTCGCACTCCTCATGGCGGTCGGCATCAGCCTGCTGGAGGACAGCGGCGCGGTGGCGCAATCAGGTGCCGGGGCGCTCTTCCCCGATGAACAGCTGGCACCGCCGGCATGGGTGACACCCGGTACACGGGTTACCTTCTATGCCGCGGGGGCATCGGTCGCCAATGCCTCCAAGCAGTGGGAGCTGGATCCCAACGGCAGCTGGGTGGATCCCGACACCGGGGAGCGGTACGGCCAGATCGACACGCCGACCGCGTCCGGCGAGGGCATCTTCCAGGCCGATGTCGTTGGCACCGCGGGTGAATCGGTCGGACTGCAGTGGGTCCTGTACGGCCTGGACCGCTCCGCTGGTCGCTTCTTCGGCGGCATGGCTGGCGGAGCGACCGATGCCGGCGCGGCGGCGGAGGAGATCTGGGTGCATCCCGCGCTGCTCGCTCGCCTTCCGCAGACCGCTGTCGGCGCGTTGAAGATCCTGCGCGGCCCGTACGACGTCGAGGGCACGACGTACGAGGCGATCGCCATCGCCAACCTGGACCCTGCTGCGTACTCTTCGTGGATCTACGACACCGCGACGGGGCTACTGCTCTCGGGGACGACGCGAACGCAGGGTCGGGCATCGCCGGTCTACGCAGAGGGCGAGGAGCCCCCGGCCGGCAATACCCAGATCACCATCATCCGCCTCCTTGGCGTACGGCAGCGCGACAACGCGGCGCTCGTGGCTGAACCGCCGGCGTGGGCCGTCCCGGGGGCGCAGCTTGGCTACGGCGGGATGTGGACGTTCGTGAACCCGTATGACTCGCTGGGGCAGCCGGTCACGTACTCGGCGCGCATGGGAGTGACCTTCCGTGAGGGAGGGCCGACCTGGATGGCGTACGGCACCGAGGTCCTGGTGGACTTCGCCGGCGTTCCCAACCTGACGACGGGCACCGGCGTGGCCGGCGGCGGCGGGCCCTATTGGATCGACCCGGGGCTCCTCGCCCTGGCCGAGCCAGGCCAGCTCATCGATGAGGATCCCATCACCGGCGAACGCGTCTCCGTGGAGTGGACCGGAGCAGGACCGGCGGGCGATGCGGTCACGATCCTGTCGCAGATGCCGGGCATCACAGGACGCGCGACGTATCACCTCGGGACCGGCGTGCTGCTGGCGATTTCGCGGTCCGAGGCTGCCAGCGGCATCACCACCGAGTTCGCTCTCGACGCCCTGCCCTAGCCGAGACTCCCACACGATCGGGTGGAGGCACCTCACCGCCCCTTGGCCCGGAGGCGTATCGTAGGGTCGCCAGCGTCGCCGTGGCGCCGGCAACAGAGGTGTCGTCGTGCAGTTCATGCAACTCCGAGACCTTTCCAGCTTGCCCGTCGAGCTCATCGCCGGGCAGTTCAGGAACGAGGACGTGCGCGCAGTGCTGCCGGTCATCGTCAGTGCCAGCGCTGCGGAGGCGCTGCTGGTGGCCGCCGCCGCGGCGCTCGCCATCGTCGTCGCCGATCCCGGCGGCACCGACGGACGCTGGATGACCCGCTGGGCGCCGTGGGACACCATTCGCCTGAGCGATGGTAGCGACCCCTGGACCGACCAGTCCGACGATGAGTACCAGCTCTTCATCGACGTGGGGCGGGTGCGCTTCGAGTCCCGCCTCGTGGGCGAGAAGGGCCGCAAGACGTTGCGCGACTTCGTGGCGGCGGCTACGACTCGGTCCTCCGGCGTGACGGCAGCACCGCGCGACTGACACGGCACGACAGCCTTCGCCGCAGAGGCGGGTGGAGCATGCTGGCGACAGCGCCGCCGTGGGCCGACCCGGTCCCGAGGTCACCAAGTCGGAGAGGAGATAGCGTGATCAGCGGCGTTCTGTTGACCGTCACCCAGGTCGGCATGCTCGTCGCTCGGCGGCACCGTAGCCGACGGGAGGAGCAACGCGACGCTCGTTGGATGGCCTAATCGACGAGCCCCGACCAGTAGACCGTCGCCAGCCATACGTTGGCCACGATGCCGGCACCGAGCGCGACCGCCGCTGCCCGCGGCATCGACCGGTGGAACGCGATACCCAGCAGGAGCCATAGGATCGGCAGGGCGTCGAGGATGAAGCGGTAGCCTATCTGGGCGAAGCCGGGGTTGCCGTGGAGCAGGTTCGGCAGCATCACCAGGACCACCGAGACAGCAGCTGCCGCCGCCAGCCGGCCGCGGGCCTCGGCGATCCACCACAGGATGGGCATGGTCAGCAGGATGGACGTGCCGGCGATGCTGCCATAGACCCACGGGAACGAGTCGCGGACCTCGAACCCGCGAAGGAGCATGGTGTAGAGGCCGTTGGGCAGGTACGCGAGCGAGACGATGCCGTCGTGGTACCAGGGCTCGTCGAGCACATGCTGCCCATCGATGCTCTCGATCATGCCGTAGCCGAACTCGACGGGGCTGCCGAAGCGGGCCACGTTGTAGAGCGCCACCAGCAGGCCGGGGACGATCATCGCCACCAGCACGAGCGACCATGGGTGCCGCCCCGCGATCGACGCCGCCTGGCGGTCCGGGCGGTACATCCAGAGAACGAGCGGGAGCGCGAAGACGAGCGGGAGCCGCGCACAGACCGCCGCGGCCAGGAGCAGGCCGGCGAGGAACGGCCACCGACGCTCGAGGCCGAGCGTCAACACCGCCAGCAGGAGCACCGCCGCCGTCACTTGGGGCGCGAGGTGCTGTCCTCCTTCACCGGCGAGCCATAGCAGCTGAGAACCGACAGCCCACGAGAGCGTCAGGCCCGATCGGACCAGGAGACTGACGGATAGTCGCCCCAGCATCCACCAGACCAGGACCACGGAGACGCCGCCCATCAACGCGGCGATGAGGTTCGTGTCGATCACGATGCCGGACGCTGCGAAGGGCATCAGCGCGACGCTGAGGAGCGGTGGGAACGGCGTATACCAGCCACCCTCGGCCCGAGGGACGAGCTCCAGCCAGGGATACGAGCCCTCGACATAGAGGCGTCCTTCGAGGAACGCCTGCGCGAACAGGTAGTGAGAGTCGTGGCCTTCCTTGCCGGGGCCAACGATCAGATACAGCAGGCCGAAGACGACCCCGAGGCCCACGCCGACCCATGCCAGCGTCCGCTGCGCCGCGGCACGCTCACTGCGGGCCCGGCTCGGGACCCGGATCGCCGGCCGAGGCGCGACGGCGACGTGCTCCATGCGCAAGATGAGCTCCTCGAGCCGCTATCGCTGGACAGTGGTGCACGCTAGCAACGGCCGGGCGAGTCGGCCGTGGCCCGATAGTGGGGCGGGGCCCGGACGGCTGGGTGACACGTGTCAACAGCGGTCGAGGGCTGGCCCCTTCCCGGGGGTCGGGAGTCGATCTCCTCCGTGCGGTCCTGGGATCACGTGCCGGGGCCTGGTCTCTCGCAGGCTTCGAAGCCGACCTCACGGATCTCCAGGGGCAGCGAGCCGAACTTCAGGACCGTCACCAGCGACTGGGCCTCGCTGGCAGCGAAGCCGCCGGTGCCGCCCGAGATCTGGGCCCGTCCACCGAAGCGTGTGGCGCGGATGGCCGGAGCTGACATGACCTCGCCGTCGAGCACGATGGCGAACTGCTCACCGTAGTGGTCGGCGGCGTACTCGTCGAACAGGCGCGCGCCAGTGTCCTTGAGCTGCAGGTCGAGCACGAACTCACCTGTGGTCTCGTCCTGCACGCTGGCGGCGCTGGCGATCTCCGCACCGGTGAACAGCGGTTCGATGTCCTGCATGCCCTCCGGCAGCGGCCCCTCACCCACCAGGCCCTGCAGCTCCGGCGGCACAGGCATGAACTCGAGCACGCCGGTGGTGCCGATGAGGCTGCGAAGGCTGCGGATGTCAGCTTCGTCCTCGACGCCGGGCAGCTCCACCGAGATGCGGTCACCACCCTGGGTGACGACGATGGGCTCGGCGACGCCGGTGGCGTTGACACGGTTCTCGACGATGGTGCGCGTCTGCTCCAGGATCTCGGGCGTGACCTCCTGGTCATCCGTGGCCACCACCTGGTAGGTGGCACAGATCCCCATCACGTGGACCTGGCCCGCGCCATCCGACCAGAGCGCGTCGACCAGCTGGCACCCTGACAGACTCGCCGCCAGCATCCCGATCACGAGGACCGAGAGCTTCCGGTGCATGTGGCGTTCCCCGCTGCAGATGCCTCCATCCTTTCGCACCCGAGCGCCTGGTCAAGAGCCGTCTGGCCCACAGCGCGGCGTCATCCACGAGGTCGCGGACGACCGAACCGGGACCACAGTTCATGGCGTCTGATATAGCGAGCCCGTGGAGTAGGTGGACACCCGCGAGAGAATCACCGTAGCGGGAGGCGACGACGCGCGGCCCATGCCCTGGCCGCCGGGGCCACGCCGAGCCACTGGCGGACCCGGCCCGCGCACGTGAAGGGGGAACCCTCATGCGTACCTTGCGGATGGCCTGCGCTGGTGGCGCGGCCGTTGCGCTCCTGCTGGCGCTGACCGCTCCGGCGGCCGCGCAGGATCCAGAGTCGGCACCGGTCTCGATGGAGGGGACGCTGGTCGGCGCGCAGTGGCCCGATGTGACGGCGCCGGCCTGTGACCTTCCGGGCACCGCCTGGCGCTTCAAGATCGTGGCCTCGGGCGAGCTCTCGGGCCTCGGCGAGGTCGAGGCGTACATGACCCACTGCACGGTCTACGACCCCGCGAGCGGTGCGCCCCCGACCTACTACGAGGAGATGACCACGTTCGAGACGGCTGAGGGCGACATGCTCTCGGTCGTCCATGACATCCCGACCACCGAGGTCTTCGTCGGCGACGACGGCGAACCCACCGGCTTCCAACTGGATGGGACCTGGGAAGCCGTCGGCGGGACCGGACGGTTCATGCACGCCGCCGGGACCGGCACGATGGTCGGCGCCGCTGACATCCCGGGTGACATCACGCTCGACTACACCGGCGAGATCACCCTCGCCGCCCCGGAGCCGCCAGCCGAGTAGATCCCGGCGCGCCGCGTCGGCGCCACCTCGGCTGCCTGAGGCCCGTCCCGCGAGGGGCGGGCCTCACGGTCTGTCTCCGTAGCCCGCATGTCTCTGTACCCGCGACTCAAGCAGCACGTTCAGCACCGCCTCTGGGTCGTCGCACATCGCCACCTGCCGCGCCACACGTGTACCGTCGGCGTGAGGCGCATCGCCGGCCGACTTTCCTCGTGGGGCACTGCCCCACGAGACCGACGGCATCGACCAGATGATGATGGCGTCTAGCTCGGCGCTGCGGTGGAGGGTAGCGCCACGACGGAGATGGAACCGAGCGAAACACCGCTCGCGTTCCCATGTGTGGCGGGAGGCTGCGAGATACGGCCCGTCGACCATGGCCGCCCTGGACCGTGCTGAGCCGATGGCGAGTATGCCATCCGATCCGGGAGGTCGGGCAGGAACTGATCGAGCAGTGCTCCTCCCGTACGTCGCCACCCTAGTAAGAGCACCGTGCTGGAGATGGAGCGCTACCGTATCCCGCTCCCCCTCGTGTGGATGTCCTCCATCCTCCCCTCGCCACTGACGCGGTCATGGACCGGACCGTATGGCAGCATGGCCGCGGCGACCAGACACAGCCCTCGACACATGGCGATTCCCTGGAGCTACCGACCCCCGCCCGCCTACTCCTCGGCGGGCAGGAGCTCGATGCTCTCGGCGATGGCGAGCCAGTCCTCATCCAAGCCGGCCGTGGCGTCCGTGGAGCAGACCACCGCTAGTACGTCCCCATCGGCGCCGCGCAGGTACCACATCGACAGCGGGACCCATGCGTCCGCGCCCGGCTCGGCTCGTTCCGATACTCGCACGAAGGAGGCCGGTCCAGCAGGCAGGTCGATGCGTTGCGGCGGCTCGACGTCTCGAGCGTCGGGGCTATCGACGTACCTCCCGTACGCGATCTCTGCGATGGCGTCCACTTGCACGGCCACGCCTCGGTGGTTCATCACAGCGCAGATGTCGCCGCCCGTTGCGTTGATGAGCTCCAGCTGGTGGCCTTCCGAGGCTGCGTAGGCAAGCACCATGCTGAGGCCCGCGGCATCGGCAGACCACGCGGCCGGGTCAACGACCTGGGATGCCGCCTCGGATTGGCCCACGATATCGGCTGCAAGGTCGAACGCGACCCAGTCCTCGGGCACGGTGACCGCGAAGCCAAGCGCGGCCATCTCGACGCGCTGACCACCGACCCACGGCGGTGGCTCGGCCCCCTCCTCGAGCAGGAACTCGACGGTCTCGGCGATGGAGAGCCAATCGTCGTCGGGCGGGTCCGAGGTGTCACAGGTGAGACGTGCGGCTCGGTCGCCGGAGACGATGGAGTACAGAGTGCGTTCGCGGTGCTGGCCCCAGCACGCGTCCTCGATGTGCGCCACGACAGCGGGACCGGCAGGGAGGTCCACCGTCACCATGTCTTCGTGGCTTGTGAGGCACGCCTGCTGGCTGACGACGGCCATCAGAGCGTCACGGCCGAGGGGGTCTTGGAGCGACGCCCACGCCGGCAAGACAGACAGCGCGCAAACCGACGATTGCGAGTACGCGACGAGCACTTCCCCTTCACGTGCACCGTCGGCGGGTGCACGCGCCTGCAACCACGCCACGGTGTCGGGCGCTGGGACACCGTAGGCGGCTTCGACCTGGGCGCCGATGTCCTCGGTGAGGTCGAACGCCACCAAGTCATCAGGGAAGGTCACGGCGACCCCATGCTCAGGCAGCTCGACACGGCCACCGAACCACGGTGGTGGTTCTGGCGGCGAGTCCTGTGCCGCTGCCCCAGACCCCAGCGCCGCCACTAGAAGCCCCGCCAGCATCCCGGTTGGCTTGCCCATCAGGTCCCTATCCTCTGAGCCCCGGTCCCCGGGTCAAGGGCCGAAGGACCCGGCGACGTGCGCCGCCGTGGCAGCGACGACCAGACCCTCATAGATGGCCATTTGGCCAACGTCTCGACGGCCAGGGACTCGGAGTTCTCGACGGCGGATAGCTCGCCGGTCGGGACCTCGGTCACTTGACGCTTCGGCTGAGCAGGAGTGTGATGGGACCTAGCGGGAGGCCGTGAGGTCCGACTCTCGTACGCCGGTAGCCCGAGACGCTCTGGGCTACAGGCTGAACCCGACCCGCGCAGGACCAGGAGATGTCGTGCGGACGTTGAGGCTAGCCATGACAGGGACAGTCACCCTGGCGCTGCTCGGCGGACTGGCTGCCGCGGCGGCGGCTCGATCCGAGCAAGCTGATGCCATCGTCGGCCATTCGGCCACGTGGGTCACCCTCACGGAGCAGGAGTGCTCCGTCGGCGCGGTCGCGCCGGTACAGGACGGCGCGATCCAACGCACCCGCGACGTGGTCGCCACCTGTAGCGTCACGATGAGCGACCCACGCGTCAGCGGCACGGCGACCGTCTCGAGCAACTTCGACTGTCTTGCTCAGGCGGGGTGCATTACCTGGGGGACCCAGGACCTCGTCGGACCGGATGGCTCATGGATCGGCACCTACACCGGGACCATCGACACTGCCTTCACCGAGCGTGGCTTCTCGGCGCTGAACGGGACTGCGGGCTACGAGGGCCTGACCTTCGTCGTCCACACGACCGCGCCTCTTGACGATACTCCCCGCGTGGTCGGCATCATCTACGAGGGCGCCATACCGCCTTCAGTGGAGACACCGAGCAAGTAGCCACATCGCGCCGCCTCCACATCCCGCTCCGCGGGTCAAGGGCCGGACCGCCCGCCGGCGTGGCGGCGACGACCAGACCAAACCCGCTGATATACGTCCTTGTCGTGGGGTCGATGATGGCGTCGACCCCACGGGGAGACCGGCGACCCGCTATGCGGCAGATGACCGATGTGAATAGATCCCGGCCCCCGACCCTCGGCCCTGAACGGTGATCGGGATCCAGCGGCAAGGCACAGACCGGTGATGGGACCCATCAGCTGACGTCGACCGGGAGTGTCGGGCACCCCTGGAGGTCCGAAGGAGGTCTCACAGATGAGCACCGTCGGGATCGACATCGGAGGCAAGCAGCATGCGGTAGCCCGCTGCCGGGAGGGTGAGCCCAGGTCTGACCGGGAGGTCCTGCGGGTGAGCCAGGACCGCGCTGGCTTCGACCGCTTCGACGCCTGGCTCGCCCGGCAGGAGGAACCGGTCGGATCGGTGACGATGGAGTCCTCGGGCCACTACTGGATGCCGCTGGCCTCGCACCTGGGGCGCCAGGGGGTCCCGGTCGCACTGGTCAACCCGCTGCGCGCGAAGTACTTTGCCAAGAGCCGGATGAACCGGACGAAGTCCGACCCGGCCGATGCGAGGAGCCTCGCGCTCATGGCCATGCACGACCAGCCCGTCGTCCGTGATCCGCTCGTCGGTGTGGAGCTGCGCCAGGCGGCCCGCTTCGCGATGACCCTGGTGACCGAGCAGGCGCGGGTCTGCCAGCGCCTCATCCGGCTCGTGGAGCTGGGCTTCCCCGAGCTGGGCGAGCTCTTCGACGACCCGGCCTGTCGCACGGCGCGCGAGGTGCTGCGCATCGCGCCCACCGCAGCAGCGGCCCGGAGACGCCGGCTGAGCACCCTCGCCGATGCCAACGCCGGTCCCGGGCACCGACGCCTGGGGCTGACGAAGGCCGAGCACCTCAAGGCCGCTGCGGCCACGAGCATCGCGGTGTCCGAGCTCGACACCGAGGTGGCCTTCGAGGTCGGCCTGCTGCTCGACCACTACGACCTGCTGGAGCAGCAGATCGAGCAGGCCGAGGCGCACCTCGCGGGCATCGTCGACAGCGAGCTGGCCCGGCGCCTGCAGACGATCCCGGGGGTGGGCCCCGCGAGCTGTGCCGCGCTCATCGCCGAGATCGGTGACATCGAGCGCTTCGATGACGTGGACCAGCTGCTCGCCTATGCCGGGGTCCACCCTGCCGAGCGCAGCTCCGGACGCAAGGGCGCGAACCCGGAAACCTCCTGGCACATGTCCAAGGCCGGCAATGCCCATCTGCGGGCGGCGGCCTATCGCATGGCCGTGGTGGGTATCACCCACAACCCGGTCATCAAGGCCCACTACGAACGCAAGCGAGCGGCCGGCAAGAGCAAGATGAACGCCCTGGGTCACTGCATGGCCAAGGCGCTCAACCTCGTCTGGGGTGTCTGGCGCAACGGCCAGGACTGGGACCCCGACTGGGGGTCACGGACTTGACAAGACCCTATGGGATCTATTCATGGCGATTCCTTTCAGCGAGTCAGGTCAGGTCGGCAGTTCGGCCAGCACGTCCTCGATGGCCATGCCGCCGCTGCCACTGACGATGAACAGGATGTCGCCAGCGGCGTACATGAACGACCACGTCGAACCGTCATCCGCCTCCTCCGCGTCATCCGTCCAGACGGTACGGTCACCGAAGGTCCGAGTCGGCCACTCCGAGAGCGGCGGGGTCACAGAGGTGCCCATCTCGCTGCGCACGATCCGTACCAGTTGCTCCATCACGAATTCGGGCGGGACTCCGTCTACTCGGATGGCCTCAACGACGTACTGCTCCGGCACCGATCGGTCAGCCGTTCGCGCATGTGCCACCTGCAGGTCGCTGAACTCCTGACCAAGGTCGGAGATCAAGCGTCGGAACAACCGGCGAGCGTCTTCCTCGGACAGCACCAGCGATGAGCTGCGCTCGACGGTCAGCGGAGCATCGCCGATCACGTGCGGCAGCAAGGCGGCCGAGACCTTCGGTAGGCCCGGCAGCGGAGGCAAATCGCCGCGCCAGGCCATGCCCACCCAGTCAAGGCCCACATCTCTTCAAGGACCGTCCCATCGTCGAGGGTCCTGTTCTCGCCGAACCGTGAAGATGGCCTCCGATCGGCGATCCACCCTTGAGCCCGCTCGCGCACACCCGGGGGGCGCCTCAGCGATCGCCCTTCCGGCTGGTACCGAGGCGACACGCCTCGTGCTGTAGTTCCACGGCGTCGACTAGTTGAAACCGCCGTCGCTCCTGAGGAGTTGACCATTGACCCAGCCACCCTCGTCCGAGCAGAGGAAGGCCACGAGGTTGGCGCAGTCCTGGGGCATCCCGAGGCGACCGAGCGGCGTGAGGCGCCGCAGCTCCTCTCGCAGCTCATCGCTCATCCATCTGGTGTCGGTCGGGCCCGGATTGACGACATTGGCCGTGATGCCCAGCGTACGGAACTCGCCGGCAGCCGCGAGCGTGATGCGATCGAGAGCACCTTTGCTGGCCCCGTACGGCATGTTGCCGACGACGTGGTCACTGGTGAGGGCGATCAGGCGGCCGCGACCGTACGTGCCTCGGTATCTCCGTGCGAATTCGCGGATAAGCAGCCAGCTGGCTCGGGCATTCACGGCGATATGACGGTCGAAGGACTCGATGGTCGTGGTGAGGATGTCGCTCTCGACGTCGTAGCCATGCGACATGACCAAAGCGCTCACCGGCCCGAGCCCGGACTCAACGGCATCGAAGACGTCCTCAGGCGCGGAAGCCTCGGCGAGGTCGGCCTCCACACCGAACGTGCGAGCGCCCGCCGCCTCCGCTTCGTTCAGGATCTCGGTTGCCTCCGAGGCCGGACTCGGCGGTGAGGCCTCGACGTCGAACGGTCGCCAGTACGTCGTTGCCACGTCCCAGCCAGAGGCGGCGAGGGTCTTCACGATGGCGGCACCGATGCCGTGTTGTCGGCTGGCGCCCGTGACGAGCACTGTCGGCCGCTCGGCTGACGGCTTGCCGTCCATCTCACGTCCTACGGGCATGGCGATCGGAGCTCCGGGTACTGCGGGTTTGGCCCAATGTAACCTGCGCCGACCCGCATGACGGCGAGATGGTACCCCCACCGTCGTGGTCCGTGGTCCCGGCCGGACGGCCCGCAGCGTGGCTAGCCAAGGGTGATGCCCCGTCGACCGTCGTGGCCCCAAGGTTGGCGTCCTCGGAGAATGACCAAGCGATGAGAAGATCCTTATCAGTCCATGCTGTCCAGCCGGCCCAAGGCGCACTCGAACCAGGACTGATCGCCTCGCCGGGGCTGATGTCGAACACGAAGGACGCGTGATCGTCGCCCGCCCAGTCGAACACGACCTCATAGGCGGTCCACGACCCGTCGCCGAACGGCGCTGCCGCAAGGGTGATGACAGTCTGGCCCTCTGTCATCTCGTGTGGGGCGATGTACCAATCACCGCCAGCCTCCGCTTGTTCGACGAGTGTCCTGATGGCACGAGTCGCTCCCGTCGTAGCATCACTCCCCTTCGCTTGCTCTGCCTTCGGCACATCTTCACGATAGACGCTCTGGAGCTGGCGCTGCCGATCGGGACCCGCGACATGTCCTCATCGAGTCCGTTGCGCCCATCGGTATCTGACGGCGCCGAGACGGCGTCAGGGTGACGCGGGCCAGTCGGGATCCGCGCTCGAGGGACAAACTCCGGCTGCCCCTAGCGTCGACACGCGCGACACGGCGTGAACCCGGCACGGATGGCCTCTTCCGTCGGCCACCACTTCCCGCGTCCGTCGGGTTCGTAGATACCGCAGCCATCCGGTGCCCAAGGCGGACCGTCCCATTCCTCGACGGGCTGGGCACCCTCATCGACGCGACGCAGCGGCTCGACGCTGTCCAGCTCGCAGCGGTTCAGCATGTACCCCGTGCGCCAGTAGCGAAGACCGTCGGGTGCCTCCCAGTAGCGATTGGGGCGTCGATAGCCACGGAAGTAGGCGAGGTATCCCCCGGGACCGGTGCGGACCATCGCCTCGAGCCTGTCCCAGGCCCAGGCCGGGGAACGGAAGCGGACGGCGTACTCGTGCGGCATGAGCGGACAGAGCTGGCGGACCCACGGCAGGGCCTCGATGGCATCCCCGATCCGCGGCTGTCCGCCCGCCTCTGCTGGCTGGTCCACGATGCCTTGCATCGCCATGCTCTGGTCCCCCTGCGATCAGGTCAAGTACGGTGTCAGCGTCGGTGGACGTCGTGCCACCTCCGATGGCACGCCGCGCTTCAGGTTCGGGGATCCGGACCAAGGGCAGAGACGTCATCACCGATGGAGGCGATCGCCCTGTCCACATCGACGGCGAAGCGCTGCCATGCCGCGATGACGGCCTCGACGACGC
The DNA here is from genome assembly GCA_963698505.1 of uncultured Chloroflexia bacterium. GTDB lineage: Bacteria > Chloroflexota > Limnocylindria > Limnocylindrales > CSP1-4 > JAFMJV01. The sequence continues at coordinate 26,711 of CAVORC010000013.1, read as the reverse complement.
CGGCCCGCCAGACCGGCACGTCGGTCCACCAGTCGTCGCGCACCGCCGGCAGGTATCGATACGCGACCGGGTACAGGCCCTCGACCCAGTCACCGTCGGCGGCAGAGCGGGCCTCGTCGGCGAGCCGCTTTCGCAGCCGCTGGCCCAGCGAGGAGGGCGCAGCGAACACGCCGCAGTACAGGCCGCGGCGCGACGTCGGATCGGCTCGGTCGGCTGCCACCCCGATGGCTGCCGCGGGAGCGCCCGCTGCATCGGTCCACGACGAACGCCAGCACAGCGGATGGTCGACCCCGGTGCGGCTCCAGTTCGCGAGCGTCCCGCTGATCGGACCATCCATCGCGGCGATGCCCGCTTCGATCGGACCGAGCAACGCCTGGAGCTCGAGGTTGAAGGCCCGGAGGAAGTCCGACTCGAGCGCGCGGAACTCGTCGATCGCTGCGCGGTGCTCGAGGTAGAAGCGGAGACGCGGCGTGTCGAACGGGTCGCTGGCAAGGTCCTCGGATAAAGCGGTCGCGTCTTGTCGGTCGTCGTCAGACATCCCGTCCTCCCGGTGGATGAAGAATCGCTCCTGCGGCGGGAACTGGCGCCGCAAGGTCTCGAGGTAGTCGGTGAGAGCCTCGCGCCCCGGCCCATCCGCCTGCGGCCGAAGCTCCGCGAGCAGCTTCGCGAACGCCCCGTACGAAAGGGAGCGCCAGGCCGCCCGGGTCTCCGCTCGATGGGCGCTCAGCGGTCGTGCGCCCGTCGGGCTGAGGAGCAAGTAGAGGACGCCGCTCCCCCACTCGCGATAGAAGTCGTCGCACTGCGTCTGCTGCTCGGGAGCATCGACCTTGTTCTCGACGATCAGCGTGCCGCTGCCGAACTCGACCACTATGTCGGCTCGCGTCTCCACGCGTGTGACCTCGAGTTCCACGCCCACGGCGCTGCCGATGTCCGCGACCTCGAGGTCCCAGCCGGCCGCGAGGACAGCATGCAGGCAACGAGCGCCGAGCCCGTGCGACCCATTGGGGTCGAGGAGCCACGCGATGACCGCGGAGTGCGAGAGCTCGCTACGGCCGAGACCGGCGATCGTCAGCAGGTCGCTCCCGCGGGCATCGAGATGGCCATCGAGGCGGAGCACCTCGAGGTCCGCGAGGAGTCGGGGCAAGGATCCGGGGACGCCGTCGACGATGCCATCCGTCATGTCCCCTCCCCGGCCTGATCCGTCACAAGCGAGACCGCTCGCTGGCCGATTCCCGCGCCGAGCGTACCCACGACCCGGTCGTCCGGTCCGAGCGAGGCAAGCCACTCGTCGATCCGTCTGCGGTCGTGAGCCCTGATCGCGGAGACGCTCACTCCGTCGTCCATCGACTCCCCTACTGCTCGCCGTGCGTGGATACCCCGACCGTGGCGCCAATGGTAAGGGTCGCGTCGCCCGCTGCGTCGCCCTCGCTGGACGCCGCCCTAGCCCGTCACGGCCTACATGGCAAGGCGACAGCCGGTTGGCACACCCGCCGGCATAGAAGGTCGCAGCGCGGCAGCACCACCCAGAGCCGCCGTGCGAGGGAGAGGCGAGCACAGGCTCGCCAGAAAGGAGTCGACAGGATGAGCTGGGGACGAAGGATCTGTGAGCACGGCGATTACCAGGTGCGCTGCGAGCACTGTCGCGTGCGGCCGCGCCTGCGCTTCGCACGCCCGGTGCCGCTTCCGCGTCGGCCTCGCGGCCCGATTGGCGAGCGGTGAGCGCGAGCTACCGCGACCGCGGCCGGCAGATCGCTGCGGTGGCTGAACGACTCGAGCGCGCCCGACAGCGCGGCGCACGCCTCGATATCGAGGTCGAGCGCCACCGCCTGCTGGCGCTGCTCAGGGCCATGGTCGAGCAGGCCGAGAAGGACGGTTCCCCGGCGTGGTGTGAACCGCGCACCCATTGGCCGATGTAAGGCGAGTTCGAGCTCCGGTACAGCACCGTGACGCCAGCGCAAGCCAGCCAGCTCATCAAGTCATCGAAGACCGACCGTCTCCACGCCCTCTACGTCACTGCGCTCGGGAAAGGGCTGCGCCAGTGTGAGCTGCTCGGCCTGCGGTGGGACGACGTGGACCTTAAGCACGCCCGCCTCACCGTCCGCCACACCCTCCAGCGCGTGAATGGCGAGCTCGTCCTCCTCGAGCCCAAGACCGAGCGCTCACGGCGGACGATCGCCCTGCCCGAAGTCGTCGTCAAGGCGCTTCGAGGCCATCGCACGAAGCAGAAGATGGAACGGCTCGTGGCTGGCTCGCGATGGGTGGACTCAGGCCTTGTATTCACGACGATCCGGGGAACACCGCTCGATGTCGCCACCGTCACTCGGGCCTTCCAGAGAGCGCTGGAAGTTGCTGGCCTTCCCCACCGCCGGTTCCATGATCTGCGTCATTCTGCGGCGACGTTCCTGCTAGCCCAGGGCTTCACGCTCGAGGATGTGAAGAACCTCCTTGGGCACAGCTCGATCGTGCTGACGTCAAGCACCTACGGGCATGCTCTCGAGCAGCGCCAGCGGGCGGTGGCGATGGGGATGGACGCGGTGCTGGGTGGGTAGACGAGCATTCTGAGAGGCCCGCGTCTGGCAGCGCTGCGGGCTCAAGACGAGCCGCCGCCCCGTCGCATCCGGTCCAGCTCGCGACGCAAGCGCTTGCTCGGCCGGCCGGCACCACGTGCCGACGCCATACCTGGCGGCAGCGTCTCGGTGGGCGGCGGCGGGCTGTGGTCGATGTAGCACGTGCCGGCGACGGGCGCGCCTACCCGCGCCTCGATCACCCGGACGACCTCGATGATCCGGTCGCGATCCGCGATGCGCGCCTCGACGCGATCGCCGACCCGGACCCTCGTCGATGGCCTAGCAGCCCGGCCGTTCACCAGGACGTGACCGCCCTCGCAGAGCTGCGACGCGATCGGGCGCGTCTTGACGAGCCGCACCGCGGCGAGATAGCGGTCGATCCGGGTCTCATCGAGCATGCACCGACTCTACCCGTGCGCATGGCAGTCGCGCGCCCGGTTCTACGCGTGGAGGCCCTCACCTCTCCCCCGTCTCACCGTCCGACTGACGACAGCACCGCGCGGGCTCCCCCACTCGCGCTGATACGACCAACGTCATGCGGCAGCGACGTTCCTGCTTTCCCAAGGCTTCGGCCTCGAGGACGTCAAGAACCTCCTCGCTCATCGCACCATCGTGCTGACGTCGAACACCTATGGGCATGTGCTCGAGCAGCGCCAGCAGGAGATGGCACGCGGGATGGACGCGGTGCTGGGCGGCTGACATCGGGGGCGAGCATCGGCGCGATTCCCGATGTCGCCGTGACTCCATCAGGCTGATCGCCTGCGGTGGCGCGACAGGGCCTCATCGACGGAGGTCGCTCTCCGCCCATGGCTCACCTCAAGTCGCCGCCGATAGGTGGCAGTTCCATCTCGGTAAGGACCACGTCGACCATGGTGGCGATTCGGTCGTCCTTGTCGGACACGTGGCGGGACAGCACCGTGGGCGAGACCTCGAGCATCTCGGCGAGCTGGCGCATGCTGAGGGCGTCCAGCCCAACCCCGTCTGCCTGCGCGACCGCTGCGAGCAGCACCCGCTCGCTGCCCAGCCGGCGTCGCGACCAGCCCTCCGATGGTGCGCTCATGACCGGTCGCACGACTCCCTGGATCGGGGCACGGCGACGCACGACTCGGGGAACCAGTTGGCACTTGTGCACACAGAGGCGAAGTGGCGTACTTCGTCGACCAATACGCAGGCAGAGGCCGACCATGAAGGCGATCGTGCAGGACCACTACGGCTCGGAGTCAGCGCTCAAGCTCGAGGACGTCGACAAGCCGGAGGTCGGGGACGACGTCCTGGTGCGCGTCCATGCGGCATCCATCCACGTCGGTGACTGGGTGCTCATGGGCGGCAAGCCGTTCGTCATGCGCATGGCGACCGGACTGCGCCGACCGAAAGACCGCATCCCCGGCACCGACGTCGCGGGAACGGTCGAGGCGGTCGGCGCGAACGTGACGAGCTTCCGACCGGGTGATGAGGTATTCGGGTGGGTCGCGGGCGCCTTCGCTGAGTATGCCCGTGCGACCGAGGATCACTTCGTCATGAAGCCTGCCAACCTCACGTTCGAGCAGGCTGCGGCGGTCGGCGTCTCCGCCACCACCGCGCTCCAGCTTCTGCGCGACCAGGGCCACGTACAGGCGGGCCAGAAGGTCCTCATCAACGGCGCGTCGGGTGGCGTGGGTTCGTTCGCGGTGCAGATCGCCAAGGCCTTCGGCGCGGAGGTCACCGGCGTCACCAGCACGCGGAACGTCGAGCTGGTCCGCTCGCTCGGCGCCGATCATGTCATCGACTACACGGCGGAGGACTTCACCCAGGGCGGTCCGCGCTACGACTTCATCCTCGACAACGTGGGCAATCACTCGTTGTCGCAGACCCGGCGCGCACTGACCCCCACCGGGAAGTTGCAGCCGAACGGCGGCGGCCACTCGGGCGGCGCCCTGGGGACCGTCATCAAGGCCATGGTGACGTCGATGTTCGTGCGCCAGCAGCTGCGCCCGTCGATCAAGTTCCAGAACCACAAGGACCTCGCCGCCCTCAGTGAGCTCGTCCAAGCCGGGAAGGTCACACCGGTCATCGACAGGACGTACCCACTGACCGAGACCCCCGACGCGATGGGTCATGTCGGTGCCGGTCACGCGCGAGGGACGGTCATCATCAGCATCGCGGCGCCGTCGGTCGCCGAGATGGCGCCTCCGACCACTACGGTGCCGCTCGGCGGCAGCGCATGAGCCGGCTCGTCTGGACCCGGAATCGAGGGAGGGACCCTGACCCACGCCCATGATCGCGAGGCAGGCATCCCGATGAGAGCGCTGATCCAGGACCGCTACGGCGGCGCTGACGTCCTCGAGCTGGCGGATGTGCCGGTGCCCGCGATCCATGACGGCGAGGTCCTTGTGCGCGTCCGCGCAGCCTCGCTCAACGCCGCCGACCTCGAATACCTGCGCGGTGACACGATCGTGCGCATCGCCGGACCACGGCGGCCGCCACACCGCATCCCCGGGTCCGATGTGGCCGGTGTCGTCGTCGAGGTCGGGCCGGGCGTCGCCGGCCTCACCCCCGGCGACGAGGTCTTCGGCGATCTCTTCACGAGTGGATTCGGTGCTATCGCGCAGTTCGTGGCCGCCCCGGCATCATCGCTCACGATCAAGCCGGCCGACCTCACCTTCGAGCAGGTGGCGACGCTGCCACAGGCCGGTGCGCTGGCGTGGCAGAGCCTCCACGACGAGCGTGGGGTCGCGCCCGGTGACCGGGTGCTCATCAGCGGAGCCGGCGGTGGCGTGGGCACGTTCGCCGTCCAGCTCGCGGCCGCCGCGGGTGCCGAGGTGACCGGCGTCGACCGCGCCGCCAAGGAGGACCTCGTCCGCTCCCTGGGCGCCGCGCATTACGTCGACTTCGAGTCCCAGGACTACTCCCGGACCGGCGAGCGCTACGACCGGATCGTCGACGTCCAGGCGCGCCGGTCCGTCCGTGCGGTGCGACGCGCCCTCCGCCCGGGTGGTCGCTATGCCATCGTCGGCGGGATGCTCACCCGCATCATGGAGACCGTCGTGCTCGGTCGGCTCGTCGCACGCATCAGCGACCAGCGCCTCGGCGTCGTCGCCTGGCGATCGAACGACCCCGGGATCATGAGCGCGCTCATCGAGTCGATCCGCAAGGGACACATAACGCCGGTCATCGAGCGAACGTATCCGCTGGCCGACGCGCCGGAGGCCTTCCGGCGGCTGGCCGCCGGCGAGATCCGGGGCAAGGTCGTCATCGTCATCGACTGAGCGTTCCAGTCGGGCAGCCCACCAGGCGGCCTGCGCTCGCGGCCGACGGCACCGCGCCTCCCACCATCGAGGCTGTCGCCAGCCCCCTTCACCACGGGCTTCCAGGCGAGATGGCGTGGGGTGTCGCTACCGGGCCGTGATACACATCAAAGTGCACGACCTCGCACCTCGTCCACCACGTTCCCGCCGTGGCTGTCAATGCGGCTGTCAGCGGGCGACTAGCAGCCGCACCAGCGAGAGATAAGGCTGCATCCGAGCGTCAATATCTAGACAAAATGGTGAGCCGGCTGGGATTCGAACCCAGGACACGAGGATTAAAAGTCCCCTGCTCTGACCGCTGAGCTACCGGCCCGTGTTTCGGACTCCATCAGAACAGTACCGCCGCCGGGGAACACCCGGGCCACCGCCAGTCACGGACAGGCGTCGATCCAGTCGATGTCGAGGGCGAACGCGCCGTCGATGCCATCGGCGATGATGATGCCGAACTCGCGAGCCGTCGCGGGATCGAACGGTGGCGCGTCGACGAGCTGCCCGAACACCGAGGGTACGAGCTGATCGTAGCCCACGGTGGCGATGGCCCAGCCGTCGCTGTCGACAGGACCGATGTCGAGATCGGCCCGGTGTGACACCAGGCGCCCACCGAAGGCGGCGGCATCCTCCAGCGTGACGCCGTACGTCCGTCCATCGGGACGCACCCGCATCTCGATGCGGGTGCTGTCGACCAGTTCGTCGCCCTGCAGGCGAAGCCTGGCACTGGTGAACCCGCCGCCAGCAGTCACGAGGCTGCCCTCGAACCGCAGCCGCGAACCATCGATGAAGCCACCCCCGTCGGAGCGGCCACCCATGACGCCGTCGTTCAGCACGAACCACGCCCCGGTGTCGTCGGCGGTGAAGTCCGTGAGTCGCCGGCACTCCGGCGCGTCGCTCGCGGAAGGCTGGGTCGACTCCGGGCCCGCTGTCTCGGCCGCCTCGGACGTGGGAGATGGCGGTTCGGTCGACGGCTCGGCGACGGCGCTGACGGAGGCGGAGGCCAGCGTCAGGGCGCCCAGGGCCACGATCACGGATGCGCCGCGGACGGCACGGCTCATGCGCATGGCAGGTCAGTCATCGGAGAACGTTCGGACACGGGGACCTCAAGACACTTCGATCGGCCGGGCAACGATACCGCTGACGCCCGCTTCGGTCCGAGACGGCGCACCCGCGCGATCCGGCAGAGGGCGGTGCTGCCTCCGGTAGGTGCGGGGCCCGGGTGCGCAGCGGGGAGTAGAGTCTGCCCCACGACAACCCCACGAGGTCCACGTCCTGCCATGACGGTCGAGGTCACCAGCACGCTGACGGGGGAATGGATGACCCCCCGCCGACGGTTCCTGTCGGCGTTGTTCCGCGGTCGGGTGGACAAGGTGCCCGCCTGCACCCTGAGCTCTGTCGCGACCGTGGAGCTCATGGACCTCGTCGACGCCCCATTTCCGGAGGCGCACCTCGACGCCGAGATGATGGCGCGCCTCGCCGCCACCTCCCACGAGGTCCTGGGCATGGACACGATCATGCCGGTGTGGCACTCGCAGCTCGAGTCCGATGCGCTGGGCGGCGCCACCGACTGGGCCGGGAAGGACAACTGGCCCTCGCCATCGAGGTTCGCGATCACCGAGCCCGACCAGGTCAGGGTGCCCGACGACTTCGACGAGCGACCCACGATCAGGGCGGTCACGGGGGCCATGCGCCTCCTCCGCCGGCGCTTCCCCGATGTCGCCATCGTGGGCAAGGTCTATGGCCCCTGGTCGGTGGCCTACCAGATGGTCGGTATCGAATCGTTCCTCATGGACACGATCCTGGATCCCGACAAGGTGCGCCGCTACCTGGACGCGTTCCTGCCGGCCTGCATCCGCTCCGCCCACGCCCAGTTCGAGGCCGGTGCCGACGCCGTGATGTGGGCCGACCACACCACCGGCGACCTGTGTAGCGCAGAGACGTACCGCGACTTCCTGCTGGAGATGCACCAACGTATCAGCCAGGAGATCGGCGGGCCGGGGATCTTCCATTGCTGTGGCAAGACCATCGACCGGGTGCATCTCTTCGCCAACGCCGGCTGGGATTGCTTCCACTTCGAATCGCAGGTCGACGCACGCGAGGCGCGGGCCGCCGCCGGAGAGCGGATGGCCCTCTTCGGCAACCTCAACAACCCGACGCTGCTGTACAAGGGCACCGCCGACGACGTCTACCAGGCCTGCTGGGAGCTCCTGGACGCGGGCGTGGACGGCCTTGCACCGGAAGGCTCGGTGCCGCTGCTGACCAAGCAGGAGCCGCTGCAGGCCATCGCCAGGGCCGCCGCCGACTGGTCTGCCCAGCACCGCGGTGATGGCCAGTTCGTGGTCAGGGAAGCACAGCCGCCATCCGGGACCTCGGACGCCTAGCGCCGCAGATACGGCCTATCCCGCGTACCGCCCGTACTCGCGCACGGTCTCGTACAGCGCGACGATGTTCTCCAGCGGCGTCTCCGGCAGGACGTAGTCATGGCTGGGGGATGCCACATAGCCTCCTCCCGGCATCATGATGTCGAGGACCTCACGCGTCTTCGACCGCACCAGGTCGGGGGTGCCCTGGATGAGGACGAACTGGGTGTCGATGCCGCCGTTGAGCACGATCCTGTCGCCAAAGGCGGCCTTGAGCTCGCGCGGGTCGTTGCCCCTGGCCGAGGGCTGGAGCGCCTGCAGCCCGTCCAGCCCGATCTCGATCATGGCCGGGATGAGGGGCACGAAGCCGCCGCAGCAGTGCATCATCACCTTCAGCCCGTAGTCATGGCCGAGGTCGACGAGGCGCTTGAGGTGCGGCAGGTAGAAGCGCCGGAACATCGCTTCACCCATCAGCGGGCCGTCCATGCCGCCGAAGTCGTTGCCGATGAAGAAGATGTCCATCAGGTCGCCGGCGGCATCGAAGATGCGCTCGCTCACCCCGGCGTAATAGTCGACGATGTGGCCCAGCAGGGCATCGACCAGCTCCGGCTCCTCGTACGTCTTGACGATGAGGTTCTCCATGTCGAGCAGGTCGAAGGCGTCGTGCCAGAACGGGGACCAGTCGCCCCCCAGGATGGCGTACTCCCCGTGCCAGCGGGCGATCTCCGCCCTGATCTCGGACACGCTCATCCACGCCGGATCCGGCCAGGGGTAGGCGTGGACATCCCTCAGCGTGCCCCCCGCCAGCGGGTGCTCGCGCGGCATGCCGTAGCCGTAGCCGTGGCGCTCGACGCCGAACGGCGTCCGATACGTCGAACCCGGGGCAAGGTCGGCCTCCGGTCCGAACTCAGGCGGACCGGCATAGGTCGCGTACACGCGCCGGAAGTCATCGCCCAGGTACACCGACAGCGCCTCGTCATCGTGTAACCCCAGGTGCTCGACCAGCAGCTGCCTGGTCTCGGGCGCCGCCCCCAGCCATGCCGGCACATGATCAGGCTCCTCGAAGGCGAACGTGGTCAGCACGCGCTCTCTTGATGTCATCGAGCCGTCGTCGGGCATGTCGTCCTCCCTGCGGCGCATCACCGGGGGACCTCGTCCCGCGGGCCGGGCGCCGGCGCAGTTTCCGATTCCCATGCTCTCACTCGCGTGGCCTGATGGTGAGCTCGACCGGTCACCACCGTCACCACCTGCACCTCCCCGGCATCCGTCCTGCGCCTACCCGGCGTCCCCATCCAGCTGCCAAGACCACATCTTGCGGTCCACGCCGCACGCGCGTACCGTCATCACACGATGGCGCTGCCGCATGGCGTCCCGCTCCTGTCCCTCCTCGTCGCCTGCCTGCTGGCGGCGCCGGCTCCGGTCGAGCCGACGTCGGAGACCCTGGTCGACGACCTGGGCCCCTACGCCACCCGGACCCGCGGGCCAGACGGCGAGTGGCAGCTTCCCACCGGAGACGCCGTCCTCCTCGACGAGGCCTGGTGGAGCCCCCTGCGGCCCCTGGCCGTGCTCACTGTCCAGCCACCCCAGCCTGACCCGGCCACCCTGGCGCGGGTGCGCGCAGACATCGCTCCGGGCGCGACGCGGCGAATGCCCGACCGCCTGAGCGCGATCGGCCTGGGTGATGTGACCGCCGATGGCGAGACCGACCTCGTGGTCTCCTTCCGGCGACCGTTCCGCCGCACCCTCATCAACCTGACCCGACCGCGCCGCGCCTGGGTCGACCACGATGGCCACAGTGCCCACCTGGGTCTCTATCGTCCCGGCGACCTGGCCCCTCTCTGGATCGCCGGCACGCTCGTGAGCCCGGTCGTCGAGCTGGCTGCTTGCGACGGGGCACTGGCGGTCGCCTACGGCCACATGCGGCGGCCGGGCGTCACCGAGACGGGGGCCTGGCGGTGGGTCGTCTTCGGCTTCCTGCCCACGCAACCACTTCCGGGGCACGGCACCCCCATCTGTGTCGATCTCGATGGCGACGGCCTCAGCGAGCCGGCCATCGTCGAAAGGAGCGGAGCGTGAGACGCGTCGCCATCATGCTGTCAGGCCTGCTGGGCCTGGCAGTCGCCACCAGCCCGGCCATGGCAGCCGAGTCGAGCCCGAGCGAGCCGGCCCTGCCCTCGCCCGGCAGCGCGTTCGGCAGCTACGAGCTCGTTCCGCTGCTCGGCGATAGCCCGCCGTACGCCGGCCCCGCCACGCCGACCTCGCTCGCCGACGTGAGCATGACCGACCAGGTCGACGAGCTCCTGACCCCCGAGGCGCGAGCCAAGCTGGCACAGCAGGGGTTCGTCATCGTGCCCGAGCAGTTCCGCCTCTTCCACCACGCCTATGACGAGCAGTACTACTCGGGCACACCGGTCTTCGTCACCACCGACGCCGCCTACAACGCCTGGCACGAGGTCTTCGACAAGACGCTGCGCGACCTGGAGACGAGGCGGCTCTCGCCTGCCCTGCGCGAGCTGCTGCGCGGCATGCTCGCCAGCGCCCGGGCACAGCAGGACTCCCTCGTTGGCACAGCCCTCGAGGACGATGCCTCGCGGGTGGTCGATCTGCTGGCGGTGGCTGCCGCGGAGCTCGGTGCCAGACCGGGCAAGCTGAGCCAGCGGGCACGTGCGGAGAAGGCGCTCATCGACGCCCACGACGCACCTTCGGCCACGTCCCCCATCCTGGGCACGGAGACCGACTACTCGCTCTTCGCGCCGCGCGGCCACTACACGCGCAGCAAGGCGCTGACACGTTACTTCGTGGCCATGTCGGTGCTGGGCCAGCATGCGTTCCGCCTACCCGGCTCGGTGCAGACCGACGCCACGGTCGTGCAGGACGTTGACAACCTGCGCCTCGCCGTGCTGGCGTCACGGCTGCTCGTCGGTGACGAGAAGCTGGAGAGCCTCTGGCGACAGGTCTTCGAGCCCACCGCCTTCCTCGTGGGCGTCGCGGACGACTACACCCCCTTCGAGCTCATGGCCGCCTACCAGGCCGTGCGGCCCCGCGAGTCGGGCGTGGCCGGTGCTCCACCCGATCTCGACGACGAGACCCTCTTCGCCGTCGCCGACGAGCTCAGGGCCATGCGCCCGGTGCTGATCGACGAGGAGCGGCCGTCGGTGCGGCTGATGGGCACGCGCTTCGTGCTCGACTCGTGGATCCTTGACCAGCTCATCGCACCCTGGGTGAGCGAGCCGCCCGACCTGCGGGTGCTGCCGTCCGTGCTGGACCTCGCCGCTGCCTTCGGCTCCGACTTCGCCATGGGCATCCAGGACGAGGCCGGCGAGACCGCCTACCTGCACTACACCGAGCAGATGGCCGCCATGCGTGAGACGGTGGCCGCCCGTCCCGACGAGGCCTGGGGCGCCACGGTCTACGACGCCTGGCTGGCCGCGCTAGAGCCGATGTGGCTGCCGCACGGCGAGGCCTTCCCCGACTTCATGCAGACCGGAGCCTGGGATGCGAAGGCCCACCAGACAGGCTTCGGCTCGCATGCCGAGCTGCGCCACGACACCATCCTCTACACCAAGCAGTTCGTGGGCGAGATGGGCTCCGTCGAGCCGGAGCTGCCCAAGGTGCGCAACTGGGTGGAGCCTGATCCGGTGGCCTTCGGGCGGCTGGCTGCCATGGCCAGGCTGACCCGCGAGGGACTGGCTGCGCGCGACCTGCTGCCGAAGGACATCCGTCGCCTGCTGGACGACTACATCGAGTTCGTCGACCGGCTGGGGCGGATCGCAGCCGACGAGCTGGCGGGCGCGCCCATCGAGGCCATCGCCAACCAGGGCGACCCCGGGTTCTGGGAGACCGACAACGAGTGGCTGCGATCGATCGGGGGCCCGCTCGAGGGCTTCTGGTGGCGCACCGGCGACCGCCTGGACACCAACCGACCGATCCGCGACGACGACGCCGCGGTCATCGCCGACATCGGGCGCGGGGTCGACCTGCTCAAGGGAACCGACGAGGTCCTGGAGGTCGGCACCGGGCGCATCGACCGCATCTTCGTGCTCGTCCCGGATGACGCCGGCGAGTTCCACGTCGCCAGTGGCGGCGTCTACTCGTTCTACGAGTTCCGTCGACCGACGTCCGAGCGGCTGACCGACGAGCAATGGTGGGCCATGTTGCGGGCGGGCGAGGAACCCGACCGCCCCGGCTGGCAGGATCCGTTGTTCCCGTAGGCAAGGACGCACCGTCGATGTAGCATGCTGAGGCCACACAGACGCTGGACAGCGCGACGGTCGCGGTGAGCATCGAGCCGCGCGGGCAAGTATCCCGCGCGTCCAGCGAGGGCATTCGTAGAGGAGGTCCAGATGTCCATCCCCACCATCCGCCGGGCGGCCGTGCTCGCGTCGGCGGCAGCCCTGCTGGCGCTGACGGCACTGCCCGTCGCCACTGCGGCCCAGGATGACACCGCCCAGGTGCGTGTCCTGCACGGGTCCGGCGATGCGCCGGCCGTCGATGTCTACGCCGGCAAGGACCGCGTCGTCGAAGGCCTCGAGTTCGCCTCCATCACGCCGTACCTGGAGGTTCCCGGCGGCGAGTACCGCATCCGGGTCGTGCCGGCCGGCGCCACGCTCAAGGAGGGACCGGTCGTCATCGACGCCACGCTCGCCTTCGACGGCGGGACCGCGACCACCGTAGCCGCCACCGGCAGCCTCGCCGAGGGCATCATCCCGCAGGTGCTGCTCGATGACCCCAGCCCCAGCGTGGAGAACGCCCAGGCCCGCGTCGTGCACTTCGCCTACGACGCCCCGGCCGTCGATATCGCGCCGGTCGGCGGAGATCCGCTCATCACGGACCTGGCCTACCCCGACGACTCGGGCTACGCTGACCTGCCCCCGGGCAGCTACACGTTGGAGGTCCGCGCTGCGGGTAGCCCCGATGCGGTTGTCACGCTGCCGCCCCTCGACCTCGCGCCTGGCACCAGCTCGAGCGCCTTCGCCGTCGGCAGCCTGGATGCCGGCACCTTCACCGTGGTCCCGGCGCTCGACGCGTCGATCCCGACCACGGCCAAGCTGCGTGTCCTGCACGCGTCGCCCGACGCACCGCCGGTCGACGTCGTCCTCAACGGCGTCCGGGTGTTCGGCAACCTGCCGTTCGGCCAGGCCTCCATCGTGCTCACGGTCCCCGTGGGCGAGAACCAGGTCCAGATCATCCCCTCCGGTGGCTCACTCGAGGACAGTCCCGTGGTCATCGATGCCACGCTGCCCTTCGAGGGCGACACGCAGACGACGGTCATCGCCAGCAACAGCCTGGAGAACATCGAGGCCACCGTCGTCGCCGACGATCTCGACACCAAGGCCAAGCGGGCCCAGGTCCGGATCGGCCACCTCAGCGCCGATGCTCCCAACGTCGACGTGGCGCCCGATGGCTCCAAGGCCAAGGACGCCCTGCTCAAGGACGTCGCCTACGGCGCCGTGTCGGACTACCTCGCCCTCAAGAGCGGCGAGTATGACCTCGACGTGCGGGAGCCGGGCACGAAGACCGTCATCGCCGACCTGCCCGCCCTCCAGTTGGAGAACGGCACCAACTACAGCGCCTATGCCATCGGCTCGCCGGCCGACGGCAGCTTCCAGGTCGTGCTGCTGGTGGACGCCACCTCGTAGCCAACCATCCGCAACGCTGCCAAACGGACCCCGGTCGCTGGCCGGGGTCCGTTATTGTCCGGCGTGCCGCCTGCCGTTCGTCCCACCCGGCTGACCGTAACGTCCTAGTGACCCCACGCGACCGCACGGCAGATGATGCAGCAGACCCCAAGTCCATCGGGGCCCGCACTCATCGAACGCCCCGCAGCCTGCCTGTCGGGCCACGCGCCGGCAATGGAGACGATCGTCGTGATGAATACCCTCGCGGTGCCTTCGGGCACAGCCGTAGTCGGGAAGACGGCCGCCGCCCTTGATCTGGGCAGCGCACGCGTCCTGGTGGCCGACCGCGACGTGATGAGTCAGCGCGTCATCGCCTCCATGCTGGAGCAGGCGGGCTATGACACGGTGGTCAAGACCGACGGTCCGTCCGTGCTGGCGGCCCTGGAGGCCTACGCCGTCGACGTGGTGCTGCTGGACATCGGCATCGCCGACGCCGATGGCGGCGACCTGATGCAGCGTATCCACCGCGACCGCCGCTACGTCGACCTGCCCATCGTGGTGCTCAGCAGTCCCAGCCACCACGACGCCGCCATGGCTTCGCTGGGCAAGGGCGCCGACGATGTGGTCAGCAAGCCTATCGACCCGCATTTCCTGCTGGCTCGCATCAAGGCCGCGCTGCGCACGCGCCGCGCCCTGCTGGGCATGGAGGCCGCGCACCAGGTCATCGCCACGCTGGCCAACGAGATGAACGCCCGCGACACCGACATCCAGCGGCATACCGAGCGCATCGGCAAGTACGCTTCCGAGCTGGGCCATCGCATGGGCCTCTCCGCGGCCGACCTGCACGCGGTGGCCTACAGCATCCTGCTCCACGACCTCGGTCGCATCGGCATCTCCGAATCCATCCTGCTCAAGCAGGGGCCGCTGACCGATGAGGAGCGTGAGGCCGTCCGCCGCCACACCGAGATCGGTGAGCGCATCGCGGCACCGCTTCACGGCGCCGACCGCTTCGGTCCCATCATCCGCCACCACCACGAGCGCTGGGACGGGATGGGCTATCCCGACGGCCTTCTCGGCGAGCAGATCCCCGCGGGTGCCCGCATCATCGCCGTGGTCGACGCCTTCGACGCCATGACGCAGTACCGGCCCTACCGTGATGCCTTGTCCATCAGCGAGGCCATCGAGGAGCTGCGCCGCGAACGCGGTCGCCAGTTCGATGGACAGATGGTCGACGAGTTCGTCCGCGTCATCGAGTGGGACGGGCTCGCCTGAAGCCAGCCGGTCACGCCGCTCCCGGCGGCGGCCGTCATCGCCATCAGGCGGGGGCGAGACGATCCGCGTGCTACGCTTGAGTCCCGGCGCAGCCTGCGCCGACAGCGCGTGACGACACTGACTCCTCTCATCGGCCCACGGCGAGATCTGTTCGCAGGGTCGCCCCAGAAGGAGTCCCGTCCATGGACACGATGAGCGACAAGGTGCTGACGTGCGCCGACTGCAGCAGTGAGTTCGTCTTCACTGCCAACGAGCAGGAGTTCTACGCGGAGCGACAGTTCAGCGAGCCGCGCCGGTGCCCGTCGTGCCGCGCCGCACGCAAGCTCTCCCGTGGTGGCTCGGGCGATCCCGGCGGTGCCGGTGGCTACAGCAGCGGGTCCCGCGAGATGTTCAGCGCCACCTGCGCCAGCTGCGGCAAGGAGGCGCGCGTGCCGTTCCAGCCGACCGGCTCGAAGCCCGTCTACTGCAGCGACTGCTTCAGCGCCCAGCGTCCCAGCTACCGCTAGGGGCCCGCGGCGATGTTCTCCCTCACCGCGAATGCCACGACCGAGCTGACGGCCGCGCGCATCGCGTCGGGTATCCCTGAGACGTGGGGCATCCGCTTCTACGCGCCCATCGCCGGGCAAGCGGGTGTCACCTTCGCCTTCGTCGACACGCCCGAGCCGACCGATATCGTGGGCGGCTCGGCCCAGCTGCACACCTACGTGGCGGCCGAGGTCAACGAACGCATCGGTGACGCCACGGTCGACCTCAGGGTCGTCGACGGGCGCTCCAGCATGAGCATCCGGCCGTACCTCGCGGGTCGCGCCCGCAAGTGACCTGGCGCGCCGATGCCGCCTGAGTCAGCGACAAGCGCCCCCGGCGCGGTAGGTGTTGTGGCATCTTCTGCGCATGGATGAGCTGCTGACCCTGCCCCTGCGACTGCCTCCCAATCGTGTCTACCGCTTCTATCGCGGTGGCGCCCTGATGGACCGTTTCCGTGGGGCGCCCGCTCCGCAGGACACCGTCTTCCCCGAGGATTGGGTGGGCTCGACCACGGCTGCCATCAACCCGCCCGAGCACACCTACGCGGGTGAAGGGCTGAGCAGCGTCGAGCTCGCCGGCGAACGCGTCCTGATCGCCGACCTGCTGCGCGAGCGTCCCGCCGAGGTCGCCGGGGCAGCCATCGTGGAGCGCTACGGACCCACGACCGCACTGCTGGTCAAGCTGCTCGACGCCGGCTCGCGTCTGCCCGTCCACGTCCACCCCACACGCGAGCTGGCGCGCCAGATCTTCGACTCGCGATTCGGCAAGGCCGAGGCCTGGGCCATCGTCGCCACCCGCCAGATGGAGGGCCAGCCGTCGCCGCGTGTCTGGCTCGGCTTTCGCGAGGACATCTCGCGTGAGCGGCTGATGGATTGGATCGAGCGGCAGGACACCGAGGCCCTGCGCGGTGCGATGAACGAGATCGAGGTGAAGCCGGGCGACGCGGTCTTCGTGCGACCCGGCCTGCTCCACGCCACCGGGGCCGGCGTGTTCCTCGTCGAGGCCCAGGAACCGACCGACTTCTCCATCGTCGCGGAGTACAAGGGCTACCCCATCGCGCCTGACGAGGCTCACATGTCCAAGGGCTGGGACACGATGATCGACATCATCGACCGCGGCATCGTGGATGCAGCCGAGCTGGAGACGCTCGTGCCGGCCCCCCGGCGGGTGGCCGGCAATGCGACCGAGGGCTGGTTCGAGGACGACGTCTGGGGCCCACAGAGCGATCCCTACTTCAAGGCCTTCAGGCTCGTGGTCGACGGCTCGGTCGCCTGGCTGCACGCGGGCGTCTACTCGGTCGTCATCGTGACCGAGGGTTCCGGTGTGGCCGAGACGTCACACGGACGCCTGGAGCTGAACGCCGGCGACACGTTCGCGGTGCTGGCAGCGACAGCGCCGACCACCATCAGCGGCACCCTGCAGATGCTGGTGACGACCCCGTCGTTCGCCTAGACGCGTGGCCCGCCGGCGCGACGCCGTAGTACGGCTGGCGCGGGTCGGGAGCGGTGGCTGCATGACCAAAGGGTTAGTACGACAGTCGCGTTCGGCCCGGTAGAGTCACCACATGGCTGAGCGGACGCTGTACGAAGTGCTGATGCTGCACCCGAGCGCGACGATCGAGGTGATCAACGCGGTCTACCGTGCCCTCGCCAAGCAGCATCACCCCGACTATGCCGGTCCGGAAGGTGCGCGGGTGATGGCCCAGATCAACGAGGCCTACGCCATCCTCAGCAATACCGAGAAGCGCGCCCGCTACGACGAGATCATCGGCAAGTCGAAGGACGGCGAGCTGGTGGGCCATGCGCGCCAGTCGATGCCCGGCGCCACGAACCTCAAGTACGAGGGCGGCAGCTGGGCAGTGCGCCCCAAGACCGAGCCCACGCCGGCCTCGGCCGCCTACGGCGAGGCCGGTCCCCCACCGGCCTACCCGCCGGCATCGGGCAGCGTGCTCTCGTTCGGCCGCTACCGTGGCTGGGCGATCTCGCAAGTGGCGGCGTACGACCGCAACTACGTCGAGTGGCTGAGCCGCACGATGGCCGGCCGCACGTACACACATGAGCTCAAGCGGGTCCTGAGCCAGGCGGCCGCACAGCCGCAGTACCAGCAGACGCCGGCGGGCCGCTAGCCCCGGCGGGCCGCTAGCCCGCGGTTCGCGATCTGCGGTGCTCCGCTATCTCCGGCGGTAGACGACGCCCTCGTCGTCCTCGAACCGCAGCTCCCAGCCCGGATCGGCCTCGATGAACGGGCGCAGCTGCTCGTCGGCCGCGCTGATGGCGACCAGCGTCACGCCCCAGCGGTCGAGGATGTCAGCCCAGTCGGCGCGGCCACCGATGACGTGCAGGTAGTCGCCCCAGACGTCCGCATCGAAGAGCTCGATGCGCGTGTCGACCATGACGGGCACGCCGGGCACCGCCAGCTCGAACCAGGAGCCCCACTTCTGCTCGGCGAAGAGGCGGTCGTCCACGGTCGCCTCCGCTCGCAGCGTCTCGGTCACACCACGGGGGGCATAGCGGACCACGTCCTGCGGTCCGTAGAGCGGGTCGATGGGTTTCCACAGGGGCAGGGCCACCACCGCCAGCACGACCGCCACCAGCGCGATCGCGGTGTAGCCGACGCCGCGCGCCCGATCGAGGGTCGGCACCCCCAGCCGCTGACCTCGGACGACCAGTCCGTCCACGAGGATGGCGACGACGGGGGCCGCGCCGATGGCCCACCAGATGGAGTTGCGCACGGCCATCAGGCCCAGCAGCGCCAACCCTGTCAGCCACAGCACCTGCAGCCAGGAGATGACGCGGCCGCGGTAGAGCAGCAGCCCCAGCACGACCGCCAGCGAAGCGAAGAAGAAGATGCCCGTGGGCGTCTGCAGCGTCGGTGCCTGCCACTCGGTGACCAGGCTGGCGATGAGCGGGTTGCTCGAGAGCTCGACCACGTAGGCCCACATGTCCACGCCCCACGGGTGGAGCAGCGTGGCCAGCACACTGAGCACCCCCACGCCGATGGTCACCGCCGCCAGTCGCCGGCGTGCGACGAGGTCCTCCAGGGCGGCGAGGCCGATGGCGGCCCAGCCGACGAAGAAGGAGCCGTGCGTGTTGGCCCACGCGATCATGACCAGCGGGATCAGCCCTAGCAGCCACGGGTGCCTGCGCCGCCAGGCGAGGATGGCGATGACCGCGGCGAAGCAGAGCACACCGAACGTCTGCGAACGCAGGGCGAGGTTGGTGGCTGCCACGACGAAGCTGCCCAGGGTGACGAGGGCAGCGATGACCTGGCCGGCCCCGCTGGCGCGACAGGCCACGAAGACGAGCGCGAAGGTGATGCCGATGAGCAGCGCGCGCAGCAGCAACAGCCCCGCCCATCCGCCCGCGTCGAAGACAGCGGCGAAGACGATACTCGCGCCCCACTGCTGGTTGACCCAGGGCTCACCCAGGACGGTGAAGGTGAAGGGATCGGTGTCCACGATCCCGCCTGCCTCGAACATCAGCCTGCCGGCCTGCACCTGGTAGGCGATGTCGCCGGTGATGATCGGGGCCAGCATCGAGGCCACGGCTGGCAGGAAGACCGCCAGCAGCACGAAGAGCTGCCCGCGGGTGATGGCCCAGCGCGACGCCCGCGGCGCGGCGCTGCTGTCGCTCACCTCGACGGGGTCGTGTCGCTGGGCGCGGGAAGACGCTCCCGCGGTCTCGGGCTGGACCATCGAGGGCACCCTACGCCGGTGACGACCGCACCGCACCGTACCCGAAGGTACCGCGGCGACCGGGACGGCGGGATGCGACCGGGGAGTGGCGCGGACGCGACGCCCCGGCTCGCGAGTCGGTCAGCCTGCCGGGCGGAAGATGAGCCGCAACACGAAGAGCGAGAACCAGGCGGCCAGGCCCCAGAAGAGCATGGCCACGAGCACCACCGGCTCGAACTGCTCAGGTCCGCTGATGCTGTCATCCCCGACGGCGGCGAGGTCCTCGGCCAGGCCGGTGATCTCGAACCGGTCGACGATGGCCTCCACCGGCAGCACCCAGATGTCGGTGATGTCCACCAGGGCGGGCACGTACTCCGTGAGGCCCGCAGGCACCTCCACGAAGGGCAGCGCCAGTCGCAGCACGAGGCTGATCTGGACCAGGGCGAAGAAGAGGCCAGCCAGGCGGATGACGATCACGCCGCACAGTCTACGGGCCTGCCGCGGGGCGCTGCCCCGCCACACGTGGTGCCGTAGAGTCAACCAGGTGCCCACCACCACCCTTGCGCCCACCACCATCGTGCTCATCGGCATGATGGGCAGCGGCAAGACGACCGTCGGACGAGCGCTGGCGCAGCGCACCGGATGGCGCTACCTCGACAACGACGAGCTGGTTCGTGCCGTCACCGGCCGATCGTCCGAGGACATCGACGCGGCCGAGGGCGAGGACGCGCTGCACCGGGCGGAGGCCCGCGCCCTGCGCCACGCGCTCACGATGCCGGCACCCCTGGTGGTCGGTGCCGCCGCCTGGGTGGTGACCGACGCGGCATCGCTGGCGCTGCTGCGGGCAGCACCCGCGGTGGTGTATCTGCATGCCCGGCCGGAGACACTGCGTGGCCGCATCGGTGCCGGAGCAGGGCGACGCGATGATGCCACCGACATCGCATGGCTGCGGGCGCGCTACGAGGAGCGCGACGCCACCTATCGAGCCATCGCCAATCTCACCATCGACACCGACGACCTGGACGCCACTGCCGTCGCGGGCCGCATCCTCGTCCACCTCCAGGCCGAGGGTTCCTAGCTCACCACCGGATCGGGCAGCGGCTCCCCACGCAGTCCGGCGAGCAGGTTGGCTGCGGCCTTCTGTGCCATGGCATCGCGCGTGCGCTCGGACGCAGAGGCGATGTGCGGCACGACGAGGCAGTTGGGCAGCCCCACCAGCGGATGGTCCGCGCGCAGCGGCTCCGGGTCGGTGACGTCGAGTCCTGCGGCGAAGAGCTGGCCGGAGCGCAGTGCCTGGGCGAGGGCCACGTGGTCCACCACCGGACCGCGGCTGGTGTTGATGAGGATGGCACCACGCTTCATGCGCGCGAGCGCGGCCGCGTCGATGAGGCCGCGGGTCTCGTCGCTGAGCACGGTGTGCAGGCTGATGACGTCGGCCGCTGCGAGGACCTCCTCGAAGGGCGCGAAGGTGGCGCCCAGCTCCGCCTCCGCCGCGGCGTCGGCACGGACGCGGTCGTAGTAGAGCGTGCGCATGCGAAAGCCGGTGGCCCGCCGGGCCATCTCGCGACCGATGCGCCCGAAGCCGACCAGGCCGAGCGTGGCGCCGTGGACGTCCTTGCCCAGCAGCAACAACGGGCTCCACGTCTGCCAGCGATCGGCGCGCACGTAGGCGGATGCCTCCGGCAGCCGGCGGGCGCAGGCCATGAGCAGCGCGAAGGCGAGGTCGGCGGTCGTCTCGGTGAGCACCCCGGGCGTGTTGCCCACCGCCACCCCGCGACGGGCACAGGCGGCGACGTCGATGTTGTCGTAGCCCACCGCGAAGTTGGAGACCACCCGCAGCTGCGGCCCCGCGGCATCGAGCAGCTCATCGTCGACGCGATCGGTGAGCAGCGAGAGGAGGCCGTCCACGCCTCGCACCTTCTCCAGCAGCGACTGGCGGGCCGGCGGGCAGCTCGTCGTCCCAGACCTCGACATCGGTGGTCTGCGCGCACGCGATCGAGCCCGGCCGCGGGGATGAGGCGAGTGACGAAGACGCGGGGGCGCCTGTTCATCGGCGGTGTCCCTTGGCTGCCAGGAGATGGCCCATGCGCTCGAGCGCAACGCGCAGGTCGGCCTGCGATGTGGCGTAGGACACGCGCAGGTGATCCGTCGCCATGCGCCCGAAGGCGGTGCCGGCCAGCACGGACACGCCCGCCTCGTCGAGCAGGCGGGCGGCCAGCGTGGCGCCATCCATGCCGCTGCCACCGATCGCGGGGAAGGCGTAGAACGCCCCCTGCGGCAGGTCGCAGGTCACGCCAGGGAGTGACGAGAGCCCATCCACGACGAGGGAGCGACGCTGCCGGAACTCTTCCCTCATGGCGTCGACCGCGTCCTGCGGACCGCTGAGTGCCTCCGCCCCCGCCAGCTGCGCGTAGGTGGCCGTGCAGGAGACGGTGTTGATGAGCAGGCGCTCGAAGACGGGCACCAGCGGGCCTGGCACGATGCCCCAGCCCAGGCGCCAGCCGGTCATGGCGTAGGTCTTCGAGAGCCCGTCGAGCACGATGGTGCGCTCGGCCATGCCGTCGACGGCGAGGATGGAGTGATGATCGCCCTCGTAGACGAGTCGGGCGTAGATCTCGTCGGTCAGGACCACCAGGTCGTTGGCCATGGCGATGGCTGCGATGCCCTCCAGGTCGTGCCGCGTCAGCACCGCCCCGGTGGGGTTGTGCGGGCTGTTGATCAGCAGCAGGCGCGTTCGCGGCGAGACCAGCGCGCGCAGCTCGTCGAGGTCCAGCCGGAACCCGTTGGCCTGCCGCAAGGGGATCGGCACCGGCGTGGCACCAACGAAGCGCGTCAGCGACTCGTAGATGGGGAAGCCGGGGTCGGGGACGATGACCTCGTCGCCCGGCCCTGCCAGTGCCATCAGGCTGAAGGCC
This sequence comes from uncultured Chloroflexia bacterium, assembly GCA_963698505.1. Taxonomy (GTDB): domain Bacteria; phylum Chloroflexota; class Limnocylindria; order Limnocylindrales; family CSP1-4; genus JAFMJV01. The sequence continues at coordinate 4,506 of CAVORC010000013.1, read as the reverse complement.
AGCACCGGCTTGGCTCCGGGTGTCACGACGACGCGATCGGGGCTCAGCTCCACGCCGCGACGGCGGCTGAAGTCGGTGGCGATGGCCTCGCGAAAGGCCGGCACGCCCAGTGGCGGTGCATAGTGCGTCTGACCGTCGGCCAGCGCGCGGCAGGCCGCCTCGACGACATTGGGTGGCGTCTCGAAGTCCGGTTCGCCGATGTGGAGGCTGATGATGTCGCGGCCGGCCGCCTGCGCGGCCCGGGCCCGGGCCGCAGCCTCGAACGCCGACTCGGTACCGATGTGCGCCATCCGCTCAGCCAATCTCATCTCGCGACTCTAGCGTCCGGCAGCGGCGACGCGCTGAGCGCGGGGACCCACCGCAGCGACGAACACGTGCCGCGTGCGAGAATCCGGCGCGTGACCAGCTACTACGACCTTGCCACGGCCAACGAGCGCGTGAACGAGCTGCGGCCGTTGCTGGCGGCGCTGCGGGATGACCGCGACTCCATCGCCGCGTCCCAGCGTCGTGTGCGGCTGCTGGCCGCTGACGGCTCAGCCAACCTCGCCGAGGCGGAGCGTGCGGCCCAGCTCGAGCGCGAGCGGGAGCGGATGACCGAGACCGTGCGGCGCATGGAACGGACGGTGCGCCAGATCGACGCCTGGGGCATCACGCTGCGCGACATCGGCAGCGGCCTCGTCGACTTCCCCGCCCTCGCCTCCGGCCGGCCGATCTGGCTCTGCTGGAAGCTGGGTGAGGACGACATCGGCTGGTGGCATGAGCTCGAGGCCGGCATCGCCGGACGCAAACCACTCATCGAACTGGAGTAAGCATGTCGTTCCTTCGCAACCTGATGGGTGGGGGCGTCCCCGCCGTGACCGTGCAGCAAGCCGCCGAGATGCAGGGCCCCGACGACGTCGGCGCCCTGATCATCGATGTGCGCGAGCCCAACGAGTACTCGCAGATCCGTGCCCGTGGCGCGGTACTGCTGCCACTGGGCCGCCTCAACAGCCGCGTCAGGGATCTGCCCCGCGACCGCGAGCTGCTGCTGATGTGCCGCACCGGCGGGCGCAGCCAGAACGCCACGCAGTTCCTGCAGGCGCAGGGGTTCGGCAACGTCACCAACGTCAGCGGCGGCATCGTGGCCTGGCACGCGGCCGGCCTGCCCACCTCGTCGGGAGAGCCCGAGCCGGGCGAGGGCGAACTCTAGACACGGCCGTCGGTCGCACGTCACGCGGGCCGGAGCATCCCGTGCCGCAGCGCTGCCTGCTGCTGGCCGGCTCCTGGGGCCCCGAGCGCGTGCCCGCGCGCCCCGACCGCGACGATGCCGACTGGTACCTGCCACTGCACGTCCGCGATGCTGGAGCCGCGCGTGAGCGGATCGCGGCCCAGGTCGCTGCTGGCGCCGACGTCGTGGTGGCACCGACGTGGCTGACGCATCGGCGGGCGCTGCTGCCACTGGGTGAGACTCGTCGCGCCGCAGCCTGGACGGCGGGCGCCGTCCGCGTCGCCCGCGAGGCCGTCGAGATCGGAAGCGAACGCCGCGAAGTGCTGCTGGCGGAAGCGGACGTGGACGATGTCCGTCGCGGGCGGCCGCGCCCCCTCGTCGCCGCTGTCCTGCCGGCACTGGACGACCAGCTCGACACGGACACCGGCCGCCTGCTCCCGCGCGATGCTGCGAGCGAGCGGGACTACCGCGACCAGGCCGGGCTGCTGGCCGATGCCGAACCGGATCTACTGCTGGTGGAGGGCGCGCCCGCAGAGGCCGAGGCCCGCATCGCCGCGGCGGAGGCTGCCGCGACCGGGTTGCCGGCCTGGCTGGCGCTCCCCGATGCCGCCGTCGCCACGTCGCCGGCGGACGCCTGGCTCGAGTGGGGCCACCACGCCGGCCTGGCCCGGCTCCTGCTACCTGACCTGACCTCTGCGATCGCGGCGGCGGACACCGAGGCGCTGTGGGGCGGCCTGCTGCGCGACGCGACCGACGTCAGCGCCTGGCTCGATGTCGGTGCGGGAGCCCTGGCGCGACTCGACCGGGCAGCCCCGACGACGCTCGCGCCCATCAGGGCGGCCATCGATGATGTCGAGCGAGAGGCCATCGAGCTGGAACGGACGGCGGCGCGTCGCTGGCAGGGCATCGTGCAGCAGGCAGCTGCGATGGCGCCGGGTGGACCGGCCCTCTGGCTGGGGCCGCCAACGGACGCTCCGCTCCCCGCTGGTTTCGCCTGGCTGCTGGCGGACGCCGAGGAGGTTCCTCGTCTGCCGCGCGGTCACTTCCGGCTGCTGATCCTGGCCTCCGCCATCGAGGCTGACGCGGCGCCACTGCTGGAACACGGGGGCATCCTCGTGGCGTCACCCACCGGCCGGTCAGGGCAGGATCCGAGCGTGCGCTGCGTGGCCACCGATGACGCCACCCAGCCGCGGCTGGCGATCTACCGCCGCGAAGCCTGACGTCGAGCCCCGTGGAGCAGCGCGCTACGCGCGGTAGCGCTCCTCGGGCGGCATCGGCAGACGGCCGCGAGAGAGCCTGGAGAGGACGCGCTTGCTGGCCTCCGGCCGGGAGAAGGCGATGCCGATGATGATGAGGATGACGAAGTTGGTCATGCCCACGCCCATGGCGTTGAGGTAGCCCAGCTGCTGTCCCACCTCACCCTTGATGGAGAGTGCCGGGATGGTGGCACCGGCGATGCCCAGCTGGAAGAAGGGCGGACGCGGCGAGATGGCTGACCGAAGCGAGCCATCGGTCGGACCGTCCGGCGTTTCACCGCCGAAGACGAACGCGTGGGAGCCGACGCCCACCAGCGGCGCGTCGGCGGTCGCGACCGGCAGGTCCGTTTGCTCCAGCTGCTCCCAGCCGCTGTAGATCCCGGTGGACGTGTCCGGCACGGCCCACAGCACCGACTCCTGTGGCACACCCTCGGCATCGAAGCCGCCGATGACATAGATGGCACCGTTGGCGTTGAAGACGGTGGCGTCGGTCCGAGCCTCGGGCAGCGCCTGGTCGGCAGGCGCCACGGCCCAGCCGAGCAGCTGTCCGGCCTCGTCGGTGGCGGGCTCGCCGTTCACCAGCTCGAGGCGGAAGACGCTGTCAGTCGCACCCTCGGGCCCCGAGCCGCCGACGACGTAGATGAAATCGGCGATCGACGAGGCGACCACGTCGGCGCGCGCCTCCGGCAGCGCCAGGCCCTCCAGCGGGGCCCAGGGCTGCAGCGTGTCGCCGGCGCCCTCGACCCAGGCCAGGTAGACGCCGTCGGTCGGTTCGCCGTCGGCGCCGCGACCTCCCACCAGCGCGAAGCCACCCGTCCCGGCTACCACGCCGGCGCCGCTGAGCGGTTGCGGCAGGGTCAGGGCCTCCGTGCGGTTCTCGCCGTCGGCCAGGACCCAGCCGGTCAGCAGGCCCTCCTCGACGACGCCCTCGTAGACCGTGTCAGTGGCGGCACCGGAGGCATCCAGACCGCCGATGAGGTAGGGGATGCCAGCGAACATGCCCAGCGCCGCATCGGTGCGTGGCTCGGGCAGGGCCGGTCCGGTGGTCCAGCCGCTGAGGTTGCCATTCTCGGTGACGTGGGTGACCAGGACCTCGTCCGTGGCGCTGCCGTCGACGCTGCCGCCAACGAGGTACACGGTCGTGCCCGACTGGTACACCGACGCGCCGGCGCGCGCGGCGGGCATGGCCAGCTCGGCCGGGGACGCCTGCCACGGGAGCGTGGCACCGGCCGGCGCGGGACAGGGCAGGTTCTCGTTGTCAGCCGGGCAGAGGTTGACGATGGAGGCGAAGTTGTAGCCCACCGAGATGGTGTTGCTGGTGGTGAAGTAGTAGGCCCAGTTGGGCACCACGCCGAGCATGAAGATGATGAACAGGAACCAGAAGGCCGCCTTCAGCCCGGCCCACGTCCAGCCATCAGCGTCGAACAGGCCGAAGGCGGCGCGGCGGCGAGTGGCGCCCTGCGGGAGTGCTTGCTGTGCCACGGTCGTCTCCTGCCCTAGCCCTGGATCACGATGTTGCCGTGCATGGTGGTGTAGTGGCCCGGCACGGTGCAGGCGAACTGCAGCGTGCCGCCATCCGCCGGCACCGTCCAGGTCACGGTCTGCTCGCCACTCTGCCAGATCGGGTGACCGACGTCGGTCTCCGCGTTGGGCACGCTCAGCACGTCCGCCGGCGTCCCGATCCAGAAGTTGTGGTCGAAGCCGGCGGTGTTGTCGATGACGAACTCGATGGTCTCGCCGGGAACCGCGTCGATCTGCGACACGACTGTACCGGCCTCGTCGGTGAACTGCAGGGCCGAGTTGGCCAACAGCTTGACCACGCGCGGCGCGTCAGTGGAGCCGCCCGCGATGGGCGCCGTCGTGGCGCTCGGGTCCACCGGCGCGGGAGTGGCCGCCGGGCACCGCCACCGATGACGCCGCTGGGGTTCTTCCAGCAGGCCGGAGGCGGCGTGTCCTCGGGGCCGGGCTGCCAGTTCGGGGTCACGCCAGCCGGCGATCAGCTCGGGCTCCGCGGCGGCCTCGCCCACGCTGTGAGACTCGGTC
>CAVORC010000012.1:0-69381 GCA_963698505.1 uncultured Chloroflexia bacterium | reverse complement strand
AGGGCTCGCCACGCGCCACCATCACGCACACGCGGCCGGCGCGCTTGCAGGCGACGCAGACAGCCTCGCTGGGCAGCTGCGGCCGGCGCCCGATGGCCGTCGCCGTCAGCAGCTCCACCAGCTGGCCGGTGTCGATGGGGCAGCCGCGCAGCTCCGCATCGACATCGACCACGGCTGCCACGGGCTGTGACCGCTCGAGCGTATCGACGTACTCGGGCGTGGCATAGACGGCATCGATGAAGCCGGCGATGCCCCCGTCGTTGCCCGCCCATGCCCGCAGCGCCTGGATGCCACCACTGGTGGCGCAGGCGCCGATGGTCACGAGCGTCGTCGCGCGGTCGCGCAGGTGGCGCACGTGCTGGACCTGCTCGTCGGTGCTGATGGAGCCCTCCACGAAGAGGATGTCGAAGGGGCCGTCGGGCGAGCGGTTCGACGAGGCCTCGCCGAACTCCACGATCTGGTACTTGACGCCGATGTCAAGCAGCGCCGGTCCGATGTCGAGGAAGGCCAGCTGGCAGCCGTCGCAGGAGGCGAACTTGACGACGCCCACGCGCACCGGCTTGTCGCGGTTGGAAACAGCCATCACAGTCCCTCCACGTCCAGCGACTCGCCCAGCTCCCGGCGCGAGAACACCGGCCCGTCCCTGCAGACGAAGTTCTTGCCCATCTGGCAGTGGCCGCAGAGGCCGATGCCGCAGGCCATGTGTCGCTCCATCGAGAGGAAGATGTGCTCCGGCAGGATGCCGCGGCCGGCGAGGGAGTTGGCCGTAGCCGACATCATCTTCTCCGGGCCGCAGATGTAGGCCGTCGTGTGGCTGCCGTCGATGGGCTCGCGATCGAACAGGTGGGTGACGACTCCGACCGCGCCGCTCCAGGTGCCGACCTGCGCCCGATCGACCGTCACGCCGACGGTGATGTCGTCGCGCGCCGCCCAGGCCTTGAGCTCCTCGGTGAAGAGCAGGTCGTTCGGCGTGCGCGCCCCGTAGAACAGCCGCACCCGGCCGAAGTGTCCGCGGTTCTTGAAGATGTTGTCGATGAGGGGTCGAAGCGGCGGCAGGCCGATGCCGCCGGCGACGATGACGACGTCGCGGCCGTAGGCAGCCTCGATGGGCCAGCCCTGCCCCACTGGGCCGCGCAGGCCCAGCTGTGAGCCGGGCCGCAGCGAGGTGATGGCGCGCGTGGTGGCACCCTCCGTGCGCACGGTCAGGAAGATCTCGCCATCGCGGTAGCGCGACACGGAGATCGGCACCGCGCTGTAGCCGGGGAGGTCGAGCATCAGGAACTGGCCGGGCGTGCCGCAGCAGACGGCGTCGGGCAGGTCCTTGAGCACGAGCGTGTAGACGTTCTTGGTCTCGGCCCAGATGTCGCCGATGGTGCCGATGGAGTAGCGCCCCGGGTTGGCCGACACCGGCACCGGCCTCTGTGTGCCCTGCAGCGGCGGCTTCACGGGCGCGATGCGCGACAGCGCCTGGCGCACGTCGATGCCCACCGGGCACCAGGTGATGCAGCGTCCGCAGCCGACACAGCCATAGCTGCCGAACTGGTCGACCCAGGTGGCGAACTTGTGGGTCAGCCACTGGCGGTAGCGGTCCTTGACCTGGGGTCGGAAGTTGCCGTGCGCCACGCGGGCGAAGTCGAGCGTGAAGCAGGAGGCCCACTGGCGCTCGGACACGCTCTCGGTGCCCAGCAGGTCGGAGGTCTGGGAGACGTCGGTGCAGAAGCAGGTGGGGCAGGCCATGGTGCAGTTGGTGCAAGCCAGGCAGCGCTCGGCGATCTCGTCCCAGCCGCTGCTCTCGAGCTGCGCCATGAGGCGCTCGTGCAGGCCGTCGCGGATGACGCCCGGCTGCTCGGACATGCTGGCCCGCGCCTCCACGCCGACGCCGGCGGCCGCGTGCATCTGGATCGACGTCGCGGAGCCCAGCTCCAGGCGGTCGAGCAGCTTCTGGCCGGCCTCGCTGCCGGCACGTGCGACATACCCGTCGTCAAGCTCGATGAGGGCGATATCGAAGCCCGAGCTGACCTCCGGCCCAGTGCCCATCGAGGCACAGAAGCAGGTGCCCGAGGGCTTGGCGCAGTCGACCGCCACGATGAAGGCCTTGCCACGCCGGTCGGCGTAGTCCTCGTCGATGTAGGGACCGCCGGTCAGGACGTCATCGTGGATGGCCAGCGCGGCCAGGTCGCAGGCACGCACGCCGAGATAGGCCATGCGCGGCGCGTCGTGCTCGATGTCGTCGTAGGAGAGCTCGCCGCCGGAGCGGCGCGCCCGCGCGATGGGCACCGAGCTGGGGTAGGTGAAGGTCTTCCACGACATCGGCGAGGACGCGTAGTCGAACGACTTGTGCGCGCTGCCGTTGCTGTCGCGGCTGATGCGGTAGTGACCGGGCGCCTGCTCGTCGACCACGCCGGTGGGCAGATCGGCGATGGAGCCGATCTCGTCGTAGACGATGGCCGAGTCGGCGACGGTGGGGCCGACCACTCGACGACCGTCCTCGCGCAGCAGCGCGATGAGGCGATCGAGCTCCTCGCGCGGCAGCCATGCCCTGGTTGTCAGATCGATCACAGCGAGGCTCCCTCCGTGCTGCTGCTTGCTCGTCGGTGTGGCTCGTCCGCTCGGCTTCTGGGCTACCAGGGCTCCCGTTGCTCGGAGCCGTAGAGGTCCAGCAGCTGATGACGCGTGGCGCCGAGTCGTCGCGCCAGTGCCTCGAGGAGCCGGGGATAGACGCCCGCTGCCAGCACGCAGTTGGAGCGGACCTCGTCGCGGAGGGTCGCGGCGTCGAAGGCGATGACCTTCACTGGTTCCAGGCTGACCACGGTGGAGGTCGCCCGGTAGGGGTTGATGAGCGCCGACCAGCCGAAGATGTCGCCTGGCTCGACGGTCATGAGTGTCACCGACCCACGTCCGGCCACGTGCTCGGTGAGGGCTACTCGCCCATCCACGAGGACACTGAGCTCCTTGGTCTCGTCGCCCTCCCGCAGCAGTCGCGCACGGGCCGGAGATTCGTACTCGCGGGCCATGCCGGCGAGGCGCTCCACCGAGCCCTCTGACAGGCCGGAGCCGAACCACGTGGCTTCGATCCGGGAGACCAACGCAGCGGTATCGGTCATCCGACCACGGTGCACCTCGCACGGTTGGCGCCCACAGGGCCGATGGGCCCGGCCGGCATGGGCCGTTCGGAGGTGCTGAGGACGGCGACACTCGTGTATCGGGTCCGCAGGGGCCGCATGTCCCGCCGGCCGCGGGCCGCTCGGCAGCGGCAGGCTTCGCGCGCGTGGGGCATGCTGGCCACATGCATGAAGCCGGAGCCGTCGGGGCTGCCATCGAGAAGGTCATCCACGGTTGGCCTGAATCGTGTCGCGGAGGCCAGCTCGAGCTGGAGATCCGCGATGCCACGCGTGCGGAGGCAGGCGCGGTGGCGTTCTACGCCGCGGCCATCCTGGAGGACCACGGCTTCAGCTCTACCGTCTTCACCGTCAGCTGCGCGGACGTGCACTGCGCACTCTGCGGTGAGCTGGCGGTGACCGCATCCCCCACAGATCCACAATGCAACCACTGCGGCGCTCCCCTCCCCCAGGTGCCGGGGCCGGCCGTGGTTTGCCGGGAGGTAGCCCCATGTGCCTGATGGCCCCTGCTCGCGTCGTCGCCGTCGACGGCGCCATCTGCGAGGTGGAGGTCGGCGGTCGCGTCGACAAGGCCTCGATGATGCTGGAACCGGACCTCGTCGTGGGTGACTGGGTGCTGGTCAACTCCGGCACGGTCGTGCGCAAGCTCGACGAGGAGCAGGCGGCGGAGATGGCACATGCCTTCGGCGTGCTCTACGGGCTGACCGACATGGACGGCGAGCCGCTGACGGAGGCAGGCTCGGCAGACGCGGGGCCCCCCGCGGCGGAGGCAGACTCGGCGGTGGACGCAGGCCCGGCGGCGGAGGCAGGCTCGGCGGTGGACGCAGGCTCGGCGGCGGGTGCCCCCGCGGCGGGGGCGTCCACCCAAGCGGCGCACTGACCGCGACGCCCTGCCCATGACCTCTGACACGTCCCCCGCCGTCGCTGTTCGCCCAAGCCCCACGGGGCCGGTGCTCTTCGCGCGCTACGCCTTCGGGCCCAACCGGCTGGGTCTGTGCGGGCCAGAGGATTGGCGCTCGCTGCTGGAGCTGGGCGCCGCGTCAGGTGCCACCAGGACGCAGGCGCTGGAGATCGACCATGGGCTGCGCGACCTGGCGGCGGGGTTCGAGGGTGCCTACCCGTACCTGGAGCTCATCGCCTCGGCGCACGGCATCGCGGACCCCATGGATCGGCGGGTGGTCGACGCCTACTGGATCGGCAACGCGCTATCCGACGGCGTGGACCCGGTGCTGATGACACAGTCGATGGACGCCCGCTTCCGGGCTCAGCTGCTGCCGGAGGCCTGGAAGTGGCTGGAGGGCAAGGCGGAGGCGGGCGCGCGACCGACGCACGCCTTCCACGTGTTCGACATCTTCCCGCGCGTGGGGCTGATGCGCGGCGGCGCAGTCACGGACGCGGTGGGGCTGATGGACTCGTGCCGCATCCGCTGGGGCCGCGTGCTGGAGGTCAGCGGTGAGTCGCTGGTGGTGAACACGGTGCCGCTGGGGCTCGCCGAGGGCAAGCTGGCATTGACCGAACCGAGGGTGCAGACGGTGCGGCGCTGGCTGGACGGCACCGGCTTCGTGGCTGACGTGGAGGTCGGTGACGTGGTCTCGCTGCACTGGGACTGGGCCTGCGAGGTGCTGGACCCAGAGCGGCTCGGGGCCTTGCAGCGGCGCACGCTGCACCAGCTGGAGCTGGCCAACCAGACGATCTGAGGCGGTGTTGGGCATGGCGCTGCGGCGCGGCGTTGCCCGCCCGTGATGTCGCTGGGGCGTTGCCCGCCCGTGATGTCGCCGGTGACTCACCTGGCCACCGAGGCAGGGCGATTGGTCCGCACTCAGCGATCCGACCACCGTTCGCGACGATCGGTCCTACGTGGTGGCTCGGATCCGCGACGTGCCCGGCCATTCGCGTCGCCTGGCGACTCAAACGGCGGAGCCGGACATCGCGTCGGCCGAGCGACCAGCGTCCCCGGCCCGGTGAGTCACCAGGGACATCATCGAAGCCCGCCAGCCCGGTGAGTCACCAAGGACATCATCCGAAGCTCGCCAGCGAGCACAGCGGGGGCGCCACTGCACGAGATGAGCCCGCCCGGAAGGGGTCCGGGCGGGCTCCGCTTGAGCGGCCGCCGAGGCGACCGACGAGGTGTTCCTCGCTAGTGCGCTGCTGCCTCCTTGTGCCGCGTGGCACCCAGTGCTACAGCACCGAGACCGGCAAGGGACGCCAGCAATGCCACCGTCACCTGCTCTGACACCGCCGCGGCGATGCCGAGACCGATCACGACCAGCCCGCCCAGGACAAGGGCGTAGCCGGGAGCGTGGTGTCTGCGCTCGTCACCGGCGCGGATGGCGCGGTACTCGATGAGCACGACCGCCGTCAGCAGGACGGCGATGGACACCATGAAGACCCAGGACATAGACCCGAACCTCCTTTTCCCACTTGTAGCAGCACGATGACAACGTTTACATCGGTCGTCAACGAGCCGAATGGACCCGAAGCGGCCTGAAGAGGTCCTAGCCTGTCCTACGTGGTGACGGACCGAGGCGGTGCCGGTCGATAGATGAGCACGCCCGCCACGAGGCACGCCGCCATGCCGGCCACGAAGAACCAGAACGGCAGCCCCACGCCCCGGTCGAAGAGCCAGCCAGCGGCCAGTGATGCCACCACCAGCGCCAGGGTGCTGGTGGCCCCGAAGATGCCCTGGGCCGTAGAGGAGCGGCCGCTGGGCGTTCCGCGCGCGAGCATGGCGTACAGCGCCGGCAGCATGGCCGCGGTCGCCACCGCCTCGAAGGGCACGACGATCGAGGGCACCAGGAAGTGGCTCGATACGGCATAGATGGCGCCGGAGAGGATGATGGTGACGCCGCTCGCGACGACGATCGCGACCGGGCCGCGGCGGTCCACGATGCGCCCGGCGATGGGTGAGAACACCATCTCGGGGATACCGAAGAGCACGAACGTCAGGCTCACCCAGGCCACCGTCGCCCCCAGCGCGATGAGGTAGATGGACCACACCACCTCGTACGTGCCGAAGGAGAGGTGCAGCCCGAACGTCAGCACCAGCGCCGCCACGACCGTGCGATTGAAGAGCGAGCGCAGGGGCGCCTGCGGCCGGGAGGCTCGGTCGTCGGTCGGCACGACCACGACCTCGGAGGCGCTGAAGGGGTCGCCTGCGGGAAGGGGCTTGGCATCGGGATCGTGCTCGAACTCGGCCAATTCGTTCGCGTGCGGCCGGGCGTCGAGGAAGCGCACCAGCACGACCACACCGACCAGCGACAGCAGCGAGGTGAAGACGAAGGGGAAGCCGTAGCCCCCGAAGATGGTGGCGCCGATGCCGCCGATGGCCGGACCGATGACGAAGCCTGCGATCTGGAAGGCGCCGTAGAAGCCGAAGGCCTCGCCACGCTCGTCCTCCTCGGTGGCGTCCACGACCATGCCGCGCGCCGCAGGGTCGTAGGCCGCCGTGGCGACACCGGCCAGGAACCGCAACACGACGAAGGCGACGAACGTGGGGAAGACGAGCGGCAGGACGCTGACGACCGCCAGCAGCACCAGGCCACCGACCATCTGCGGCTTGCGCCGGTGACGGTCGGCCCACCAGCCGAAGAGCGGCTCCAGCAGCAGCTTGGCCACGGCCCAGGCGGCGACGATGACACCCAGTCCGGTGGCATCGATATCGTGCTCCTGCACGTAGAGCGGCAGCACCGGCAGCAGCGCACCGAAGCCGATGGTTACGATCATCTGCACCGAGAACAGCGGCAGCAGCGGCTGCCAGCGTCGGAGCCATGCGGAGAGGCGGTCCTGCCATGCGGCACGCGAGGTGGGCATCGGCACGACTGTAGCGCCGGGCGATGACCGTCGAAGGCCACGAGGACCACGCGAGCCGCATGGACAAGGTGTGGACAGCGTCGCGTCGCCGGGGGTAGTGTCGTGGCCTGATTTGGGGGGCACGGGACCTGGGGGACACGAATCAGGAGGTGAAGCCGATGTTCCCGAGAACGACCAACGTGGGGCTATCCACCGCGCTGGCGCTGACGACCTGCCTGGCAGGCACCGTCGCGGCGCAGGATGAGCCGGCCACGCCAGAAGGGCAGGCCTGGGAGCTTATCGCGTACACCACCGAGACGGGACTGACGGCGGTACCCGAGGGCGTGGTTCCCAGCCTGTCCCTGGCGGACGGCGTGGCGAGCGGAAACGCCGGCTGCAACCGGTTCTCTGGCGGCTACTCGCTCGACGGCACATCGCTGTCCATCGCGCCAGAGCTGGCCCAGACCATGATGGCCTGTGAGCCGGACGTGCAAGCCGTCGAGGATGCCTACCTGGCACTGTTGCCCACGACGGCAGCCTGGCAGTCCAGCGACGGGACACTGGAGCTGCTCGATGCCGAGGGCGCCGTCAGCCTCGTGTACGAAGAGCCGGAGCCGGACATCGCCACCGTGATCGCTCTGCTGGAAGCGCTGCAGACCGAGGTGAGCGAGCTGCGCAGCCGTGTCGATTCGCTCGAGGCCGGCCAGGGCGCCGGTGGCACCGACGGCACCGACGGCAACACCACAGCGGCGTCCAGGCCGGCCGCCCCCACCGCGGCTGGCTCCGTCGAGACCGTGTTTCCCGACTGGATGCGCGACGGGCTGCCGCCGGACCAGATCGCCGACAAGAACCGTGAGGTGGTGGAGTGGCGTGACAACGCCGACGACGAGACGGGCTATCGCGTGTATGCCCGCCGCGGCTACTGCCAGCTCAAGCCCGGGACGGACCCCAACCAGGCCCTCGATGAACGCGACTTCCGCCTGAAGCGATCGAGGGCGGTTCGCCTGGACCGGCTCCCGGCCGACAGCACGAGCTACCAGCCCGATCACGCGGCCATCGACAGGGCCCTGCCGGACGCGCCGGTCTCCCCATACTCCAACGACCAGTTCTACGACCTGTACGTCGCGGCCTTCAATGATGCCGGGAAGTCGAAGCGGGTCCTGGTCGGTTCGTTCTTCCTGACGCCCGAATTCCGCTGCCCCTGATCGGCCTCCGCGGCCGCTGATCGGCCTCCGCCGCCGCTGATCGGTCGTGGCGCTGTAGCGGCCGGTGTGCCAGACAAGCTGACACGCCGGCCGCGTACCATCGGGAGCCATGCAGCTCATCGACGGTCAGGCCGTCTATTCCGCGACCGACCTCGTGGGCTACCTCGCCTGCGGCCACCTGACGGAGCTGGAGCGCAGCGCGCTCGCGGGCCTGGTGCAGAAGCCCATCCGCAACGACCCGGAGCTTGACCTCATCGCCCAGCGCGGCGAGGAGCACGAGCGCGTCTACATCGGCCGCCTCCAGGAGCAGGGCCGCACCATCGCGGACCTCTCGGCCGAGCGACCGGAAGGTGCGGACCGCGGCGAGTTCTACCGCGCACGTGCAGCCGCCACCCGCGAGGCCATCGAGCGCGGGGACGACGTCATCTTCCAGGCCTGCTTCTTCGACGGCACCTGGCTCGGCTTCGCCGACTTCCTGCTGCGTGTCGAGGATGCCGAGGCGCCGCTGGGCCGGTCGTACGAGGTGGCGGACACCAAGCTGGCGCACAAGGTCAAGGCCTCCGCGCTGCTGCAGATCTGCGTCTACAACGAGCTGCTCGCGGCCATCCAGGGCCGCTATCCCGAACGCATGTACGTGGCCCTCGGGGGCAAGGACAGGGAAACGCAGGGCTTCCGCACGGCCGACTTCCGGGCCTACTTCCGCTCGGTGCAGGCCCGTTTCCTGGCCGCCGTCGGCGCGCCCATGCCCAGCGTCTACCCTCCCCCGCCGCCGTCCTACCCGGAGCCAACGGAGCACTGCGGCGTCTGCAGCTGGGATGAGATCTGCAGCAAGCGACGCCGAGCGGACGACCACCTCTCGCTGGTGGCCAACATCACCGCGCGCACGCGGGCCGCCCTGGTCGAGCGTGACGTCGGCACGCGTCGCTCGCTGGCCGTGCTGCAGCTTCCGCTGGACAGACGGCTCGACGGCACCAGCCCGGAGGCACTGGAGCGCGTCCGCGAGCAGGCGCGTATCCAGGTCCAGGGTGAGGACGAGCGCCGCTACATCCACGAGCTGCTGGAGCCGCACCGCACGCCGGACGGCGAGCTGGACACGACCAAGGGCCTCCTCGCGCTGCCGGAGCCCAGCCCCGGAGACCTCTACCTGGACCTGGAGGGCGACCCCTTCGCCGGCGAGGACGGCATCGACTACCTCTTCGGCCTGCTGCAGCCGGGGGAGCGGGACGCCGACGGTGGGCCGCGCTTCCACGCCTTCTGGAGCCGGGACGAGCAGGGCCGCGTGACCGAGGCCGCGGAGAAGGCGGCCTTCGAGCGCACCATCGACACCATCATCGACTGCCTGGACGCGGATCCCGACCTCCACGTCTACCACTACGCGCCGTACGAGCCGAGCCACCTGGGCAAGCTGATGGGCCGCTACAACACCCGCCAGGACGAGGTCGACCGCCTGTTCCGCGGCGACGTGCTGGTGGACCTCTACCGCGTCGTGCGGCAGGGCCTGCGCGCCTCCGTGGAGAGCTACTCCATCAAGCGCCTGGAGCCTTTCTACGGCTTCCGCCGCGAGATCGAGCTGCGTGATGCGGGCTCGTCCATCGTCGAGTTCGAGCACTGGCTGCAGCTCGGCGGCCACGGTGGCGTGGGCGAGGAGATCCTTGACCAGATCACCGCCTACAACCGCGATGACGTGGTCTCCACGCTGGAGCTGCACCGCTGGCTGGAGGAACAGCGCGGCATGCTGGCGTCCACGCTCGGCTTCGAGCTGCCGCGGCCGCAGGTTCGCGACGGCGAGGCGGAGGAGGGCCTGTCCGCCTGGCTGCAGCGTGTGAGCGCGGTGGCCGAGCCGTTGGTGGCGGGCATCCCGGTCGACGAGAGCGAGCGCGAGTGGACCCCCGATGAGCGGGGCCGGGTGCTGCTGGCGAACCTGCTGGGCTGGCATCGGCGCGAGCAGAAGCCCGACTGGTGGCGCTGGTTCAGCCAGCTGGAAGCGACCGAGGAAGAGCTGCTGGAGGCACGCGAGCCGCTGGCCGGCCTGGAGCTGGTGGACGTGGAGGACGAGGCCAGGCGCACATATCGCTACCGCTTCCCCGAGCAAGACTTCGACGTGGGCAAGGCACCGACCGACCCCGCCACCCTGAAGGACCTGCCGGTGGTGGAGACGGACCTCGACCGCAACGAGATCGTGCTGCGCTTCCCGCGCCGCCGGGCCATCGAGCACCCACGGGCGCTGGTGGCCAAGACCGTCGTGCCCTGCCCCGCGCAGGAGCAGCGGCTGCTGGACATCGGCCAGTCGGTCGTGGACCACGGCATGGCGGGCGAGGGCCCGTACCGTGCGGCGCGCGACCTTGTCCTGTGCCGGACGCCGCGCGTCGACGGCCACGTGGATGGTCAGCCCCTGCGCACAGAGGGCGAGTCGGCGGCGGACGCTGGCGCGACGGCTGGTCAAGGGGCTCGATCGCACGTGCCTCGCCATCCAGGGGCCACCCGGCAGCGGCAAGACCTGGATCGGCGGGCGCATGATCCTGGACCTCGTCGCCCAGGGCAAGACCGTGGGTGTGACTGCCGGTAGCCACAAGGTCATCGGCAACCTGCTGGACAACGTCTGGGCGGCGCAGGCCGAGCATCCCGCCTTCGCCGAGCGTGAGGTCGTCATCCGCCAGAAGCCGGGCGACTCGGGCGAGCTGACCTGCGCCCATGCGGAGGGCATCGAGTCGGCGGCGGACGTGGCGGCAGTGCTGGCGGACGGCGCGGCTGACGTCATCGGCGGCACGGCCTGGCTGTGGTCGAGCGCCAAGATCCCGACCGAAGCCGTCGATGTGCTGTTCATCGACGAGGCCGGGCAGTTCTCGCTGGCCAACGCGGTCGCGGTGTCCGCTGTGGCCAGGTCCATCGTGCTGCTGGGTGACCCGCAGCAGCTCGACCAGCCGCTCAAGGGCTCGCATCCGGTGGGCGCGGAACGGAGCGCGCTGGCACACCTGCTGGGTCGCGACACCGCGGTGATGCCGTCCGAGCTGGGCCTGTTCATGGACAAGACCTGGCGGCTGCACCCGGACATCTGCAGCTACACCTCCGAGGTCTTCTACGAGAGTGCGCTCTTGCCGGAGAGTGGCAATGAGCAACAGGCCCTGTCGGGCGCGGGCCTGGTCGACGGCGAGGGCATCCGCTTCATCGCGGTGGACCATGCCGCTGCGCGCAATGACAACCGCTCCATCGAGGAGGCGCGGGTCATCGCGGACCTCGTGTGCGGGCTGCTGGAGGGCCGGGCGACGTGGCTGGACCGCGAGCAGGCGCAGGCGACGATCCGGCCGGATGACATCCTCGTCATCACGCCGTACAACGCGCAGCGCACGCTCATCGGGGCAACGCTGCGGAAGCGCGGTGAGGCTTGTGCGCGCGTGCCGGTGGGCACGGTGGACAAGTTCCAGGGCCAGCAGGCGCCGGTGTCGATCTACTCGATGGCGACGTCGCGCCCGGAGGATGCCCCGCGCGGCATGGAGTTCCTCTACTCGCTCAACCGGCTCAACGTGGCTACCTCGCGCGCGCGCTGCCTGACGCTGGTGGTGGCCTCACCGGAGCTCATCCGTGTACAGGCCCGTTCGCCCCGCCAGATGCTGCTGGCCAACGCGCTCTGCAGGTTGGATGAAGTGGCGGGGGAGCAGGACACGTAGACCCCGTCGGACACTGTCAAGGGCTGCAGCCAGGAGAGACTGGCTTCGCTAGCGGACCAAAGGACGAAACCCTGATCCGATCAGGAACTTGAAGGTCTCATCCATGAGTGGGATCTCAGGGACGTAGACGACGCACGCATCCCGCGCCCGTGTCAGCAAGACCCGGTAGGCGTTCAATCTGAGTTGGTATGGGTCGCGGATCCGACCTGAGTTCTGGTAGTTGCGTGCCCGTGAGTTGGACCAGGCGCCGTTGTCGCGACAGAAGTCGGACCCCCAAGCTAGTAGCGTCGCATCGAGCTCAAGCCCCTGACACCCGAACTCGGTCACGCAATCCCGGAGTGCACGGCATGACCTTCCGAGGGCGTCATCGTCACCCTCAACGAACCACGGGCCATGCCGCACGAGCTTGGTTGAATTCCAGTCATTCCGGACACCGAAGCGAGAGAGGTCCTTGTCCCTCGAGGACGCGAGCATGCCGAACCGCGCCTCGGGATCCTCACCGTATCGGTCCCATAGATACTGCTTGGCTACGTCGAGGTCACGCGTTATCCGCAGATGGTAGTGGTTCGACTCCAGGGACGCGGCGAGCGATAGAACTGGAGCATCCGACTCCTCGCCCAATAATCCACTCACGAACCGGTCGATATCCTTCGCAAGGTGGAAGCGGATCTCCTCGTGCAGGTGGAGGTCGCTTGAGGGCTGGAAGGCGCGGTAGCTTGCGAAGACATCGGCGGTACTCGGTGGGCCGTGGACGATCCAGGGATCCCGAGCCGACTGATCCACGGCAACTCTCCATTGACCGAGACCGGCCTCCTCGCCGACATGGATCTCCTGACCTCCGCCGATGAGTCCAACGACGACACACCAGTCGGGAATGCGCTCGGCGAACTCGATGAAGTGTTCGGGCTCAGAACGACCATCGGCGGCATCGCGCTGCTTCTCGGCGACCTGTGCCGAATCCCATGCCCGTTGTGCCTCATCAAATATCAGCACGTGCTCTGGGGGCACTCGGCTGCGGTTGCGAGAGTAGTCCTTGACGTACTGCTTGACGCCACGGACGAAGGCCTTGCCACTGCCGCCAGCCGACTTCAGGTTGTACTGGAGTACCTCAACCAGCGGCCCATTTCCGGATAGGTAGACGGCAGGTGCCGACGGCCGGCCACCAAGCCGTTCCACGGCAAGATCGTCTAGAAAACGAGCGTGGGCGATTTGCAGGCCAACCAGGGTCTTTCCAGCCCCAGGGATGCCTGTCAGCAGGACAAGACGGCGCGACTTCGTTCGAGCTGCCTCGTGGATAATCCTGGTGATCTCCTTGAGTGCTGGCTCCGTCTTCATGGCCGCGGCATGAACTCGTCGGAGCTCTCCACTTTCCAGGAGTTCGCGCGATGCTTCTACGATCGTTGGTAGGGGTGAGTACGCATCGGCAGCCAGGAAACGGCTCGACTCGATGCGGGCACCTGCCGGAAAGGACTCGAGTTCGGCCACCAGCCCGTCAACGCCGTCCAGGCCAACAACGTGCACGCCAGACTGGATGCCGTGCGCGCTATCTCCTTTGGTGAGGACAAGGAGCGGATGAACTGGTCGCTCGTGGCATTCGCGGTGATACGCCGACAAGTCCCTAGCGTAGGCAGCAGCTTGATCTAGGTCGGCTTGGAGTACACGGTCCTTGCCTTTCAGCTCGAGCACGTAGACAGAGCCATTGCTTAGAAAGATCACGTCCGGGCGCCGGAACTCGAGCGGCAGTTCGTACTCCAAGATCGCCGAGAAGTCGGATGCGGCAGGGTCTGAAGCGATGAGCTCGTCGACCTCGCCTTGTAGCGGCGGGATCGACTCATCCCATGCGCGAACCTGCTCAGCTGACACCGTTCGGAGGAAGTCCGAGAGGCTCCCTCTGATCTCAACGGGAGAGGCCTCTCGGAACTGCTGAAACGAGGAGGCCCAGCCGTATCTTGCAGACTCCGTCATCGTCAACCCTTGTCTACAGCTTCAATGAGAGCGACGGACGTCCGTCGACGTCCCCAGGCGCTCCTGGAAGCGATGGTGGTCCTGGGTCTTGTTGCTAGCTTGGTCGCACTCCTAGCTTGGCAGCAGTACGCAAAGGTCCGGGGCCGGCCTGGGAGGTGCCCTTGGCCGGCTACGGTCAACTCCGCGACCGTCTGGCCGGTGTGGTGGCGGAGATCTCGACCACGCTCGACGACAGCATCACGCGCTGACCGCCCGAGCCTGGCGGGCGCGCTCGACCGGCACCGTCAGGGCGATGACCCAGACGCAGATGATGGGTACCAGCAGCCAGCCAGCGGTGATGCCGATGAGGTCGGCCAGCACGCCCAGCACGAAGGGCGCCACCAGGATCGCGATCCCCGCGGCCAGCGTCAGACGCGAGGCGGCCGCCGTCGCGCGTCCCGGCACCGCTCCCAGGGTGATCGAGGCGGCCGGTGGGAACTGGATACCGATGCCGAACCCGGCAGCCATCATGCCTGCGCCACTCACCAGCAGCTCGCCGGAAACCCAGGGCACCAGCACCGCCACGATGGTGATGAAGGCGCCGAAGCGGATGACGCGCATCGGATCGAGCCGGCCCATGGCGTGGAACGAGAGCACACCTCGGGCCGCCATCATGCCCGCGATGAAGGCGCTGATCGTGAGCGTCGCATCCTCCAGCGAGACGCCGGCCTGGCGTCCCACGATGGTGCTGCCCCAGAAGACGATGCAGAACTCCATCGAGATGATCGACACCGTCATCAGCCACGGCAGCCAGAAGGCCCACGGCAACCGGCCCGCTTCATCGTGAAACGGCACCTCCTCGCCCGACGACCGGCTCATCACGACGATGGCGCCCAGGAGCAGCAGCACCGGCAGGATGACGAACGACCAGCCGACACCGATGGCGATGCCGAACGTGATGACGAGTGGCACCGGCAGCTGCGAGGCCTTGGCCACGAAGGCCGCCCGCGCCAGCTGCACGCGCGCGGTCACCCCGCCGCCCATGCCCAGCGTGCTGTTCACGTGCACGAACATCATGCCGGCACCGAGCCCGATCCCCAGCGCGCCGCCGAGCGTGGCCCACAGCGAGGGCGCCCATGCCAGCAGCAGCAGCGAGCCGGCCAGCACGGCCATCGCGCCGAGATGGGCCCTGTGAGCACCGAACCGACCATCGACCCGCTCGCCGGCCAGCCCTGACACCACGATGCCGATGGCCATGGCCGATGAGTGCAGCCCGGTCTCGGTCTCCGACAGCTGCAGGCTGACCGCGATGAAGGCGGCGACTGCACCGACGAGGTAGAAGCTGGAGCTGATGGCGGCCTGGTTGACGTAGGCACGCCGAACCTGCGGCGCCGACGCGTGGCTGGAGGTCACCGGCTGATGCTAGGCCTATCCACGGTCGCGCCGCGGGCCGAAACGCCTCGATAAGCCGGCAGCCAGCCCGTACCAAGGCGCGCTGGTCATCGTGGTGCCATGAGCAGCATGGACGAGCCGGCCGTCACCACCGCGTCCGTCGAGGAGGTGGTGGCCGCCATCGAAGCGGTCGATCTCGCCGCCCCCTGGCCGGAGGTGGCCCCCAGGTTGCGCCTTGCCCTCCCCCGCCGTCGCCCCCTGCCGGTCGACGCCGCCGAGCTGCCGACACGCGAGTTCAGCCCGGGCATCCGCGTCGTCCTGGGCCTGGACATCGGGCCCGCCATGCTCTTCGTGGCGCACGAGCAGCTCGCGGCCTGGGGCGTCACACCCGAGGACGCCTTCGAACAGGCGCTGGAGAACGTCCGTGCCAGGGTCGCCGCCCGCAGGCAGTTCGCGCTCATCTGCGAGCGCATCGCCGATGTCCCCACCATCGCCTTCCAGTCGCGCGAGGGCTGGGCCTCCTCGCTCCTCCTGCTGCCGGACGAGCTGGTGCAGGTGCTGGGCGAGCGCAACGGCCTGGTGCTGGCGCCGATGCGGGACATCCTCATCTGCCTGCCCCTCGACGTCGAGCGCGAGTTCGCCCTCTACCTGCTGGAGGAGTTCGCCGCGGTGGACATGAACGCGCTGGAGCTGCCGCCCTTCGCCCTCGTCGACGGCCACCTGAGCCACGCCGTCGGCGTACCTCGGTCCCTGCGCAGTCGCCCACCCGTCAACTAGTCGCGCTATAGCATCGGTGCTATATTTCTTGCCGTCGGCATGACCCGGCACGACGCCTACGACGTCCGCGTGGCACCTGAGGTGCTCGAACAGATCGAGCGAAGCCGCGACTCGCGTGAACTGGTGAGGTTCTTCGACGCGCTCGATCGGCTGTCAAGACAGGGCACACGCGCACAAGGCGCCAGGAAGCTTGTGTCACTCGACCTCTGGGAGCTCAGGTTCGGCGACTCGCGTGCGTTCTTCTGTCTTGTCCCGGGCACGACGATGCTCGCGGTCGGGGCCGTGCTGGTCAAGAGGTCCCGCAAGCTGAGGATGTCACGGCTGCGAGCGGCCGAGCGGTCAGTACATCGATGGCGCCGTCGATTGGAGGAGAACCGATGAGGTGGACGGAGATCCGGGAGGAGTTGCTCGCCCGGCCCGGGTTCCGAGAGGCATTGGAGCGCGAGTTCCCGTTTCGCGATCTCTCGCTCCAGATCGGAAACCTCCGGGCCGATCTCGACCTGACCCAGGCCGAGTTCGGTGCGCTGGTCGGGATGCCGCAGTCGACGGTGGCGCGGCTCGAATCCGGCCGGCAGAACCCGAGCGTGAAGATGCTCAAGCGCATCGCGTCGGCGACCGGCACCGAGCTGGTGATCGAGTTCCGCCGGCCCGGACGCAAGCACCGAGCACGTCGGACGACCGCTACGGCATCATCAGGACGCGAGACGCAGGCCTCCAAGCCACTGGCCGCCTCCCCCGCTGACGACTGACCGAGGAGTGACGCCATGAACCACGATGAAGCTGTTCGCCTCGCGGTCTACCGGGGCTACGTCGCCGACGGCCGGCCACCGAGCGTCGAGGAGATGGCCGTCGAGCTGGCCCTGAGCGCCGACGCGGTGCGCGAGTCCCTGCACTCGCTGTCGATCGCGCGTCATCTCGTCCTGCGTGGTGACCAGGTCGTGATGGCGCACCCGTTCGCCTCCATCCCGCTCGGCTTCAGCGTGATGGGCCGCGACACGCTGTGGTGGGGCGGCTGTGCCTGGGATTCGTTCGCCATCCCACACCTGGTACCGGACGATCCCGAGGTGCTGGTGGCCACCCAGTGCCCTGGCTGCGGCAAGCCGCTGGCCTGGGTCGTCAACCGCGAGGCGCCGCCGCTCGGCGACGAGGTGGCGCACTTCCTGGTGCCCATGGCGCAGTGCTGGGACGACGTCGTCCACACCTGCAACAACCAGCGCCTCTTCTGCAGCGTCGAGTGCGTCCAGCGCTGGACCGAGTCGCTCGCCGCGGAGCCTGGCTACGTGATGGACCTGGCGACGCTCTGGCGCCTGGCCTCGCGTTGGTACGAGGGGCGCCTGGAGACCGGCTACGAGCGACGCGACCCATCCCACGCCCTCGAGTACTTCCGCTCGGTGGGCCTCACCGGCCCGTTCTGGGGCCTCGAGTAGCCGCATTACTGTATTGCTGTAATGCTGTCCTAGCGCTAGCATGACCTTCGTCATGAAGAGCTACCACGTCTCGGTCCAGTCCCGCGGGACCATCGCCCTGCCCGCCGACCTGCGCCGCCGCCTGCATCTCGACGAGCCCGGTGCGCAGGTGCAGATCATCGAGCATGAGGATGGCACGGTGGAGCTGCTGCCGATGCTGCCCATCCCGGCCGACCAGCGCTGGTTCTGGACGGAGCGCTGGCAGGCCATGGAGCGCGAGGCGGACGAGGACATCGCTGCGGGCCGGGTCAACAGGGCCGTGGATATCGATGACTTCTTCGAGCAACTCGAGCGCACGCGCCACGAGTGAAGTTCGACTGGATCGCCTCATTCGGAGCCGACTGGGCGCGGCTGTCGGCGAGCGAACGCACGCTGTTCGAAGAGGTCGTCCGCAGGAGCTTCCACCCTGCGTGTGAGCGGCATCGGGTCGACCCGGCGGCACCGTGGCCCCGCAGCCTCAGGGTCAAGCGGGTCCAGGGGATGCCGGGCGTGTGGGAGATGACGTGGAGCTTCGCCGGCCCCGACGGACGCGCCACCTTCGAGTGGGTCGAGATCGACGGCGAACTGGCCATTCGTTGGCGGCGCATCGGCGGGCACGAGATCTTCGGCCGGCCGTAGCGAGGCTCGTGGCACCATGCGCCCATGAACCGGCACTTCATCGTGGCGCGCAACCCCGATCCCGACAGCACGCTGCCGTATCTGCTGCTCGTGCCCGTCGGCGATGGCCTCGCGCTCAAGGCACGTGACCGGTGGCCGAGCACGAGCCGCGTCTACTGCCACCGGCTGGACGTCTGGCCCGAGGATGCGGAGATCGTCGAGGATGTGCCGGTCATCGAGTGCCGTCGGCGCGGGGTCGCCGTGGACCTGCTGCTGGACCGCAAGCGCGAGTTCCGCTCCCAGTTCGTGTTCACCCGCATCGCCGGTGGCCGGGAGGGCATCTTCTGGCAGACCCGCAAGGTGGCCTCGACGGCTCGGCCGGGCGCGCGCATCCCCGGGCGCCGCATCAGTGACCTGCCCGGCCCCATCACCATCCTGGTCGACACCCGCGAGCGCTACCCCTACCGCTTCGCCAGGCAGCAGGCCCAGACCGAGCGTGAGGCGCTGCCCGCCGGTGACTACGCGGTGCGTGACGCAGACGGTCGCATCGTGGCCGCGGTCGAGCGCAAGACCATCGACGACCTCGCCGGCAGCCTCAACAACGGCTCGCTGACGTTCGAGCTGGCCAAGCTCGCGAGCGTGCCTCGCTCAGCACTGGTGGTGGAGGAGCGCTACGCGTCGTTGCTCACGCTGGCGCACGCGCCTGCCGGCTTCCTGCCCGACCTGCTCGCCCGGGTGCAGGTGCGCTACCCCGAGACGCCCATCGTCTTCACCGAGACGCGCCCACTGGCCGAGGAATGGACCTATCGCTGGCTTGGCGCCGTCCTAGCCGAAGCCATCGCCGAGGGCGACGCCTGGGGCCATCAGCGAGACTCGGACTGAACTCGGCCCGCCCTCGCCGGCCTCGACGACAGGCGAGGTCAGCGGTCGTCCACCGCAGGGAACGCCGGGTGGTCCAACGTGACGCGTTCGCGACGGGACTCGTCAAACAGGAACGTGGCGCGTGCGACGCTGCCGATCCGGCACGCTGGGAGCACCACGGCTGCCATGCGGGCCGAGATCGGGTCGAGTTGGCACACGCGGCGACTCGATCAGGTCGTGTAAGTGAATTCTGCGCTTCAAGTAGTTGACTTTCACGAGGGAGTCTCCAGAATGAGGCCCGTCGCCAGCCTTCGAACAGGTGATGCGCGACGCCCTGAGGCATCTCGATGTGGAGGCGTCCGATGGCTAGGCGGGAGTCGATCACATCAGCGGCGGTAGATCGCATCGCGGCACAATGGGTCGCGCTCGGGGCGCAGATCGAGGGCGTCGAGGATCGGACGCCGATCGATATCGAGGCACTGGTCGCCCTCACCGCCGACCAGAGAGCGATCGACGCTCGTGTGTATGAAGCTGCGGTGAACTGGTGCGTCTCGCATGGCAGGATGGTCCACCTCGGACGCCTGCGGAACGTCGCCCGCGAGTTGGAAGTCGGCGCACCGGCTCTCCAGGCCTTCGCAGGTGATGTTGCCGGTTCCGGCGGTCACAACTCGCCCCTCGCGGCGCCGCGACCGCCGACGAGACCGCGCCGAAAGACGATCGTCCACGACCTCTCGGCACCCGGCCGGATCGTCTGGCGAGTGCGTTCAGCCTTCGGCGTCAACGCCCGCTCAGACGTCCTCGCAGTGCTGCTGACGACTCCGCCTGTTCCAGTGTCACTCTCCGATCTCACCAGGCGCACTCGGTTCACCAAGAAGAACGTGTCGATCGCGGTGTCGGACATGAGCCTTGCCGGTATCGTCATCAAGACTCGGGTCGGCAGGGAAGATCGAGTGGCGCTCGACCGATCGTCGCCGCTTCGAGACCTCCTTGAGCCCGAAGGGGTGCCGAGCGTCGACTGGACGTCGAGGTGGCACATCGTACGGCAGGTGGCGTCGGTCGACGAGACCACCCAAAGCGCAGTGGATAGCGTACGGCTCGTCGAGACGCGAGTCGTGGCAGCAGCAGCGATGGCCGATCTGGACGCCGCCGCGCTGCCGCGCCCGGATCTCACCGCTCGTGGCTCGGCGTGGGGTCCGGCATTCGACGAATGGCGCGATGCCATCGTGACAGTGCTTGGCCTGATGGGGTCATAGCTGGCCCATCGGATGCGCGCCGTCGCGTCCTCCATGCAGTTCTCGATGCCCATGCCGAGGACGGCCGCGCGCGAATGGTTGCATCGAAGGATCCGGCCGGATCCGGGCCGGACGGCCCTGTCCAGCTAGCGCCCGCTCGCTACCCTCTTGCCCGTATGGCTGAGAGCGAGCGCCTTCCGGACGTCTTCTTCGAGCTGCATCGTGACCTGCCGCGTGAGGGTCCCGGCGATGACGAGTCGACCCTGCGCGCGCTGGCCATGTGCGCCGAGCTGCCCGACAAGCCGGATATCCTCGACGTCGGCTGCGGTCCGGGCATGCAGACGGTGACATTGGCGACCGCGACTGGCGGCACCGTCACCGCGGTCGACATGCACGAGCCCTTCCTGGACCAGCTGCGCGAACGTGCCGAGGCAGCCGGCGTGCGCGACCGCATCCACGTCATGCGCGGCGACATGGCCGACCTGCCCTTCGGGGCCGACTCGTTCGACCTGATCTGGTCGGAGGGAGCCGCCTACATCATCGGCATCGGCGAGGCCTTCAAGGCCTGGCGTGCGTTCCTCCGACCGGGTGGCTACATCGTCGTGAGCGAGGCCACCTGGCTGGTGCCCGATCCGCCGGCCGAGGTACGCGACTTCTGGGCCGCTGAGTACCCCGACATGCGCGACATCGAGGGCAACCTCGAGCGGATCCGGGCGGCCGGGTTCGAGATCGTCGGGCATCTCACCCTGCCCGACGAGTCGTGGTGGACGCACTACCAGGCGCCGCTCGAGGCACGTATCCCGGCGCTCCGTGAGCAGTACGCGGGAGATGAGGCGGCGCTGGCGGTCATCGATGCCACCGTGGCAGAGCACCGCATCCGTCGCCAGTACGCCGACACCTACGGCTACGAGTTCTACGTCGCCCGCTGCGACTGTGCCGAGGGGCCGGGCGCGGACGTGGAGTGGCAGCCGTCCCAGGGCGCGGACGTTCGGATGGACGTCGAGCCTGCCGATGAGGCCGAGCCACCCGAGTATCCGCCGACGGCCGAGTCATTCAGGCAACACCTGGAGACGCTGCCCGACGAGGGTGAGGACAGTGACTTCCTTACGGCGCGAGAAAAGCCAGGCGATCTGCGCTGACGGCATGGCTCATCGAGCCGAACACGTAGACCGGGCCGGCCGCACGGGCCGACCCGGTGTATGGGCGCGAGGGGTCGGGCTATTCGGCGGGCGCGATCTCGCAGAACTCGTTGCTGTCATCGATGTCGGGCGTGGCACCCTCGGCCACGAAGAGGTTCTCGCCGTTGCCGCAGGAACGGTTGTCACGCAGGATGGATGAGCTGCCACGGAGGATGACGATGCCTCGCGCCGTGACCCCCTCGACATCGTTGCCACTGACTTCCAGGTCGCCCAGCAGTGCGATGCCTGCGCCCCCGCCGCGGACGACGTTGTCAGCGATCGATCCCTCACGAGACGCGCCACTGATCGCCACCTGGTTGTCCCACAGGCTGTTGCCGGCGATGTTGACCGGATCAAGGCCAGCGACGATACCGGCGCTCGTGGCACCTCGAATCTCGTTGCCGACGATGTCGGCGTGGCCTCCATTAATGTGGATGCCGTTTTGCGCGGGGTTCGTGATGACGTTCTCCCGCATGGTCACGGCTCCGCCATCGTCGCCCAGGTAGATGGCCCACATCAACGTGCCGTCGATGGTGTTCTTCTCGATGATCGTCGCAGTACCGGGGTCGTCGAGGTAGATGTGCGCGCCACCTGTCAGTGTGTTGCCGCTGATAGTCGGATCCGCATCAGCCATGACGGTGACCTGTCCGCTATTGCGGATCTGGTTCCCGCTGACCGTGGCGGTCCCGCCGCTGGTCACGAGGATCACGTTCTCGCCGACGGCACCGTCGTACGCGACGCCCACGTCCGTGAGCACGGAGTCGCGCAGCGTCGGCGACCCGCCGTCGAGGATGACCTCCGAGCGAAGGCCGCGGAAGGTCAACCCGGAGATGGTCGCGTCCGTGCCGCGCACGAGCAGGGCGTAGGGGTCGGCGCTGATGGTGCCTTCCTGCAGCGGCGCCGTGGGCCCGTCCTCGGGAGCGGTGATGACGATGTCCTCTAGCGGTCCATCACCCCGGAGCGTGATGTCCTTGTCGATGATGACCGCCTCGACGTAGGTGCCGGGGCGGACGAGGATCTCGTCGCCGTCGACGGCATTCGCGACAGCCTCGGTGATGGTGGTGTAGTCGCCGTTGCCGGCGCCGTCGACGACGATGGGGCCGTCGGCACCGAAGATGCGTGCACCGGCGAAGCTGGCGCCGATGACCAGGCTGGCGAGCAGCAGCGTGGCGACCGCGATGGCCGCCACTCGTGCCGTCGGGGACCCGACGGCGAGTCGTGAGTTGGTTCGCATAGGGGGCTCCTTGATGAGCGCGAGCCAGCGTGGGCGCGGATGCACACGGCTGGTCTCGGCCTTGACCTGGGTACGGAGCCGGTCGGGCGCACGCCGTGGTGCGATCTCGTGCAGGCCATCAGCAAAGAGCCGCTCGAAGCGGGCGTCATCGTTCATGCCGTGCCGTCTTTCAGGGCGCCGACCGGGGGGATGCCGGCAGCGGGTTCGGCCATCGACTCGCGGAGCGAGGCCAGGGCCCGATGCAGCCGGGACTTCACGGTCCCGACGGGGATATCGAGGATGTCACCCACCTCCTCGAGAGGCAGGTCCAGGTAGAAGCGCAGGACGATGACCGCACGGTGGTCGATGGGCAGGTCGTTCAACTGCCGCTCGATCAGGTCGCGGCTCGCCAGCGCAGCGGCTGAGTCAGGAGCGACGGAGCGCTCGGGGTCGGAAACGACCTTCAGCTCGACCGTCTTGCGTCGACGCTCCTTCTTTGCCGCCTTGTAGCAGGCCCACACCGTGATGCGGTGGAGCCAGGCATCCCACGCGTCGGGATCACGGAGGGCGCGGATGTCCTTCCAGGCGGACACGAGTGCCTCCTGTACCGCGTCCTGGGCACGGTCCGGGTCGCGCAGGATGAGGGTGGCCACGGCATAAAGGCGGTCGACTGACGCATCCACCAGGCTGGAAAACGCGTCGTGATCCCCCTCGATCGCTCGCCGGACGAGCTCTCGTGTCATGTGGGCCACCGCTTCGGTGCGACGCATCTCGTCGCACTCATACCCTATTGCGTCTCCCAGCGAGAGAGAAGGTTCCATCTACGCTCACGAACCGCGGTCGAAGGGTAATGATCGCCGCCGTCGCCATGGCCAACGGACTTCCCCTGTACACCTGCAACCCGCGCACCTTCAGGGGCATCGACGGCCTCCAGATCATGGCCGTGTCCGTCCCGGACGCACGCTGAACGCGTCGATGGCCTAGGCTCTCGCGCGATGCCCATCCAACCCCTCGGTGCGCGGCGGGACGGCGCGGAGCGCTACCTGGTCCTCACCATCGCCTCCTTCGCGGTGACGGTGGCGGGTGTCCGCTGGTACCTGGACCTTGCGGGCTATCCCACCATCGGTGGCGGCGGCCTGCACGTGGCCCACGTGCTGTGGGGCGGACTGGCCCTGTTCATCGCAGCGCTGCTGCCGCTGCTGTACGTGGGCCGGCGGTCGCTGCTGATCTCGGCAGTCCTCGCCGGTGTCGGCGCGGGCCTGTTCATCGACGAGGTGGGCAAGTTCCTCACCACGACCAACGACTACTTCTTCGCCCCTGCCGCCCCCATCATCTACGGCAGCATCCTGCTGCTCATCCTGCTCTGGGCGCTCGTGCGCCGGCGGCGGCTGGACAACCAGTCGGCGATGCACGCGGTCGTGGACTCGCTGGCCGCGGGCGTGGACGGCCGACTGACCGAGCCCGATCGCGAGCGCGTCATGGTCCAGCTGCGCGAGGCTCAGGCAGCGACGGCCCCATCAGTCGAGGACGAGCAGCTCGCGGCATCACTGGTCGCCGCGCTCCGGTCTCCGGCCATGGACTCACGCCTGGCGGCCCCGAGCTTCGTCGCTCGCGGCGATGCGCGGCGGCTACTGGAGCGGTTCCTGCCGGCGCGCCTGGAACGATGGCTCATCGCCATCGGCCTCCTCCTGGCGGTGGCCGCGGCCCTCGTCTCGGTGCTGGTGCTGTTGGTATCGGCCAGCGGTGAGATCGACTGGGCCGAGCTGCAGACATTCGACAGCGGCCGGCTCGAGATCCCGCGCGAGCCCCTGTGGATCCTGCTGCTCTTCAGCATCAACACTCTGGTCGGCGTCGGCTCGCTCGCGGCCATCCTGCTGCTCCTGCGCAAGCGGACCCTGCGGGCGATGGACGTGGCCCTTGCCGCCGCCCTGCTCGGGCTCGTCGCCGGTGGGCTGGTGGGGTTCTATGCCGCGCAGATCGGAGCACTGGCGACCATCGTGCAGCAGGTGCTGCTGCTCGGGCTCATCATCGACCAGCGGATCCGGCTGCAGCGGACAGCAGAGGCGGCGGCCGCGGACGCGCCGCTTCCCGTTGACGCCGACGGCGGCTGAGACCTACGCTCGCCGACGTGGCCACGGCGTTCCCGCTCCAGCCGCCCTTCACGCTGCGTGCGCGATTGCTGAGCGCGCTGGCTGACGGCTCCACGCTGTGGCAGCCCGACGGGCTCATCGAGGTAGACGAGTCTGGCCACATCCGCTCGGTCCACGCCGCGGCGGACGTCCCCCGAGCGATGGAGACAGCCATCGACCTGCGCCCGCTGGTGGTGATGCCGGGCCTGGTGGACACGCACGTGCACATCCCGCAGGTCCCGGCAGCGGGCCTGGGCGCCGGCATGGACCTGCTGGCGTGGCTGGAGCGCTACGTCTTCCCCCTCGAGCGCGCCTTCGACGTGGCGACGGCGGAGCGGCTGGCCCCGCAGGTGTACCAGGCCATGGCCGCCGCCGGCACCACCACCTTCTCCGCCTACGCTGCCGTCTGGCCCGATTCGACCGACGCCTGCTTCCGAGCGGCGGAGGACCACGGCATCCGCGCCACCATCGGCAACGTCCTGATGGACCGCGTGACGTACGACGACCGCACTGCGCCCGGCGCCATCCTGGAGAACGCCATGCGCGCGTCTGGCGAGTTGTGCGAGCGCTGGCACGGCGCGGCTGACGGGCGTCTGCGCTACGCCTTCACACCACGGTTCGCCGTGTCCTGCACGGCCGACATGCTGCGTGAATCGGCGTCGTTGGCTGCGCACTACGACGCGACCTGGCAGACGCACCTGTCGGAGGACGCGCGAGAGATCGCGACGGTCGGCGAGCACTTCCCCGAGGCCGCCGACTATCTCGACGTCTACGATCGCGCCGGCGGGTTGGGGCGGCGGGCGCTCTTCGCGCACGCCATCCACCTCTCCGAGCGCGAGGTGGCACGCATGGTGGAGACCGACTGCGCCATCGCCCACTGCCCGGTCAGCAACATGTTCATTCGCAGCGGCGTGATGCCCATCGCACGCTATCGCGACGAGGGGCTGCGCATGGGCCTCGGCACCGATGTCGCGGGAGCGCCGGAGCTGTCGGTCATCACGCAGATGCGCCTGGGCTTCTTCGTCCACAACGCTCGTGCCACGGTCGTCGGCGATGGGGCACCGCTGCCGGGGCCGCTGGAGTGGCTACGGCTGGGCACGCTGGGTGGCGCGCAGGCGCTCGGGCTCGACGACGTCATCGGTTCGCTGGAGGCGGGCAAGGAGGCCGATCTCATCGCCATCGACCCGGAGCTGGGGCGCCCGCCGGAGGCCGGGCCCTGCCGTGACCTGGAGGAGGTCGCCAGCCGGCTCATCTTCCGTGAGCGCCCGGGCATGGTTCGCGCCGCCTGGGTGCGCGGTCGCCGCCTCGAGGGGCCGCCCGCGGGCTAGCATCCCTCCATGGCACTGCTGGGCATCGACCTGGGCACCTCGGCCGTCAAGGCCGTCATCATCGACGAGGAGGGCCGTCTTCTCGGGACGGGCACGCGCGAGATCCCCATGGAGGTGCCGGCGCCCAACCGCGCCGAGCAGGATCCCGAGGCGTGGTGGTCCAACACCGTCAAGGCGGTGCGCCAGGCTCACCACGAGGCCGGGACCGACGACATCGCCGGCATCGGGCTGGACGGCCACATGCACGGCGGGCTGCTGCTCGACGCGGCTCATCAGCCCCTCGGCCGCGCCATCACCTGGGCCGACCAGCGAGCCTCCGACCTCATCCCGCAGATCGAAGAGGACATCGGGGTCGAGACGTTCCTGTCCATCGCCGGCACGCGCCCCGCGGCCGGGTTCATGGGCCCCACGCTCGCCTGGCTGCGGCAGCACGAGCCGGCTCGCCTCGATGCCGCCGCCATGTTCGTGCTGCCCAAGGACTATCTGCGGCTGCGACTCACGGGCGTGCCCGCGACCGACATCAGCGATGCCTCGGGCACGGCCATGTTCGACGTGGCCGCGCGCCGCTGGTCGGTCGAGCTGTGCGAGCGGCTGGGCGCACCTTCGGGGATCCTGCCTCCGCTGCTCGAGTCGGCCGAGGTCGCCGGCACCCTCACCGCGGGTGCCGCGGCCGAGCTTGGCTTGCGACCCGGCATCCCCATCGCCGCCGGATGCGCCGACCAGTGCGCGATCGCGGTGGCCAACGGGCTGGTCGACCCGGGGAACGGCTCGGTGGCGCTGGGAACGGGCGGGCAGATCATGGTCGCCACCGGCGCCCCGCTCGCCGACCCCAAGGGGCGAACCCACACGTTCTGCCATGCCGCGCCGGAACGCTGGTACCAGCTGGGAGCGACGCTCTCTGCCGGGCTCTCGCTGCGCTGGCTGCGCGACCGACTGCGGCTCCAGACGGAGAACCCCTACGCCTCGCTGGACCGCCTCGCGGCCGACGTCCCCGCCGGCACCGAGGGGCTCCTCTTCCTGCCGTACCTGGTCGGCGAGCGCTCGCCCATCATGGACCCCGCGGCGACGGGGGCGTTCATCGGCCTCACGCTGGGGCATCGTCGAGCGCACCTGGCTCGCGCGGTGCTCGAGGGTGTGGCGTTCTCGCTGCGCGCGACTCGCGACGCGGTGATCGACGCCGGCGGCCGGTGTGACTCATGGCTGGCCACAGGCAACGGCCTGGCCAGCCCGCTGTGGCGCAGCATCCTGACCGACGTATTCGGCGAGCCGCTCGCGTATGTCGATGCGCTCGAGCGGACGGGAACCGGAGCGGCGCTCATCGGAGGCATCGCGGCGGGCGTGTACGGCGACTACGGCGAGGCTTCCGCGGCGGCACGTCCCCCGCTTCGGGTGAGCGAACCTGATGCCGGCCGCGTGGCGCTCTACGACGAAGCCTACGCGCGCTACTCGCGACTCTCGGCGCTGCTGCTGGACGAGGGGCGAGCCTAGCGCGGACGGTCGGGTCTAGAGCACCGGCTTCCAGACCATCAGCGCCACGATGGCGATGGTCAGCAGCAGCAGGATCATGCCGTAGAGCTGCATCTTGCGAACGTTCTCGGTCAGCTCGACGGGTGGCCCCTCCGGCCCAGGCGGCTGCTCGGTCAGCGCAATGACCTTGTTGAGCGCGGGGCGCTGCAGCAGGAACACGATGAGCAGCGAGATGACGTACAGCACCAGCGCGACCGCCAGCCACAGCTCCTCGAACCGGCGCATGCCGCCGGTCTCGATGACCAGCAGCGTCCCGGTGATGAACATCGAGATGGCCACCGGCACGATGACCACGTTGGAGACCCGCTTGGAGGCGCGCATGTACCAGTTGCCGTGCTGCGGCTCCCGCGCCGCGGCCATGCCGAAGACCGGTGCGTAGAAGCCGAAGCCGAAGGCCGCGATCGCGCCGAGGATATGCAGGAACAACCACAGATGGAACATGGCCGATAGCCTAGCGCCACGAGGATCGTCCGACAGGCTCGCCGTGCCGCTGGAACCAGCGCTCCGTGCCCGTCGGTCGCCGTCAGTCGTCGTCCTCGTCGGCCTCGGTCGTCAGTCGTCGTCCTCGTCGGCCTCGCCGGACAGCGCCTCCCGCGCCTCGCGCAACAGCAGCCCGGCGATGATGAGCGCAGCGACCGGGTCAGCCCACCACCAGCCCAGCAGCGCGTTCAGGCCCAGGCCAGCGAGGGCGACCGCAGAGAGATACCAGCACGCCCGCGTCTGCCGCGAGTCCGCGATCAGGGCTCGGCTTCCGAGCGCCTGGCCGGTCGCCAGCTTGGCCCGAGCCAGCCACAGCATCACGGCGATCGAGAGGCTGGTGAGCACGATCCCGAGCGGGCTGGCGTCGGGCGCTTCTGCCGCCAGCAGGGTCCGCACCGATTCGAACGCGACGTAGCCCGCCAGCAGCAGGAAGGAGACACCGACCAGGCGCTCGGCCCTGCGTTCGACCAGCTCGACGGCCTCGTCATCGAGTCGACCGCTGGTCTCGGCGCGCAGACGCCAGACGAGGACGACGCCGGAGATGGTCTCGACGACGCTGTCCACACCGAAGGCCACCAGGGCGATCGATCCGCTCGCCAGGCCCGCGGCGACAGCGATGACGCCTTCCAGCACGTTCCAGCCGATGGTCAGGTATTCGAGCCGCAACCCACGCTGCAGGAGCGATGCGCGCGTCACGGTTGCGTCCATCGGCATACGATACGCAACGTCGAGGCCAACTCAGGAGGGAGATCTCGCGTGAGTGCTTCTGCTCGTGACCAGCGCGCCACCGCCGAGGCGCCAGTCGTGCTGTCTCCGCCTGCCCCCGGCGAGGTGGCCGCGCCGACCCTCGGGCTGGCCTCGCCTGCCCCGCTGCGCCGCGAGGGTCCGGGCAAGCTCACCGGTGAGGCCAAGTACACCGACGACCTCGTCTTCCCGGGCGCCTGGTACGGCGCCACCATCCGTTCGACCGAGGCGCACGCACGCCTGCTCGGCCTGGAGCTCGATCCCGACTTCGACTGGTCACGAGTCGTCGTCATGACCGCGGCCGACATCCCCGGCGAGAACATCGTCAGCTCCATCCAGGACGACATGCCGGCGCTGGCGACCGACACCATCCGTCATCACTCGGAGCCCATCGCGCTCGTCGCGGCGCCGGACAAGGCCACCCTGCGCGAGGCCAGGCGTCGCATCCGCGCGCGGACCGAGCCCCTGCCGCCCGTCTTCGACCCGCTCGAGTCGACCCAGCAGTTCGCCGCCTACGAGATCACCCGCGGCGACCCCGAGGCTGCCTTCGCCGAGGCCACGCTCATCGTGCAGGGCGAGTATCGCGTGGGCCACCAGGAGCAGCTCTACATCGAGAACCAGGCCATGATCGCCGAGCCTCGGCCCGACGGCGGCATCACCATCACCGGCTCGATGCAGTGCCCCTACTACGTCCACACGGCGTTGAAGCGCGCGCTCGACCTGAGTGACACACAAGCTGTCATCACCCAGGCGGAGACTGGCGGTGGCTTCGGCGGAAAGGAGGACTTCCCTTCCGTCGTGGCCATCCATGCCGCCTTGCTGGCGCAGCGCATCGGCAAGCCCGTGCGCATGATCTACGACCGTCACGAGGACATCGCCTCCACCACCAAGCGGCACCCAGCGGTGATCCGCTACCGCTCGGGCGTCTCGGCCGATGGCCGGCTCATCGCGCAGGAGGTGGAGGTGGTGATGGACGCGGGCGCCTACTGCACGCTGTCCCCGGTGGTGCTCTCACGTGGCGTCCTCCACGCCGGTGGCCCGTACGAGTGTCCCAACGTCCACATCGCCGGGCGCACGATGGCCACCAACACGCCGCCCAACAGCGCGTTCCGCGGCTTCGGCGCGCCACAGGTCGGCTTCGCCCACGAGCTGCAGGTCGCCCGCATCGCCGACGAGCTCGACATCTCCCCCGCGGAGCTGCGCCGGCGCTGGGCCTACCGGGAGGGCGGCACCACGCCCACTGGGCAGGTGCTGCGCGAGAGCGTCGCGGCCCACGAGGTCCTCGATCGGGCGGTCGAGGCGGCCGACTACGAGGGCGTCCGCGAGCTGACCCGCCAGACACGCGCCGTCCGCTGGCGCCAGGCCGCGGAGGCGGGGTCGGGCGTCACCTCGACCCGGGTGCACATCGCCTCGGGCATCGGGCTCGCCCTGGGCTGGCACGGGGCCGGGTTCACCGGCCGCGGTGAGATCAACATGGGCAGCGTCGCGGGCGTCGAGCTGGGCGACGACGGTGTCGTGCGCCTGCTGGTAGCCAACACCGAGATCGGCCAGGGCACCAACACCGTGCTGCCGATGATCGTGGCCGACGTGCTGGGCGTGGAGCCCTCAGAGGTGGAGCTGGCGCCCATCGACACCTCGATCGTGCCCAACAGCGGTCCCACCGTGGCCTCGCGCACGGTGATGATCGTGGGCGGCCTGGTGTCCAAGGCGGCCGCCCGCCTGCGCGCAGATCGTGGAGGAGCGCTCGGGTGGACACTTCGCGGATGTCTACCGCGAGGACGCACGGCGCCATGGAGCCACCCGCATCGACGAGCGCTACCAGCCCGCGACCGCAGGTCGATTTCGACGAGGCGACGTATACCGGCGATGCCTATCCCGCCTTCGGCTGGGCCTGCGCGGTGGCCAAGGTGGATGTCGACCTCGACACCGGCGAGGTGCGTGTTCGCAGCGTCGTCAGCGCCGACGACGCGGGCCGTGTGATCCACCCGCTGCTGGCCGAAGGGCAGATCGAGGGCGGCACCCTGCAGTCGGTCGGCTACGGCACCATCGAGGAGATCAAGCTGCAGGACGGCCGCTACCTCAACGACCGACTCTCGACCTACATCATCCCGACCTCGATGGACGCGCCCCGCATCACCGCCATCCTCGTGGAAAAGCCGTTCAGCGGGGCACCCCACGGCGCCAAGGGCATCGGGGAGCTGCCCATGAACGTCGCTGCACCGGCCATCGTGGACGCCATCCACGATGCGGTGGGGGTATGGGTCACGGAGCTGCCCGCGACGTCAGAGCGGGTGCTGCGAGCGCTGGAGGAGGGTGCATGACAGCCATCGGGGAGCGCGAGCCAGTGGGGGCGGGCGCGTCGTATCGCTTCACGCTCAATGGTGAGCCGCGCGAAGTATCGGTCCCGGGGATGCGCCGGCTGCTTGACGTCATCCGCGAAGACCTCGGCCTCACCGGCACCAAGGAGGGCTGCGGCGAGGGCGAGTGTGGCGCGTGCTCGGTCATCCTCGACGGCATGGTGGTCGACAGCTGCCTGGTCCCCGTGTGCCAGGTCGACGGTTCCGAGGTGCGCACCGTCGAGGGCCTCTCCGACGCGGAGACCGCGGCACTCAGCCCGCTCCAGACCGCCTTCCTCGAGTACGGCGGCGCCCAGTGCGGCATCTGTACGCCGGGGATGCTGATGGCGGCGCAGGTCTACCTCGACGACGGCGGCACGGCCGACGAGGACGAGATCCGCGAGGCCATCGCCGGCAACCTCTGTCGCTGTACCGGCTACACCAAGATCATCGACGCCATCGAGGCGGCCGCCGTGGCCCGGGAGAACGGCTGATGGCCGTCGAGCCGCCGGTCGTTAGCCCGGCTACCTTGTCGAGGCGTACGCCATCATGGCTGCTGGCGGCCACCGGCCGATCGCCGGCGGCACCGACCTGATGGTGCAGCTGGAGGCCGACGTGGCAGAGCCGCCGGCGGCTGTGCTGGACCTCTGGCGCCTCGACGAGCTGCGCGGCATCAGCACCGATGGCTACGACGTCTCGGTCGGCGCCCTCACCACGTACACGGAGCTGCGCCGCTCGCCGGTGATCTCCGCGCGGTTGCCGGCCCTGGCGGAGGCTGCCGCCACGGTCGGCGCCGCCCAGATCCAGAACCGCGGCACCATCGGCGGCAACATCTGCAACGCCTCGCCGGCGGGTGACTCGCTGCCGGTGCTGCTGGCGGTGGATGCCACCTTCGACCTGGGCTCGACGGCCGGCGTGCGAACGGTGCCGGCGCGCGAGTTCTGGACAGGCTACCGGCAGACGGCGCTGCGCGAGGACGAGCTGCTCCTGCGCGTGCGCTTCCCTGTCGAGCGTGCTCGCCGGACGAGGTTCCGCAAGGTCGGCACCCGGGCGGCACAGGCCATCAGCAAGGTGGTGCTGGCGCTCAGCTACCGCCTCGACGACGACACTTGGCGCGACGTGCGCCTGGCGCTGGGGTCGGTGGCGCCCACGACCATCCGGGCACACCAGACGGAAGCAGTGCTCGAGGGGGCGTGGCCGCAGGCATCGGTCGCGGACGAGGCTGCCGCGGTGCTGGCCGGGGAGATCTCGCCCATCGACGATGTCCGTTCCACGGCCGACTACCGACGATCGGTGAGCGCCCGCGTGCTGCACCGGCTGCTGCGCGACGAGGGCGGCTGGTAGTCAGTCGCTCGCCAGGCGTTGCAGGTCGTCAGGCGTATCGACGTCAGGCATGGCGCCGGGCACAGGCACTTCCAGCACCAGTGCCGGTCGATTCGCCATGAGTGGGCCCAGTCCACGGTCGCCGTCGAGCTCATCCACCAGCTGCCAGGCCGGCCGCAGCAGCAGCACCGGGTTGCGCGGACCGTCCTGCTCGTAGCGCGGAGCCACGATCGGATGGTCGGCAGGTCGCTGGCTGGCCGCGGCACGCGCGAGCTGGCGCATCACGCCCGCATCCAGGGTCGGCTGGTCGCCAAGCACGACGAATGCGCCAGCAAGCTCGACAGGCAACGCGCGCAACATGTCGATACCGACCTTCAGCGACGATGCCAGGCCGCGCTCCGGGTCGTGGTTGCGCACGCGGATCTCGTCGCGCCAGTCGAG
The DNA here is from genome assembly GCA_963698505.1 of uncultured Chloroflexia bacterium. Classification (GTDB taxonomy): domain Bacteria; phylum Chloroflexota; class Limnocylindria; order Limnocylindrales; family CSP1-4; genus JAFMJV01. The sequence goes on along the minus strand of CAVORC010000012.1, from coordinate 36,635 downwards.
GCCACGCTCGATGCTGTCGGCGCCATGGCCGAGCACGACGACCGTGGCGGCTGGGCCGAACTCGTTCACCGCATCCAGCACCCGCGCCAGCACCGGCCGCCCGTCGAGGGGCGCCATCAACTTGGCGCCAGGCACACGCGAGAACCGGCTGCCGGCGCCCGCGGCAAGCACGACGACGGCGAGCGCAGGGCTGGGCTGCATACGCTGACGGTACACGCGAGGCAAGTGGCAGTGAAGCCGGCCCCACCATCCTTGGCTGAATGGCGACCATCGACAGGACCCGCGACCGAGGGCGCCGCCGATCTCGCGCGCTCGTTGCCGAGCTCGGCAATGACCTGCGGGACGCTCGCATCGGGGCGGGGTTGGCGCAGCGGCACGTGGCGCGCGTCACGGGTTTGAGCCAGGCCATGATCAGCCGCACCGAGCGTAGCCTGCGCTCCCGGCTCACCATCGAGGAGGCGGCGGTGCTGTGCGCGGCACTGGGCCTGCGGTTGCACGTGCGCGCGTACCCCGAAGGGTCCCCGGTTCGCGACGCAGCCCAGTTGCACCTGCTGGCACGTCTGCGTGCGCTGCTCCACGAAGCCTATGCCTGGCATGCCGAGGCACCTGTCGCTGGTCGCGGTGACCTGCGAGCGTGGGACGTCTCGCTGAGCGGGCCGGCGAGCATCGGCATCGATGCCGAGACCCGACTGCACGATGTGCAGGCGCTGCAGCGCCGTCTGGAGCTCAAGTGGCGCGACAGCGGCGTGGCGCGCGTGATCCTGCTCGTGGCTAGCACGCACCACAACCGTCGCGTCCTCCGCGAGCATCGCTCGGCCCTGTCGAGCACACTCCCACTGGACACCCGGCAGGTGCTGCGCGCCTTCCGCACCGGATCTCCGCTGGCCAGCAACGGCATCGCGGTGCTGTAGCGGACTCCGCACGGCTGCTGCAGGAAGCCGTGAGATCCGGTGCCGCCGGTTCGGGCGAGCGTCCACCAGGATCTCGGCCCCACGTCACAGATGTCGCCGGTGACTCACCGAGCCAAGAACGAGCGCTGAAAACCCCTGGATCGCACGCGGAAGTCGTCGCACGCGTGGGTTCGCCGTGGCTCCTCGGCCGTTTGCACGCGCAGTTGCATCAGCCAGCCAGTGAGCGTGGCGTGCCTGGCCACGTGAGTCGTGGGGCGTATCGCGGCGGCCACGGGCGCGAGCCACGCCAGTACCAGCAGCCCGCGGTTCCGAAACGGCACTGTCACGCGCCTCCCCTACCATGCGCGGAGATGACGACCGCGGAACCGCACACCAACCGCCTCGCCGGCGAGACCAGCCCCTACCTGCTGCAGCATGCCCACAATCCCGTCGACTGGTATCCGTGGGGCGAGGAGGCGCTGGCCACGGCCAGCGAGCGAGATGTGCCCATCTTCCTCAGCATCGGCTATGCCGCCTGCCACTGGTGTCACGTGATGGAGCGGGAGTCGTTCGAGGACGAGCAGACCGCGGCGGACCTCAACGCGCGGTTCGTGGCCATCAAGGTCGACCGTGAGGAACGTCCCGACCTCGACAGCATCTACATGGACGCCGTGCAGGCGATGACGCGCCAGGGCGGCTGGCCCATGAGCGTCTTCCTGACGCCGGACGGCCGGCCCTTCTACGGCGGCACCTACTTCCCCGACGAACCACGCCACGGCATGCCCTCGTTCCGCCAGGTGCTGAGTCGCATCGCCGAGCTGTGGGTGAGTCAGCGCGACGACATCGAGAAGACCGCCACCAGCGTCGCCAAGCACGTCCGCGACGAGCAGGACGCACCGACGCGCCTGGCCGAGCAGATCGAAGGCCAGCCAGCGCCCGACCCGACGCTGCTGCTGAGGGGCGTCGTGGACACGCTGCACGAGAACTTCGATGCCGTCGACGGCGGCTTTGGCGCGGCCCCCAAGTTCCCCCAGACGATGACGCTGGAGCTGCTGCTGCGCGAGCACCTGCGGACCAGCAACCGCGAGCCGCTGCTGATGCTGGAGAAGACGCTCGATGCCATGGCCGCCGGCGGCATCTACGACCATCTCGGCGGCGGCTTCGCCCGCTACTCGACCGACAAGCAGTGGCTCGTGCCCCACTTCGAGAAGATGCTCTACGACAACGCCCAGCTGGCGCGCGTCTACAGCCACGCCGCGCTCGTCACCGGCGACGAGCACTACGCCTACATCGCGCGGGAGACGCTCGACTTCGTGGTGCACGAGCTGCGCAACCCGCCGGGCGGCGGCTTCGCCTCCAGCCTCGACGCCGACACCGACGGCCACGAAGGCCTGACCTACACCTGGCACGCCAGCGAGATCCGCGAGCTGCTGGGCACGGACGCGCCCCTGTTCGAGGCCGCCTACGGGGTCACGCCCGCGGGCAACTGGGAAGGGCGCACCATCCTCCACCGTGTCCGAACGGACAGCCAGCTCGCAGAGGAGCTGGAGCGGCCTCGAGACGAGGTCCGCGAGGCACTGGCACGGGCCCGCGTCACGCTGCTGCGTGCGCGCGACGACCGCCCCCAGCCGGCGCGCGACGACAAGGTGCTGACCTCGTGGAACGGCCTCATGATCGGTGCCTTCGCCGATGCCGGCGTGGCCCTGCACGAGGGCCCCTTCGTGGAGGTCGCCACGGAGGCGGCGGACTTCGTCCTGCAGAACCTGCGCACCGAGGACGGCCGGCTGCTGCGCTCGTGGAAGGACGGCCGCGCCCAGCACGCCGGCACGCTTGAAGACCACGCCCACCTCGCCCACGGGCTGCTGGCGCTGTACGAGGCGACGTTCGAGGAACGCTTCTTCGTCGCCGCCCGCGAGCTGGCCGACCTCATCCTGGAGCACTTCAGCGCCGACGAGGGCGGCTTCCATGACACCGCCGATGACGCCGAGACGCTCTTCGCCCGGCCCCGCAACCTCCAGGACAACGCCATCCCCTCCGGCGGAGCCATGGCCACGATGGTGCTGCTGCGGCTGGCTGCGCTGACCGGCGAGGGTCGCTATCGAAGCTCCGCGGAGCGAGCGCTCGCGCCGATGGCCGCCATCGCTGCCAAGTACCCCACCGGTCTCGCCCAGTGGCTGCTGGCCTATGGGCTGGCCAGCGGCCCCATCGTCGAGATCGCCATCGTGGGTGACCTTGGGGCCGACGACACCAAGGCCTTGCTGGCCGCAGCCCGAGCGCGCTATCGACCCGGGCAGGTCGTGGCTCTCGCGACCGACCCGGACACCTCGGCGGTCCCCCTGCTCCACGGCCGCAGCCGCATGGAGGGCGCCGCCACGGCCTACGTCTGCCGCGGCTTCGCTTGCCGGCAGCCCACCACAGACCCGGCCGTGCTGGCACGCCAACTCGAGGACGCGGCGACATCGTAGGCTAGGGCCATGCACTCCGATACCAGCCGATGACGGCGTTGCGCGCCCCGCGCGCCATCATCTTCGATCTCGACGGGACGCTCGTCGACACCGTCGGCACCCGCGTCGACTCATGGATGGCGGTGTTCCCCCGCTTCGGCATCGACCCGGAGCCGGCATTCCTGGCGCCGCTGATGGGCTCTGACGGCAAGCTCCTCGCGCGCATGGTCGCGGAGCACTACGGCGTGGAGCTGAAGCCCGGCGACGATGTGCAGATCGATATCGAGGCCGGCGCCGAGTTCCGCGTGCTCAATGCACACCCCCGTGCGCTGCCGGCCGCGCGGGACGTCCTGGAGGCGCTGACTGACCTTGGCCTGCCCTGGGCGGTGGCCACCTCAAGCCTGCCGGACGACGCCCGCGAGTCGGTGCAGTCGCTGGGCCTGCGAGCCATGCCGCTGATCTGCGACGGCGCCGATGTGGAGCACGCCAAGCCGGCGCCGGACCTGCTGCTCAAGGCTGCCCATCTGCTCGACGTCCCGCCGGGCGAGGCGTGGTACGTGGGCGACTCGCGGTGGGACATGCTCGCCTCGAAGGGAGCAGGCATGCGCGCCATCGCGGTGCTCACCGGCGCCACCAGCGAACCGGAGCTGCTGGACGCCGGGGCCGACGTCATCTATCCCACCCTGCGTGAGCTCATGGCGGAGATCCCGGCCGCCTGAGCGGCTCTCGCCACCCGGGACTACCTTCAGCGGCGCTCCCGCCCCTCGTCGCCGGCGAGCAGGTCAGCCGTTTCGCCGACCGCGGATCGGACGGCGGCGGTCAGGCGGTCCCGGCGCCCGTGGCTGGAGTCGTGCGCCAGGGCATCCAGTCGCGCCTCCAGGTCGCGCATGGCCGAGAGCTGCCGCTCTCGCAGGGCATCGAGCGTCCCGCCCCCCGCCTCAGCCGCCGCCGCAAGAAGCACACCGAGGTGCGTCAGGCACCAGGGCGCACCCGTGGTCCAGTCTCGCCAGGTCACGTCGGCAGCGACCAGGTCGAGCAGTCGCTTCGATGCGGCCGCCGCCAGCGTCCGCTCCTGCTCACAGACCGGGCAATCCCAGGCCGGTCGCGTCGCCTCGCGCAGCCGCCTCGCTGCGCGGAACCCCGTCGCGGCCTCCAGCGCGCGGCGCCGGGCTCCCAGCTGCGAGCGCAGGAAGATGCCGCCGCCCACACCGTCGCCGTTGCCCGCGGTATCGGCCACCACCGCGTCCCGAACGTGGCGGCCGCAGAACCCGCCCCCAGCCACGAAGCGATCCCGGTAGGCGCGGTCGGTCGTGTGCTGGTACAGGAGCGAGTCGAGGTACTGCGGAGCGATTCGAGCGACGTGGGCGCACAGCGGGCAGCCGGTCCCGGTGAGCGCCTCCACCAGAGCCTCGTCACCCATCGAGCGCGCGCGGGGCCGGGGCCGGGGCGAGCCGGCGACAGGATCCTCCATGGGCAGGCAGTCTACGCGCGCCGCCCCCGGACAGCGGTCGCCGGCGGCTGCGCTATCGTGTCGGCTGCGTCAATCACCACCCATCAGAGGAGTACGGATGGCAGAGCTACTGGTCATCGGCTACCCGGACGTCGAGACCGCGCAGAAGTCGCTGGAGACGGTCCAGCAGTTGGAGAAGGACCTCATCATGCAGACCGGCGGCGCGGCCGTCGTGAAGAAGACTGCCGATGGCAAGGTGGAGATGGTCACCAAGACCGGGGCCACCAGCGCCGGCGCTGCCATGGGCGGCTTCTGGGGCATGCTCTTCGGGCTGCATCTTCCTCATCCCGGTGGGCGGCCTCATCATCGGCGGCATCATGGGTGCCGTGATGGGGACGATCAGCGGCTGGGGCGTCAAGGACGAGTTCAGACAGCGAGCTGCAGACGTGCTGAAGCCCGGCACGGCTGCCCTGGTCGTGTTCGTCTCCAAGGCCACACCGGACAAGGCGCTCGCCGCCCTCGCGCCACTCGGTGGCGAGCTCCTGCGGACCTCGCTCAGCGAGGATGCGGAGAAGGAGATCCAGCATGCACTCGATGCCCAAAGCCAGCCGCAGATCACCGACGGCGAGGACACGTAGCGTCCGACGCCACGGTCACGATGACGCCCCGGCGGGTCTGACCCACCGGGGCGTTTCAATTCGGCGAGGAGCGTGTGGCTACTGGCGAGGAGCCTGCGGCTACTGGCTGACGGTGAAGTCGCCCTGCATGGTGAAGTAGTGGCCGGGCACGGTGCACGCGAAACGCAGGTCGGTGACGTCATCGGGCACGACCCACTCCAGCTCCTGGACACCGGTCGTCCAGTCTGGCAAGCCCGTGTCCGTGCTGCCGTTGGGGACCTGCAGCTCCTCGTCGGGACCGATCCAGAAGTTGTGCCCGAAACCGGCCGTGTTGTTGATGCGGAAGACGACGGTCTCACCGGGCGTGACGGGGATCTCGCGGATCTGCTCGCCGTCCTGCAGGAACCGGATGGCGGCGTCCGCCTCCAGCTCGATGACACGGGGCTCACCGCCCGCAGCAGCCGGCTCGGCCGGAGCCTCGTGCGCCGCCATGGTCTCGGCCGGCGTCTCCGGCGCCGCCGCGGTCTCGGCCGCGGCCGGCTCGCTCGCGGAGAACGTGCCCTGCATGGTGAAGTAGTGACCTGGCACGGTGCAGCCGAACTTCAGCCCGCTGACGTCGGCCGGCACCACCCACTCGACCGACTCGACACCCGTGGTCCAGGTGTCGATACCCACGTCGGTGGTGGCGTAGGGCCCCGAGAGCTCGGCGTCAGTGCCGATCCAGAGGTTGTGCTCGAAGCCGGCCGTGTTGTCCACCTCGAAGATGATCGTCTCGCCGGGGGTCACGGGGATGTCCGACACCGGCTGCCCACTCATGTCGGTGAACCGCAGCGCGGCGTCGGCCTGCAGCTGGATGACACGGGGCTCACCGCTGACAGCAGCCGGCTCGGCCGGAGCTTCTGGAGCTGCCGTGGTCTCGGCCCCGGCCGGCTGCCGGCTCCGGCCGCGGTCTCGGCCGCGGCCGGCTCGCTCGCGGAGAAGGTGCCCTGCATGGTGAAGTAGTGGCCCGGCACGGTGCAGCCGAACTTCAGCCCGCTGACGTCGGCCGGCACCACCCACTCGACCGACTCGACACCCGTGGTCCAGGTGTCGATGCCCACGTCGGTGGTGGCGTAGGGCCCCGAGAGCTCGGCGTCAGTGCCGATCCAGAGGTTGTGCTCGAAGCCGGCCGTGTTGTCCACCTCGAAGATGATCGTCTCGCCGGGGGTCACGGGGATGTCCGATACCGGCTGCCCACTCATGTCGGTGAACCGCAGCGCGGCGTCGGCCTGCAGCTGGATGACACGGGGCTCACCGCTGGACGGCGGTGGCGTGGCGGGCGCAGCGGTATCCGCGGGCGCGGCCGTGCCACCCGGCTCGGCAGTGGTGCCCGGTGCCGCGGTGGGTTCGCTCGGGCCAGGGGCCTGGCTCTCCGATGCGGTGACCGGCGCGTACGTCCACTCGGCGCCGGTGTCACTGGCGCAAGCAGCCACGATGAACGTCAGTGCGAAGAGGGCCGCGACGACCCGATAGAGCGGTTGGTTCATGAGCGCGATGCTACGTCATCCGCTCCCTTTGGATCGCCTGCGGCCGGCACGCTCGTGGAGACGAGACCCTGGCGGATGGCGACGCCAGCAGCCTCGGTCCGGCTGGACACGCCGAGCTTGGCCAGGATGCGCCGCACGTGGACATGCACGGTGCGCTCACTGATGAACAGGCGCGCGGCGATGTCGCGGTCGGTGCGGCCCTCGGCGAGGATGTCCAGCACCTCCTGTTCGCGGGGGCTGAGCCGGTAGGTGTCGGCCGGACCCTTGCGCAGGGCCGCGATGACGCGCTGCTCGATCGCCTGCGCGATGTCGGGGCTGCCCACTCCGGATGCGGGCCGACCCGGACCGACCGCCACGGGCGTCCTGGGACCGGGCCCCACGGCGACCAGCCGGGCGCTGACGTCGTCCGAGAGTGGCAGCGGCACGCGCGCACGCTTGCCCAGGTCGATGACCTCGCGCAGCAACGGCAGCGCCGGCAGGTCGCGCGCCACGCGGTACGCCTCCGAGAGTGGCTCGCGCGCCTCCAGCCGGGCCGATTCGCGATCCTCCTCTGGGGCGACGGCCAGGATCGCCAGCGCCTGCCACCAGCGAGACTTGGCGCGTCGGTACGGGATGGAGTGTCGTTCCCAGGCCTCGGCCAGCACGGCCCATGCCCCCGGGTCGGGTGTGCCCCGCACGCGCAGCGCGTGGGCCCGAGCCACGTCCAGCAGCAGCTCGGCCTCGTTGCGCGCGCCCAGCTCGGGCCCGATGGATGACCCGGCAACGTAGGCCTCGGCCGCGGGCAGCACGCTCTCGGCCAGTGCACGGGCACGCGCGATGAGCCCGGCTGACGACGTCGCACGCCCATGCTCCGCCGCTGCGGCAGCAGCTTCCAGTGACGTCGCCGCGGCATACGCGACCACGCCCAGCTCGTCGCTCTCGAGCGCCCGAGGCCACTCGCGCTCGGCGATGCTGGCAGCCTCCTCGACACGACCGTTCCACAACGCCAGGCTCACCGCTGACCGCATCACCATGCCGGTCCAGTGACCCGGCGAGACGGTCTGCAGCTCCAGCAGCGTGCGTCCGACGATGCTGGCAGCCTCGTCATCGGCGCGTGATTCGGTCAGCAGCAGGCCCAGCACGAGCAGGGACAGCCAGGTGATCTCGCGACGCCCGGTCTGCCAGCGCAGGTCGCTGCGACACTCGCGCTCGGCCTCCTCCCAGCGACCCAGCTGGAAGAGGATGTCGGCGGCGTTGCCGCGCAGGAACGCACCGTAGGTCGCTTCGAGCCCGCCGGCTGCCGCCTCGGCCAGCGACTCCTGCACGACCTGCAGGGCCTCCTCCCGGCGCAGATCCAGGTCCAGCAGGGTGGTGCGGTTGGCGGCCACGCGCATGAGGTGGTCGAGACGCCCTGCCTGGCGCGAGAGTGCGGCCGAGTCCTCGAGCAGCTGCAGACCACGGACAGGGTCGCCCAGGTAGGCCGTGTCGACGCCCTGCGTGCAGATGGCGTGGGCGCGCTCCTGCAGCGTGTCCTCGCCGGCCCGGCTGGCCGCCTCGGCGGTCGTCAGCGCCTGCAGCGCGATCGCCTGCGACTCGCTGAAGCGCCCGTCGATCATGAGGTGTTGCGCCAGCGAGGCCTGCACCCAGGCTCGGCTGCGGCTGGGCTCAGGAGGCATGATGCCGAGCGCGCGCTCCATGTTGTCGATAGCGCCCGGCAGGTCACCGGCGTGCCACTGGTAGCGGCCCAGCTCCTCGTGCATCTCGCCGAGGGCGAGGCGGGTGGCAGCGTCGCGCTGGCCACGCTGGCTGGAGGCCTCGCGCGCGGCGCGGCTGTCGATGGCCCGGCGCATGAGCGCGGCGGCACGGCGGAACGAGCCGGCGGAGGCGGACGCTCGTGCGGCGCCGGCAAGCAGCTCGGACTGCACCTGCGGGCTGACCGGCTCCAGGCTGGGCAGCTCCAGCGCCTGCTCGTAGTGCTGCAGCGCGGTATCCGCTGGATCCAGGCGCTCGGCCAGCCGCGCGGCACGCACGTGCTCGCTGCGCGCCTCTGCCGGGCGAGCCGCGCGTGACCAGTGCCAGGCAGCCAGCGCCGGCTCGGCGTGGAGCTGCTCCGCGAGCGCTGCGTGGATGCCCTGGCGCTCAAGCGTCAGCTCCATCGCTTCGACGGCCTCCGCGCCGAGCTCGTGGCTGATGCTGATGTCGTCGCCGGCCTCGCTGACGTATCCGCCCGCCAGCGCCTCCTCCAGCCCCTGGACCGTCAGGCGCCCCTCCGGCGGGTGCACGCCGAGCAGGGTCGCCCGCGGCAGCGGCACCCGCGCCGCGGCCAGCACCCGCACCACCCGCGCGCCGTCACGCGACAGCGCCTCCACGCGCGCGCCGTAGAGCTGGTCGAAGGGATCGGATAGCCGTACGCCCTCGAGTGCTCCGGCACTGCGTGCCAGCTCCAGGGCGATGAGCGGGTTGCCCCGCGCGCCCTCGCTCACGGCGGTCACGACGTTGTGCGCTGGTCGCTCGCCGAGGCTTTCGCTGACCAGCCGCTCGATGTCGCCCGCCGGCAACGGACTCAGCTCGATGCGCACGACCTCGGGATCGGCGCCCAGGCTGTCGGCCAGGGCGGCCATCGGATGGCGGCGATGGACCTCGGCCGGCTGATAGGTGAGCACGAGACAGAGCGGCAGCGAGCGACCGACGTCCTGCAGCGCCTCGATGAGCTTGCGCGTGGCCGGGTCGGCATGGTGCAGGTTCTCCAGCACGAGCAACAGGACGCCGTCGGCAGCCAGGCGCTCGAGTGTGCCGAGGATCGACTCCAGGACGCGTCGGCCCAGCTGCTCGGGAGCCGAGAGCGGCGGTGGGGAGTGGTCGATGCCGAGCGTATCGAGCCGGACCTGCAATCCGGGCACCAGCGCGCAGAGGTCGTCACCGGCGTGGGCCACCACCGCGGCCATGCGCTCGTCGGGGAGGCGCGCGAAGGAACAGGCCAGCGCGTCGCCCACGGCCTGGTAGGGCTTGCCGGCCGCGGGCTCATAGGCGCGGCCACGGCATGCCAGCACGCCCGGCACGCTCGAGACCCGTATCGCCAGCTCATCCAGGAGGCGCGTGCAGCCGATCCCGGCTGGGCCGGTCAGCACGACACGCCCGAGTCGCCCCTCCGCGACTCGCCGCACGGCTTCGGCCAGCTGGGCCAACTCGCGCTCCCGGCCCAAGAACGCCATGCCGCAGAGCATAGACGCCGTGTGCCACATACTTCGTCCGGTGATTGACAGCGAGGCCAACCGAGCCGCGAGACCGGTGCATCCGAACAACACCCTCAATGAGCTCGGTGGTGACGAGTGGCTCTACTTCACCAAGTCGCTGCTGACGACCGCCTACCCCTCCGAGCTGGGCCACCGCGAGCGGAAGTCGCATGGCGCCAACAAGCCACCACGCCTCATGGCGCGGCTGATCGAGTTCTTCACGCGTGGTGGGGAGCTGGTGCTCGATCCCTTCGCCGGGGTCGGCGGCACGCTGCTGGGTGCGAGCATCTGCCGGACACCACGACGGGCCCTGGGCTTCGAGATCGAGCCCCGCTGGGCCGCGGTGTACCAGCAGGTCGTGGATGCGGCAGCGGCCCAGAACGGCGGGACCGGGCCGCTGCTCAGCGACCTGGGTGACAGCGACCCCGGCGGGCCGCGCCGCTTCGACCCGTCAGGCTGCCGCTTGCTGGTGGGCGACGCCATGTCGCTGGTGCGTGACCTCGAGGATGCCAGCGTGGACCTCGTGGCCACCGACCCCCCCTACAACCCGCAGCTGAAGGTGACGATGTCTGGCGGTGCCCTGGCCGAGACGTTCGCCAACCGGCGCACCGACTACGCCATGATCACCGACGACCCGGCCGACCTGGCCAACAGCGCCAGCTACGGCGAGTACCTCGAGCGCATGGGCGCGCTCTTCGGGGAGCTGCGGCGCGTGCTGCGCCCCAGGCGCTATGCCGTGGTCATCGTGCGCGACGCCTACCAGCAGGGACGCTATCGCTTCGTGGCGTCCGACCTGGCGGCGCGCGCAGAGCCGCACGGCTTCGTCACCAAGGGCGACCTCATCTGGTACCAGGCGGGCACGCGCCTGCGGCCGTACGGCTATCCACACGCCTTCGTGCCCAACATCGTCCACCAGCACATCCTGGTGCTGCGCGCGGAGTAGCAGCAGCAGGCTGTCGTGCGCTCCCGGCACGCTTGCGCGCGGCTTGCGCGCGGCGTTCCGACTGGCTCCTGTTCCCTACTTCGCCAGCAGGCGTGTCCGCAGCGCCTCGTTGCGGGCGGCATCGATGCACACCAGCGCCATGGCGAGGGCCCCGTCGAAGATGGCCTGGTCCGCCGAGGGCGTGGCGCAGGCATCGGCGAACGCTGCCTGGTGGTTGACCGCGCCGTGTGTCTCGATCCCCAGCATGGGGTGGATCGAGGGGACCACGTGGGAAACGCTGCCCATGTCCGTGGATACTGGCGACGACTCGCTTGCGAACGAACGGCCCAGCGATTCGGCATGGCGGCGATACAGCTCCGCCAGCTCCGCGTCGTGGCGCATGTCCTTGTAGGCGACGTCCGGCGTGAGCTCGAGCGTGGCGCCGGTCGCCAGCGCCCCGGCCTCGAAGCACTTGCGCACCAGCCCGACGAGCTCATCGAGGCGCTCGGCGGTCCCGGCGCGGACCATGAAGTCGGCCGTGGTGAGCTCGGGGATGATGTTGGAGGCATCGCCGCCGTTGGTCACGATGCCGTGGATGCGGTCGCTCGGCAGGATCTGCTGGCGCAGCAGCCCGATGGCCGTCTGGGCGATGACCATGGCATCGAGAGCGTTGATGCCCAGCCAGGGGAAGCCGGATGCGTGTGCGGCGCGACCGCGATAGGTGACCTCCAGCTGCTGGACCGCGATGATGGCCGGTGTCACCACGTCCTGCGGGAACGGGTGCACCATCATCGAGGCGTGGACATCCTCGAAGAAGCCGCCGTCGATGAAGCCGAGCTTGCCGCCGCCACTCTCCTCTGCAGGCGTCCCCAGGACGGTGACCTTCAGGCCCAGATCGGTGACCAGTGGTGCCAGCGCCATGCCCGCGCCGAGGGCGGCGGTGCAGATGACGTTGTGGCCGCAGGCGTGGCCGACCGCGGGCAGGGCGTCGTACTCGGCGCAGATGGCGATGTGCAGCGGCCCCGGTCCGGTGCTGGCGACGAACGCGGTGGGCATCTCTCCGTAGCCGCGCTGCACCTCGAACCCGACACGCTCCAGCGACTCGGTGAGCCAGGCTGCCGCCTGGACTTCCTCGAAGCCCACCTCGGGGTTCCGGTAGATGCGGTGCGAGAGCTCCACGAGCTCGGGGTGGGCAGCCTCGAGCGCGGCGCGCGCCGCACCGTATGCGTCTGTGCTCATCGACCGAGTCTACGCCGCGCGATGGCGGCGGGTGGACCCGGGCCTGGCTAGAAGCCGGTCGCGCTGCCGCCGTTCCGGACGCCGCTGCTGCTGCGAGCAGGGCTGCCATAGCCGCGCGAGGTCGTGGTGGTGGCGCGAGGCGCCACCCGCATCTGCAGCGTCTCGGCACGCAGCGTCTCCGCGAGTGACGAGCGCACGCTCAAGGCTTCTGCCACTGGCGCGGCGCTGGCGGTCGCGCTGGACTTGCTGTCGCTCGCGGGTGCCACGCTGGGAGCGGGCCTGGTCGCAGCGGGCGTCACGGTCGCCGCGCCGGCAGGAGCGGCCGGCGCCGTCTCCGGCTTGGCCTTGGCCGTCGGCTCGCCGGCGGTCTCGCCACGCAGCGGCGCGCTGCCGCGGATCGTTTCCGAGGCATCCTTGGGGGTCTCGCTGAGCATGTGCATCTCACCCTCGACGGACGCACCCTCGTGGAGCATCAGCTTGAAGGTCTCGACCCGGCCGTTGATACGGCCACTGGCCCGGGCCTCCAGGCGCTGCCGGCAGGTCAGGTTGCCGGTGAACTCACCCGCGACGATGGCCTCGTCGACGATGACGTCGGCATCGACGCTGGCGCCGTCCTCGATGCGCAGTCGCACGGCCTCGATGCGGCCCTTCACGGACCCCATCACGACGACCGTACCGCGCGAGGTGAACGTACCCTCGAGGTGGTCGTCCCTGGCGATGACGGAGTCGTCGGAGCTGGGCCCCTCGTCGGCAGCGGGCTCAGGCGTGGTGGTGGTCGTGGTGGTGTAGGCCGGCATCACGGGCTTGGCCGGCTGCGGGGGCAGCTCGCGCATGCCGATCGGAGCTGGGGACTGATCGGCCACAGGCTCGTCCGCGGACTGACTGAACATGGTTCCTCCTGACAGTAGGACCGCCAGTGTAGGCGGCACGACCGTCAATTCCGGTGCCGGCCCCGGGGCTGGGCCGAGCTTCTGGTGCGCGGACGCCACACTTGTGTACCCGGGACGTCACCGCAGCACACCAGAGGTACCACGGCGGTGCGTCGACCGGCACCGTGGCTGACCACGCCGACCAATCCTCCACTTTGGATGATGTGCCGCACCTCAGGACTGCTACGCTCGCACGACTAGACGGCCGCAGCCGGGGATCCCCGTGCCAACGACTTGGCTGGCGCCGGACACATCACACACAAGGGAGTGGAGACCATGAAACGACCCATCGGGGTGATCCTCCTGGCGGCGGGAGCCGGCCTGGCAGGCTTGTACCAGCTGTACATGATGATCGTGTACCTGGGCATCGTGAACTTCCCCATCGACAACGACCGCTTCGGGGATATGTCCTTCCAGAATCCGCAGTGGGGCGCCGCGCTGTGGGCCCTGCTGATCGCGGCCATCTGGATCTGGGTCGCCATGGGCTTCTGGAACCTGCGTGCCTACGCCGTCCAGTTCGGCCTGTTCATCAGCCTGTTCACGCTGATCTGGGGCTTCTTCGCCCTGCTGTTCGGCAACTCGGTCGAGGCTTCCACGATCCCCTGGATCCTCGCGGGCTTCATCTACCTGTACCTCAGCTACCCAGGCGTCCAGCAGGCCTTCGTCGAGAACGAGAAGTCCAGGCTGACGCCCGAGCAGATCGCCGCCATCGAGCAGTTGGAGGCGGCCAACGCGGCGGCCAACGCCAAGCCCGCACCGGGCATGGGCAAGACCGACGCGTCCTAGGCGCAACGACGAGCCGGGCTGACCCGGCACGCACGAACCGACGTCCGCCGCAGACCCAGCCGGGTCGGGCGGACGTCGTCGTTCCTAGCCGCCGAGCGCTTCGATCATCACGGCGAGGGGTGCCTCCCGTCCCGTCCAGGCGGTGAACGCAGCGGCACCCTGGCGAGCCAGCATGCCTAGGCCATCGATCGTGCGGTGGCCACGCGACCGCGCCAGCTGCAGGAACGCCGTGTCCGAGCGCTCCGGGTTGAGGTCGCACACCAGCGTGGTGGGCGACAGGGCGGCCAGGTCGACGTCGACGTGCTGCTCAGCTGCCTCGCCACTGCCCATGCCCACCGGCGTGCAGTCAACGAGCACATCACAGGCCGGCACCGCCAGCGTGCCCTCCCACGGCAGTGAGACCGCCTCCACCGACGTCCGGCTGCCCAGGATGCCCACGAGCTCGTCGCGCCTGACGGCCGTGCGATTGGCCACGGTCACCCGCGCGGCACCGGCCAGCGCCAGCTCGACCGCGACCGCCCGCGCGGCACCGCCCGCACCCAGCAGCACCACCTCCAGCCCGGCCGGGTCGACCCCAGCGTCGCGCAGCGACCAGACGAATCCCGAGCCGTCCGTGTTCGAGCCGATGAGCCGCCCGTCGGGCTGCCGCACGACGGTGTTGCAGGCCCCGCTGATCTCCGCCGATGGCTCCAGGCCGTCCAGCAACGGGATCACCGCCACCTTGTGCGGCAGCGTCAGGTTGAGACCGCCGAACCCGAGCACACGGGCCGCCGTGATCGCGTCGACCAGCGCCTCGGCCGGCACGCGGATGTCCAGGTAGCGCCAGTCGAGGCCGACGTGCTCGAAGGCGGCGTTCTGCATGATCGACGTGGGGTTGCCTTCGACGGGGTCACCGTAGACGGCGACGTACTGTGTGCTCATCGGGCGTGCTCCTCCTCGGTCCATGGCCTGCAGCACCAACCGTACGACTGCGCACGGCCGCGCGTATCCTCGAATTATCATGTCCCGCGACCGGCTCGTCCTGGCCATCGACCAGGGCACCACCAACACCAAGGCCATCCTCGTCGACGCGGACGGCGCGGTCGTGGCGCAGGCCTCGCGACCCATGGGGATCGAGTACCCGCGCCCAGGCTGGGTGCAGCAGGATGCGAGCGAGCTGTGGCGGACGGTGCGCGAGTGCATCGACGAGGTGCTCGAAGCGGCCGACGCCCCGACCCTGCGCGCCATCGGCATCTCCAACCAGCGCGAATCGGCCGTCGCCTGGGAGCGTGCCAGCGGCATGCCCATCGGCCCCGTCGTCAGCTGGCAGTGTCGCCGCTCCGTCGACTTGTGCGACCGGCTGCGTGGTGCAGGCCGCGCCGATGAGATCGCCGCTCGCACCGGACTGCCGCTCGACCCTGGCTTCACCGCTGGCAAGTGGCGCTGGCTGCTGGACCAGGCCCCCGACGGCATCGCCAGGGCCGCGGCGGGCGAGATCGGCCTGGGTACCGTTGACAGCTGGGTGCTGTGGAACCTGAGCGGTGGCGCGGCGCATGCGACCGACGCCAGCAATGCCTCGCGCACGCAGCTCATGGATCTCGCCACGGTCGACTGGGATCCGTGGCTGGCGGAGGCCTTCGGCATCCCCATCACGGCGCTGCCGGAGATCAGGCCGTCCAGCGCGCACTTCGGCACGACCGTCGCCCTCGGCGCCCTGCCCGACGGCGTGCCCATCGGCTCCCTCGTGGGTGACTCGCACGCGGCGCTCTTCGGTCACGCGGGCTTCGATGCGGGCTCGATCAAGGCCACGTACGGCACGGGCAGCTCGTTGATGATGCCCACGCCGACGCGGCCGACGTCCGACGCCGGGCTGGCGGCCACGGTGGCCTGGGGCCTGGACCACACCGTCTACGCCCTCGAGGGCAATATCAACGTCACCGGTGCCGCGGTCCAGTGGCTGGCCGACTTCGTGGGGCTGGCGGGTCCGGCGTCGGTCGCCGAGCTCGCCCGGCGGACGCCAAGCAGCGATGGCATCTACCTGGTCCCGGCGTTCGTCGGGCTCGGCGCGCCCCACTGGGACGATCAGGCACGCGGCCTCATCAGCGGCCTCACGCGGGGTTCGAGCCTGGCGCAACTGGCACGGGCGGCCATCGAGTCCATCGCCTACCAGGTGCGGGATGTCTTCGATGCCATGCAGGGGTCCAGCGACAGTCCCCTGCACGTGCTGCTGGCCGACGGCGGCGTGACGCGCAACGAGCAGCTGATGCAGTTCCAGGCCGACATCCTCGGCGTGCCCGTGCAGCGCAACAACACCGCCGAGCTGTCGGCCATGGGCGCGGCCTACCTCGCCGGGCTGGCCACCGGGGTCTGGGCCTCGACCGCCGACATCGCCACCCTTCCTCGCTCCGTCGACCGCTTCGAGCCCACGATGTCGGCGGCCCAACGCGACCAGCTCCATGACGGCTGGCGCGCCGCCGTGGCGCGCACGATGCTGCGCCCGGAGTAGGGGCACAAACCCTTCCGCACGATGTCGGAGGTATCACCGCCCAGCCGCGCGCGCAATCGTTTGCTATCCTGAGGGCCTTGACGTATTCAGCAGCGCATGGGTATCCTGTGTACTGTTCATACGTACATGAATAGACATTCAGGGGGACGGATGAAGGCGGCGGAGGCAGCCACCAACGACCAGGCGGACGCCCTGCGCCGGCGAGCGGCAGAGGCGCGGCTGCGAGACATCCGTATGGTCCACGGCGCGGGCATGGGACACGTCGGTGGCGAGTTCTCCGCGATGGACATCCTGGTCACCCTCTACTTCGGCGGCGTGCTGCGCTACGACCCGGCGAACCCGAACGCTCCCGAGCGCGATCGTTTCGTGCTCTCCAAGGGCCACTCGGCGGCGGCGCTGTACACCACCCTGGCCATGGCCGGCTACTTCGACGTCGCCGAGCTCGACACCTGGCTGGCGCCGCTCTCGCGGCTGAACGGCCATCCCGACCGCAACAAGGTCCCTGGCGTCGAGACCAACACCGGCCCCCTGGGACACGGCTTCCCGGTGGCGGTCGGCATCGCGCTCTCAGCGGCCAGACTGGACGGTTCCGAGCGGCGCACCTTCGTCCTCACCGGTGACGGCGAGCTACAGGAGGGCTCGATGTGGGAGGCAGCCATGGCCGCCGGGCACTTCGGCCTGGACAGGCTCGTCTGCATCGTCGACCGCAACCGGCTGCAGCAGGGCGACCGCACCGAGACGACCATGGGCCTGGACCCGCTGCCGGCCAAGTTCGCGCCTTCGGCTGGGCCGTGCGCGAGATCGACGGCCACGATCATCGCCGCGCTGCTGGACACCTTCGCGCGCACTCCCCTTCGAGGCCGGCAAGCCCAACTGCGTCATCGCCAACACCACCAAGGGCCACGGCGTCTCGTTCATCGAGGACCGCAAGGAGCTGGCACCACCGCGTGCCCACCGACGAGGAGTACGCGCGGGCCGTGGCGGAGCTGGAAGGCGGCCGGGCGTGAGCGCACAGACCGCGGCGCACGCCGCACCGGCCGACCTCTACGACTGCCGCGACGCCTTCGCTGACACGCTCGTGGAGCTGGCGCAGGAAGACCCGCGGGTCGTCGCCGTGGTGAACGACTCGCTGGGCTCGACCAAGGTCACCAAGCTGGCCACGGTGCTGCCGGGCCAGCGTCGTCAACGTCGGCATCGCCGAGCAGAACATGGTGGGCGTGGGCGCCGGCCTGGCCAACGGCGGCAAGATCCCCTTCGTCTGCGGCGCAACCCCCTTCCTCACCGCGCGTGCGCTGGAGCAGATCAAGGTGGATGCCGCCTACAGCGGCGCCAACGTCAAGCTCGTGGGCGTCAGCAGCGGCGTGGCCTACGGCGAGCTGGGGCCCACGCACCACTCCATCGAGGACATCGCCTGGACTGCGCGCCATCGACCGGCTCACCGTCATCGTGCCGGCTGACCCGGTCGAGACCGCCCAGGCCGATCCGGGCCGCCTACGAACACGAAGGCCCGGTCTTCGTGCGCACCAGCCGCATGCGGCGTGCCCATCATCCATGCGCGCCGACTATCGCTTCGAGATCGGCCGCGCCGCCCGCCTGCGCGAGGGCGACGACGTGACCATCATCGCCAACGGCGTCATGGTGATCCGGGCGCTCGAGGCAGCCGACGACGCTGGCAGCCGAGGGCATCGAGGCACGCGTGCTGAACATGGCCACCGTCGGCCCGCATCGATCGCGAGGCCGTGCTGGCCGCGGCCCGCGAGACCGGCGGCATCGTGACCGCGGAGGAGCACATCGTGCGCGGCGGCCTGGGCGGCGCCGTCGCGGAGGTCGTGGTCGCGCGAGCGCCCGCTACCGATGCGCATCCTCGGCTTCCCCGGCTTCTGCCCCACCGGCTCCCCGGAGTTCCTGCTGCGAGCACGCCGGCCTCACTGCCGACGGCATCGCCGCCGCCGCGCGCGAGCTGGCAGGAGGCTGAGGTGGCGCGCGCCGACGAGCTGCGTCTGATGACCCGCGTCGCGCGGCTCTACTACGAGGTGGGTCTCAAGCAGCCGGAGATCGCCGCGCGCCTGCGCCTCTCCCAGCCCAAGGTCTCACGACTGCTGCGGCAGGCGCAGGAGGAGGGCATCGTGCGCATCTCCGTGCGCGCCCCCAGCGGTACGGAGCCGCAGCTGGAGGAGGAGCTGGAGGCGCGCTACGGCCTGGCGCAGGCAGAGATCGTGGAGATCTCGCGCGACGATGACGCGGCCGCCGTGCGCGAGCTGGGCGCCGCAGCGGCGTTCCACCTCGAATCAACGGTTCGCTCTGGGGACATCATCGGCGTCAGCTCCTGGAGCGCCTCGCTGCTGGCGATGGTGGAGGCGATGCACCCGGTCAGCGGCGTGCGCGACACGCGCGTGGTCCAGATCCTCGGTGGCGGCGGCGACCCGGCTGCGGAGGGCCACGCCACCCACCTCGTGCGCCGCCTGGCCTACCTGCTGCACGGCGAAGGCACGTTCCTGCCGGCACCCAGCAGCGTGGGCTCGGCCGAGGCGCGCCGGGTGCTCCTGGCGGATCCGTTCGTTCAGCGAGCCGTGGCTCTCTTCGACGAGCTCGACGTGGCCCTGGTCGGCATCGGCGGACAGCAGCCCTCCGGCCTGCTCGCGAGCAGCGGCAACGTCTTCTCCCCCGCCGAGCTGCAGACGGTCCGCGCCGCCGGCGGCGTCGGCGACATCGGCCTGCGCTTCCTGTGCGCGGACGGACAGGTGGTGCGAACGCCACTCGACGACCGCGTCATCGGCATCGATCTCGCGCAGCTCAAGCGCGTGCCGCGGGCCATCGCCGTAGCCGGTGGGCCGGGCAAGACCGAGGCCATCCGCGCGGCACTGCTGGGTGGCTGGATCAACTGCCTCATCACCGACACCTACACCGCGGCCCGCCTGCTGGCACCCGCCGGCGGGGACCGCACGGGCGACCCGCGCACGGAAGAGATCCCCACAGGAGCAGAGGTGGTATGAAGGAGAGAGTCAGTCCCGGTCTGGCCGTCGCGCTGGGCGCCGTCGCGGTCTTCGCCATGGCGGCACTGCTGTTCGGCTTCACCGTCGTCTCGACCGAGGACGAGGCCGCCCTCACCGTCGACTTCGATCCCGTCACGTATGTCGATGACAACTGGGAAGCGGTGCAGACCGCCATCCGCGAGGGA
Source organism: uncultured Chloroflexia bacterium (assembly GCA_963698505.1). Classification (GTDB taxonomy): domain Bacteria; phylum Chloroflexota; class Limnocylindria; order Limnocylindrales; family CSP1-4; genus JAFMJV01. Next base: position 16,957 of record CAVORC010000012.1, on the reverse strand, counting down.
GTCGTTCCGATAGCGGACGTGCTCAGCCGGATCGAGCCCAACGCTGATGGCACGATCGCATCTGCGGACCTGACGCCCATCGCCGAGGAGCTCGGGCTGATCACCGTCGGCGAGGCACACGTCTACCGCGTCAGCGGTAGCGGCACCGTGACCGACGTGGACGTCGACACCAGCAAGGGCAGCATCGGGCTCGCGATCGATGGCTACGAGGGGCCCATCAAGGTGCGGGCGTGGGTCGGCACGCGCCTTCCCAGCGACGAGTCGTCGGTCCGCGACGCCACCGGCTTCATCGAATTCGGTGACTTCCGAGAGCAGACCGAGTTCGGCAAGGTCGCCAAGGAGCTCAACAGCAAGGTCGTCGCTGCGCTCGAGGGCCTCGACAAGGAGAACCTCCTGGGCAAGACGGTCGACTTCACCGGCGCCTTCACACTGCGCACCTTCAACACGCCGACCGTCGACGTCAGCGAGATCCAGCTGGTGCCCATCGAGATGACCGAGCGATGACCACGCTGGCGCCTGCCGCCCCACCGACCCAGCTGGAGCCGCGCGTGGTCATGCGTGCCGAACGCATCACCAAGGTCTTCCCCGGCACGACCGCGCTCGACGACGTCAGCTTCGACATCTACCAAGGCCAGGTCAACGTCCTGGTCGGCGAGAACGGCGCCGGCAAGTCGACGCTGATGAAGGTGCTCGCCGGCGTCGAGGAGCCCACTGAAGGCCGGATCCTGGTAGACGGGCAAGCGGTCTCGCTGCCCAGCGTGTCCGCGGCACAGGAGCACGGCGTCGGCATCATCTTCCAGGAGCTCAACCTCTGCACCAACCTGACGGTGCTGGACAACCTCTTCCTGGCACAGGAGATCACGCGCGGGCCGGCCATCGATCGCAAGGCCCAGCGAGTGCTGGCCACGGAGTTGCTCGAACGCTTGGGCCAAGACATCGACCCCGACGAGCTGGTGAGCAACCTGCGCGTGGGTCAGCAGCAGATCGTGGAGATCGCCAAGGCGCTCACCCACGACGTGCGCGTGCTCATCATGGACGAGCCCACCTCGGCGCTCAGCCAGGCGGAGGTCGAGGGCCTCTTCCGCATCATCGAGGAACTCAAGAGCCGTGGCGTGGCCATCGTCTACATCAGCCACAAGCTCGAGGAGCTGCTGCAGGTCGGCGACCGCATCACGGTCATGCGCGATGGCAGGGTCGTGGCTAACGCCGAGTCGGCGGACGTGGACGTGGCCTGGATCATCGAGCAGATGGTGGGGCGGGCGGCGGAGTCGCTCTTCACCCGCACCGAGCATGACGTGGGAGAGACCCTGCTCGAGATCCGTGACGTGACCCTGCCGCGACTCGGCGGAGGATATCTGCTCGACCACGTTTCGTTCGACGTCCACGCCGGTGAGATCCTGGGCCTCTACGGGCTCATGGGCGCGGGCCGGACCGAGCTGATGGAGGTGCTCGCGGGCATCCGGCCGGAGGCCAGCGGCTCCATCGTGCTCGACGGACGGGACATCGCCGGTGCCGCCGTCGCGGACCGCATCGGAGCAGGCCTGGTGCTGGTGCCGGAAGATCGCAAGACCGTGGGCCTCGTGCCCACGCTCTCGGTCGCCCACAACATGGTCCTGGCCAGCCTCAAGCGCTATCTCAACGGGCCCTATCTTTCGCGCGCCAAGGAGCGTGACGCGGTCGACCAGATGATCCGCGACCTGTCCGTGCGGGTGGCCGACCCCAACAACAACATCGGCTCGCTCAGCGGCGGCAATCAGCAGAAGGTGGTCGTGGCCAAGGGGCTGCTGACCGAGCCGCGGGTGCTGCTGCTCGACGAGCCTACGCGCGGGATCGACGTGGGCGCCAAGAGCGAGATCTTCGCCATCATGAGCCACCTTGCCCTGGAAGGCTTCGGCATCGTCTTCGTCAGCTCGGAGCTCAAGGAAGTGATGGCCATGTCCGACCGCATCCTCGTGCTCAGCAAGGGCGAGGTCGTGGCCGAGTACGAGGGCCATCGGGCGACCGAGAAGCAACTGGTGGACGCGTCTGCCGTGGGGCATGGTCCCGCGGTCTCGACAAGGGAGAACGGGAGAAGGATCGTGGAGGAGATCAAGTGACGGCCGGAGCGCAGGCCCAGAAGCGCGGCAGGACCCAGACCGAGTGGGCACAGCTCCTGCTCAAGGGCCGGGCCCTCATCGCCCTCGTCGCGCTCATCATCGTCTTCTCGATCCTCGAGACCGGCAGCTTCCCGACCTACAACAACGTCATCATCCTCATCAAGCAGACGTCGCTCAACGGCATCCTGGCCATCGGCATGACGTTCGTCATCCTGACCGCCGGCATCGACCTCTCCGTGGGCTCGCTCATCGGCTTCACTGGCATCGTGGCCGGCCTGCTCATCAACGAGGGGCTGCAGGTCGCCGACTGGATCATCTTCCCGCACACCTGGATGGTGCTGGTCCTCTCGCTGGCGGCGGGCACCTTCATGGGCGCCATCAGCGGCTTCATCATCACGCGCTTCAACGTGGCTCCGTTCATCGCCACCCTGGGCATGCTGATGGTGGCTCGCGGATTGGCCGGGATCATCAACGACGGTGCGACCTTCCCCAACCTCGTGGGCAAGGAGGAGCTGGGCAACACCGGCTTCCGCGAGCTGGGAACCGGCCAGCTGTTCGGCATCGAGTTCCTGCCCTGGGCCACGGTCATCCTCGTGATCTTCGCGGTGGTGGCCTGGTTCGTCACCTCGCGGACGCCCTTCGGACGGGCCGTCTATGCGGTCGGCGGCAATGAGCGATCGGCGGAACTCTCCGGCGTACGCGTCAACCGCACCAAGATGATCGTCTACATGATCAGCGGCTTCTGTGCCGCCACGGTCGGCCTCATCATCGCCAGCCAGCTCGTTGCCGCGCATCCCGCCACCGGGCTCTATTACGAGCTCTACGCCATCGCCGCGGTCGTGCTCGGCGGCACATCGCTGGCCGGTGGTCGCGGGACGATCGTGGGCACCATCATCGGCGCGCTCGTCATCGGGACGCTCAACAACGGCCTGACGTTGATGAACGTCTCGTCGTTCATGAAGCTGATCGTGACCGGCATCGTCATCGTGGCAGCCCTCATCGTCGACCAACTCCAACAGCGCGCTGAGCGGCGGCTGGCCCTGCAGCAGCAGGCCGCCCAGGTCATCCATGAGGACGACTCCAACGCGCCGACCGCGAGCACCACGTGAAAGGAGGAGTGCGAGGAGGACGTTCTTGAGAGACCCGAGGAGTCAATCGAGCGGAACGGACGATCCGGCCGCCGAGTGAGCAAAGTGGAGGAACGGATGTTCAACAAGAAGCATGTCGCGATGGCCATGGGCGCAGCCCTCGCCATCACGGCCTCGACGGGCGCCGTCGCTTCGGCGCAGGACAGCAAGGGCCTGATCTGCGTGATCGTGCCGGGCGTGGAGAACCCCTTCTTCGGCGCCATGCAGCAGATCGCCGCCGACAAGGCCGAGGAGCTGGGGTACACCACCAGCCGCCTCGTCCACAACGACGACGCCGTCGCCCAGAACGACTTCTTCGAGACCTGCGTCTCGGACGGAGCCCTCGCCATCATCCTCGACAACGCGGGCGCTGACGCCAGCGTTGCGGCGGTACAGGCCGCAGCCGACGCCGGCGTAGGCAGCTTCCTCGTCGACCGCGAGATCACGCAGGATGGCGTGGCCGTGGCCCAGATCGTCTCGAACAACTACCAGGGTGCCACCATCCTGGCCGAGTACTGGGCCGAGCTGATGGGCGAGGAGGGCACGTACATCGAGCTGACCGGTCGTGACACCGATACCAACGCGCACGTCCGCAGCGACGGCTATCACGACGTCCTCGACTCGATGGACGGCCTGGAGATGGTCGCCCAGCAGACCGCCAACTGGAGCCAGGACGAAGGCTTCCAGATCACCGAGCAGCTGCTCCAGCAGTACCCGGACGTCAAGGGCATCATCGCCGGCAACGACACCATGGCACTCGGCGCACAGGCCGCGGTCATGGCGGCCGGCAAGCCTGAGATCATCGTGGCCGGCTTCGACGGCAGCGATGAGGCCATCATCTCCATCAACGCTGGTGAGCTGAAGGCGACCTCGCTGCAGCCGGTCGCGGCCATGGCCATCGCAGCCGCGGAGCAGGCCGACGCCTGGATCCAGGCGGGCGGCAGCACCGAACTGTCGGAGAAGCAGTCCATCGACATGGTGCTGATCACCCCGGAGAACGCGTGCGACTACTACCAGTTCGCACCGGTGGAGCCGGGCACGAGCCCCAACTGCCAGTAGCGGCAACCACGTGAGCCTGGGCCGGCCGCCCTCGAGGCGGCCGGCCGAGTCCTCCTCCTCGCCGCGCGCGTCGGCCCTTCACGGGGTCGGCCGCGCGGCCTTCGTGTGTCCGCCATCGCGAGGGTGGTAGGGGAGCCAGGACTCGAACCTGGAACCAGTCGGATATAAGCCGACCGCTCTAACCGTTGAGCTACTCCCCCTCCGGGAGGGCTGTCGCCGGGCCGACCAGTGGCCGAACCCGACACGATGCTAGCACCGGGCCTCGACACGGCGAGGCCGCAGGTCGATGCAGCACCTGGTGATGCGCCCCGCGACTCACCCGGCCAGCGGGAGGCAGCCTGGCAGGAGTCTGCTGGTCGAGTGAGTGGCGAACGTGACTCGAACGGCCAAGCGAAGTGTCCGGCGAGTCAGGCGCGGCATCGATCGGACAGTGTTGCGCACTCCCGTGGCCAGGTGAGTCGCCATGGACATATGGGGTGCTGGACGCGGGCCGGGGCCCGGCGACGGCAACGACGCTGCCACAGCGACTGCAGCAAGCCACGTGCCTACGGCAAGAGCGGGCGCAGGATCTCGAAGATGACCACCAGCGCGAGGTAGACGATGGGGATGCTGGCGAAGAAGCCCAGCACACCCGCCCACGGGGAGCGCCGCTTCTCCCCGGGCACGCCCGTGGGCAGCTCGACCCACAGGTAGGTGAAGATGGTGCCGCTGACGATGACGACCGCCACGTAGACGAGTGGCCCAAGGTCCAGCATCCACGCCGGCAGCGCGCCGCCGCTGGCGAGCCAGTCGCTGATCAGCAGCACGATGCCGCCGACGAACGCGACAGCCACGTTGGCCAGCACGGCACGCACCACCGGCGGTGGGGCGTTGCGGGCCTGCCGCCAACGGATCTCCAGCTCCGAGCGCTGGCGAACCTCGCGTTTCGGCGGCGGCTCGCTCACGCGCCCTCCTTCGGCGGCGGCTCGCTCACGCGCCCTCCTCTGGGTCGATGGGTCCGCTGATGACCGTCAGCGAGGGCCGGCGAGGCAGGGTCTCGGGTGAGTGAGCGGCGATCTCGGAGAGACGCTCGGCGAATTGCTCCAGCTCGCGCTCGCGGTTCCAGGCAGCCACGCTGACGCGCACGAGGTCGCTCTCGCTGTCGGCCTCGACGATGGCGAAGACGCTGCGGCTCAGCTCGTCGGCCACCGATTCCGCGTCCCAACCGGCGACGCGGAAGGCGGCGATGGCCCCGTGGGCCGCCGGCGAGGCCATCAACTCCACGCCGTCGATGTCGGCGAGATCCTCGTACAGCTGGTCGGCCAGGGTCAGCGTGCGGTCGATGGCCCAGGGCAGCTCCACGTACATCAGCAGCCAGCCCACGCTGCGCGCGAGCGACAGCAGCGAGCCGCGCGCGAACGGCGCACACGCCTCGCGCAGCCACTGGGGCACCTCCACCCCCAGGTTCGGCGTGAACCAGGCGATGGCCACCGCGTCTGGGCCCAGCAGCCAGCGATGGCCGTCGGCGACCACGATGTCCGCCCCCAGCTCCTCCACGTCGGTCGGGAGCGCGCCCACGCTCAGGCCGGCATCGAGCAGCAGGCGAGCACCAACGGCATGAGCCGCGCGGGCGACCGGCGCCACATCGGCGAGACGCCCGTCGCGATCGACGTGAGCCATCGCCACCAGCGCCGTATCGGCCGGCAGGACTCGCGGCGCCTCGGGGAGCACCTCCACCTGGGCTCCGGCGACGTCGGCCACGTCACGGATGGCTGCGGCGATGACACGATCGAGGCCGCTGAGCAACAGCACCCGCTGCGGCCCGTCGTCGCGTCGCTCGAGCACCTCGAGGGCAGCGAGGCGAGCGGCCTCGGGCGCGCCGTGGGTGAGCACCACGCGCTCTGGCGACGCCTTGAGCACGGCGGCGGCCACGGCGCGCGCCTCGCGCTCGCGCTGGGCGAGATCCTCGTCGCGATCAGGCCCAGCGCGACCGATGCGCAGCTCCATCTCGTCGGACTCGTGCACGGCCGCCATCGTCTCGGCCGGGATGGGGCCGGCCAGGTGCGTCGCGAGGTTGATGCCGGCACCGGTGGCCGTCAGCACGTCGCGCAGGCCGCGGACGCGATCGAAGCGGCGGGGTGGCTCGCTCATCGCCGGGGCCGGGGTCGGGTTCATGAGTACATCATCGCTCAGGCGCACCAGGCTCCGTCGGCGCCAGCTGGCCGGCGGTGAGCACACCCCGGCGACCGGCCACCGACAGCTGCGCCTGCAGCGCAGCCACCGTGCTCCAGCGGTCGATCCCGGCTGGATCCTTGTCGTGGCGGATGCGCACGATGCGAGGGAACCGCAGGGCGAACCCCGACGCGTGCCGCTTCGACGCCTGCACGACGTCGAACGCGATCTCCACCACGACGCGGGGCTCCACCACCCGGTAGCGCCCGTGGCGGCTGATGGTGTGCGCCTCGAACCAGCGCGTCATCTGGGCGATCTCGACATCGGTCAGACCGCTGTACGCCTTGCCGATGTTCACCAGCGCGCCATCGGCCGCTGCGGGCCGGTCGTCAAGCACCGCAACGGTGTAGTCCGAGAGCACGCCGTGGCGGCGCCCGTGGCCGACCTCCACGCCGACCACGACGCAGTCGAGCGTGGTCAAGGCCTTCTTCAGCTTCAGCCAGGCATAGCCACGCCGGCCTGGCGAGTATGCGGAATCGGGGTCCTTCAGCATCAGGCCCTCGTTGCCCCGCTGCTGGGCGGCGTCGAAGATGCGCTCGAGCTCAGCGGCATCCGCCGCGTCCACGAGCGCCGCCAGCCCGAAGCCCGGCGTGCGTGCGAGGTCGAACGCCTCGAGATGTCGACGGCGCTCCCGCAAGGGCTGGCGCAGCAATGGCTCGGGCGGCCGGCCGTCCGAGCCAGCGGCCAGCAGGTCGAAGGCCACGTAGATGACGGGCACCTCGGCGCGGATGGCGGCCGACGGCTTCTTGCGGCCGAGGCGCGACTGCAGCGCCAGGAAGGGCAGCACCAGCCCGTCGCGCCAGGCCAGGATCTCACCATCGAGGATGCCATCCCAGGGCAGCCCGACGGCAGCCTCGATGATCTCGGGAAACTGGCCGCTGACCTCGTTGAGGTCGCGGCTGTAGAGGCGAACCTCGCGCGGCCTGCTTGTGGAGCTGGGCGCGGATGCCGTCGTACTTGTCCTCCACCCACACCGGCGGGCTGAGGCGGGCCAGCGCCGCCGCCTCGTCGACCACCGGCGAGGCCAGCATCGACTTGAGCGGATGGAACAGGACCAGGCGGGCGCTGGCGAGCGCGTCGTCGCGGGCCAGCAGCGCGGTGCGGCCGATGTCCCCGGTCAGCATGCCCGCCCACTGCACCGCGGCGACCTCCCGTCCGAACGCCGCGGCGATGCCCTTCTCCAGGTGGCCCTCGCGCAGGCCGATGCGCAGCTCACCGCCGAGGATGGCGGTGACATAGCGCGCGACGAGCGGGTCGGCGCGACGCAGCAGGCCGGCGAAGACATCCGCCTTGGCGGCGCGGCCGGCCGCGGCCGCCAGTGCCTGGTAGCCGCTGGCGACGTCGGACAGGGCAAGGGTGGGACCGGTGGGCTCGTGGCCGGCCTCCGTCAGCACCTCCTCCACGGCCGTGCCCAGGTCCGACGAGCGGTCGTAGGCTCGACGCATCGCATCTCCGTCGGCGTCGGCCAGCTCACGCACGATCGCGGAGATGGCCGCCCAGCCCAGGCCCGCCGTGCGCTGGTCGCGTTCGGGAAAGGCACGGCCGCTGAGGAAGACGGCAGCGATGGCGAGGTCGTCGCCCGCGAGCGAGCGCAGGTACTCGGCCACGCTGGCGCTCTTCTCGGAGGTCTTGCGCGTGGCACGGATGCGCTCAGCCGTCTGGGCCCAGCGCGTCATCGAGCCGGAGGCTGGCGCGTTCATCGATCACCTTGCTACCGCTGGCCGGGAACTCGTGGTCGGCCGTTACGCTAGCATCGCTGGCCATGGTCTCGGTCGAGCAGCAGCGGCAGGTCTGGCATCCCGCCACCATCCGTGGCTCGCGCGTGCTGCTGCGCCATCATCACCCCGACGACCTGGCCGATGTGCGGCGCTGGTACCGCGACCCCGAGCTGGGGCGGCTCACGCGCTACTCCCAGCGCCCGATGAGCGTCGACGAGATCGACCGCTTCTTCCACGGCCGCCTGCTGTCACCCGAGCAGGTCGCCTACGCCATCGTCATCAACCAGAGTGGGCGCCTCATCGGCTCCACCACCTTCAGCAACCTGGACGCTGACAACGGCTCGACGCTCTTCCACATCAGCCTCGGCGAAGCCGATACCTGGGGTGCGGGGTACGGCACCGAGGCGACCGAGCTGATGCTGTGGCTGGCGTTCGAGCGCATCGGCCTGCACCGCGTGGCCCTCTCGGTGTTCGGCTTCAACTCGCGTGCCATCCGCAGCTACGAGAAGGCCGGCTTCACGCTCGAGGGACGGCATCGCGAGGCCATCCTGCGCGACGGAGGTCGCTGGGACGAGCTGACCATGGGCATCCTCGCCTCCGAGTGGCGCCTGCGCCAGCAGGTGCACGACAAGGCCTCCGGGAACGGCGCGTAGGTGTCCGAGCCCTCCAGGCGGATGGCGGACCCGGTCGCTCGACGCGTGGACTACGGGCGAGGCAGCCTCGACGAGGGCGACCTTGATCCCGATCCCATCCGGCAGTTCGCAGCCTGGCTGGCCGCTGCCGCGGCAGCCGGGATCCGCGAGCCCAACGCCATGACCCTCGCGACCGCCAGTGCCGCGGGTGCGCCCTCGGCACGCATCGTGCTCCTGCGCGGCGTGGATGCCCGCGGCTTCACCTGGTACACCAACCGCGAGTCGCTCAAGGGACGCGACCTGGCGGCCAATCCACGTGCCGCGCTGGTGTTCCACTGGGAGACGCTGGAGCGGCAGGTACGGGTGACGGGCTCCGTATCCACCATCGATGCGGCCGAGTCCGCGGAATACTTCAGCGCGCGGCCCCGCAAGAGCCAGCTGGCAGCCTGGGCCTCGGCGCAGGGCCAGCCACTGATGAAGCGGGAGGAGCTGGTCGCCGCGACCGAGCGCATCGCCGCGCGCTACCCGGCAGATGTCCCGTTGCCGCCGTTCTGGGGCGGCTATCGCCTGCGGCCCCAGATGCTGGAGTTCTGGCAGGGGCGGCGGAGCCGCATGCACGACCGACTGAGCTACCTGCGCGAGCACGACGGCTGGCGCATCGTCCGCCTGGCGCCGTAGCTGGCCCGGTAGCCGCCCCGGAGCCGGCGCCCGGCCGTCATCGGCCGGTGCCCCCGAGCAGCACGAGCAGGGCCAGCACGATCATCAGCGTCCCGCCGGCGACCGACGCCCACCGCAGCCGCTGCGGGTGCGCAGACAGCGCATCTCGCGCACGCGCCGCAGCGACCGCCCAGGCGCCGTCGGACAACAGCGCGATGAGGCAGAAGAGTGCCCCCAGGGCGAGCATCTGCTGCCCGGCCGATGCGGCCCCCTCGTCGACGAACCCTGGCAGCAGCGCGGCCAGGAACAGAAAGGACTTGGGGTTGCTGGCACCGATGATGAAGCCGTCCCGCAGCGGCGCCATCGACCGACGCCCGACGATCGCGCTGTGCGGTCGCACGACCACCTCGCGCCGACGAACGGCCCTGATGCCCAGCAAGGCCAGGTAGGCGGCGCCGCCCACGCTCAGGGCGCTCTGCGCCGCGCTATCGCGTCCGAGGATGACGCCGAGGCCGACGGTCACGGCGATGACCTGCGCGAACAGCCCGGCCGAGTTCCCCAGCACGGTCAGGAGGGCATCGCGACGACCTCCCACCAGGGCCCGGCTGATGGCGAAGAGGACGCTGGGACCCGGCACGGCGATGAGCGCGAGCGATACCGCGGCGAAACCGAGGACGGTGGCTGGACCCATGCCCAGATGGTGGCCTGATCCACGCCACGAATGGCGCGCATTTCTGGCGCCCGCACGGTCAAGTGCTGCGATAATCGCAGCGATGGACGTAATCGATCGCGATATCCTCAGAGTGCTCAGCAAGGATGGACGCATGCGCTGGGGTGACCTGGCGGCAGCGGTGCACCTCTCCCCCAATGCGGTGGCAGACCGCGTGCGGCGGCTGCAGCGTCATGGTGTCATCACTGGCTTCTCGCTGCGCCGCGACTGGTCAGCCGTGGGCCGTCCCATCCACGCCTTCGTCGACGTCAAGCTCGCGCCCGGCATCCGCGCCGGACGGTTCGAGGCGGAGCTGTCGCTGCACGACGCCATCACCGAGGCACACCACATCACCGGCCGTTTCGATTACCTGCTGGCGGGCCACTTCGACGACCTGGCCGAGGTCGACCGCGTCATCGCCGAGCTCAAGGCACACGGCCTCGTGGCCGAGAGCGAGACACGCTTCGTGCTGCGCTCGGTCGACGGCCTGGCGTCCGACGGCTAGCAGGCCAGCGCCGGGCCTGCGCGCCCGAACCGCCCCTGCGTGCGAGCGGTGGTCCTGAGAAACCCGGACGGCTCATGGGCCACCTGCGCCGCGGGCCTCCCGGGGACGCGAAACGGGCGCCCCGCCGCTGGCCGGACGCCCGTTGGAGGCTTGAGGGACCCGGTTACGCGCGGGCGACGCGATCGGCGGGCGCGGCCCAGGAGTGGAGCGTGCGGATGTACTGGGCCCGCTCGAACGTGCCCGGGTCTTCCACGCTGCCCTGGCTGGCCGACCCGCGCAGCTGGGTGACGGAGCTGTACTCGTTCTCCTCCAGCCACAGCCGCATCTCGGACTCGATGTCGCTGATCTTGGACGGGCCCTCGCGCAGGATGGCGGAGGCGACCATGGCCACGTCCGCGCCGACCATCAGCGCCTTCACCGCGTCCGCTCCGCTGTGGATGCCGGACGTCGCGGCGATGCCCACCTCCGGACCTAGCTGCGGGCGCAGGATGGCGGTCCAGCGCATCGGCAGTCGCAGCTCGGACGGGTGGGAGAGGCTCACGCGCGGCACCACAGCCAGCTCGTCGAGATCGATGTCCGGCTGGTAGAAGCGGTTGAAGAGCACGAGGCCGTTGGCGCCGGCCTCCACCACGCGGCCGGCGAAGTTCGCCAGCGACGAGTAGTAGGGGCTGAGCTTGACGGCCAGTGGCAGGCCGACCGCGGAGCGCACGGCAGCGATGAGGTCGAGGTCCTCGTCCTCGATGTCGGCGGCGGTGCGAGAGCGGTCGACGCTGACGCGGTAGAGGTTCAGCTCCAGCGCGTCGGCGCCGGCGTCGGCCATGAGCTTGGCGAAGCGGACCCAGCCACCGACCGAGTTGGCGTTGAGGCTGCCGATGACCGGCACCGATGCCTGCTTCTTGATGGCCTCGAGGGCGCGCAGGTAGCGGTCGCCTTCACCGATGAAGGTGTCCACCTCGGGGAAGTAGTCGAGCGCTTCGGCGAAGTGGTCGGTGCCCTGGTCGAGGGACGCCGCCAGCTCGATCTCCTCGTTCTCGATCTCCTCCTCGAAGAGCGAGGGCATGACGATGGCGCCAGCCCCCGCGCTCTCGATCTGGGCGACCGCGGCGAGGTCGCGGGTGAGCGGGCAGGCCGAGGCCACGATCGGTGAGCGAAGCTCGAGCCCCAGGTAGCGGGTGCTGAGATCGACGTTCACTTGGAGTCTCCCTTCCCGTTGCTGCCGGCATCCGGGCCATCGACCGAAGCCGCCGATGGCTCGTGCTCGAGGCTGGGGATGCTGCGCTGGACATCGGCCAGCTGGCTGTAGTAGCGCCAGCGCTCGTCGGCATCGGCCTGTGCCAGTGCCCCCAGCTCAGCGGCCCGCTCAGGCTGCGTGCGCTTGAGGATGGCGAAGCGTGTCTCCGACTCCACGAACTCGCTGATAGGCATCGATGGCGCCTTGGAGTCGAGCTTGAAGGGCTGGCCTTCAGCCGACTCGCTGGGCATGAAGCGGTAGAGCGGCCAGAAGCCGGACTTGACCGCGTCCTTCTGATGCGTCATCGACGTCGACATGTCGATGCCGTGGGCGATGCAGGTGCTGTAGGCGATGATGATCGACGGGCCGGGCCAGGCCTCGGCCTCCAGCATGGCCTTGTTGGTCTGGGCGTCATTGGCGCCGAGCGCGATCTGGGCCACGTAGACGTTGCCGTACGCCCGCGCGATGGCGCCCAGATCCTTGCGCCCACTGGGCTTGCCGGCCGCCGCGAACTTGGCGACCGCACCGCGGGGCGTGGCCTTGGAGGCCTGCCCGCCGGTGTTGGAATAGACCTGCGTGTCGAGCACGAGGATGTTGACGTCGCGCCCGGAGCTGAGCGCCTGGTCGACACCGCCGAAGCCGATGTCGTAGGCCCAGCCGTCACCGCCCATGATCCAGACACCGGTGCGGATGAGATCACCCGACACCGAGAGCAGCGAGTCGGCGTCGGCCCTCTGCTCCCCGCTGATGCCGGCGAGGGCTGCACGCAGCTTCTCGACCGACTCGCGCTGCTGCGCGATGCTGGCCTCGCTGTCCTGGGCGTTCCCCAGGATCTCGTCGACGAGCGCCTCGCCGACGACCGGGGCCAGCTTCTTGAGCAGCTGCTTGGCGTGCCTGGTCTGGACGTCGAGCGCCAGGCGCATGCCCAGGCCGAACTCGGCGTTGTCCTCGAACAGCGAGTTGTTCCAGGCCGGACCACGGCCGGCGGCGTTGGTGGACCATGGCGTGGTCGGCAGGTTGCCACCGTAGATCGACGAGCAGCCCGTGGCATTGGCCACGATCATGCGGTCGCCGAAGAGCTGGCTGACAAGCTTGACGTAGGGCGTCTCGCCGCAGCCGGAGCAGGCACCGGAGAACTCGAAGAGCGGCTCCAGGACCTGGCTGCCCTTGATGGTGTCACGCGGCAGCAGGCTGCGGTCGAGCTCGGGGATCGAGAGGAACTCGTCCCAGCGCTTGCGCTCTGCTTCGGCGTGCTCCCGGTAGGGCTCCATGTTGATGGCCTTGTGCTTGACCTCGGACTTGGACCTGGCCGGGCAGATGTCGACGCAGACACCGCAGCCGGTGCAGTCGTCGGGCGTGACCTGGATGGTCAGCTTGTGGTTCTCCAGCTCACGTGAGCGGAAGTCCTTGGACTTGAAGTCGGCGGAGAGCTGCTGCAGCTGCGCCTCCGGATAGACCTTCATGCGGATGGCCGCGTGCGGACAGACCATCGCGCACTTGCCGCAGTCGATGCAGATGGCCTCGTCCCAGATGGGGATCTCCTGGGCGATGGCGCGCTTCTCGTACTTCGTCGTCCCGGTGATGAAGGTGCCGTCGACAGGGAAGGCGCTGACCGGAAGCAGGTCGCCCTCGCCCGCCATGATGCGGGCGGTGACGTCCTTGACGAAGTCGGGAGCGGACTCCGGGACGATGGCCTGGATCTCGATCGATGCCGGTGCGGGTCCGGCCTCGACCTTGTGCAGGCGCTCGAGCGAGAGGTCGATGGCGGCGAAGTTGCGCTGCACGACCTTCTCACCGCGCTTGCCGTAGGTCTTCTCCACGAACTGCTTGATGGCCGCGATGGCCTCGTCCTCCGGCAGCACGCCGGAGAGCTTGAAGAAGCAGGGCTGCATGACGGTGTTGATGCGATTGCCCATGCCGACCTCGCCGGCCACGGCGAAGGCATCGATGACGTAGAGCTCGATGTCCTTGTCGACGATCTGCTGCTGGACCTTGTTGGGCAGGTGCTCCCAGACCTCGTCGGGCCCGTAGGGGCTGTTGAGGAGGAATGTGGCGCCTTGCTTGGCGCGGTCGAGCACCGGCATCTTGTGGAGCAGGCCGAACTGGTGGCAGGCGACGAAGTCAGCGGCCTGGATCTCGTAAGTCGACTCGATGAGCTCGGGGCCGAAGCGCAGGTGCGAAACGGTCACCGCGCCGGACTTCTTCGAGTCGTAGACGAAGTGGCCCTGCGAGTACAGGTCCGTGCCCTCGCCGATGATCTTGACCGAGGCCTTGTTCGCTCCCACGGTGCCGTCCGAGCCGAGGCCGAAGAACATGGCCTGGACCTGGCCCTCCGGGCGCGGCCGCACGAACTCGAGGTCGATGGGAAGGGAGAGGTTGGTCACATCGTCGTAGATGCCGACCGTGAAGTGCCGCTTGGGCGCCTCCTTGGCCAGCTCGTCGTAGACGGGCTTGACCATCTGGGGCGTGAACTCCTTGGAGGAGAGGCCGTAGCGGCCGCCGATGATGCGCGGGGCGACCGCGAAGGGTGCCTCTGCACTGTCCATGGCCTCGTTGATGGCAGCCACGGTCGCGAGGTAGAGCGGCTCCCCGACGGCTCCGGGCTCCTTGGTCCGGTCGAGCACGGCGATGGACTTGACCGTGGCGGGTAGTGCCGCCACGAGCTCCTCCGAGGGGAACGGCTGGAAGAGCCGCACCTGCACCATGCCGACCTTCTCGCCGGCGGCTGCCATGACCTCGACGGTCTCCTTGACGGCGCCGGTGCCCGAGCCCATGACGAGGATGACGCGCTCGGCATCGGGGGCGCCGGTGTAGGTCACCAGGTCGTACTGCCGCCCGGTGCGCTCGCTGAGCTCGGCCATGACCTCGGCCACGATGCCCTTGACGGCATCCATGTAGGGGTTGGCTGCTTCCCGTGCCTGGAAGAAGACATCGGGGTTCTGGGCCGTGCCGCGCACCACCGGAGCCTCCGGTGACATGCCGCGGGCACGGAAGTCGAGCACGTCCTGCTCGCGCACGAGGGCGCGCAGATCGCTCTGGTCGAGCATGGCGATCTTGTCGACTTCGTGCGAGGTGCGGAAACCGTCGAAGAAGTGCAGGAACGGGATGCGCGAACGCAACGTCGCCGCGTGCGCCACCAGCGCCAGGTCCTGGACCTCTTGCACGGAGGCTGCCGCGAGCATCGCCCAGCCGCAGGAACGAGCCGCCATCACGTCGCTGTGATCGCCGAAGATGGAGAGGGCGTGCGTGGCGACAGTGCGGGCGGAGACATGGATGACCGAAGGCGTCAGCTCACCCGCGATCTTGAACATGTTGGGGATCATCAGGAGCAGGCCCTGGGACGCGGTGAACGTGGCGCCGAGCGCGCCCTTCTGCAGCGCGCCGTGCAACGCGCCGGCAGCGCCGGCCTCGGACTGCATCTCCACGACGTCGGGGACGATGCCCCACATGTTCGGCTTGCCCTGTGCTGCCCAGTCGTCGGTGTGTTCCGCCATCGGCGAAGCCGGCGTGATGGGGTAGATCGAGATGACCTCGCTCAGCTGATACGCGATACGGGCGGCGGCCTCGTTCCCATCGAGACACTCCCATTGCTGGGCCATGTGTCAGGCCTCCTTGGTGTGTGGGCTTGGTTGACCGGCGCACGTCTGCGTGCGCGCGGGTGTCGCGGGTAGGTCCCGCGACCAAGGGGGGATCGCGGGTCAGCCCAAGTGTGCGCCGTCGAGGGTGGTCTGCGCAGGGCCGATAGGCCCCCCGTGGGGCGGGTGAGCGGTCACGTCTGCGCCGTGTCGCTCGGCCCCCGGCGAGCGTTCGACCCACGGTGAGGGGCCGGCCGGCCCCAGGGTCGGGCCACCGGCTGGCACCAGGCGGGCCGCTGTGACTATCCGGCTGGCAGCCCTGGCTGACTACGGTTACGCTGGCGCTCCAACAGGGAGGATCAGATGCAACGGAACGTGTGGCGAGCATTCCTGCTCGCGATGACCATGATCATCGTCGGTGCCTTGCCGGCGATGGCCCAGGCGGAAGAGACCGGCTGGCTGTTTTCGTCCGACGACGACGATGTGCTGATCGCGGCCGGCCGCGACATCACCGTCGGCCCCACCGAGATGGCCAACGGTGTGGTCGTCATCAACGGCCAGGCTCTCATCGAGGGCGCGGTCGACGGCTTGTTCGCCATCGACGCCGACGTCGTGCTGAGCGGTCCGAGCGCCAGCGTGGACAATCTCTTCACCATCGGCGGCACGCTGGAGGTCGGACCAGGCGCGGCGTTCTCCGAGCTGACCTACACGGGGACCGAGATCTCCGTGGACCCTGCCGCGATCGAAGGCACGCGGACCAACGCAGAGGAAGAGCTGGCCGGTGCGCTGGGCGCGTTGGTGGCGTTCCTCATCGTGGCCGTCTTCTTCCTCATCATCGGCGGCTTCATCGCCTGGCTGGCGATGACGCTGCTGGTCATCGCCTTCGGCACCGCCCAGGTGCGGCGCGCGGCGGCCACCATCAGCAACGATGTGCTCAAGACCATCGTGGTGGGCCTGATCATGCTGATCCTGCCCAGCATCGTCTTCGGGCTGCTCTTCATCACCATCGTGGGCATCCCGCTGGCCATCGTGCTGTTGCTGCTGTGGGGCGTGGTCGTGGCCCTCGGCCAGATCGTGGTCGGCGTCTGGATCGGCGAGCGGATCCTGCCTCGCGGACGCACGGCCAATCGGCCCTACGGCGCCGCCTTCCTGGGCATGCTGATCCTGCTGCTCCTGTCGTGGACCGGCATCGTGCCGCTGCTCGCCGGCATCTTCGGCACCGGTGCGGTCACCCTCGCCGGCTGGCGCGTCCTGCGTGGCGGTGGCGCCCCGCCCGTGCCCCCGGGCTACTACGGCGAGCCGTGGGGTCAGCCGATGATGGTCCCGCCGCCACCCTACGCTCCTCCGCCCTACGCTCCCCCTCCGCCCCCGCCGCAGGGCCAGTGGCCGCCCCAGGGCGGGCAGCCACCCAGCGCCTGGCCGCAGGGATAGCCTGAC
>CAVORC010000011.1:0-147914 GCA_963698505.1 uncultured Chloroflexia bacterium | reverse complement strand
GTCACGGGACCCGAAAACGGGGTCGTCTGGAGTGGGACGGAGTCGCCCAAAGAGGGCATTCCACGAGGGAAAGGTGGCTCCGGCGGTAGGATTCGAACCTACGACCAATCGGTTAACAGCCGACCGCTCTACCACTGAGCTACGCCGGAACGGGGTGCGGCCAGAGGATAGCATCCCTGCCGCCCGACCTCTGTCGCGGCAGCGTCCCGGACCGGGTCGCGAGCGGTACTTCCGGACCCCTTTCGTGGTGCATCCGGCCACCAGTAGCATCGAGGGCGTGAACGCAGACGCCGTTTCGCCATGGCTCCTGTTCGTCGCGGCCGGACTCATCGGCGGCATCGTGCTGTTCGTGCGTGGCCTGCAGGCGTATCGACAGGACCGCCTCATCTCGTCGGTGGCCACCTCCAGCCTGGACGGCATCGCAGCCGGCGAGGTTCGCGTCAGCGGCATCGTCGAGCCCATCGAGCAGACGCTCATCTCGCCGCTGCAGTCGAAGCCCTGCGTCTGGTATCGAGCACGCGTGGAGACGACCGGCGACAACAGCCGCGTCCTGCTCGACGAAGAGAAGTCGCAGGAGTTCCGCCTGCGCAATGAGACCGGCGCCATCCGCGTCGTGCCCCGCGGAGCTCGCTGGGAGATCGGCACCGTCTTCGACGAGCGCACCAGCCTGACCGGCGCAGAGCCCATCGGCCTCGACCGCCGCCGGGGTGCCGCCTATGCACCGCTGGAGGAGCGCGACATCGAGCAGATGACCGAGCTCGAGCGCCAGACCGCGGCGCAGGCGCTCCTGACGGTGCAGCGACCCACCGCCGACGCGTTCGACGACGACTGGTCCGCGGGCAGCGACCGCTTCGGCGTCGGGTTCGGCGAGCGCAGCGGCCGGCGCTATCGAGAAGCCCGTTTGGAACCAGGCCAGACGGTGACCATCCTGGGCCAGGCGTGGCCGTGGAGCGAGGTGCGCGAGGTGCTGCTGACGTGGAACCCGGGCACGAACGTGGAAGCGGACATCGCCGCTGACCTCGCCTATGCCCGTCAGATGGGCCTGCTCGCGGCCAGCCCGGAGGAGGCCTGGGGCAATGCCGCCATCCCGGGCTTCGGCATCGGCGCCCCTACCGCGCGACCGCTGCTCGACGAGCGGGTCCAGCAGCCCGACCTCCCTGATGCCGACACCCATCGCGAGGCCCTGGAGAAGTACCGCATCCCCGACGAGGAGCTGGTGCTCTCGCGTGGCCTGCGTGGCGGCATGGCCATCTACCCGGGCACGCCGTCCGAGGCCACCCAGCACCACGACTTCGCCTTCGTGGTCGGCCTCATGGGTGCGTTCATGGCCGTCCTCTGCGCCCTCGCCATGGGCGCGCTCGTGACGGGTACGCTGTAGCCATGGCCGTCCAGCTCGCGCTCCTCGTCGCTGCCATCCTGGCCGCTGGCGCTGCTCGTCTTCCTGGTCATCATCACCTACAACAACGTCGTCGCCCTGCAGCGGCGCTGCCAGCGCGCCTGGGCCAACATCGACGTGGCTCTCAAGCAGCGCCATGACCAGCTCCCCAACCTCGTGTCGGCCGTGCGCGGCGTGATGGCCTTCGAGGAGCAGGTGCTCGAGGAGGTCACGCGCGCTCGGGCGGCCTACGAGCCCGACGCACCGGTCCACGACCAGGCCGTCGTGTCCGAGCAGACGAGCCAGGCGGTGCGTTCGCTGTTCGCCACGGTCGAGAACTACCCGGAGCTGAAGTCACACGCCAACGTCATGGCACTTCAGGAGGAGATCGAGCGGCTGGAGACCCTCATCGCCCGCCGCCGCGAGCTCTTCAACAACCAGGTCTACCAGTACAACTCCACCATCCTGCAGGTGCCGGCGACGTTCCTGCGACCGCTCTTCGGCTGGAAGACGGTCGACTCGTTCAGTGCCGACGAGACCGAGCGCGAACGTCCGGCGACCGTGCTGTACCAGGTGGAGTAGCGCGCGTGGCAGCGGGCCGCAACGGCTGTGCCAGCATGGCGACGGTCACACTGGTCGGCCTCGCCATGCTGGTGACCCTGGCCGTCGTCGCCGTGGTGGCGCTGACAGAGATCCTGCAGAACCTCTAGGCGCCGTCGCGGGAGGCGCCTCGCGTAGGCGCCCTCGCGGGCGGCCTGGTTTCAGTCGCTCGCTCGAGCCGTGGCCGCGGCGCGCGCCGCATCCTCGCTGGGGTGGATGGCCTCGACATAGGCGCCGGACGAGTCGACGGTCACTTCGAGCACGCCGGCCCAGCCGATGACCTCGTCGCCGACCTCGAACCCCTCGAAATGGATGGTCGCACCCGCGATGGTGTTGCCCAGTGCCGGGTCCTGTGCCATCGCTTCTGGGCTGACCTCGTAGACATGCGCGGTTCCACTGACAGACTCCATACCGTCTCCTCCTGATGCCGATCCTCGGCGGTGCCTGGACGCGCCCACCCGGAACGATGTCGCCACAGTATGTGGTCCACGGCTGCGAGTGACACGGATCGTCGGCTCGGCATCGGTGTTCGCCGTGGCCTGCTATACCCCCACGATCGAGGAGCGCTTCGCTGGTGGGTGGCGAGCCGGCCGTGGTTCGGGCGGCGTGGCGGATCACGGTCCTGCACCGCGGGCCTGTCATCGGGCCGAGAACCGCAGGACGCAGGATGCTAACCACGAGTGCGAGCCTCCTACACCCAGGGTGACGATCACCGATGACCAGGTTCTTCACAGAGTTCTTCGCAGCCGTCCCGTGGTTCCTGCCCGGGATCGTGCTGTGGACCGCCGGCGCGATCGTCGCGTCGCCGGCGGTCGCGGCTGCCCTGGGAGTCCGGAGGATCTTGGCGTTCTCCGTGTTGGTGTCGCTCGGCTTCGTCCTGCTGGCCACACTGACGCCGACCGCAGTAGCTCTGTCCGGCAGCGACGTGCCATACGAGTGGTGCAACCTCGAGCGGCTCACGCTGCCACCACTGGCCGAGTTGCTCTCGGTGAACGACACCGTCCGCAACATCGCGCTGTTCGTGCCGTTGGGTCTCACGATCGGCCTGTTGCCGCGCACGCGTCGGACAGCGCTGGTGATCGCCCTCGCCTTCGCGCTGCCATTCTTCATCGAGATGTGGCAGCTGGTGTTGTCCGAGCTGGGCCGTGGTTGCCAAAGTGCCGATGTCATCGACAATGCGCTGGGGCTGGCGGCCGGCATCGGGCTCGCATGGATCGCGCGCCGGGGCCTCCACCTGGTGCACCGAACCGAGGTACCGAGCTAGCGGTGGCCGATGCCGCCTGATGGGCGGCCGATGCCAATCACGGCAAGCGCGCGGGAAGGTGATACTCAGCGCGCGGGAAGGCGGTGTTGGGCGCGCGGGAAGGTGATGTTACGTGCGGTCGAAGCCGCGTCTCGTCACGATCGGGCGCATGGCCGCCCATGAGAAGCGCACCACCCGTGCCGGTCGTCGGGCCGAGCGCGACCTGGCCGAGCTGGGTCGGGAGATCCGTCTCGCTCGCCTGAACCACGACCTGAGTCAGACGACTGCGGCGGCGGCCGCTGGTATGTCGCAGCCGACCTGGAGCAGGTTGGAGCAGGGCCGTTCGACCGGCGTGTCGGTCGTGGACCTGGCGATCGCGCTCTCGGTCATCGGCCTCGACCTCTCGGTGCGCGCCTATCCGGGCGGGTCGCCCGTCCGCGACCGTGCCCATCTCGAGTTGCTGGCCCGGCTTCGGCAGCATCTCGGTCCTGATGTCGCGTGGGCCACAGAGGTGCCCTTCCCAAATCCCGGCGACCGTCGATCGTGGGACGCGGTGGCACGGACCGCTCACGTGCGCCTCGGGATCGAAGCTGAGACGCGTGCCAGGGATTCACAGGAATTGAAGCGTCGCCTGGAGGGGAAGCGGCGGGACGGTGGCGTCGACCACCTCATCCTGCTGCTCGCGGACACCCGCCACCATCGCGCCTTCCTGCGGGCAGCTGGGGACGATTTCCGCACCCCGTTCCCCGTGCCCGGGCCGGTGGCGCTCAAGAGACTCGCAGCCTCGCAGGACCCCGGTGGCAGCGCGATCGTGCTGCTGTAGCGAACCTGCCCGCGTTGGCGGTACACGGCACGCGTCCGGCCATCCAGCCCTCGCGTTCGGCCATTCAGGGACCGAATGAACGTGACCGGCCAGCAGCCGAAATGTCACGGTCCATGAGCGCCATGGATGGGACTGACACTGGCATCCAGCCGGTGAATGGGACCCGCAAGAACTGCGTCAGGCAGGTCAGGTTCATCCTGTGGGTGAATGGCGGCCTGCTGTGGGTGAATAGCGCGCTGGGGGGTGAGCCGCGGCCTACAGGGTGACGGCCCGGGACCCCCTCCCCCAGCCGCGGCCACCCCGACCCCGGCCGCGGCAGACTACTCCAGGTAATCCTTGAGCTTGCGGCTGCGCGAGGGGTGACGCAGCTTGCGCAGCGCCTTGGCCTCGATCTGTCGGATGCGCTCACGGGTGACGTTGAACTCCTTGCCCACCTCTTCGAGGGTGCGGGAGCGGCCGTCCTCCAGCCCGAAGCGCAGCTGCAGCACGCGACGCTCGCGGCCGGAGAGCGAATCGAGCACCGCCTCCACCTGCTCCTTGAGCAGCTGGTGGGAGGCGGCATCGGCCGGTGCCAGGGCCGCGCGGTCCTCGATGAAGTCGCCCAGGTGCGAGTCCTCTTCCTCGCCGATCGGCGTCTCCAGCGAGACCGGCTCCTGGCTGACCTTGATGATCTCGCGCACCTTGTCCGGCGTCACCAGGACGACGTTGTCGATCTCCTTGTCCTTCTTCTTGGGCAGCTTCACGTCATACGAGTGACCCGAGCCCTCGATGCGGTAGTCCTCGTTGACCGTGCCCTCGACGTGGCGCTCCTCCAGCACGTGCACCGTGATGGTGGCCTGCTTGTCGGCGTTGACCTCGATGTGGGCGAAGTTGTTGGCGCCGCCCAGGCGGTTGAGGATCTCGGTGGCGAACTCCGGCCCGACCGTCATGGCGAAGGCGATCTCCTCCACCGTCGGCTCCCGACCCAGCTCCTGGAGCAGGCCGCGCGAGACGCGGATGAGGCGGTTGATGGTCTCCACCATGTGCACCGGGATGCGGATGGTGCGGGCCTGGTCGGCGATGGCACGGGTGATGGCCTGGCGGATCCACCAGGTGGCGTAGGTGGAGAACTTGAAGCCCTTCTCGTAGTCGAACTTCTCGACCGCCCGGATGAGGCCGATGTTGCCTTCCTGGATGAGATCGAGGAAGGACATGCCGCGACCGATGTACTTCTTGGCGATCGACACCACCAGGCGCAGGTTGGCCGAGGTCAGCGACTCGCGGCCC
Organism: uncultured Chloroflexia bacterium; assembly: GCA_963698505.1. GTDB lineage: Bacteria > Chloroflexota > Limnocylindria > Limnocylindrales > CSP1-4 > JAFMJV01. The sequence goes on along the minus strand of CAVORC010000011.1, from coordinate 142,607 downwards.
TCGCGCCCGTAGCGCACCACGATGCCGCGGCGGTTGCGCGGCTTGAGGTGCTCCTGGGTCATCTCCGGGTCCCAGCCCCAGGCATCCATGACCTCGGCTTCCTTGCCCGCGAGGATGTAGCGCCGCAGCGCCTCGAGGGCGATGCCCTGCGACCAGTCGTACAGCGCGCGCAGGCCCTTGTTGTCGCGGCATTCCTGGTCGCCGTTGTGCACCGCCATGTAGCTGAAGTCGACCAGCTCGGCGAACTTGGTCGCGTCGGGTGCCTCGTCGTACTCAGCGACGATCTTCTTGGCCTCCTTCAGCACGGCCTTGGGGTGGTCCTCGGTGGCGGCGCGCTGGGCTCCGGTGAGCTTGAGGTCGGGCGACGCGACCAGCAGGCCGTCCTTCTCTGCCGCCTGCAGCGCACCCATGACGATGCGCGCGGAGTCGGCGGCGAAGTAGTCGAGGCGATGCTCGGGACGCTTCTGGCGGCTCTTCTGCTCGGTGTCGTTGCGGGTCCACTCCCACAGCGAGAGCACCGCGCGCCACGGCTCGGCCACGATCTGCTCGCCCAGCTCGATGGCCTTGGCGAAGACGACCTCCTCCTCCGCGTTCAGCAGCGGGACCTTGCCGATCTCCTTGAGGTACATGCGGACCGGGTCGTCGATGCCGACCATGTCCTGGGCCATGGCCTCCAGCTCGGCCTGCGTGGAGGGCTTGTCGTCGTCGTCATCCTCCAGCTTGGCCGGCGGATCCTGCCACGGCTGCTTCTGGCTCTCCTCGACGGTGACCTGCACGCCCAGCTCGGCCGCCGCGCCGAAGTTGCGCGGTGCGCCGATGACATCTTCCTGCTCGGGCTGGACGGTGTCGCTGTCCATGTCTCGCTTGCCGCGCTCGAGGACCGAGGCCACGAGCAGCTTGTCAGTGGCGTCAGTTGCCATGAGTCACCTCCACTTGGTTGGGTTGCTGGGGATGGATACGTCGTCGTGCCAGGAGTGACGAATCCGCCACGGCCCGGTCGAGCTCGAGGCGGCGCCGCTGCAGGTCCAGGACCTCGCGTTGCAGTCGCTCCAATTCGGTGTCGTCGTCAGCGGCCTCGGCATCGGCGAGGCGCGCACGGGTGTATTCGATGCGCTCCGAGAGTCGGCCGCGCTCGAGCGTCAGCAGGCTCTGGTCGATGGCCTGCTGGATCTGGCCCTCCTGCTCCGGGAGCGGGTCGGTGCGAGCCATCAGCGTCTGGGCCACGGCGCGAACCGTCGGCTCCAGGCTCTCCACGAAGGCCGCGCGGTCGAAGTGGTCCGAGCCCAGCTGGGTCAGCGTCGCGCCCAGCGCCTTCCACAGCTCACGCGCCGGCGTGGTGACGAAGGGGTCTTCCCTGAAGCCCTCGGCGGTGGCGTGATAGCGACTCGGGTAGCGCAGCATCAGGCGCAGCAGCGTCGCTTCAGCCGGCTCGATGGCGCGCTCCACGGCGCGCGGGTCGAGGGCATCAGGCTGGGCCATCACGGCTTCCAGGTTGATGCGTGCGCCCACGCTGGGCGCCTGCCGCGCACCACCCGGGAGCGGCTCATCGCGCCGGCGCAGGGCTTCCAGGAGCGTGCGCTCCTCCACGCCCGAGCGGCGCGCCAGCAGCTGCAGGTATCCGTCGCGCCGCACCGGATCGCCGATGGTGCGCAGCGTCGGCAGCACCGCAGCGACCAGCTTCTCGCGGCCGGGGACCGTGCTGGGATCGAAGCGCGAGGCGGCGCGGTCGATGAGGAACTCCATGATCGGCTGCGGGTGCTCGGTGGCCTCGCGCCAGGTGTCGGGATCGTCGCGGATGATCTCGTCGGGGTCACGGCCGTCGGGCAGGCGCACGACATCCACGTCGGTCAGGCGGCCGCGATAGGGCGAGCGCTCGATCTCACCCACCAGGGCGGTCAGCTCGGTGGCCCCGAAGGCCGCCGCGCCCTGGCCGGCGGCATCGACGTCATAGGCCAGCGCGATGCGCGGGGCGTAGCGGGTGAGCAGCTCCACCTGGCCGGCGGTGAGCGCGGTGCCCATGCTGCAGACGACATTGGTGAAGCCGGCCTGGTGCGCCATGAGCGCGTCCGTGTTGCCCTCCACGAGCACGGCCACGCCGGACTTGCGGATGGCCGACTTGGCCTTGTCGATGAGGTAGAGCGTGCGACCCTTGTCGAACAGCGGTGTCTGCGGCGTGTTGAGGTACTTGGGCCCGGTGTCCTCGCCCTGCGCGCCGAGGATGCGGCCGGTCATGCCGGTGGCGCCGCCGGAGGCATCGCGGATGGGGAAGATGACGCGGGCACGGAAGCGGTCGTACACGCCACGGCCGGAGCGGCGGCGGCTGACGAGGCCGGCTGCCTCCAGGTCGGCGGCGGCGATCTGGCGCTTGGCGGTGAGCGCGTGCGTCATGGCATCCCAGGCGTCCGGCGCCCAGCCCAGCTGGAACGTGTCGATGGTCTCGTCGCTGAAGCCACGGTCGTGCAGGTAGTCGAGGGCGGGCTTGCCCGAGGCGTGGCCGGTCAGGACCTGGTGGTAGAAGGAGATGGCCGCGTCGAGCGCGCTGCGCAGACGCTTGCGCTCGGCGTCCTCGCGGCTGGTCCGCTCGCTGAGCTCCACGCCCGCGCGGCCCGCGAGCGAGCGCAGCGCGGTCGGGAAGTCCACCCCGTCGCGCTCCATGACGAAGTTGAAGATGTCCCCTCCCCGACCACAGCCGAAGCAATGCCAGCGCTCACGCGTGGGGGTGACGGTGAACGACGGCGTCTTCTCGCCGTGGAACGGGCAGAGACCCTTGAACGTGGTCCCGGCCTTCTTCAGCTGGATGGTCTCGCCGATGAGCTCGACGATGTCCAGCTTCTCCTTGATGGTGGCGGCAACGCCGATCGACAACCTGGAAATGCCCTCGCTGTGGTGTGCCCTCTGCGCCGTGGGTCGATTCGCGATCCTCACCGGCAGACCGCCCCGCCCGACCCATCCGCCTGCGCTCGGCGGACACACGACTGGCCTTGTCAAGTCTTGACAAGGCGCTGAAAGCACATTCTAGGCTCTTGACAAGGGGTTGACAAGACCCTCCCACGCCGAGCGGCTGGCCATCTCCGACGTCGGCACGGGGCGTCGCTGGATCGACGCAGGTCAGTCCGGGCTGGCCACGAGGAAGAGGACGAGGGCGAGGGCACCGGCCACGATGGCGACCGTGAGCAGCAGGTGCGCCAAGCATGGCCGGTCGATAGGTCTGCGTGTCGATCTCGCGCTCCGTGCGCACGAAGCGATAGGCGCCCACGATCGAGACCGCCCCTCCCAGCGCCACGAGGACGATGCCGAGGGCCGCTCCGAGCGTGGTGGTGCCGCCGCCCTCCAGCGCGAAGCGATCGACCAGGAAGCCGATGGCCAGCACACCCAGGGCCGTGCGCTGCCAGGCGAGCAGTGTGCGCTCGTTGGCCAGGTGATCGCGCACGGCAGCCTCCGGCAGGCGCTGCCGACCGCTCGATTCGTCGGTGTCAGCAGCATCATCGGGGCGGATCATGGACCCCATCTTGCCATGCGCTGCGTGGCCCGATGGAGCTCAGTCCGAATGGCCGGACCTGAGCTCCCTGAGCCGGGCGTCGCTGATGCCGAGGTGGTGGGCGACCTCGTGCTCGAGCGTCTCCCGCACGCCGGCGGCGAGGGCATCGTGCCCGCGATAGGCGCGCAGGTGCGGCCCCTTGAAGAGGGTGATCTTGCTGGCCACCGGGGCACCGTCGGCGCCGTATGCCGTTCTCGGCACCCCCTGGTAGAGGCCGAAGAGGCCCCGCGCGTGCACGCTTGCGAGCTGCGCCGCATCGGGTTCGTCCTCGACGACGATGGCGACGCTCGCCAGCTCACGTCGATAGGGCTCGGGCAGCGCCTTGATGGCGGCGGCCAGCGCGGCCTCGAAGGGATCCTCGTCCATGGTCGGCATCGAGCACATCATGAGGGTTCCGGGCTCGTCTGCCTGTGTGCGACGGCGTCGTCAGACCCAGTCGAGGCGCCGAAGGACAGCCAGCACGACGGCGGCGATGGCGATGGTGACGAGCGTGACCAGCCAGAACCCGATCCCCTCGCGGCCGTCGAGCGCCGAGGAGGCCTCGCTCATGCCGAAGAGGCCAGCCACCGCGGCGATGCCGGCCAGGACCACGGTGGCGGCCGTCAGGCGCTTCATGATGACCGTGAGGTTGTTGTTGACCGTCGAGAGGTACAGCTCGATCGTCTCCGCGGTCAGCTCGCGGAACGTGTCGAACTCGTCGGTCAGACGGATGAGATGATCGTAGATGTCGCGGAAGTACAGCACCTGTGACTCCCCCACGAGCTCGTACTCGCGAGTCGTGAGCTGGTTGAAGACCTCCCGGCCGGGTGCGACCACGTGCCGGATCCTGATGAGCTCCCGCTTCATCTCGAGGACATTCTGCAGCGCGGCTCGGTCGGGACGCTCGAGGATGCGGTCCTCCAAGCCATCGATCTCATCGGCCAGCTGATCGAAGACCGGGAAGTAGCCGTCCACGATGGCGTCGCTCAGGGCCCACAGGAGCGCGTCGGGGCCGCGGCTCATCACCGAGCCGACTCCTCCCCGCAGCTGGTGAGCCGCGTGCACGTCCCACGAGGTCGGGTGAACCGACACCAGGAACCGCCGACCAAGCACGAAGTCGACCTCGTGAAGCCGCGTGGCGTCGTCGCGGCTCAGCGCGAAGAGCACGATGTGGAGCACGTCGCCGACCTGCTCCAGCTTGGGACGACCGTCGCTCTCGACGATGTCCTCCGCCACCAACGGATGGATGTCCAGCGCCTTCGCCAGCTCGTTCACCAGTTGCGGCGTGGGATCGGTCAGGTCGATCCAGATGGTGGTGTCCTCATCGCGCAGCAACGACGGCAGCTCGGCCAGCGAGGCCGATCGGGTGGCGACGTGACCCTTGAGGCTGACGATGGATACGGGCGCGGCGGAGCGAATCCCGTCACCGTCTCTGCTGGGGACACTCGCTGCCTCGAGCTCGACCGCCTCCATCGCCAGCTCCCGCGTTACGCGTCCACGACGTGCAACGCTCATCTTGCCGCATTCAGCCAGCGGCGAACGGCGAGTCGTGGGATGGTGGCCCCATGGATCGCTCGACGCCGAGGATGCTGACGTGATGATCGCCCCTGCGAGACCGGGGCATGGCCCCGGAGCCGACGGCCCGGTGGGCATCCTGTGCGCGCTGCCCGAGGAACAGGCGCTGCTGGTGGAAGCACTGGGCGAGCCGCCTCCCCTGCCCGGCGTGGGGCTGGAGGCCAGGCGAGGTCAGCTGGACGGTCGCGAGGTCGTGGTGGCGGCAGCGGGCGTGGGCAAGGTCAACGCCGCGGGCACGGCCACGCTGCTGCTCGAGCGGCTGGCATGCCGCGCCCTGGTGCTGAGCGGCGTGGCGGGCGGCCTGGGCGATGAGCTCGCCATCGGCGACCTCGTCATCGCCGACCGTGTCATCGACATCGACTACGGCCGCATCACCGACGCGGGTCGTCGCGTCTACCAGCCGGGTACGCTGCCGCTGCCGGAGGTGACGCCGCACCCGGGCTATCGGCTGCCGCCGGCGATGGCGTCACGCATCGGCGAGCTGCTGGAGGCCGCGGGGCTGACGGCCACCCTGGGCACGATCCTGACCGGCGACGCCTTCCTCGCCTCCGCCCGCGTGCGTGACGAGCTGGCGCGCGACTGGGGTGCGCTGGCGATCGAGATGGAGGGTTCGGCGCTGTGCGGCGTGGCCGAGCGCTTCGGCGTGCCCTGGCTGGTCGTGCGCGCGCTCAGCGACCGCGCCGGCGACGACTCGCTGGCCGACTTCCGGGCATTCGTGGCGACGGCTGCGGCCGATTCCGCTCGCCTGGTTCGCGCGCTGCTGCCGGTCTTCGATCGAGTAGCCCGGTCGATCGGTCTCCCGGTCGAGCGCGTCGTGCCCTCGTGTCGCGGCCGCGGGCGCCGTGGCGCGGCAGCGGGCGCCGTGTCGCGGCAGCGGGCGCCGGTATACCCCGGCCGCCGTGTCGTTGGCCGCTGGCCGTCGTGCGCGATGCCGCTGGTGACTCAGTCGACCGACGTCTTGTTCGTTGATGCCTGCGCTGACTCAGATGACCGGGCTGACCGACAGACGATGCCCACGGGACTCGGATGGCGAACCTGCTCGACGAATGATGCCCGCTCGGCATGAGCGCGCGTGCCGGCTTCGCCCGGTGAGTCACCCATGGCATAGGCGCGAGCAGGGACCCGTGGATCGGGCGTGAGCAGGCACAGAACGCCTGGCGGGGGCACGCACAGAACGCTGGCGCGAGCACAGAACGCTGGCGCGAGCACAGAACGCTGGCGCGAGCAGGGACCCGTGGTCGAGGCGCCCTGCGGGCGCGAGCCGCGTCAGTGGGTCAGGATCTGCGAGAGGAACAGCTTGGTGCGGTCGTGCTGCGGGTGCTCGAAGATCTGCTCTGGCGGACCCTGCTCCACGATGTTGCCGGCATCGAAGAAGACCATGCGGTCGGCGGCCGCCTTGGCAAAGCCCATCTCGTGCGTGACGCAGAGCATCGTCATGCCCGACTCGGCCAGCTCGCGCATGACATCGAGCACCTCGGAGATCATCTCCGGGTCCAGCGCCGAGGTGGGCTCGTCGAAGAGCATGATCTTGGGCTGCATCGCCAGGGCCCGCGCGATGGCCACGCGCTGCTGCTGCCCACCCGACAGCTGCGCCGGGTACTTCAGCGCCTGCTCGGGGATGCCCACGCGGTTGAGCAGCTGCATGGCCGTCTCCTCCGCCTGCTCGCGCCGCACCTTGCGCACCCGGATCGGCCCCAGCGTCACGTTCTGCAGCACCGTCAGGTGCGGGAACAGGTTGAACGACTGGAAGACCATGCCGATCTCGCTGCGGATGGCGGCGATGTTGCGGATGTCATTGGAGAGCTCGATGCCGTCCACGATGATGTCGCCGCGCTGGTGCTCCTCCAGGCGGTTGATGGTGCGGATGAAGGTGGACTTGCCCGAGCCGGAGGGCCCGGCGATGACCAGCACCTCGCCCTGCTTGACGCTGATGTTGATGCCGGTCAGGACGTGCAGCTCACCGAACCACTTGTGCACGTCGCGGCAGATGATGATGTCCTCCGCGTTCTCGTCCGGCGGTGTGCGGTCGACGTCGCGGGGTGTCGTCGAGATGCCGTTGACGTGTGGGTCACTCATCGTTCACCGATCCCAAGCTCCTTTTCCAGACGATAGCTTGCTTGCGAGAGGGCGTAGCTGAGGACGAAGAAGACCGCGGCCACGAAGAGGTAGACCTCGAACGAGGCGCCGATCCACTCCGGCTGTGCCAGCACGGCGCGGCCGATGCCCAGCAGCTCCAGGAGGCCGATGATGGCCACCAGGGTGGTGTCCTTGAGCAGGCTGATGAAGAGCCCGACGTTGGCCGGGATGGTGATGCGCAGCGCCTGCGGCAGCACGATGTAGAGGTTCGTCTGCCACCCGCGCAGGCCGATCGCCTGGGCTGCCTCGACCTGCCCCTGGGGGATGGCCTGCAGCCCGCCGCGCACGTTCTCGGCGACGTAGGCCGCGCTGAAGATGGTGATGCCGCCGATGGCGCGGAAGACGTTCTCGACGCGGATCCCCTCAGGCAGGAAGAGCGGGAACAGCAGCGCGGCCATGAACAGGATGGTGATCAGCGGGACGGCGCGGATGATCTCGATGAAGGCGGTGCTCAGCAGGCGGATGACCGGCATCTGGCTGCGCCGCCCCACCGCCAGCGCCACGCCGAAGGGGAACGAGAGCACGATGCCGGCGACCGACAGCAGCATCGTCAGCAGCAGCCCGCCCCAGACGTTGCTCGACACGCTGGGCAGCAGGCTGGCCTCGCCCAGCCCCTGCAGCAGCAGGGTGCCGGCCACGAGCGTGACCAGCCAGCCGAGGATGAGCAGCCGTCGTGGCATCTTCCAGCGCCTGGCCGCCGTCATGGCTGCCATCAGCAGGGCGCCGTTGGCGACCAGTGCAGCGGCGCCCACCAGACCAAGCCCGGAGACCGCCATCAGCAAGGCGATGGCGACCTGCCCGGCGGCCAGCATCACGGCCATCATGCGCACCGCGCCGCTGCGCGATGAGCCGGCGGTCAGGCCGGTCATCAGCGACACCGTCAGCAACGCCACCCAGACGCGGTAGATCTCTTCCTGCGGGAAGAGGCCGACGAGGAAGAGGCGCATGTTGTCGGTGATGACGCCGGTCCGGGCGTCGAAGATGGCCCACTCCAGCAGCAGCCCCGCGGCCAGCACGAGGATGGCGCCCACCACGATGGTGGTGAGGCCGCTGAGCTTGCTGTTGAACAGGTTGTGGCGGAGCCAGCCGAGGGCGCCGACCTCCGTGCTGGGAGGGCGGATCTCTTCAGGAGCAGACGGTGGTGTCAGCGTCGTCATCTCAGCGTTCCCGGATCTGCACGGCACGGTTGTAGATGTTCATCAGCACCGACGTCAGCAGGCTGATGACCAGGTAGACGCCCATCACGATGATGATCACCGCCACCGGTTGCCCGGTCTGCTCGGAGATGGTGCGGCTCACGTTGAAGAGGTCGGCATAGCCGATGGCCAGTGCCAGGCTGGAGTTCTTGATGAGGTTGAGGTACTGGCTCGTGAGCGGCGGGATGATGATGCGCAACGCCTGCGGCAGCACCACCAGGCGCAGCGTCTCGCTCTCCTTGAGGCCGATGGCGCGCGCCGCCTCCAGCTGGCCCTTGCTGACGGCCTCGATGCCGCCGCGGATGATCTCGGCGATGAACGCCGCGGTGTAGAGCGCCAGGCCCACGGTCAGCGCCGCGAACTCGGGCGTGAACTTCAGCCCGCCGGTGAGGTTGAAGCGGCCCAGCACCGGCTCCTCGAAGGTGACGGGAGCACCGGCCATCAGGAACCAGCTCACGGCGGGAACGCCGAAGAGGATCAGCAGCGAGATCGGACGCAGTCCGTTGGCGGGACGACCGGCCGCCTCGCGGCGCCAGGCGGCGTACCACACGAAGGCCGCGACGACGATGCCGATCACCACGAGGGTCAGCCAGATCGCGCCGTCGGGCGCCAACTGCGGTCGCGGCATGAAGATGCCGCGCTGGCTGAGGTAGATGGATCCTGGCAGCGTGATGGAGTCGCGCACGCCCGGCAGCTGCAGGAAGACCACGAAGTAGATGACGAAGAGCTGCACCAGCAGCGGCGTGTTGCGGAACAGCTCGACGTATCCAAGGGCGAGCTTGTTGACCAGCCAGTTCTTGGACAGCCGGGCGATGCCGATGATGAGCCCGAGCAGGGTGGCGAGGAAGATGCCGACGACGCTGACCATGAGCGTGTTCAGCAAGCCCACCAGCAGGGCGTCGGCGTACGTATCGGAGGCGTCGTAGGGGATCGCCGTCTCCGCGATCTCGAAGCCGGCGGTGAGGTCCAGCCAGCTCAGGCTGGGCAGGAAGCCCCTCGACGCCATGGCCGAGTAGAGGTTCCCGATGAAGTAGCCGCCCACCAGCAGGACCACGGCGAGGACGATGATCTGGCTGATGACCGCGAGCACACGCACATCCCGGTAGAACGGGATGGAGGCGGGCTTGTGATCGCGGGGCTGTTCGGTCATGGGGTGTCAGCCACGCGCAGGCGCGCGGCATGAAGAACCCCGGGGCGACGGGTAGCCGCTGCCCCGGGGATCACCGTGGACGCGCTCGACTAGCGGAAGGGCGGCGAGTACAGCAGCCCGCCGTTGGTCCATAGCGCGTTGGGGCCTCGTTCGAGGCTCAGCGCGGTGTCGGGACCGAAGGCGCGATCGTAGATCTCACCGTAGTTGCCCACCGCCGAGATGACGTCGACGACGAAGGTGTTGGACAGGCCCAGCAGCGACCCGAGCTCGCCGGTCTCGCCGAGGAGGCGCTGCACGACGGGGTTGGCACCACCCTGGAAGTCGGCGAGGTTCTCGGACGTGATGCCCAGCTCCTCGGCCTCGATGGTGGCGTTCACGACCCAGGTGACCACGTCGGCCCACTGGTTGTCGCCGGTCGCCGTCAGCGGTGCCAACGGCTCCTTGGACATGACCACGTCGAGGATGACGTGCTCGTCCGGGTTGGCGAAGGTGGAGCGGCGACCCACGAGCTGTGAGCGGTCGCTGGTGACGGCGTCACAGCGGCCTTCTTCGTAGGCGCCGTAGACGGAGTCGATCTCTGCCGCCACGACCGGCTCGAAGGCCAGCCCGCGGAAGGTCATCTGGTCGGCCAGGTTCTGCTCGGTGGTGGTGCCCGAGGTGACGCAGATGGTGGCGCCGTCGAGATCCTCGAGGGTTGTCGCACCGAGGTCCGCCCGGGTCATCATGCCCTGGCCGTCGTAGAAGATGGTGGGTCCGAAGTCGCCCCACGAGGCGTCTCGGCTGAGGGTATTGGTGGTATTGCGGAAGATGACGTCGACCTCGCCACCCTGGATGGCGGTCGCGCGCTGGTCAGCGGTCAGCGTGCGGAACTCGACGGCGCTGTCGTCGCCAAGGACGGCAGCGGCGACGGCGCGGCAGTAATCGCCGTCCATGCCTTCGTACAGGCCGGTGTCGGCGTTCAGCACGCTCATGCCCGGCAGACCGCCGTTGACGCCGCAGACGAGCGTCCCACGCTCCTGGACCGCGGCAAGGGTGCCGCCATCCTGTGCGCCTACGGCTGACGTGCCCAGAACGAGGGCTCCGATGACAAGCCCGGGTACGAGTCTCTTCAAGACATCTCCTCCTCAGGGGTTCTTTGCCGGCGCAGGAAGATGCTTGCACACCCCCGCGTCGGCGCACGATACCACCCCGCTGCTAGCGAATGCGTCCCCGAAATGGGGCCTGGCGTGCTCGTGAAGCCCAGATGTGACCGAAGCGCCACCCCCGTGGTGCGTGCACGCACCACGGGGGCTCAGGTGAACCACGTGCCCAGCCGCGCATAGAGGTCGACGAACCGGTCGGCGCCCTCGGCCAGCCGGGCGTGGCGGGCGGGATCGGGCTCGAAGACGGCATCGATGCGGGAGAGCGTGCGTGCCACGGCCCAGTCGTCAAGCAGGCCCACGGCCACGCCGCCCACGACCGCGGCGCCGAGGGAGTTGGCCTCGTCCACCACCGTTCGGCGGTGCACGCTCAGGCCCCAGGTATCGGCCATCAGCCCCAGCCACAGGTCGCTGCGCGCGCCGCCACCGATGGCCTCGACAGCCTCGATCGCCTGGCCCTCCGGCAGCACATCTCGCAGGCTGACCAGGATCGAACCGAGGCTGAAGGCGACGCCCTCCAGCACCGCCCGCGCGAGGTGCGCCCGGTACGGTCGTGCTGCGGGTGCTCGAAGATCTGCTCTGGCGGACCCTGCTCCACGATGTTGCCGGCATCGAAGAAGACCATGCGGTCGGCGGCCGCCTTGGCAAAGCCCATCTCGTGCGTGACGCAGAGCATCGTCATGCCCGACTCGGCCAGCTCGCGCATGACATCGAGCACCTCGGAGATCATCTCCGGGTCCAGCGCCGAGGTGGGCTCGTCGAAGAGCATGATCTTGGGCTGCATCGCCAGGGCCCGCGCGATGGCCACGCGCTGCTGCTGCCCACCCGACAGCTGCGCCGGGTACTTCAGCGCCTGCTCCGGGATGCCCACGCGGTTGAGCAGCTGCATGGCCGTCTCCTCCGCCTGCTCGCGCCGCACCTTGCGCACCCTGATGGGCCCCAGCGTCACGTTCTGCAGCACCGTCAGGTGCGGGAACAGGTTGAACGACTGGAAGACCATGCCGATCTCGCTGCGGATGGCGGCGATGTTGCGGATGTCATTGGAAAGCTCGATGCCGTCCACGATGATGTCGCCGCGCTGGTGCTCCTCCAACCGGTTGATGGTGCGGATGAAGGTCGACTTGCCCGAGCCGGAGGGACCGGCGATGACCAGCACCTCGCCCTGCTTGACGCTGATGTTGATGCCGGTCAGGACGTGCAGCTCACCGAACCACTTGTGCACGTCGCGGCAGATGATGATGTCCTCCGCGTTCTCGTCCGGCGGTGTGCGGTCGACGTCGCGGGGTGTCGTCGAGATGCCGTTGACGTGTGGGTCACTCATCGTTCACCGATCCCAAGCTCCTTTTCCAGACGATAGCTTGCTTGCGAGAGGGCGTAGCTGAGGACGAAGAAGACCGCGGCCACGAAGAGGTAGACCTCGAACGAGGCGCCGATCCACTCCGGCTGCGCCAGCACCGCGCGGCCGATGCCCAGCAGCTCCAGGAGGCCGATGATGGCCACCAGGGTGGTGTCCTTGAGCAGGCTGATGAAGAGCCCGACGTTGGCCGGGATGGTGATGCGCAGCGCCTGCGGCAGCACGATGTAGAGGTTCGTCTGCCACCCGCGCAGGCCGATCGCCTGGGCTGCCTCGACCTGCCCCTGGGGGATGGCCTGCAGCCCGCCGCGCACGTTCTCGGCGACATAGGCCGCGCTGAAGATGGTGATGCCGCCGATGGCACGGAAGACGTTCTCGACGCGGATCCCCTCAGGCAGGAAGAGCGGGAACAGCAGCGCGGCCATGAACAGGATGGTGATCAGCGGGACGGCGCGGATGATCTCGATGAAGGCGGTGCTCAGCAGGCGGATGACCGGCATCTGACTGCGCCGCCCCACCGCCAGGGCCACGCCGAAGGGGAACGAGAGCACGATGCCGGCGACCGACAGCAGCATCGTCAGCAGCAGCCCGCCCCAGACGTTGCTCGACACGCTGGGCAGCAGGCTGGCCTCGCCCAGCCCCTGCAGCAGGAGGGTGCCGGCCACGAGCGTGACGAGCCAGCCGAGGATGAGCAGCCGTCGTGGCATCTTCCAGCGCCTGGCCGCCGTCATGGCTGCCATCAGCAGGGCGCCGTTGGCGACCAGTGCGGCGGCACCCACCAGACCGAGCCCGGAGACCGCCATGAGGAACGCGATGGCGACCTGCCCGGCAGCCAGCATCACGGCCATCATGCGCACCGCGCCGCTGCGCGACGAGCCGGCGGTCAGGCCGGTCATCAGCGACACCGTCAGCAACGCCACCCAGACGCGGTAGATCTCTTCCTGGGGGAAGAGGCCGACCAGGAAGAGGCGCATGTTGTCGGTGATGACGCCGGTCCGGGCCTCGAAGATGGCCCACTCCAGCAGCAGCCCCGCGGCCAGCACGAGGATGGAGCCCACCACGATGGTGGTGAGGCCGCTGAGCTTGCTGTTGAACAGGTTGTGGCGGAGCCAGCCGAGGGCGCCGACCTCCGTGCTGGGAGGGCGGATCTCTTCGGGAGCAGACGGTGGTGTCAGCGTCGTCATCTCAGCGTTCCCGGATCTGCACGGCACGGTTGTAGATGTTCATCAGCACCGACGTCAGCAGGCTGATGACCAGGTAGACGCCCATCACGATGATGATCACCGCCACCGGTTGCCCGGTCTGCTCGGAGATGGTGCGGCTCACGTTGAACAGGTCGGCATAGCCGATGGCCAGTGCCAGGCTGGAGTTCTTGATGAGGTTGAGGTACTGGCTGGTGAGCGGCGGGATGATGATGCGCAGTGCCTGCGGCAGCACCACCAGGCGCAGCGTCTCGCTCTCCTTGAGGCCGATGGCGCGCGCCGCCTCCAGCTGGCCCTTGCTGACGGCCTCGATGCCGCCGCGGATGATCTCGGCGATGAAGGCCGCGGTGTAGAGCGCCAGGCCCACGGTCAGCGCCGCGAACTCGGGTGTGAACTTGAGCCCGCCGGTGAGGTTGAAGCGGCCCAGCACCGGCTCCTCGAAGGTGACGGGAGCACCGGCCATCAGGAACCAGCTCACGGCGGGAACGCCGAAGAGGATCAGCAGCGAGATCGGCCGCAGTCCGTTGGCGGGACGACCGGCGGCTTCGCGGCGCCAGGCCGAATACCACACGAAGGCCGCGACGACGATGCCGACCACGACGAGGGTGAGCCAGATCGCGCCGTCGGGCGCCAGCTGCGGTCGCGGCATGAAGATGCCGCGCTGGCTGAGGTAGATCGATCCCGGCAGCGTGATGGAGTCGCGCACGCCCGGCAGCTGCAGGAAGACCACGAAGTAGATGACGAAGAGCTGCACCAGCAGCGGCGTGTTGCGGAACAGCTCGACGTAGCCCAGGGCGAGCTTGTTGAGCAGCCAGTTCCTGGACAGCCGGGCGATACCGATGATGAGCCCGAGGAGGGTGGCGAAGAAGATGCCGACCACGCTGACCATGAGCGTGTTCAGCAGGCCCACCAGCAGGGCATCGGCGTAGGTGTCCGAGGGGTCGTAGGGGATCGCCGTCTCCGCGATCTCGAAGCCGGCGGTGAGGTCCAGCCAGCTCAGGCTGGGCAGGAAGCCCCTCGACTCCATGGCCGAGTAGAGGTTCCCGATGAAGTAGCCGCCCACCAGCAGGACCACGCCGAGGACGATGATCTGGCTGATGACCGCGAGCACACGCACGTCCCGGTAGAACGGGATGGAGCGCGGGCTTGTGATCGCGGGGCTGGTCGGTCATCGGGTGTCAGCCACGCGCAGGTCGCGCGGCATGAAGAACCCCGGGGCGACGGGTAGCCGCTGCCCCGGGGATCAACGTGGACTCGCTCGACTAGCGGAAGGGCGGCGAGTACAGCAGCCCGCCGTTGGTCCACAGCGCGTTGGGGCCTCGCTCGAGGCTCAGCGCGGTGTCGGGACCGAAGGCGCGATCGTAGATCTCACCGTAGTTGCCCACCGCCGAGATGACGTCGACGACGAAGGTGTTGGACAGGCCCAGCAGCGACCCGAGCTCGCCGGTCTCGCCGAGGAGGCGCTGCACGACGGGGTTGTCACCACCCTGGAAGTCGGCGAGGTTCTCGGACGTGATGCCCAGCTCCTCGGCCTCGATGGTGGCGTTCACGACCCAGGTGACCACGTCGGTCCACTGGTTGTCGCCGGTCGCTGTCAGCGGTGCCAGCGGCTCCTTGGACATGACCACGTCGAGGATGACGTGCTCGTCCGGGTTGGCGAAGGTGGAGCGGCGACCCACGAGCTGTGAGCGGTCGCTGGTGACGGCGTCACAGCGGCCCTCTTCGTAGGCGCCGTAGACGGAGTCGATCTCTGCCGCCACGACCGGCTCGAAGGCCAGCCCGCGGAAGGTCATCTGGTCGGCCAGGTTCTGCTCGGTGGTGGTGCCCGAGGTGACGCAGATGGTGGCGCCGTCGAGATCCTCGAGGCTGGTCGCACCGAGGTCCGCCCGGGTCATCATGCCCTGGCCGTCGTAGAAGATGGTGGGGCCGAAGTCGCCCCACGAGGCGTCTCGGCTGAGGGTATTGGTGGTGTTGCGGAAGATGACGTCGACCTCGCCACCCTGGATGGCGGTCGCGCGCTGGTCAGCGGTCAGCGTGCGGAACTCGACGGCGCTGTCATCGCCGAGGACGGCTGCGGCGACGGCGCGGCAGTAGTCGCCGTCCATGCCTTCGTACAGGCCGGTGTCGGCGTTCAGCACGCTCATGCCCGGCAGGCCGCCGTTGACGCCGCAGACGAGCGTCCCGCGCTCCTGGACCGCGGCAAGGGTGCCGCCATCCTGTGCGCTCACGGCCGACGTGCCCAGAACGAGGGCTCCGATGACAAGCCCGGGTACGAGTCTCTTCAAGACATCTCCTCCTCAGGGGTTCTTTGCCACGCTGGAGATGCTTGCACACCCCCGCGTCGGCGCACGATACCACCCCGCTGCAAGCGAATGCGTCCCCGTCATAGGGCCTGGCGTGCTCGTGACGCCCAGATGTGACCGAAGCGCTACCCCCGTGGTGCGTGTACGCACCACGTGGGTGCTCAGGTGAACCACGTGCCCAGCCGCGCATAGAGGTCGACGGAACCGGTCGGCGCCCTCGGCCAGCCCGGCGTGGCGCAGCGGGATCGGGCTCGAAGACGGCATCGATGCGCGAGAGCGAGCGTGCCACGGCCCAGTCGTCGAGGAGGCCCACGGCCATGCCGCCCACGACCGCGGCGCCGAGGGAGTTGGCCTCGTCCACCACGGTCCGGCGGTGCACGCTCAGGCCCCAGGTGTCGGCCATCAGGCCCAGCCACAGGTCGCTGCGCGCGCCGCCACCGATGGCCTCGACGGCCTCGATGGCCTGGCCCTCCGGCAGCACGTCTCGCAGGCTGACCAGGATCGAACCGAGACTGAAGGCGACGCCCTCCAGCACCGCACGCGCGAGGTGCGCCCGGCCGTGATGCCGGGCCAGGCCGACGAAGGTGCCGCGCGCGCGCGCGTCCCAGATGGGCGCTCGCTCGCCCATCAGGTAGGGCAGGAAGAAGAGCCCCTCACCGGCAGCCTCGACCTCCCCGGCGGCAGCCAGCAGTCCCTGCAGCTCGACGCCAGGGGCGACGCTCCAGGACGCGCAGCGAGCCAGTCGAGCGACGCGCCCGCCGCCTGCATGGCCCCCAGCGGCAGGTAGCGACCCGGGACGACGTGGTCGAAGGTCACCGTTCGCCGCAGCGGATCGCGCACCGGAGCGTCGGTGGCCACCGAGAGCCAGGCGCTCGAGCCGAGCGTGACGTTGGCGTCGGGCCCGGGCCCGACGAGGCCAGCTCCGAGGGCGGCGCAGGCGCCGTCGCCCCCGCCCACGACCACCGGCGTCCCCGCGTCCAGCCCGGTGGCGGCCGCCGCGTCAGCCGTGAGCCCACCTGCGACCGTGGCCGAGGGCACGATCGGCGGCAGCAGCGCGGCGTCCAGCTCGGCAGCCGCCAGCAGCTCGGTCGACCACGTGCCCGCGCGCTGGTCATAGGCGTTGGTGCCGCTGGCGTCGGAGGGATCGGTGCAGCGGCGGCCGGTCGCGCGGAGCGTGACGTAGTCCTTGGCGACGAGGATGCCGTCGGCGCGCGCGAAGACGTCCGGCTCATGCTCGCGCACCCACATCGCCTTGGGCAGGGTGTAGGTGGCATCGGGCCGGTGGCCCATGATCTCGAAGGCGCGCTCATCGCCCACGCGCTGCGCCAGGCGGTCGCGCTCGGCGGACGCGCGCGTGTCGGCCCAGATGATGGCCGGGCGGATCGGCTGGTCGGTCGCATCCACCAGCACGAGGCTCTGCATCTGGCCCGACAGGGCCACGCAGGCGATCTCGTCCGCCGCGGTGCCGGTGTCGGCCAGCAGCGCCCGCGTCGCGGTACAGAAGGCCGACCACCAGTCGGCCGGGTCCTGCTCAGCGCGACCGCCGGGACCGAAGTCGGCCGGGTAGTGGACCGTGTGCGAGGCCAGCAGTCGCCCATCGGCGGCGTGGAGCGAGGCCTTGTCGCCGCTGGTGCCCAGGTCGTGGGCGATGATCGAGCGCCTCATCGTCGGTAGGTGCGCATGGCGGTCCCGCCGCGGATCTCGTCCTGCTGGTGGGTCGGCAGCTCGGCCAGCAGGTAGCGCACCGAGTCGATGACGTCGGTGTACGACCCGGCCAGCAGGCACAGCGGCCAGTCGGAGCCGAGCATCAGCCGGTACGGCCCGAAGGCGTCGACGGCCAGCTCGACCGGATCGCGCAGGTCGTCGATCGACCACGTCAGCCAGTCGGCCTCGGTCACGAGCCCGCAGATCTTGGCACTGACGTTGGGCAGCTCGGCGAGCGGCAGCAGTGCCCGCCCCCACGCCGACAGGTCGCCGCCGGCGATGGGAGGACGACCCAGGTGATCGAGCACGAAGCGCAGGCCCGGGAAGGCGGCGCAGACGGTCGCCGCGGCGCCCATCTCGCGGGTGCGCACCTGCAGCTCGAACACGAGGTCGGCGGCCTCGACCGCGGCAAGACCCCGGCGGACGTCGTCGCGAAGCAGCCAGCGTGGGTCCATCTCGTCGTGTGCCCGGTGGCAGAGCCCGACCAGCTTCTCGCCGCCGGGAGCAGCGCGAAGCGCCTCGATGTCGGCCGCGACGGCAGGCGAGGCGAGGTCGACCCAGCCCACGACGCCATGGATGACGGGCGTCGTGGCCGCCAGTGCCAGCAGCTCGCGTGTCTCGTCGCTCGAGGGCAAGGCGCTCACGAGGATGGAGCCGGTGATGTCCTCCGCTGTCCAGCTCCGGCACGAGGTCGTCCAGGCCGTAGCGCTGGTCGAGCAGCTCCGGGGCGCCGGTGAGCCAGCGGTAGGAATAGCGCCCGGGATCCCAGACGTGGTGATGGGCGTCGATGCGCGGCAGCCTCAGCATCGCGAGCACCCCACCGGCATGACGCTCCTCCCCGCGGTCCGGCCCGTCCCGTGGCGGCCGGCGTCCGTTGGCGCGTAGGGTAGCGCCCGCGCGCGCGCCGATGTGACCTGTGACACCTGGCCGTCGGCCCTAGGCCGTCGGACGAACGCCGACGAAGATGTCGAGCCCCTGGGCTCCTGGCACGCGATGCGGCGTGAAGCCGACCTCGGACAGCAGGCGCAGCCACTCTGCGCGCTGGAAGATGCCCAACGTGTGGACGTCGTGGTGCACGTTCACCTCGGCGCCTTCGCGCGTCACGATGATGTAGTCGGTCAAGACCGTCCGGCCGTCGGGCTCGATGGGGCGGTCCCATTCGAGGTAGCGCAGGCCCCGCTCCCCGGCGTCGACACCGCCATGCTCGGTGCGCGGCTGATAGTCATCGAGCACCCAGTCCGGCTGGAAGACGGCGGCCCCTCCCGGGCGCAGGTGCACGAACGCCGTCTCCATGGCGGCCCGCAGGTCGGTCAGCGTGGTCATATAGGTGACGGCATCGTGCACGAGGACCGCATCGAAGCGACGGTCCAGCCGCAGTGTCCGCATGTCGGCCTCGCAGGTGCTCGACAGCGGGATGGAGCCGGCGGCTGATGGCCAGCATCTCCGGGGCGAGGTCGGTGAGCGTCAGTCGCAGGCCCGGCGGCAGGTGCGAGGCGAGGTTGCCACCACCGGACCCCAGCTCCAGCAGGCTGTCGATGGGACCATCGACATGGCGCTCCAGCAGGCGCATGACCTCGGCAGCCTCCTCGGCGTAGTCAGCCGGAGGCGTCAGCAGGTGGAACCAGGGTGCCAGCTGCCCGTACATCAGCGGTCCGGATGGGGCCATCGTCACAGTCTGCAGCCTGCGCCATCGGCGGGACAAGCGGATGCCGTTGCGGCGAAACTGCCGCGCATGAGCATCGGGGGCGAGCCCATCGGCGTGGCGGTGCTGGGCGCCGGCCGCATGGGCCAGACACACATCCGCAACCTGGCCGGTATCGCTGACGCGAGGGTGGTGGCCGTGGCCGACCCCGTCGCGGCGGCCGCCGAGGCCGGACGGGCGCTGGCACGGGCCGACCAGGCGTACACCGATGCGCGCGAAGCCATCGCGGCCCCCGGCGTGGACGCGGTCGTCATCGTGACGCCGACCAGCACGCATGCCGAGCTCATCGAGCTGGCGGTGAAGGCCGGCAAGGCCGTCTGGAGCGAGAAGCCCATCGCGCTCGAGCTGGCGGAGACGGCGCGCGTGGTCGAGCTCGAGCGAGCGAGCCGGTGCCCTGGTGCAGCTGGGCTTCATGCGTCGCTTCGATCCCGGCTATGCCGCGGCCAAGGCACGCATCGAGGCCGGCGAGCTGGGCCGCATCGAGCAATTCCGGGCGCTCTCCCGCGACACCTATCCGCCGCCCGTCGAGTTCCTCCATCACGCCGGCGGCATCTTCCTGGACATGGCGGTCCACGATCTCGACCTGGCCCGCTTCCTCGTCGGCGAGGTGGCAGAGGTCAGTGCCTGGGCGGCCGTCCTGGCCGAGCCGCGCTTCGCCGAGGCCAACGACTTCGACACCGCGCTCGCGGTGCTCCACTTCGAGAATGGCGCCATGGGCGTCGTCGAGACGGCTCGCCACAGCCCCTGGGGCTACGACATCCGCACCGAGGTGGCCGGTGCCGCAGGCAAGGTCGTCGTCGAGGACGTGCAGAGGACGCACGCCACGTTCAGCCACGACTTCGGCTTCCACGGCGACCACTTCGAGAGCTTCCCCGACCGTTTCGAGGCCGCGTTCCGGCTCGAGATGGAGGCGTTCATCGAGGCCGTGCGCGCCGGACGAGCACCGACGCCCGGACCGCGGCGATGCGCTGGAGACGCTGCGCCTCGCCATCGCCTGCACGCGCAGCCGGGCGGAGGGCCGCCCGGTGACGCTGTCCGAGGTGACCGCCTGAGGAGCGCCTGGTCGGCGCCTAGCTGAGCGGCGTCAGCGTCCACTCCCAGCGGTAGGTGCCCGGCCGCACGAGATAGGGCTCCAGGGTGTCCGGCCCACAGGAGGCGGTGCCCACGCCACGGTGTGCGGCATCGATGTGGACGATCGTCTCCGCCCGCGGCTGCAGCTCCTGCTGATGCGTGGCGACATCGAGGTCCGCGGCCCGATAGTGCGTCGCCGAGACCTGTGATGGACGGCCCATCGACAGGCGCACACCGGTGCCATCCTCGGCGCGCAGCTCCAGCCAGCGCACGTCGGCACGACCGCCCGCCTCCTGCGGCCAGATGTAGGGCACGAAGAGGTCGCCGACCGTGGAGCGCCAGCGTCCCACCAGGCCGCCGCGTGCGCGGTCGGGATAGCACTCGTGCGGTCCCAGCCCGAACCACTCGACCTGCTCCAGGCCAGCCCGTAGCTCCAGCACGGTTCCGACGCGGGGCAGGTCCTGCAGCTCGGCCGGGATGATGGCCTCCTCGGCGACGTGCACCCCGCCGTTCGCCAGGGGCGTCAGCACCTGCGTGTGCCTGACAGCCACGTCGGCCAGCTGGACCTCGCGCACGACGGTGGTGGTCGCGCCGTCACGCACCACCCGCGCCGGGCCGGGTCGTGGCTCGGCCAGGCCCTCGCCAGCCCACTGCGCGGCAAGGCCGGCGATGCGGTCGTTGTCCGTGGGTGCACGCCAGAGCGACAGCACCGCTGGTGCTGCCAGCAGCGGATGGACGAGGTAGCCGTCGGCGTCCAGCTCCACGGGGGCTTCGGCCGGCGTCGGCGGGGTCAGCGGGGTCAGCAGGGGCGCGTCTGTCAGCGGCAGCTGGTCCCAGCAGACCTCGTCGCCGGCAGCCGCCCAGGGCTCCTCGGCGTGGGTGACGAAACGGACGGTCAGCCAGCGCTCTCCATCGACCTCGTCGGGGTCGGCCCAGCCGTCCAGCACCACGGCGTCGCGCTCCCCGGGCAGGATCGGTGGCAGGCGCTGACTGCCGGAGGCGATGACGCGTCCGTCGTCGGCCAGCTCCCAGGCCGCGTCCAGCCAGCCGAGGTCGCGGAAGTGCAGCCGGTTGGCGACGACGATGGCGCCGGCGTCGGCATCCAGCTCGACGACGCGGGCGGGCGCGTTGAGGTACTGCGCCTCGCGCAGCGCCGGCTTGGGGGTCCGGTCGGGCCAGACGAGGCCGTCAGTGACGAAGTCGCCGTCGTTCGGCTCGTCGCCGAAATCGCCGCCGTAGGCCCAGCGTGTGCTGCCGTCGGGCAGCGTCTGCAGGAGGCCGTGGTCCCACCACTCCCAGATGAAGCCGCCCTGCAATCCGGGCGTGGACTCGATGGCATCCCAGTACTCCGCGAGCGTGCCGCTGCCGTTGCCCATGGCGTGGGAGTACTCGCACATGATCAGCGGGCGATCCTGCCGACCGGACTCGGCGAACTCGACGATGGCGCTGATCGCGGGATACATGGGGCAGGCGAGATCGGTCACGCGGCGCCCGCCTGCCCAGTCGAAGCGGATGGCGCCCTCGTAATGCAGCGGCCGCGTGGGGTCATGCCGACGCACCCACGCCGCGGCGGCCTCATGGTTGGAGCCGTAGCCTGACTCGTTGCCCAGCGACCAGGCATAGACCGAGGGATGGTTGCGATCGCGGAGCACCATGCGCGAGACGCGCGACACCCACTGCGCCAGGTAGCGGGGGTCGTCGCAGAGGGTCGCCTGGAAGGCGTGCGCTTCGATGTTCGCCTCGGCCACGACATAGAGACCCAGCTCGTCGGCGAGCTCGAGGAACGCCGGGTCGTTGGGGTAGTGGGCGGTGCGCACGGCGTTGAAGCCGTGGCGCTTGATGGCCAGCAGGTCCGCGCGCATGGCCTCGCGACTGACGACACGGCCGGTGTGCTGGTCGAAGTCATGCCGGTTGACGCCGCGGATGAGGACGCGCTCGCCGTTGATGAGCAGGTCCGTCCCGCGGACCTCCACGCTGCGGAAACCGGTGCGGATCGATCGCCTGGTCGGCCACGGAGCCATCGGGCCGGCGTAGCGTGACCTCGACGTCGTAGAGACGGGGCATCTCAGCCGACCAGGGCTCGACCGCGGGGACCTCCATCGACATCTGCACCGAGCCCGTCCTGGCCGGCTCGAGGTGCGGCTGCAGCTGGTGCCAGCGCTCGGCCGCCTCCCCGAGCCCGTCGGGTCCGTGGACCTCGCGCCGGCGGATGGCGGCGCGCTCGACCGGCTCCGATGACCAATAGGGCAACTCGAAGCGGGCGGGCTCGGCAGCCAAGGTCTCCGCCCGTCCCTCCAGACGGGCCTCCACGACCCAGCCAGGCTCCAGGTCACGCCGCACGCCACCGACCAGCACCTCGATGTCGAGCGAGCCCGTGCTGCGATCCTCGTCGAGGCCGGCGCGGACGGCCACATCGGCCAGGTAGACCGGCTCGGTCGCGTAGAGGTACACCGACCGGGTCAGGCCGCCGTGCCACCACTGGTCCTGGTCCTCGATGAACGAGGCGTCAGACCACTTGATGACCCGCAGGTCAAGGCTGTTGCGGCCAGGTCGCAGGTGCTCGGTCACCTCGAACTCGGAGGCGAGATGGGAGTCCTTGCCGATGCCGATGCGCTGCCCATTGAGCGTGACCATGACGACCGACTCCGCAGCTCCGACGTGAAGCACGACACGCTTGCCTGCCCATGCCGCCGGCAGCTCGACGTCACGCTCGTACACGCCCGTGGGGTTGTGCTCCGGCACGTACGGCGGCTCGCCCGCGAAGGGCATCTGGACATTGGTGTAGTGCGGCAGGTCGCTGGTGCCCTGGCGGGTCCAGCATCCGGGGACCGTGATGTCGCTCCACGAGCCCGTCGGCTCGGCCTCCGGCCCAGGGAGC
This sequence comes from uncultured Chloroflexia bacterium, assembly GCA_963698505.1. GTDB lineage: Bacteria > Chloroflexota > Limnocylindria > Limnocylindrales > CSP1-4 > JAFMJV01. The sequence goes on along the minus strand of CAVORC010000011.1, from coordinate 119,680 downwards.
AGCTCGAACCGCCAGGTGCCATCGAGCGGCAGACCCGGCGCATGCGACAGCGCGTGCATCGGCTCACGGCCACGCCCGACCAGCTCGGGATCGATCCAGGGTGCGGTCATCGGGTGCTCCACGTCAGGTGCGAAGTGCGACGCGGCCAGCGTGCCACATCGGCGAGCGCCTCGCGCTCGTGCCGTGCGGCGGCCTGCCGCGGCAGTCGAGGGTCACGTCGCGGACCCCTCCGACATCCGTCCGAAGCGAGCCGCTCGGCGCCGCCAGCCCACAGACCTTGGCAGGCGCGGTACCCTATGCGGGTTCAGCGAGCCGTTCGCCGCCCCAGCGTCGTTCGGCTTCCGTGGGACGTGCAGGCCAATGCCCGGCCGCGAGCCCCAGCTCAGCCGCCCTGCGAACGAGGAAACACAACGGAGGCCCACCGTTGCCAGAAGCCGTGCCGCAGCCGCGCGCTGCCCGATCCGCGAACCGGAGCACATCCATCCACGTCGCCATCGCGAGCCTGCTGGCGCTGCTGTTGGTCGCGGCGACCGCACTCCCGACCATGGCGGCTGAGCCCAAGCGGGTGCACTCAGCGGAGGACATGGCCTTCCGGCTGGTCAACTGCCTACGGACAGGCGGCAAGGTCACGCAGGCCGGCAAGTGCAAGGGCTGGGGCAGCGGGCGCTACTCGGCGAAGCGCCCTGCACTCAAGCACAGTGACAAGATCGCCAACCGGGTCGCCTGGCCCTGGGCCAGGCGCACCGCCAAGCAGTACAGCGCGCGCACGTGCTGGGTGGGCCATAGCCTCGCCGGCTCCACGGTCGATCGGCGCTTCCGGGCTGTCGGGCTCAAGCATCGGGACAACGGCGAGAACGTCGGCTGCGCCAGCTACGACCCCAAGAAGATGGTCACCTTCATCCTGCGCTGGTGGCAGCGGGAGAAGTCCTACAACGGCTGGCACTGGCGCCAACTGAAGGACAAGGACTTCAAGTCGATGGGCGTCGCCATCGCACGCCGCGGGGGCGGCAAGTCGCAGTTGGTCGTCAACTTCTACGGCAAGGTCGTCAACTAGCAGCTCCATCCCGGCGGCCTTCTGCGCATCATCCGGTCAGCCTGGGCGGATCGGATCACGTCGCGCCATCCGCGCCATCAGCGTGGCAGCCGTGGGTCGGGCATCGTCCCCGTGCGAAGGTCCACTCCTGTCAGACACGTCAGGTGGACTTGATGGACAATGTCCGGCAGACCTGCCCAAAGGGGCCGAACGGCCCCCGTCCTGTGCGCAGACACTGGCGAAGATGGCAGCAATCAATAGTGACGGTCTGGCTATTCGCGACCACCGGGGTCCGCGTGCGCCGGATCACCTGACAAGCGGTCGCCTGGTCACTCGAGAGGGCGCGGCCGGAAGAGAAGGGAGCCCCCTACCTATGGCATCGAAGCTGAAGATCGTCGGCGTCGTGCTCATCATCGTCGGCGTCGTCGCCTGGGGCGCCGCCGGCTATGCCTATCTGCGTTCACAGGACGGCGCCAATGCGCTCCAGGGCTTCAGCGACGCCCAGAACGTGAGACTCAGCTACAACGAAGATGGCGAGCTGATCGACCGCGGCAGCGTCGAAGAGGCGCAGGCGATCCTCACCCTGCTGGGCGAGGACTGGCACTGGCCCATCAACGATGGCGAGCTGAACCCCGCTGATCCGGTCACCAACACGGCCACCGAGTACATGTACCAGATGGCCACCATCGCGCATCACACGCTGACCGGCACCCAGACCGTCATCCTCACCGATACCCGGGAGTGGGATGGCGACGGCGACGGCACCATCTCGCCTGATGCCCCCGTCTACAACGGCGGCGAGTGGGATCCATCGACGGCCAACCAGGATGCGATCTTCATGCCTGGCACCTACACGGTCCCGGTGGCGAACCGCTATTGGACCGGCTTCAACCGCATGCACCCGCTCGACGGCCCGGCGCGTGAGCTGGCCTGGAACGGCACCGTGCACGGGCTCTTCGCCGAGCTTGGCGTGGGCGCCACGACTGCCACCAGCCTGCAGATGGCACTCGGCGTCGTCGGCGTGACCGCGCTGATGGGCCTGGGCTTCGTCATCACCGGTGGCGGCCTGATCTGGGCCGGCATGGGCGGCCGCAAGGAAGACGAACCCGCCGCCGCGTAGCTTCACCCGGGGCGCCATCGCGCCCCCACATCGTCACCCAAGGAGACCGCCGGTCCCACCGACCGGCGGTCTCTTGTCGTGCTCGATCCGCGTGACCGCTCCTCTGCCCGCAGGTCGAGTCAAGACTGGACGATCGCGACGCGGCCGGGCAGGCCGATGAGATGGCTGGGGTCGGGTTCGCTGCATCTCACCGTACCTGTTCCCGTCAGGCGGGACAGCATGACCGGACGCGAGGCCCATCCGCCAGGTAGTCCCTCGGTGCGGGAAGCGTGTCCAGCCCGTCCCGGCACGAGGGAGGTCCGAGCAGCTCAGTGCACCAACAGGTCGCACTCTCCCGTGTGGCGGGACTCGAGGCCGTAGTGCCGACAGCGAGGTCGGTCGAGAGTGGCCTTGTGCTCACCCACGGCTCGGCGCCGGCGCGGGCGATCCCGGACCGGGCGCGTGCTTGCCCTCTGCCCGGCACCAGCGCGGGAGCTCAGGCGCCAGCGCGGGAGCCTCGGCACCAAACGGACGACTCAGGCGGCGCGCGGCACCGGCGCAGACGGTTCAGGCAGCGTCCGGTTCAGGCGCCGTCCGGTTCGGGCGGCTCCGGGTCAGGCACCGACCGGCTTGAAGACCCGGTCGAACATCTTCTGGACCTCCAGCACCTTGGGCGTGATGGTGTAGGTCCCCGGCAGCACCCGGGCCCAACGACTCGGAGCCAGCACCACGGACTTGGGGCTCGCGAGCTTGGCCTGCTGGGCGAGTCCGAAGAGCGCCGGTGCAGCCTCCAGGGGTACGTCGGTGACGACCTTCTTGCCCACCAGCTCCACCAGGGACGGCAGTGCCGTCAGGCCGCGGGAGCGGACCTTGTCGACAGCGGCCGCGATCACCTGCTGCTGACGCTCCGAGCGGTCGTAGTCGCTGTCACTGTGGCGTGACCGCGAGAACGCCAGCGCCTTCTTGCCATCCAGCTGTCGCTCGCCGGCCTTCAGCTTCAGGCCCTTGTTCCCCAGGTGCATCGTCGGGTCGATGAGCGGCTCATCCAGGCTGACCTGGACGCCGCCGATGCTGTTCACCAGGCGCACGAGGCCATCGAAGTCGACGAGGGCGTAGTAGTCGATCTCCGTGCCGAAGGCGTAGGCCAGGGCCTGCTTGGTCTTCTTGAGGGCCGGCTTGGTCTTGCCGCTGGCGCGCTCGAACTCCCAGAAGAGGGAGTTGATGCGCCCGCTGTACGCCTGCCCCGGCGCGATGGGCACGTTGACCGTGTCACGCGGCAGGCTGACCATGGCGACCTTGCCGCTGACCGGGTCGATGGTGGCGACGATGATCGCGTCGGTGCGGTGGCCGATGATGCCGTCGCGCGCGTCGGTCCCCAGGATGAGCACCGTGAGGCGGCCGTCACTGCCCACCAGGTCGGCCGTCGTGAGCGGCGGCTTCGTGGGCTCGGGCGTGGGCCGTGCGCGCGTCGACGTGTCGCCCGTGGCCGAACGACGGTCCGTGCTGGCGCTGCCATCACGCTCGGAACCAGCGGCCAGCCCAGCGCAGCCGGCGAGGACGAAGATGAGGGCGGCGCTGATCAGCCCAAGCAGGACTCGGCTCATGCGGGGGCGACTCCTAATCTGGTCGTGCGACGGCTTCGTCACGGCCGGACGGGATCTGGGCACACCCCCGGATGGAGGAACCCCGCTGCCGATGTGCGATCGACCCCGAGTCTAGCGTCAGTCGCGCCATCCTGTCGAAGATGTTGCGTCCTGTCACCACCGCGCTACCATCGCTGCCCATGTGCCGATCCATCAAGACGCTCCGGGGGTCCAGCGAGCCAGCCAGCGACGAAGAGGTCCGCGCCGCTGCGCTGCAGTATGTGCGCAAGCTCAGCGGCTATCGCCAGCCGGCGCGCTGGAACGAGGCCGTGTTCGAGGCCGCGGTCGATGATGTCGCCGCGGCGACGCAGCGGCTCCTCGATGGCCTGGTCGTGCGTCCTCCGCGGGCCTGAACAACGGGAGCTGCACGCACGGCCAGCGCGAACTGTGCGCACGGTCAGCACGAACTGCGCGCACGGTCAGCACGAACTGCGCGCACGAACGACGCCAGCCGCGCATCCCGCTCCTAGCCCGCCACCTCCGCCGCTGCATCCTGCACGACCCCATCCGTCGTGCCGGCCCCGAAGCGCTTCTCGAACGCGGCCCTTCCGCCATCGACGAGGGAATACAGCACGGGGACGACGATAAGCGTCAGGAAGGTGGACGTGAACAGGCCGCCGATCACCACCACGGCCAGCTCCTCGGCGATGACCGAGCCGTGGGCCATGCCCATCGCGACCGGCGTGAGCGCCAGGATGGTGGCGACGGCGGTCATCAGGATGGGGCGCACGCGGACGCGCCCGCCGCCCATCAGGGCCTCCTGTGTCGACCGGCCCTTCCTCTTGAGCTGCTCCACGAAGTCGAGCAGCACGATGGCGTTGGTGACCACGATGCCGATGAGCATGAGGAAGCCGACCATCGCGCTGATGCCCAGCGGGTGCCCACTGATGAGCAACGCGGGAATGGCGCCGATGGCCGCCAGCGGCAGGCTGAACATGATGATGAACGGCGTGATGAGCGACCCCAGGGCCAGCACCATCACGATGTAGACCACCAGGATGGCGAAGCCCATCGACAGGAAGAGCGAGGAGAAGGCCTCGTTCATCTCGGCGGTGGTCCCCGCGAACGTGGTCTCGACGGCATCAGAAAGCGCACCGGCGGCGCGCAGGTCATCGATGCGCGCAGCGGCCGCCTCCGATACCGCGCCGGTGTCCTTGACGGTGATGTCGGCGCTGACCGTGGCAGCCGGCGCGCCGTTGACACGCGTGACCGATCCGCGCACATCCGTGACCTCGACGTCGGCCAGCTGCCCCAGGGGCCGGCTGCCGACCGGGCCGCTGACCGGCATCTGCCTCAAGGCTTCCACGGAGTCGATGCCTGCATCGGAGACGCGGAGCCGCGTATCGACGATGGCGCCGTCCTCGAGCGTGTAGCTGCCGATGCTCTGGCCGACCAGCACGCTGCGGATCTCGGTGCCGATCTGTGCCGTGGTCGAGCCGATCATCATGGCCATGTTGGGGTCGACCGCGACCGACACCTGCGGTGCCTCCGCCACCGCGTCGCTGGCGACGTTGTCGATACCCTCCAGGTCGTCGAGCGCCAGCACGATGGCGTCACTGGCGGCCTTGATCTCCACCGGGTCCTGCCCGCTGACCACGATCGACAGGCCGGATCCGGCGCTGATGGCGTCCTGCTGTGCGACGGCGATGTCGAAGCCATCGGCCTCGAGGGGGGCCAGGTCGGCCTTGATGGCTTCCCGCGCCGCGTCGAGGTCCGTGCCATCGGCCAGGCGGGCGGTGATGAGGCTGCTGTTGGGCGCGCGCCCCGCGAAGGCCGACTGCAGCACCTGGGTCCCGGTGTCGGTGTCGCCCGGGACGGTGGACATCACCAGCTCGACGTCCTCGTTGGCCAGCAGGATCTCCTCGGCCGCGATGGTCCGCTCCCGCACGCCGGTGGTGGAGCTGCCCTGCGGCGGCGAGACGGTCACCTGGACGATGTTCTCGCCGCCCATGTCGATGAAGGCGGTCGGGAGGCTGCCCGCCAGCACGAGCGCCACCGCCGAGAGGACGAAGGCGATGCCGAGGGTGGCCCACTTGGTGGTGCGACCACGCAATGCCAGCGCCAGCACGGGCGTGTACAGCCGCTGCCAGACGGTCTCAGGCAGCTCGCCGTCCGGGCCCAGCGTGACGTGGACCTTGTCGATGAACAGGTAGGCCAGCACCGGGATCACCGTCAGCGCCACCACCAGGGAGGCCAGCAGGGCGAAGGTGACGGCCAGGCCGAAGGGCAGGAAGAACTGGCTGACGAGACCGCCGACGAAGCCGATGGGCAGGAAGACAGCCACGGTCGTGACGGTGCTGGCGGTGATGGCCGAGGCTACCTCCCGCGTGCCGTTGATGACCGCGTCGCCGGTCTCGTCGCCCATGCCCCTGTGCCGGTAGATGTTTTCCAGCACCACGATGGAATCGTCGACCACGCGGCCGACAGCGACCGTCAGTCCGCTGAGCGTGAGGATATTGATGGTCAGACCGAAGAGGCCGAAGGTCGCGATGGCGATGAAGAGTGAGAGCGGGATGCTGATGGCAGCCACCAGCGTGGTGCGCACGCTGCGCAGGAAGACGAAGATGACGAGGATGGCGAAGAGCCCGCCAAGCAGGCCCTCCTGCAACAGCCCGTCCACCGATTCGGTGATGAAGTCAGCCTGGTCGAGGATGGTCTCGATGACGATCTCGCCGGCGTAGTCCTCGCGGGCGGACTCGAACACGGCCTCGATCTCCCGCGAGACGGCCACGGTATTGGCGCCCGACGCGAGCGACACGCTCAGCGTGAGCGAGGGCTGCCCGTTCGTGCGGGCGTAGCCCGAGGCGTTCTCCTGGCGCTGCTCGACCGAGGCGATCTCAGCCAGCGTGACGGGCATGGGGATGGCGGCGAGTGCCTCCGTCAGCTCACTCAGGTCGGGCAGGGAGCCGAAGAGGCCCCCGCCCTCCTCTGCTGCCGGCTCGTCGGTCTCGGGTGCCGACTCGGCCGGCGTCGACGCTGGGGCCGTCGTCGCCTGGCCGGCAGGCGTGCTGGCGCCCACGATCTGTCGCTGCAGCTCCTGTACCGAGCGATAGGCGTGTGACGTCGAGACCGGCAGCCGCATCTCGCCGTCGTCGAGGGACCCTGACGGCAGGGTGATCTGGTTGGCATACAGGATGCCCTGCACCTGCTGCAGCGAGATGCCGTGTTCAGCCATGGCGGCGGGATCGAGCACGATGTCGAGCAGGGGGGTGCTGCCGCCGGTGAGGTCAGCGGCGGAGACGCCCTCCAGCGCCTGCAGCCGGGGCAGGATCTCGGTGCGGGCGATCTGGGCGATGCGGTCGGGGTCACCACCCTCGGTGGCACCGATGGTGGCGGTGACGACCGGCAGGTCGTCGATGCCGAAGGAGTTGACGATGGGCTCCACCGTCTCGGGCAGCTGCACGCCGCCGACGGCCCGTTCGACCTCGGCGGTGGCCTCCTTGACATCGGTGCCGAAGTCGAACTCCGCGAATACCAGCGACATCGAGTTGGACGAGGTGGACTGGGTACCCTCCAGCCGGGGGACGTTGACCAGCGCCCGCTCGATGGGCTCGGTGACCTGCGCGGCCACGTCCTCCGCGCCCGCGCCGGGCATGGGCGTGATGACCATCACGAAGGGCAGCTCGATGTCGGGGATGAGCTCCTGCTTCAGGTTCGTCCACGAGAAGGCCCCAGCGATGAAGATGCCCACGGCCAGCAGGATGATGACGCTCTTCTGCTTGAGCGAGAACTCGGTCAGGCGGATCATGGGGTCGCCCTTTCGTGGTGCGTGGTGTGGGCGGTGGCCGGTCGGCTGGTCGTCGCCACACGGTCAAGCGCGGTGATGCCGGTGTGGAGCGCCTGCAGCTCGGATGGGCTCAGGTGGGCAAGCAGCGGACGCACGTGGCCGACACCGAACTCGCGCAGGCGGTCGACGGTCTCCCGGCCAGCGGGCGTCAGGTTGACGAGCTGCTGCCGGCGGTCGGTCGGATCCTCGCGACGGTCGACGTACCCGTGCTCTACGAGCCGGTCGACGAGCCCGCTGATGGCAGAGGCGCTGACCTGCAGCTCGGCAGCCAGCGCGGACATCGAGATGTCCGGTCGCAGCAGCGCGACGTGCAGCAGCTTGGCCTGGGACATGGTCACGTCCACGCCAAGGAATGCCGGCACGTTGCTGGCGACCAGGTGGCGCAGCAGGGACTCGAGCGCCTCGCTCACACCCTCCACCGTGCCCCCTGCGGGCCGCCGACGGTTCTGGTCGGTCACACAGTCAAGGTGATGCGGATAGTTCGCACAGTCTGAATCATGCGCCGTGGGCCGGACGCCGTCCACATGACGACAGGCCCGAAGGGCAGGGCCGAGCGTAACGAACGACCCGGCCGCCTCAGGGCGACCGGGTCGTCGATGATGCTGGGGCTTGGAGAGTGGCTCAGCCGCCGGCGGGAGCCGGCTCCGGGGGCAGCTCGAGCACACCCTCGTCGGTGTCGTCATCGGGCGTCGATCCGCCGCCGAACCGCTGTCGGAAGCCGTCCTTGCCACCGTCCACCAGCGAGTAGAGCACCGGCACCACCATCAGCGTCAGGAAGGTGGAGCTGAAGAGGCCTCCGATGACGACGGTGGCCAGCTCGCCCGCGATGATCGAGCCGTGCGCGAACCCCAGCGCGACGGGCGTCAGGGCCAGGATGGTGGCGATGGCGGTCATCAGGATGGGGCGCACGCGTGTGTTGGCGCCCCGCACGAGCGCATCGTAGTCGGAGTGGCCCTTCCTCTTGAGCTGCTCCACGAAGTCGAGCAGCACGATGGCGTTGGTGACCACGATGCCGATGAGCATGAGGAAGCCGATGAGGGCGCTGATGCCCAGCGGATTGCCCGTGATCAGCAGCGCCGGGATGGCGCCGATGATCGCCAGCGGCAGGCTGAAGAGGATGATGAACGGCGTGATGAGCGAGCCGAGGGCCAGCACCATCACGATGTAGACCACCAGGATGGCGACACCCATGGAGAAGAACAGGCCCCCGAAGGCCTCGGCCTGCTCGGCCGTGGCACCGGCGAACGTGACCTCCACCGAGTCGGGGATGTCACCTGCCTCGCGCAGCGCGTCGATGCGCGTCTCGGCCTCGAGCGAGACGCCGGCGAGGTCCGCGCCGATGATGTCGGCGGACACCGTCGCAGCGGGCGCGCCGTCGACACGGGTCACGCTGCCGCGCACCTCGACCGCCTGGACGTCGGCGACGTCACCCAGCGGGGCGGTCCCGGCCATGCCGCTGATGGGCAGCTGACGCAGGCCCTCGACCCCATCGATGCCCTCGTCGGACACGCGCAGGATGGTGGTCACCGCGGTGCCGTCCTCGAGGTCATAGGAGCCGATGGGCTGGCCCACCAGCACGTTGCGGATGTCGCCACCGATCTGGGCCGTGGAGGAGCCGATGAGGGCCGCCCGGTTGGGGTCGACCAGCACGGCCACCTGCGGAGTCTCGGACACCGCGTCGCTCTCGACGTTGTCCAGCTCGTCGTAGGTGTCGAGCTCCTCCACGATGGCGTTGGCCGCCTGCTCGATCTCGACGGGATCCTGGCCGCTGACGATGACCTGCAGGCCGCCGCCGCCGCCGAAGGCGTCCTGCTCGGAGACGGCCACGTCGAAGCCGTCGGTGGAGATGGGCGCAAGGTCCGCCTTGATCTCGTCACGCGCCGCCTCCAGGTCGGCATCGTCGGAGAGTCGCACGGTGATGATGGCGCTGTTGGAGGCGCGTCCGCTGAAGGCCGCCTGCAGTGCCTGGGCGCCGGTATCGGCCTCGGCGGGGATGGTCGACTGCACCAGCTCGACATCCTCGTTGGCCAGCAGGATCTGCTCGGCCTCGGCGGTCTTGTCCTGCACGCCGGCCGACGAGGAGCCCTGTGGAGGCGAGACCGTGACGGTGAGGAAGTTCTCGCCACCGGCATCGACGAAGCTGGTGGGCAGCAGCGGCGCCAGGGCGAGCGCGACGACGAAGAGGACGGTGGCGATGCCCAGCGTGCCCCACTTCGTCAGGCGGTTCCTGAGGGCCAGGATGAGCACCGGCGTGTAGAGCCGCTGCCAGATGGTCATGCGCGGCTCGCCGGTCTCGTCGAACTCGATGTCGACCTTGTCGACGAACCAGTAGGCCAGCACCGGGATCACCGTCAGCGCCACCAGCAGCGAGGCCAGCAGGGCGAAGGTGACGGCCAGGCCGAAGGGCAGGAAGAACTGGCTGACGAGGCCGCCGACGAAGCCGATGGGCAGGAAGACCGCGGCCGTGGTGATGGTCGAGCTGGTGATGGCACCGGCGACCTCGCGGGTGCCGGTGATGACCGAGTCGTGCACCGAGTCGCCCATGCCGCGATGGCGGTAGATGTTCTCCAGCACCACGATGGAATCGTCGACCACGCGGCCGACGGCGACGGCCAGGCCGCCGAGCGTGAGGATGTTGATGGTCAGACCGGCCACGCCGAAGATGGCGATGGCCAGGAAGATCGAGAGCGGGATGCTGACCGCGGCGACCAGGGTCGTGCGCGCACTGCGCAGGAAGGTGTAGATGACGAGGACCGCGAAGAGGGCACCGAGCAGGCCTTCCTGCACCAGCCCGGTCGTGGATTCCTCGATGAAGGTGGCCTGGTTCTGGATGATGTCGATGCGGATGACGTCGCCGTTGGCCGCGACGGCCTCGTCGAAGGCCGCCTCGATCTCCGACGCCACCTGCACGGTGTTGCCGCCCGACTGCTTGGTGACGCTCAAGGTCAGCGACGGCAGGCCGTTGGTGCGGGCATAGCCGGAAACCTGGACGTCCTGCTGCTCGATGGTGGCGATCTCGCCGAGCGTGACGGGCTGCGGGATCGAGGCGAGCGCCTCGGTCAGGGCGCTGACGTCGGGCAGCAGCGTGCCTGCCTCCAGCCGGCTCCTCTCCCCCGCTGGCCGGGCCACCGGGGCCCTCTGCCGGAGCGCCAGCGGCGCCGGGCGCGCGCGCACCCACGATGAGGCCTTCCAGCTGCTCGATGGAGGTGAAGTGGTGCTGCGTGCTGACCGGCAGGCGCAGGTCGCCCTCGTCGATGGCGCCGGACGGGATGGTGATCTGGTTGGCGAAGAGGATGCCCTGCACCTGCTGCAGCGAGATGCCGGCCTCGTTCATGGCAGCGGGGTCGAGCACGATGTCGAGGATGGGCGTGGGGCCACCGGTCAGGTCGACCGTGGAGACGCCCTCGATGCCCTGCAGCGAGGGAAGCACCTCGGTGCGCGCGATCTGGGCCGCCTCGGTGGGGTCGGCGCCCTCGACGGGGCCGATGGTGGCGACCACGATGGGCTGGCTGTTGAAGTCGAACGAGCTGACCTGCGGCTCACTGCCCTGCGGCAGGTCCAGCTGGCGCACGGCCTGCTCGACCTCGGTCAGCGTCTCCTTGAGGTCGGTGCCGAAATCGAACTCGGCGAAGACGAGCGACAGCGAGCTGCCGGACGTCGACTGCACCGTCTGCAGGCGCGGGACGTTGGAGATGGCCTGCTCGACCGGCACGGTCACCTGCTCGGCGACGTCCTCGGCCCCGGCTCCCGGGACGGGCGTGATGATGGTGACGAAGGGGAACTCGATATCGGGCAGCAGCTCCTGGCGCAGCTGGTTCCAGGAGAAGATGCCGGCGAGGAGCACGCCCACGGCGAGGAGGATGATGACGCTCTTCTCGCGGATGGCGAACTGTGTCAGGCGGATCATGCGGTCGTGGTCCTTTCGGTCTGGGCGGCGGCAAGGTCGGAGAGCTGGAGGTGTCGGGCCTCGCGGTCGAGCGCGGAGACACCGTCGCGGAGGGCATCGAGCTCGGCCTCGTCAAGGCCGGCGAGGAGTCGGCGCATCATCTCGACGCGCAGCTCGCGCATGCGGTCGAGGGCATGGGCGCCGGCAGCGGTGACGGTGACCAGCTGCTGGCGTCGGTCGGAGGCGTCCTCGCGACGCTCCAGGTAGCCGCTCGCCACGAGCCGGTCGACGAGCCCGCTGGCAGCAGAGAGGCCGACCTTCAGCTTGCGGGCCAGCGCGGACATGCCGATCCCCGGCTGCAACGACACGATGTACAGGACCTTGGCCTGCGACATGGTGAGGTCGATACCGAGGAACTCGGGAGCATGTGAATCCGCGACGCTGCGCATCAGGGACTGGAACAGGTCGAGGATCTCGTCCTCGAGAGGCTGACGGCTCAACAACTACTTTCTATTACGTAGATAGTTCACATTATCTGTTGCGCTGGGGAGTATATGGCATGGATCGGTCAGACCGCCTGAGCGCGCTCCGAGCGCAGGAATCAGGAAGGGGCCCGACCGCCTCGTCCGGCGATCGGGCCCCCTCTCGTAGGTGCGGGTTACTTGTTGGCGAGGTGTGCCTGGGCGGCCGCCAGTCGCGCCACCGGGACGCGGAAGGGCGAGCAGCTGACGTAGTCGAGCCCGACCTTGTCGAAGAAGTGGATGGACTCGGGGTCGCCACCGTGCTCGCCGCAGACACCCAGCTCGATGTCGGGGCGGGCGGCGCGGCCCTTCTGGACCGCGATCTCGACCAGCTGGCCGACACCGGTCGCGTCGATGGTCTGGAAGGGGTTGAAGGGCAGGATCTTCTCCTCGACGTACTTGAGGAGGAAGCCGCCCTCGGCATCGTCACGGCTGTAGCCGAACGCCATCTGCGTCAGGTCGTTGGTGCCGAAGCTGAAGAAGGAGGCCTCCTTGGCGATCTCGTCGGCGGTCAGGGCACCGCGCGGGATCTCGATCATGGTGCCGAACTTGTAGTCGACGCGGGACGCCGTGCGCCTTCCTCGACCTGCTTGGCCTCGGCCTCGAGCAGGCCGCGCACGCGCGACAGCTCGTTCACGTGACCCACGAGCGGGATCATGATCTTGGCGATGGCGTCGCCGCCACGCTTGCTTGACCGCGACCTGCGCGTTGAGGATGGCGCGGGTCTGGATCTTGACGAAGTCGGGGATCATCAGGCCCAGGCGAACGCCGCGCAGGCCCAGCATCGGGTTCTGCTCGTGCATCGACTGGACGATGGCCAGCAGCTGCTTCTGCTCCGGCGTCGCCGCGTCGCCGGCCTTGGTCACCTCGACGAGCGTCTCCTCGAGGTTGGGCAGGAACTCGTGCAGCGGCGGGTCGATCAGCCGAACCACCACGGGCAGGCCGTTCATGGCCTCGAAGATGCCCTCGAAGTCGCCCTGCTGCAGCTCCTCGAGCTGGCTCATGGCGCCTTCGAACTGTGTCGATGGCCGCCTGCTCCTCGCCGCTCACGGCCTCGCCGGCCTCCGGCTTGGCACGGGCACGCATGGCCGCGCCGGAGACGAGGATGGCGCCGCGCACGATCTCGAGCCGCTCGCCCTCGCGGAACATGTGCTCGGTGCGGCAGAGGCCGATGCCCTCGGCACCGTAGCTGCGCGCACGCTCGGCCTCTTCAGGCTTGTCGGCGTTGGTCCAGACGCCCAGGCGACGGACCTCGTCGGCCCAGCCGAGCACGGTCTTGAGGTCGTCCTGCTCGTCGTAGTCGGCCGAGACGGTGCCCAGCGCGCCGACGTAGACCTCGCCGGTGCTGCCGTCGAGGCTGATCCAGTCACCCTCGGCGAAGGAGACGCTGGACTCGACGCTCTTGGCGGTGCCGGTCTTGTAGTCCACGACCAGCTCGGCACAACCGGCCACGCAGGGCTTGCCGATCTGGCGCGCGACGACCGCGGCGTGGCTGGTGGCGCCACCGCGGGCGGTCAGGATGCCCTGCGCCACGGCCATGCCGTGGAAGTCGTCGGGGCTGGTCTCGACGCGCACGAGGACGACCTTCTCGCCCCGCTCGACCCACTCGACGGCGGTGTCGGCAGAGAAGACGGCCCGGCCGACGGCCGCGCCCGGTGAGGCGTTGAGGCCCTTGGCGATGCGGGTGGCGCCCTTCAGCGCCTCGGGGTCGTACTGGTCACGCAGGAGCTGGTCGACCATGGCCGGCTCGATGCGTGCCAGCGCCTCCTCCTTGGTGATGATGTCCGCCGCGACCATGTCGACGGCGATCTTCACCGCGGCGGCAGCGGTGCGCTTGCCCGAGCGGGTCTGCAGCATGTAGAGGCGACCGCGCTCGATGGTGAACTCCATGTCCTGCATGTCGCGGTAGTGGTGTTCGAGACGGTCGGCGATGGCCTGGAACTCGGCGTGCGCCTCGGGCATCTGCTCGGCCAGGTGCGCGATGGGGAACGGCGTGCGGATGCCCGCCACCACGTCCTCGCCCTGGGCATTGGTGAGGTACTCGCCGAAGAGGATGTTCTCGCCGGTGCTGGGGTTGCGCGAGAAGGCCACGCCGGTGCCGGAGTCCTCGCCCATGTTGCCGAAGACCATGGTCATGACGTTGACCGCGGTGCCCAGGTCGTGCGGGATCTTCTGGTTGTCGCGATAGTCGCGGGCGCGCTTGCCGAACCAGCTGGCGAACACGGCCTTGATGGCCAGGTCGAGCTGCTTGAAGGGGTCCTGCGGGAACTCCGCGCCGGTCTCGTCGAGCACGATGGCCTTGAGGTCCTGGACGACCGCCTGCATGCCCTCGGCATCGACGTCGGTGTCCTGCTTGGCGCCGACGCGCTCCTTGACCGCATCGAAGGCCTCGTCCATGCGCTCACCGCTCACGCCCAGCACGATGCGGCCGAAGAGCTGGATGAAGCGGCGGTAGGCATCCCAGCCGAACCGCTCGTTGGCGGTCAGCTTGATGAGGCCCTGCAGGGTCTCCTCGTTGAGGCCGAGGTTGAGGACGGTGTCCATCATGCCCGGCATGGAGAACTTGGCGCCGGAGCGGACGCTGACCAGCAGCGGGTTCTCCACGTCGCCGAAGCCCTTGCCGGTCTCTGCCTCGATCTGCGCCACGGCAGCCTTGACGTCTTCCCACAGGCCATCGGGGAGGGTCTCGCCGGCAGCGAAGTAGTCGTTGCAGGCTTCGGTGGTGATGGTGAAGCCGGGCGGCACCGGCAGGCCGGCCTTGGTCATCTCGGCGAGGCCGGCGCCCTTGCCGCCGAGCAGGTCGCGCATGGTGCCGTCGCCTTCGGCCTCTCCGGCGCCGAAGGTGTAGACGTATCGCTTGGCAGCGACTTGTGGACGGGTCGAAGCAGACATAGACGAGGTGACCTCAGGGTGTTGGGCTGGCGGGCATGGGGATGCCGCAGCGTCGGTATCTGGACACTCTGCATGATACGGCACCTCGGTCGTGGGGCTACTGCCATCCGGCCCCCCAATGGACAGTCCCTGTGGCCGGCGCCGTCGGGCCGCTCGGGTGGCGCCGGCCGCGCGCAGGTCGCCGTACACTGCAGATGCATGACCGACCACACCAATGACCCCCGCGTCATCATCCCGGAGGCGGAGAAATACAACGCCACGCTGGTGAAGCGCGAGGACGATACCGACTCCCTGGCTCGGTTCTGGGTCCGTCCCGACGGTGACGCCGCCCACTTCGAGCCCGGCCAGTACATGACCATCGGCGTCTACGCTGACGACAAGCTCTACCAGCGGCCCTACTCGGTCGCCTCCGCGCCGGAGGCCACCGGTGAGGAAGGCTACGAGTTCTACGTCCGGCTGGTCCCGATCCTGCGTTTCACCACGCTGCTATGGCGGCTTCCGGTCGGTCACCAGATGCGCATGATCGGCCCCAAGGGCAGGTTCATGCTCGAGCCCGACGATGACCGCACACACCTGTTCGTCTCCACCGGTACGGGCATCGCGCCGTTCATCGCCATGTCGCGCCAGCTGCTGGCCGATGGCAAGCCACGCAGGACGGTGATGCTCCACGGCTGCAGCTACCAGGACGAGCTGGGCTATCGCGACCTGCTGGAAGGATGGGAGCGGGACGGTACCTATCCCGTGTCGTACGTGCCCACCATCTCGCGCCCGGACGACCCGCGGAACCAGGGCTGGACGGGCTACACCGGGCGCGCCGAGCATGTGGTGCGCGACGTGGTCGAGAACGAGGGACTGGAGCCGGACAAGACGGTCGTGTACCTCTGCGGCAACCCCGAGATGATCATCAACGTGGAGACGGAGCTGCTGGCACTCGACTATCCGGAGTTCCACGTCAAGAAGGAGCTCTACTGGCCCAAGGGCAAGAAGCCGACCGCATAGCCGGCCGCACGCCGCGCAGGCGGCATGCCGGGCGGGTGTGTCCGCCCGGCAGGTGTTGCCGCAGGGCAGCCAGGACATCCACGCCAGCACGGCAGCCACGTCAGGCCGTTCGGCACGGGTGCATGGGTCCGATGGCAGGCAGGTCGGGTCTTCGGGCGAGCCCGCCGCGCACGCGTGACCTTCGGCCCACTGATAATGGTGCGCACGTTAGTGCATATTTCCTCGATGACCTGTCAACCTATGCTCGGCATGACCACCGTCGTACAGCAGGGGACTCGATGCATCCAGTCGTGAAGCGGGAGATCCTCTCCCCCAACGTCACCCGTCTCGAGATCGAGGCCAGCCGCATCGCCCAGGTGCGCCAGCCAGGGCAGTTCGTCATCGTGCGCATCGGCGAAGGGGCCGAGCGCGTGCCGCTGACCATCGCCGATGCCGACCCTGAGGCGGGCACCATCACGCTGACCATCCAGGCCGTGGGCAAGACCAGCTGCGACCTGTGCCTGCTCCAGGTCGGCGATGCCATCCAGGACGTCGCCGGGCCGCTCGGTGAAGCCACCAGGCTGATCGACGAGGGCCACGCCGTCTGCGTCGGGGGCGGCGTGGGGACCGCGGTCGTGCACCCCATGGCGCAGGGCCTGGCGGCCAAGGGCGTCAGGGTCACCAGCATCATCGGCGGCCGCTCCAGGGAGTGGATCGTCTTCGAGGACGAGCTGCGTCGCTACGGCGACGTTCGCGTGTGCACCGACGACGGAACGTACGGCCGCCACGGCTTCGTCACCGATGAGCTGCGCGACATGCTCGAGGAGGGCGGCGTGGACCACGTGTACGCCGTCGGTCCGGTGCCCATGATGGGCGCCGTGGCCAACGTCACGCGTGAGTACGACGTCCCCACCACGGTGTCGCTCAACACCATCATGGTCGACGGCACCGGCATGTGCGGCGGCTGCCGCGTCAACGTCGCCGGCAAGACCGTGTACGCCTGCGTGGATGGACCGGAGTTCGACGCCCACGCGTCGACTTCAAGCAGCTGGCCGACCGATTGGCCATGTACCGTGACGTCGAGAAGAGCGCCTTCGACGGCAGTCGCTGCATGATCGATGGTCTCGCAGAAGTCGCTGGAGGAGATACGCCGCGATGACCGAGCGTCCCGACCTCACCCCCCGGGAACGGATGCAGATCGAGCGCCACGAGGTTCCGGCCCGCTCGGCTGTGATCCGCGCCATGGACTTCCGCGAAGTCAACCTGGGCTACTCGCAGGCCCTGGCCATGGAAGAGGCAGAGCGCTGCCTGGACTGCGCCAACCCGCGCTGCATCGACGGCTGCCCGGTGCGGGTGAACATCCCACGGTTCATCGAGCTCCTCGCGGCCGGCGAGATGAAGCTGGCCGCCGAGTCCCTGCTCGATGACAACGCGCTCCCCTGCGTCACCGGGCGGGTGTGCCCGCAGGAGACCCAGTGCGAGGGCCTCTGCATCCGCGCCAAGAAGGGCGCGCCGGTGGCAGTCGGCGCGCTGGAACGCTTCGTTGCGGACTGGGCCCTCGACCACCTCGACGAGCTGGACTCGCACGCCGATCCCGACACCGGCCGCCGCGTCGCCATCGTGGGCTCGGGACCGGCAGGGCTGACCGCGGCCGGCGAGCTGGCTCGCTCGGGCCACAGGGTCACCGTCTTCGAGGCCTTCCATGCTCCCGGTGGCGTGCTCATCTACGGCATCCCCGAGTTCCGCCTGCCCAAGGACATCGTGCAGAAGGAGGTGGAGCGCCTCAAGGCGCTGGGCGTGACCATCGAGGTCAACGCCATCGTGGGCAAGACCTGGACGCTGCGCGAGCTGCGCCAGAACTTCGACGCCGTCTTCATCGCGGTCGGTGCCGGCCTGCCGGTGTTCATGGGCATCCCCGGCGAGGACCTCAAGGGCGTCTACTCGGCCAACGAGTACCTCACCCGCGTCAACCTCATGGGCGCCTTCCGCGAGGACACCGACACGCCCGTGCTGCAGGGACAGAAGGTGGTCGTGGTCGGCGGTGGCAACGTGGCCATGGACGCCGTCCGCACGGCACGACGGATGGGCGCCAAGGAGGCCACCATCGCCTACCGCCGCGGCAAGGACGAGCTGCCGGCCCGCGCCGAGGAGGTCCACCACGCCGAGGAGGAGGGCGTCAAGTTCGAGCTGATGGCCTCGCCGGTGCGCATCATCGGCAACGAGGACGGCTGGGTCACCGGCATCGAGTGCCAGATGATGGAGCTGGGCGAAGCGGACGCGAGCGGGCGGCGGCGACCCACGGCCATCCCCGACTCGGAGTACGTCATCGACTGCGACATGGTGGTGGTCGCCATCGGCACCCGCAGCAACCCCATGCTGACCTCGTCCGAACCGGACCTCAAGATCAACGAGTGGGGCTACCTCGTGGTCGACGAGAACGGCATGACCAGCGTGCCCGGCATCTTCGCCGGTGGCGACATCGTGCGCGGCGCGGCCACGGTCATCCTGGCCATGGGTGACGGCAAGCGTGCCGCGCGGGCCATCGAGAAGTACCTCGACACGGTCGCCGAGCTGCTGCCGAGCGCGGCGGCGCGCGCCGGGAGCTAGCCGGCCGGCGCCTCGTCCCTCCGGGGCCGGCGCCCTATCCCTCCCGGGCCGCCTCCATGCGATCGAGGATGAGGCGCTTGACGCCCTCGACCGGGACGCGCTCCTGGGACATGCTGTCGCGGTCGCGCACCGTGACCGCGCCGTCCTCGAGCGAATCGACGTCCACCGTCACGCACCAGGGCGTGCCGATCTCGTCCTGCCGCCGGTAGAGCTTGCCGATGGCGGCCGTGTCGTCGTAGACGGCCATGATGTCGCGCTTCAGGTCAGCCTTGATGCGGTGGCACAGCTCCACGATCTCGGGGCGCTTCTTGAGCAGCGGCAGCACCGCCACCTTGTAGGGCGCGATGTCCGGGTGCAGCCGCAGCACCACACGGCTGCCCTTCTCCAGCTCCTCCTCCCGGTAGGCGTCGATGAGGAAGGTGAAGGCGGCGCGATCGGCACCGGCGGCGGTCTCCACCACCCAGGGGATGAAGTGCTCCTCCGCGACCGGGTCGAAGTACTCGAGGTTCTCCCCGCTTGCCCGCGCATGGCTGCCGAGGTCGAAATCACCGCGGTTGTGGACTCCCTCCAGCTCCTTCCAGCCGAAGGGGAAGCGGTACTCCACGTCGATGGCCTTCTTGGCGTAGTGCGCCAGCTCGTCGGGGGCGTGCTCGCGAAAGCGCAGCCGCGCAGGGGTCACGCCGTAGCGCTCGTACCAGGCCTTGCGAGCCGGCAGCCACTCCTCGAAGGCAGCCGCCGCCGCATCGCCCGGGCGCACGAAGTACTGCATCTCCATCTGCTCGAACTCGCGCATGCGGAAGACGAAGTTGCCCGGGCTGATCTCGTTGCGGAAGGACTTGCCGATCTGGGCGATGCCGAAGGGCACCTTCTTGCGGCTCGAGGTCTGCGCGTTCTTGAAGTTCACGTACGAGCCCTGGGCGGTCTCGGGGCGCAGGTAGATGACCGCACCCTCGTCCTCCACCGGACCCATGTGGGTCTTGAACATGAGGTTGAAGCGGCGTGGTGCCGAGAGCGGGCCCTCGTCCACGGGACAGACCAGGCCCAGCTTCTCCACGATGGTCTCGTCCTGCAGCTCCGATGCCGAGAGGCCTTCGGCGCCGGGCAGCTCATCAAGGCGGAAGCGGCGATGGCAGGTGTCACACTCGACCAGCGGGTCGCTGAAGGAGCCCACGTGGCCCGAGGTGACCCAGACCTGGGGATGCATGAGGATGCCGGCATCGAGCCCGACGATGTCGTCGCGCTCCTGCACCATCGATCGCCACCAGGCACGCTTGACGTTGTTCTTGAGCTCCACGCCCAGGGGCCCGTAGTCCCACACGGCATTGATGCCGCCGTAGATCTCCGAGCTGGGAAAGACGAAGCCGCGGCGCTTGGCCAGCGACACGATGGTGTCGAGCTTGGCGACGCTGGCACCGGGATCGTGCTGCTCGTCGGCGGCGGGCGTGGGGGCAGAAGGCTGGTCGGTCACGTGTGGGACTCCTGGTAGCGGCGCCGGCGATGGCAGTGCCGGACGGTGGCCCCAGATTGTGGCAGGGATGCGCGGTGTCGGTCGGCCGCAGCGGCTGCCGCGCCCTCGGCTATGGCGAGTGGCGCAGCTCGTCGATGAAGGCCAGCGAGCGTGCCTCGCGCTCGAGGACGAAGCGCGTGTAGCGACGCATCACCGACTCCACCTCCCCCTCCACCGCCGCCGGCACACGCAGCGCGGCGATGGCCTCCACGTCGAAGCGCCGGTAGGCCTTCAGCAGCTTCAGGGCATCGAGCGACAGCGGCGTCATCTCGGCCGGCGGTGGCGGGTGGTCACCGCAGAGCACGCCGCCGAGCGCCGGCACCCAGCGGAAGCGATCGGCCTCCTCGAGGGTGCGGGCACACTCGACGCAGCGGTCGAGCTCGGGGCGCACGCCCAGCGCGTCGGCCAGGCCGGACTCGAACCAGCGTGCCACGCGCCCGGGAGCCATGCCGTCGTCGAGCAGCTGGCAGGCACGCCGCAGCAGGCCGTAGACGGGGTGTGCGCCGGCGCGCTCCTCGACGGCTCGGTCCGACAGCTCGCCGAGGTACCAGGCTGTCGCCGTCGACTCGAGCCGGTCACGCAGTCGCAGCCAGGCGTGTGCCACGCCGACCTGGGTGATGACGTCCAGGTTGCGGCCACGCGCCAGCACCACGTCGAGCTCGGCGAACGGCTCGACGCTGCCGCCGATGCGGCTGCGAGGCCGGCGCACCCCCTTGGCCACCGCGCGGATCTTGCCGTCCTCCGGGGTCAACAGGGTGACGATGCGGTCGGCCTCGCCCAGGTCGAAGTGAGCCAGGACGATGGCGCGTGTCTTGTAGGTCCGCGGTCGAGGCACGTGGTCGAGCCTATCGGAGCCGGCGGCGGTCTGTCGCGAGATCGTCATGGGTGAATGTGCTACAGACGAGTATCATGTCGAGGTGTTGACCAGTATCGACCTCGACCGCCTCATCGCCGACACCGAGCGCGAGATGCTCGGGGTCATCGCGCGGGCCGAGGACGAGCGCACGCGCGAGCTCTACTCGATGGTCCGCTACCACATGGGCCTCGACAGCGACGCGCCCCGCGGCAAGCGCATGCGTCCGCTCATCGGCCTGCTGGCGTACCAGTCCATCGCGGGCGAGCACATGCGAGCTCTGCCCGGCGCCGCCGCGGTGGAGATGGGCCACAACTTCAGCCTCGTCCACGATGACATCGAGGACGGCGGGTCCGAGCGGCGCCATCGGCCGGCGCTGTGGACGGTGTCCGGCGTGGCCCAGGCCATCAACACCGGCGACACGCTCTTCACGCTCAGCCGCATGGCCCTGTACCGCCTGTCCGAGGAGGGCTTCGACGATGCGCCGCGTGCTGCGGCTCATGCGCCTCTACGACGAGACCTGCCTGGCGTTGTGCGAAGGCCAGTTCATGGACATCTGGACCTCCGAGCACGACGAGTGGATGTCGGTCGACTACTACTTCGACATGATCGGCCGCAAGACCGCCTCGCTGATCGCCGGCTCCGCGGAGGCCGGCGCCGTGCTGGCCACCGAGGACGAGTCGGTCATCGGTGCCTATCGCCGCTTCGGCTGGGCCCTGGGACTCGCCTTCCAGCTCAACGATGACCTGCTGGGCATCTGGGGCGACGAGGCCATCACCGGCAAGGAGACCTCCGACATCGCCACGCGCAAGAAGACGCTGCCGCTGATCTACGCGCTGGCGCAGGCCACGGGCGCGGACGGGCGGCGCCTGCAGGCCATCCTGGCCCAGTCGCAGACGGAGGCCACGCCGGCTGAGATCGCCGACGTGCTGGGCATCCTCGAGCGTGTCGGCGCGGAGGCCTACACCCGCGACCGCGCGCGCGCCTATCGCGATGAGGCGCTGGCAGAGATCGCCTCGGTCGGCGTCGTCGACGATGCCTCGGTCGAGCGCCTCGGCGACGTCGTGCGCGCCGCCATCGACGCCTAGGCCACCCCCGCCAGCGGCGTAGCGCGCGCCGGACCACCACGCTCGGGCCCCTGGCCACTACCATCGGCGACATGGGAGCACGTCCCCGGACCAGCTCTGACGAGCCGCACCTGCCCTTCTCGCTCGAACGCCTGGTCTTCTTCAGCGATGCCGTCTTCGCCATCGCCATCACCCTCTTGGCCATCGAGATCAGGCTGCCGGAGGGCATCCCTGATGCTGCGGTGAACGAGGCCATCGCGGACCTGCTGCCATCGATCTTCAGCTACGCCCTCAGCTTCACGGTGATCGGGCTCTACTGGCTGGCCCACTGGCGCCGCTACGACGTCATCGCACGTGCCGACGAACGCCTGGCGATGACGAACCTCGTCCACCTGGCGTTCATCGCACTGATCCCCTTCCCCACCGCGTTGCTGGGCGGTCATGGCGACCAGCCCGGGCCGGTGGTGGTCTACGCCCTGGTCGTCGCCGGTGCCGGGCTGGCGGGTACGGCAACGTGGATCTACGCGGACCGCGCCGGTCTCATCGGCCAAGCCGTCTCCCGGCAGACGATCAGGCTGGCCACGCTGCGTGGGCTGGTCCTGCCGGTCGTGTTCCTGGCCAGCCTGCCGCTGGTGATGGTCAACGTCTACCTCGTCGAGCTCACCTGGATCCTCGTATTCCCACTGCAGGCATGGGTCGTCCGCCGCCAGCGGCAGGTACGTCGCCGGCCTGAGGTGGACGCCACGGACGAGGCGGGCTGAGGGCCGCGCCCGCACCGCCGCTCAGGACCTCGACGTGACTGCCGTCCGGGAGCCGGTCAGCCTTCGTCCTCTTCGTGCTCCACCGGCGGCGGCGTGTGGACCACGTGGACGGTGCGCACGCGCCGGCCATCGGTGGCCTCCACGGTGATGCGCAGACCGTCCACCTCGACCGCGTCACCGACGGCGGGGACCCCGCCGATGTAGTGGTAGACCAGCCCGCCGACCGTGTCGAACTCCTCCTGGTCATCCCCGTCGAGCGAGGTCCCGAAGTGCTCCAGCATGTCGTCCACGTCGGTGCGCCCGTCGATGCGCGCCTCGAACTCGCCGAGGGGCACGATCATCGGCTCCTCCTCGTCGTACTCGTCCTGGATCTCGCCCACGATCTCCTCCAGCAGGTCCTCGATGGTGACCAGGCCGGCCGTGCCACCATGCTCGTCGAGCACGACCGCGATGTGGACGCGGCGACGCTGCAGGCTGCGCAGCAGGTCGTCCACGAGCATCGACTCGGGCACGAACAGCGGTGTGCGCAGCAGCCGGCGGATGGAGGGCGGGCGGTCCTCGCCCACGAGGTAGGGCAGCAGGTCCTTGGCATAGAGCATGCCGATGATGTTGTCGATGCTGTCCTCGTAGACCGGGATGCGCGAGTGCCCCTCGCTCACGATGGTCTCCACGATGTCGCCCAGCGAGGCGTCCACCGGCAACGCCACCATGTCGACCCGCGCCACCATGACCTCGTGCGCGCGCTGCTCTCCCAGCTCGAGCACGGCGCCGATCATCTGCTCCTCCTCGGCCTCGATGGTGCCCTGCTCGGTGCCGCGCTCGAGGAGGATGCGCAGCTCCTCGCTGGAGATGGCCTCGTCGGTCACGTCGCGCACACCGAGCACGCGCGTCACGGCGTGCGTGACCGACGTCAGCAACCACACCACCGGTCCCAGCAGGACGCCCAGCGCGTCCATGGGGCGAGCGAGGGCCAGGGCGTAGCGCTCGGCGTGGGCGAGCGCCAGTGTCTTGGGCACGAGCTCACCGAAGACGATGGTCACGAGGCTGACCACCAGCGTCACGATGAGCAGCGCCAGGACGTCGGCGGAGGTGGAGAGCGGGCCGATGTCGCGGAGCCACTCGGCCAGCTGGCCGGCGATGCTGGCACCGGCGAACGCCGCCGCCAGGAAGCCGATGAAGGTGATGCCCAGCTGGATGGTGGCCAGCAGGCGGCCGGGCTGCTCGGTCATGCGGGCGACGCGCCGGGCGCGCCGGTCGCCTTCGTCGCTGAGCTGCCGGATGCGGCTGCGGCGGACCGTCACCAGCGCGATCTCGGCGGCCACGAAGATGCCGTTGACCGCGATCAGCAGCGCGATGATGACGATCTCGAGGAGGGAGCTGCCCATCAGCGGCCCGGGGCGTCCTCCACCTCGGGCTCGTCGTCGGCTGCGCCGGGCCGACGCTCATGCGGGCGAGCCGGCACGCCCAGCACGGTGGCGCCGTCGGGCACGTCGTGGGTGACGAGCGAGGCCGCACCGGTGAAGGCGCCCTCGCCGATGCTCACCGGCGCACGCATGATGGTGTCGGAGCCGATGAAGGCGCCCTTGCCGATGCGCGTGCGGTGCTTGTTCGTGCCGTCGTAGTTGGCGGTGATCGAGCCGGCGCCGATGTTGACCTTCTCACCCACGTCGGCATCGCCGAGATAGCTGAAGTGGTGGCTCTTGGTGCCGGCGCCGATGATGCTGTTCTTGACCTCCGCGAAGTTGCCCAGCTCCACGCGGGGGCCGATGTGCGCGCCCTTGCGCACATGCGAGAAGGGGCCGATGGTGACGTCCGACTCGACGACCGAGTCCTCCAGCACGCTGGCCCAGACGACGCTGCGCTCGCCGATGCGAGTATCGAAGATCTGCGACCCGGTGCGGATGAGCGCGTCGCGCTCGATGACGGTCTGCCCGCGCAGGATGACACCCGGCTCGAGCGTGACATCCTCGGCGATGCGCACGCTGGCATCGATGAAGGTCGTCGCCGGGTCCTGCAGCGTCACGCCGGCGCGCATGTGGGCCTCGTTGATGCGCAGGCGCATCTCCAGCTCGGCATCGGCCAGCTGGGCCCGGTCGTTGATCCCCAGCAGCGTGCCGTCGTCCTCCACCTCGAGCGTGGCCACGGCCCGGTCGTCGGCGCGAGCGAGCGGGATCAGCTCCGGCAGGTACAGCTCACCGGTCACCGGTGAGGGCTTGATGTCACCGATGCGGGCGCGCAGCCAGGCGACATCGAAGGCGTAGAGCCCCGAGTTGATCTCGCTGATCTGGAGCTGGTCGGGGGCCGCGTCCTTGTACTCCACCACGCCGACGATGCGGCCGTCGGGCCCGCGGTCGACGCGACCGAGCATGGCCGGGTCATCCATGTCCACGCTGATGAGCGCGACCGCGGCATCGTTGTCACGACGGGCCGCCGCCAGCTCGGACAGCAGGGCCGGATCGACCAGCGGCACATCGCCCGAGAGCACGATGATCTCGTCGACGTCGGGCGGCAGCTGCGCGAGCGCGGCGGCGATGGCGTCAGCGGTGCCGCGCGGCTCCGCCTGCATGGCGAACTCGGCCTCGTCGGCGAAGACATCCGCGATCTGCGCCACGGGCGGGCTGATGACCACGAGCGGCCGGCCCCCGGTGGCGGCCACGGCAGCGTCGAGCACGTAGGCGAGCATGGGCCGTCCGCAGATGGGGTGCAGCACCTTGGGCGTCCGCGAACGCATACGCGTGCCGAGGCCGGCAGCCATCACGACCGCCGTGAGGCGCTGGGGTGGGTGCGTGTTCACGAGGCGGACGAGCCGCTGACCGGTGATGGAGGCTTATCGGGCATCAGGTTGGCTGACTGTAGGCGCGCGCCCGCTCGGGTGTCAAACGAACGTCCGGGCCACGGGCCTAGCCACGCCTCTGGGCGATGACCTCGATCTCGACGCGGATGTCCAGGGGCAGGCGGGCAGCCTGGATCGTCGTCCGTGCCGGGTACGGCTGCGGCATGAAGGAGGCGTAGACCTCGTTGAACGCCGCGAAATCGTCCATGTCCAGGAGATAGCAGGTCGTCTTGACGATGTCGCCGTAGTCGAGGCCCACGGCGCCGAGCAGGCCGCCGATGTTCCTCATCGTGCGCTCGGTCTGGACCGCCACGTCGCCCTCCACGAGCGTGTTGGTCGCCGGATCCATGGGGCCCTGGCCCGAACAGAAGACGAGCGAGTCGGTGACGATGGCCTGGCTGTAGGGGCCGATGGCGTTGGGGGCCTCCGGCGTCTGGATGCGCTCCTTCACGAGTCTCCTTCCGTGCTCACGGTCGACGTGGTCATGATGTCGGCTCCGTCCAGCTCGGACGGCGGGTCCGCCTGCAGGGCGATGGCCGCGCGCGTGGCCGCCGCCTCCGAAGGATAGACCGCGAAGAGCGTGGGGCCCGAGCCGGTGAGCAGCAGCGCCCGGCCCAGGCGACGCTCCCCGGCCTGGCGCATCGCGCGCAGACCTGGCGAGAGGCGTGCCGCCGGCGCCCACAGGTCGTTGGCCTCGCGCAGCATCGCCGTCGTGGCGGCCAGCGTCATGCCGTCGATGCCCTCGCGAAGCAGCTCGGCGACCTCGGTCACACGCTCGTCCGCGCCCGTGCCGGCAGCGTGCGACGCGATCGAACTCGGCGAAGACATCGGCCGTGGAGAGGCGCGCCGCGGGGGTGATCAGCAACAGTCCCGCGGGCGGCTCGGGTGCCGGCAGCGGGACCAGGTGCTCGCCGATGCCCTCCACGATGGAGGCTGCCTGGCCGGCCGCGAAGAAGGGCACATCGGCACCCAGGTGCAGGGCGGCCTCGAGCCGGCGGGCGGGGTGCAGCCGCAGGCCCCAGGCCCGCAGCGCCAGGTCCATGGCGGCGGCGGCATCCGCGCTGCCGCCACCCAGGCCGGCCGCGGCAGGGATGCGCTTGATGAGGCGGAAGCGCAGCGCCGGCAGGCGTGGGTCCAGGGCCTCGCGCAGGTGTGCCGCGGCACGCAGGACGAGGTTGTCGGCGCTGACCGCCAGGTCGCCGTCGATGGTCAGCGAATCGGCGCCCGCCTGTGGCATCGAGCTGTACCTCGAGCGCGTCGTGCAGCGCGAGTCGAAGGAACACCGAGCGCAGCCGGTGGTAGCCGTCGTCGCGCAGCCCGGTCACCGCCAGGGCCAGGTTGACCTTGGCCGCTGCCTCGGCTCGGCACGTCGTCATGGCAGCGGTGAGAGGGCCTGGCGGAGCTGCATCCACTCCGCCACGCTGAGCGTCTGCGGACGCCGGTCGGGAGCGATGGCACAGGCGTCGAGGGCGGCATCCAGGCGCGAGCGGTCGAGGCCCGGCAGCTGGCGGGCGAGCACGTTGTGGATCATCTTGCGGCGTTCGCGGAAGCCCGCCTGGACCAGACGCCAGAGCTCGTCCTCAGTCCTCCTCATCGAGTCGCCGCGGCCGCGTCTCTCCCAGCAGCACGGCCGAGTCGACCTCGGGTGCGGGCTCGAAGGCCGACGCGGCCACGCGCAGCGCCACGCGCACGTCGGCGTGGTACTGCACGAAGACCGAGAGGTAGCTCATCGCCCCGGGCGCCGCTGCGATGCGCTCGGCGACCTCCTGCTGCACCATCAACACGAACCGTGTCGGGCGGGGCTCCGTTCCCAGCACCCGGTGCAGGATGGGGCTGGTGATGTGGTAGGGCACGTTCGCCACCAGGGCCCAGGGGTCGGCAGCCACGGTCTCGAGGTCCACGTCGAGGAAGTCGGCCGCCACCAGTGTCAGGGCGGTGACGCCGGCGAAGCGCGTCTGCAGGTGCTCGACGAGCCGAGCGTCCAGCTCCACCGCGGTCACCTGCGCACCCGCCTGCAGCAGCTGCGCGGTCAGGATGCCGATGCCCGGTCCCACCTCCACGATGCGCTCGCCGGGCGTGATGGCGGCCACCTCCAGGATCGACTCGAGCACCTCGCCATCGGCCAGGTGATTCTGCGAGAGCGACTTGCGCGCGGCCAGCCGGTGCCGGCGCAGATAGCGCGCCACCGCGGCGGGGCCGAGATGTGCCGGATCGAGCTCGTCGGTGCCTGGCTCCACGCTCAAACGGCCAGCTTCAGCGACGGCTTCGCATCGAGCGAGCGGTCAGCCCGAGCCCCAGCCATGAGCCGGTGCCAGGCGGCAGCGCCGATCATCGCGGCGTTGTCCGTGCAGAGCCCCGGGCGCGGCACCAGCAG
The DNA here is from genome assembly GCA_963698505.1 of uncultured Chloroflexia bacterium. Taxonomy (GTDB): domain Bacteria; phylum Chloroflexota; class Limnocylindria; order Limnocylindrales; family CSP1-4; genus JAFMJV01. The sequence goes on along the minus strand of CAVORC010000011.1, from coordinate 91,839 downwards.
CGGCACGCCCAGGCCGTCGGCACCAGCGGCGATGCGCTCGCGCAGGACGCCGTTGGCCGCCACGCCGCCGCCGAGGATGATGCTGCGGGCATCGAGCTCACGCGCGGCACGCAGCGTCTTGGTGGCGAGGACGTCCACCACCGACTCCTGGAAGGCCCAGGCCAGCTCCGCCACGTCGGCCTCGGACAGGTCGGCGCCGTCGAGGTCGCGCACCGTCGGGGACAGGCCCAGGGCGTCGCCCACCGCGTGCCGGGCGGCGGTCTTGAGCCCGGAGAAGGAGAAGTCGTAGGACTCGCCCATCCAGGCGCGTGGGAAGCGGCGGTCGTGGGCAGTGGCGGCGGCGGCAGCCTTCATGATGGCGGGACCGCCGGGATAGGCCAGACCCAGCAGCCGGCCGACCTTGTCGAACGCCTCGCCCGCAGCGTCGTCCACGGTCTGGCCCAGCAGGCGATAGTGCAGGTGGTCGCGCATCTCCACGATGAAGGTGTGCCCGCCGCTGACGACGAGCGCCACCAGCGGGAACTCGGGTGCCGGCCGCTCCTCCTCGTCGGGATCCAGCAGCCAGGCGGCGTAGATGTGGCCCTCGAGGTGGTTCACCGGGACCAGCGGCAGGCCCAGGCTCCAGGCCAGCGTCTTGGCCATGGTGATGCCGACCAGCAGCGAGCCGGCGAGGCCCGGGCCCTCGGTGACCGCGATGGCCTCGAGCCCGCGCCACGTCGCCAGACCGGCGCGCTCCCGTGCCTCCTCCAGCACCGGGATCATCCAGCGCAGGTGGGCGCGCGCAGCCACCTCGGGCACGATGCCGCCGGTGGCCGAGTGCAGCTGTACCTGGCTGGCGACGACGTTGGCGACGATGCGGCGACCGTGCTCGACGACGGCGACGGCGGTCTCATCACACGACGACTCGACGGCCAGGACTCGTCCGGAGCCCATCCCGCCGCTCATGCGTCGAGCTCCTCGGGCGGGTCGTCGGGATCGGGCGCGAAGCCGGGGTCGTCGGGCAGCACGTCGGTGGCGTACCGCGCCGACATGCGCTCCATCAGCCGCCGCATGTCGGCGCTGTCGAGACGATCGGTCGTCATGATCAGCGCGTCCTCCCCGTTGTCGGTGTAGTAGCGCGGGCGCACGCCGACGGGCCGGAAGCCGAACCGCTGGTACAGGTCACGGGCGGCAGCGTTGCTGAGGCGGACCTCCAGGGTCACCACCAGCGCCCCGATGCGGGCCGACAGGGCCATCAGCTCCGCCAGCAGCAGGCCGCCGATGCCACGCCGGCGATACGCCGGCAGCACCGCGAACGTCGTGACGTGGGCCTCGTCGACCATCAGCCAGACGCCGGCATAGGCCACGACGCGGGCGCCGGCGCGGACGACGAGGTAGTGCGCCATGCGGTTGGTCTCGAGCTCCTGGCGGAAGGCGTACGGCGGCCACGGCGTGGGGAACGAGGCACTCTCGATGGCATGGACCGCGGGGATGTCGTCGGCGCCCATCGGCTGCACCGTCAGCCTCACCGGAGGTCGGGCGACCATCCCAGGTCCTCCGCAGCCTGCCTGACGCCGCGCGGCAGCGCCACGTACGCCGGGACCAGGCCGGACACGTCGTCGCCGCCAACGGTCTGCAGGCGCTCACGGGCGATCGACAGCAGCGCCTCGCCCAGGCCATCGAGGGCAGCGGCGCCCATCCGCGCAGCCTCCGCTCCGAGCAGGTCCGGCTGCATGTCGACGGTCAGCACCGGCCTCGCGGCCGATGGCCTCGAGCAGGTCGCCCGGGGCCACGAGCTGCGGGTCGGCGCCCGGCCGCGCGAGGTAGTGGTCACGGGCTCCCGCGGGCAGCACGACCGCGATCTCCTCGGGAGCTCCGGCGGCAACGGCAGCGCGCCGCAGCGCCAGCGAGGACATCACGCCCACCAGCGGCAGCTCGCGCGCGTAGGCCATCGTCTTGGCCGTGGCCAGCCCGACGCGCAGGCCAGTGAAGGACCCGGGGCCGGTTCCGACCGCCAGCGCGGCCACGTCGTCCAGGTCGACGGCGGCACGCTCCAGCACCTCGTCGATCTGCTCCAGCAGGTGCGAGCCATGCCGATGCTGCACCTCGCGCCGGCTCGTCGTGGCGGCGCCGGCATCCCCGAGCACGACGAGGCTGGCGCGCGTGGCGGTGTCGATGGCGAGGATGAGCCGGCCGGGGTCAAGGCTCATCGAACGGAACCGGTGGGGCGCCAGGCGCGTGCGGCAGCCAGGTAGCGCGTGGCCACCTCGCCGTGGCCGCTGATCTCGATGTCGCGCGTGGTCTCGCCGGTGGGCTCGAGGGCCACCGTGAGGCGCGCCGGGTCGAGCCCCTCGTCAAGGCGATCGGCCCATTCGCTGAGGGTGACGCCGGCGTCCTGCCGCTCGTCGAGCAGGCCCCCGGCGAGGACCTCGTCCGCGCCGGCCAGCCGATAGAGGTCCTGGTGGAACAGCGTGAGACGACCCTCGTATTCGGCCATCAGCGTGAAGCTGGGGCTGTTGACGACCTGCTCGATACCGAGCCCGCTGGCGAAGCCCTTGGCGAACTGCGTCTTGCCCGCACCCAGCGGTCCGACCAGCGCCAGGCGGTCCCCGGGCTGAGCGACCTGCGCCAGGGCCGCCGCGAGCGAACGGGTCTGGTCGGTAGAGGCGGTGACGACGCGCACTCGTCACGACGGGCGGGGCGTCCGGGTGTCAGACGTGATCATCCGCGGCAGCCTAGCCGAGTCGCTCCAGGCTGGTCAGCGGCACGCAGTGGCGCTCCCCGCTGCCATCCTCGCCGGGCAGCTCGACGAAGCCACCGGGGGCATAGCTGCCGCCCGGCCAGCGACGAGGTCCCGGACAGCCCGACCAGCCGACCGGCGTGGTCACGATGCTCGCCGTTGATGACGCGCACGGTGCCCGGGGGACGGGAGGCGGCGTCGACAAGGGGCGCCGGGTCGCCCTCGATGATGAGCACACGCGATGCGGGCACGATGCCGGCGCGGCGACCGTCGGCCGCGGTCAGCAGGTCCCACAGGTGCGCCGGGATGGGCACGCGGCCGTACCCGCCAAGGGCCAGCAGTCCGAATGGCGCGGCCGCATGCAGGGCGGCCTGCTGGCGGGCCTCGGACGAGGTCAGCTGGCGCAGATCGCGGCTGGCCACGCCGCCGGAGACGATGGCTGCCGCACCGATGGCGCGCGCCCGCGAGACGGCCTCCACGTCGATGCGTGTGCCCACCACCAGGATGGCGCCGGCCGCGGTGACGTCGATGCGCGATGTCTGGATCTCGGCATCGGGTCGGTCGACGGCCATGACGATGCGGCCCCACGTCGGCCGTCCCCAGCCCACGCGCGCTGCCACGGCCAGGCCCTCGGCACGCAGGTCGATGCGGCCCGGCGTGACCGCCTCGATGACGCCGCGGGCGGGCGCATCGATGGTGACCGCGTTGCTGCCGGCCACCAGCCTGGTGATGCCGTCTCGGCCGTGCTCGAGCACGCGCGTGCGGTGGCTGGTACGCGGCGGACTTGCGGCCCAGTCGACCCGTCTGCGGCAGCGGCACGTCGTCGAGGATGTCCCCTGGGCGCAGGCGGATGAGCGCCGCGCTGGTGGGCAGCTCGATGGCCTCGCTGTCGCGGAAGTGCTCGCTGAGCGGCTGGCCCAGCTCGACGTGCTGCCCCGGTGCCACCAGCGGCCGGTCGGCCAGGCCCAGGGGCAGTCGCAGCAGGCGACCGCGCTCCGGATGCGCAGCAGGGACCACGAAGCGGCCGGGGTCGGGCAGGCTCATCGGTCGCTGCCGATCCACGCCGGCGCCTCCCACTCGGCCAGCATCGCCCGCCGCTGCTCGCCCTGCTCGGGCAGCTCAAGGGGGATGGCCCGCGTATCCACGAGCAGCCCGCCGAGGCCACCGCGGACGTCGAGGTCGAGCCGTCGCCCGGCGGCCAGCGTGGCGCCTTCGCCGGCCTCGAGCCCGAGGCGGGCCGAGATCCCCGGCGGCAGGTCCACCAGGCGCAGCTGCCCCGGCTCCAGGTGACAGCTGCTCGTCGCCGAGCGTGCTGCTGACGTGCAACGACCCGCGTGCGGGCTCCTTCCTGCCGGCCTTGCCGAGCGTGCCGGTGAGGAGGGCGCTGCCGAGCGGCAGCAGGCAGTCGTCCATCAGATCGAGCAGCAGACGGCGCCGGTCCTCCTCGACCGGCAAGGCCCCCAGAGGCGCCAGCACGGCGGCCTCATCGTGCCGGATGGTCAGGGCGCCGGGCCGACGGATGCCGTCGATCACGGCCAGTGTCGCGGCCGCCGGAGGCACCGCGGCGAAGGTGCCGCCGCTCAGCACCAGCGTGTGCACGGCGCGGGCCCATCGTCGGTGGCGCTGCCGTCCCAGGCCGCGGACAGGCGCTCGATGGCGGCGCGCAGGGAGGCGAGACGCAGGTGGACGCCCTCCTCGTCGATGCGGCTCCAGGGCGCGGAGGCCAGCTCTCGCAGCCCGTCGAGTCGGGCTGCCGGATCGCCCGCCAGCGTCGACCAGCGCAGCACCGCGTCGCCGGCGGCCTCATCGTCGAGCAGCTCGGGCGGCAGCACGCCGGCCGCGGCCAGGGTCGCGTGCTGCACCGAGCCGTCGGCACCGACGACCGTCCGCGAGCCGGCAGAGACGCCGATGTCGAGGCCGTCGACATGGCTGCCGAGCACCGCTGCCAGCGAGGCCATCGCGGTGCGATGCGCAGCGCGGCCATCGGCCGCACCGGGCTCGCCTCCCGTGACGAGGTGGGTGCCCACCTGCGCCGCCGCCGCACGCAGCTGGGAGTCGGCGGCCAGCGGCACGACGGCAGGCGCGGGCAGTGCGAAGAGGCGCGCGTCGGGGATGCCCGCCGGTCGCTCGGCGAACGGGACCGCAGGCGATGACGGCCAGGTCGTCACGGAAGCGGGCCAGTGAGCCGACACGCGACCAGAGCCGCGCGGCGGCATCGGCCTCCGCCTCGTCGACCTCGTCGCGGCCGCCCATGATGACCGCGTCGACGCGCGGATCCAGCAACGCCTCGCCCAGGGCCACGATGTCGGGCGTGGCTGCCGAAGAACCGCGCCGTCACCAGCCAGCCGGCCCCGGCGAAGGCGCGCTCGAGCAGCTCGCCGCCCTGGGCCGAGGCGGCCACCAGCACCGCGTGCGGTGCGCGAACGGTGCGGACCTCGAGGCGCGACCAGTCGCGCCAGCCTTCCAGGGAGCCGGCCACGGAGGCGTCGGTCCGTGCCACGCGCCAGGCCAGGTCCTCCAGGATGGACTCGGGGTCGATGGCGGATGGTGCCGACGAGGCGGCCAGCAGGCGGTAGCGACCGTCGACCGGCGCGATCAACGCGGCGGCGGTGCTGACGGTGCCACGGTCAAGCGTGAAGAAGGCGGCGAATTCCTGGCTCACGCCTCTGATGGTAGCCGGGCCGGGCTATCGGGGTGCCGGGTCAGGCGTACAGGTCGGCCTCGGCATCGAGCTCCTCGAGGCGCTCGATGAGGCGCTCGATGTCGTCGTCGTCGGCGAGCAGGTGGCTGGCGCCGGGATCGTCGCCGCCGAAGATGCCGCGCAGGATGGGGTCGAAGAACAGCATGCCCAGCCCATCGAGCGTGCCGGCGCCGCGGTTGGCCTCCAGGAAGAGGACCGCCGGCACCGTCGCGCCGAGGAGCTGGATCTCTCGCGCGACGACCTCGACGTCGTCGCGCTCGAAGGTCGCGAAGTCACGCGACCCGCTCGGATGCTCGGTGGCGTCGGGCGGTCGTAGCAAACCCGTGTTCCCTCCTTGGGACATGCTGAACCGGCACGGCGGCGGGGCCAGGTCCCTCAACCCAGGGCCCGCGACCGGTCTTGTCATGTCTCGTCGGTGCCGGCGGTATCAGGCCCTCATCGGGTGGTGCCGGCCAGCGGATAGTACACCCGGGCCAACCGTTGAGCCATGCCTGTGAGCACTTCCCAGGGGATGGTGTTGCGTCGGCGCGCCAGTTCCACGGCCGTGATCTCCTCGCTGCCCTGGCGCCCCATGCAGCACGAACTCCTCGCTGTGGTCGACGCGCGGGCAGATCGGTCACGTCGACCGTCACCGCGTCCATCGACACCCGCCCCACGATGGGCACGCGCCGGCCGCGCACCAGGGCGACCGCGGCGGGCTGTGAGCTGCGCAGGTAGCCATCGCCGTAGCCCACCGGCAGGACGGCGATGCGCGACGGGCGCTCCGCGCGCCAGGTCCCGCCGTAGCCGACCGTGCCACCGGCGGGCACCTCGCTGAAGGCGGCCGGGCGCGCCTTGAGCGACATCGCCGGGCGCAGGCGGGCAGCCGCCTCGACGGCGTCGGGCGCGATGGGCAGGTCGGCGTCGAGCACGCCGTACACGGCGATCCCCGGGCGCACCAGGTCGAGCGAGGGCTCGTCGTGGGTGAAGATGCCGCCACTGGCGGCGATGTGACGAGGCGGGACGGGGATGCCGGCCTCGTGCAGGGCCGTGACCGCAGCCTCGAAGCGCAGCACCTGGGCATCCGAGGAGGGCGGGTCCTCCGGGCTGTGGAGATGCGACCACAGGCCGGCCAGCTCGATGTGCGGGTCGCTCGCGGCCGCGGCCGCCAGGGCCGGCACCGCGCTGCGGCAGGACGCCGCCGCGGCCCATGCCGGTCTCCACGCCGATGTGGACCCTGACCGCCGCGCCTGCCGCTGGCGCGGCGGCGCGGATGGCCTCGAGGTCGGCCGCCGACATCACGGTCAGCTCGACGCCCGCCCGCACCGCATCGGCGGCAGCCTCGTGGGGCACCGGATAGAGCAGCACGATCCGGCCGGGCACGCGCGGCCGCAGGGCGAGCGCCTCATCGAGCGTGGCCACGCAGAGCGCCTCCACGTGCGGGGCGAGGGCCGGTCCGACAGCCTCGACCCCGTGGCCGTAGGCATCGGCCTTGACGACGGGCGCGACGGCTGCGGCCGGTCCCACCACGGAGCGGATGACCTCGATGTTGTGGCGCATGGCGGCGAGGTCGATCTCCAGCCAGGCGCCGCGATCGCGCGACCGGTCGGTACGAGCCGGTCATCGGCCGCCTGCCTCGACGAGGCTGAGGCGGACGCGCGGGATCAACGGCAGCAGGTCGCCGGCCAGCAGGCCCGCGTCGCCGAGCGTCGTGCTCAGCTCCGCGCCCGCGCGCGCGTGCAGGTAGACACCCAGGGATGCAGCCTCGAAGGGCGCCAGCCCCTGGGCCAGCAGCGAGACGATGATGCCGGCCAGGACATCCCCCGTGCCGCCGGAGCCCAGCAGTGGAACGTCGAAGGGGGCGACCAGCAGCCGGCCATCGGGATCGGCGATGACGGTATGCGCGCCCTTGAGCACGACCACCGCCTGCCACGCGGCTCGCAGCAGCGATCGCGGCGGCGCGCCGCTCGTCGTCGTCAGTGCCGGACTCGTAGCCGAGTCGAGCGAACTCGCCCGGGTGCGGGGTCACCACGATGCGCGCGGCCCACGCGGGTCCACCAGCGAGGCACGGCCGCGAGCGCCGCCAGCGCGCCGGCGTCCACCACGGCCGGGGCCGTGCCGCCGGCGAGGAGTCGCTGCACCAGTCGGCTGCTGGCCTGATCGGCGGGCAGTCCGGGGCCCAGCAGCAGCGCGTCGGCGGGCAGGTCCGTGACCACGGCGGCGGCCCCCAGCGGCTCGACCTCGAACGGAGCCACCTCCGGCAGGCCGCGGGTGATGAGCTCCGGCACGCGACCCGCCAGGAGCGGCTGCAGTGAACGCGGGCAGGCACAGCGTGACCAGGCCGCAGCCGGCGCGAAGCGCCGCCGTGCCGGCCATCAGGGCGGCGCCCGCGTAGTCGAGCGAGCCGGCCACGGCCACGACGCGCCCGAAGGTGCCCTTGTGGCCCCGAGGGTCACGCGTCGGCAGCATCGCCGCGGCGACCGCGGCGTCGAGCCAGCCGAACGGAGCCGTCCGCGGGTCGTCCGGCGACCACGTCACGCCGGCTCCCCTCCTCCACCCTCGGCGATGGGAGCGTGCGGCGGCATCAGCGGCGGTGACCTCCGCCTCGGCGGCCTCCGCCTCCGCGGCCTGCACCTCCGCGTTCAGCGTCTGCAGCTCGCGCATGCGCGCCAGCAGCTGCTTCTCGCGATCGCCCAGGCGTGCCTCCATGTCCACCGGGAAGACGAACTCGCCACCCTCGGTGCGGACGCCGAAGGCGATGGCCACGGCGTACTCGCGCTCGTGGCTGATGGAGACCGCCACGCGCTCCATGCCCAGCTGGTTGGCGCGGCGCAGGGCGCGGTCGTGCAGGCGCACCATGGGCGCACCCGTGGGCAGGCGGATGATCTCGATCTCGCGCCAGCCGACGCCACGCACGCCCAGGCCCAGCACCTTGGAGACGGCCTCCTTGGCCGCCCAGCGCCCGGCGAAGTTCTCCGGGCGGTCGCGCACGTAGGCGTCCTCGTGGTCGGTCAGCACGCGCGCGGCGAAGCGCCGGCCGTGCTTGGTGATGGCGTTGGCGATGCGCTCGACCTTGATGATGTCGATGCCCAGCTCGGTCGTGCCCGCGGGCGGGACCGGCAGGGAGGTCACTCGACCGTCACCGACTTGGCCAGGTTGCGGGGCTGGTCCACGTCGGTGCCGCGCACGACGGCGGTGTGGTACGCGAACAGCTGCAGGGGGATGATGGCCAGCACGGGGCTGAGCATCTCGACCGTCGGCGGCACCCACAGGATGTCGTCGGCCACGGCCTTCATCCGCACGTCGCCCTCGGTCACCACGGCGATGACGCGCGCGTCACGCGCTCGGCCCTCCATGAGGTTGCTGACGAGCTTGTCGTGGACGGCGGTGCGGGTCGCGACCGCCACCAGCGGCACCTGCGCGTCGAGCAGCGAGATGGGGCCGTGCTTCAGCTCCCCCGCCGCGTAGCCCTCGGCGTGGACGTAGCTCACCTCCTTGAGCTTGAGCGCGCCCTCCAGCGCCACCGGGTAGGTGATGCCGCGGCCGACGTACATGTAGCCGCGCGAGCCGACATAGCGCTCGGCGAGGGTCGGCCGCCGGCGCCTCGTTGAGCTCGATGGTGCGCTCGGCGTTGGCCGGCAGGGCGCGCAGCCCCTCGACCAGCGCCTTCTCGTAGAGCGCGTCGAGCGTGCCCCGCACCTTGGCGATCTGGGCAGCCACGAGCAGCAGCGTGACCACCTGGGTGACGTACGTCTTGGTGGCCACCACCGCGATCTCCGGCCCGGCCTGCAGGAACAGCACCGCGTCGGCCTCGCGCGTGATGGCGGAGCCCACGGTGTTGGTCACCGCCACCACCGGGCAGCCGCGCTCGCGGGCGAGGCGGGTCGGCGCCAGCGTGTCGGCGGTCTCGCCCGACTGCGTGACGGCGATGACGAGGGTCTTCTGGTCGAGCGGCGGCGGATCGTAGCGGAACTCGGAGCCGATGTTCCAGCGCGCCGGCAGGCCCGTCCACGCCTGCAGCGCGTTGGCCGCGACCGCCGCCGCGTATGCCGCGGTGCCACAGGCCACCAGCTCGATGCGCTCGATGTACGGCAGGATGGCCCGCAGCGGGTCCAGCTCGGGGACGCGCACCTCGTCCTCGTGGATGCGTCCGGCGATGGCGGCGCGGATGGCCTCCGGCTGCTCGTGGATCTCCTTGAGCATGTAGTGCTCGTAGCCGCCCTTCTCGGCGGCCTCCAGGTCCCAGTCGATGTGGTGGACGGGTCGCTCCAGGTCGCGTCCCACGAGGTCGGTGATGGAGATGCTGTCGGGGCGGATGTCGGCGACGTCGCCCTCCTCGAGGAAGATGACCTCGCGCGTATGGGCCAGCACGGCGGCCACGTCGGAGGCGAGGAATGCCTCGTGCTCGCCGATACCCACGATGAGGGGCACGTTCATCTTGGCGCCCACCACGCGATCGGGCTCGCCCTTGTGGATGACCGCCAGCGCGTAGGCGCCGTGGGCGCGGTGGAGCGCCGTACGCACGGCCGCCGAGAGGTCGCCGTCGTAGGCCTCCTCCACGAGGTGGGCGATGGCCTCGGTGTCGGTCTCGGAGCCGAAGACGTGGCCGGCCGCCTCCAGCTCCTCCCGCAGCTCGATGAAGTTCTCGATGATGCCGTTGTGGATGACGGTGAGCTCGCCGGTGCAATCGACGTGCGGGTGCGCGTTGAGGTCGTTGGGTCGCCCGTGCGTGGCCCAGCGCGTGTGGCCCAGGCCGGCCACCGCGGCACGGCGTGTCATCCACGAGCGCGTCACGCAGCTCGGCCACCTTGCCGGCACGCTTGCGGATGAACAGGTCGCCTGCCTGGGTGACCAGCGCGATCCCGGCCGAGTCGTAGCCGCGGTACTCCAGGCGCGCGAGACCGGCCAGCAGCACGGGAGCCGCCTGCTGATGGCCGACGTAGCCGACGATGCCACACATGTGCCGGTCCTCCTAGAAGTCCTGGTTGAGGCGTTGGGCGGCCAGCTCGGCCAGCTCGTCGGCCAGGCGGCGCACGCGCGCGGCGTCAGCGCCCTCGACCATGACGCGCAGGGCGGGCTCCGTGCCGGACGGGCGCACGACGATGCGGCCCTGCCCCGCCAGCTCGGCCTCGGCCGCCTGCACCGCGTCGCTGAGCACGCGGTCGGCGCGCCACTCCTTGGTGCGCACGCGGATGGTGCGCTGCTCCTGGGGATCGAGCGGGATGGCCGCCGCCAGCTCGGAGAGCGGGCGCCCGCGGCGCGCGAGGATGTCGAGGATCTCGAGCGCGGTGACGATGCCGTCGCCGGTGGTGGTGTGCTCACGGATGATGACGTGGCCGCTCTTCTCGCCGCCCAGGCCGGCGTCGGACAGCAGCATCGAGTCGACGATGTGGCGGTCGCCGACCTTGGTGCGCAGCACCTGGCCACCGGCCGCCTCCACCGCTCGCGCCAGGCCGCCGTTGGACAGGATGCTGACCACCACGGTGTTCTCGGCGAGCGCACCACGGGCGAGGCGGTCGAGCGCGATGATGCCCAGCAGCTGGTCACCATCGACGACGCGGCCGCGCTCGTCGATGGCCACGCAGCGGTCGGCGTCGCCGTCGAGGCTGAAGCCGACATCGCCACCCTCTTGCTCGACGATGGCCGCCAGGGCCGCGGGTACCGTCGCTCCGCAGCCGAGGTTGATGTTGCTGCCGTCGGGATGGTCGTAGTGAGAGCTCACCGAGGCCCCCGAGGCGGCCAGGATCTCCGCCGCCACCGCCGACGCCGAGCCGTTGGCGCAGTCGACGTGCAAGCGCAGGTCGGAGCCGATGCGGCGGGCCATGGCCAGGCGGTGCTCGAGGTAGTGGCGCATGTCGGCGCGGGCGTCGACGATGCGGCCCAGGTCATCGTTGCGCGGTGAGCCCAGCTCCTCCGAGCGGATGATGAGCGTCTCGAGCTCGTCCTCCATCTCGTCATCGAGCTTCAGGCCCCTGCCGCTGAGCACCTTCAGGCCGTTGTCCTCGGCGGGATTGTGCGAGGCGCTGACCATCACGCCCACGGCGTACTCGCCGACAGCCGTCACGTGCGCCAGGGCCGGCGTGGGACAGACCCCCAGGCTGTGGACATGGGCACCGGCCGAGGTGCCTCCGGACATCAGCGCCGCCACCAGCATGTCGCCCGAGCGGCGCGTGTCCTGGCCCACGAGGATGCGCCCGCCGGGGCCTGCCAGCTTGACCGCCACGGCGCGGCCGAGGGCGTGGGCGAGCGAGGGCTTCAGGTCCTCGTTGGCGACACCGCGGATGCCGTCGGTGCCGAAGAGGTTGCTCACGAGGCAGGGGTGACGGTGACGCGCACGGTCTCGGGAGTCAGTCGCACGACGCTGGTGCCACGGGGGGTTGTGACGATGGGCATGACGTCATTGTCACCCACAGCCAGATCCGCCACCGGCAGCTCGACGATGAGGTCGTCGACGACCAGCTCATCGAGCTGCGAGATGGGGCCGCGGATGACCACGCTGACGGCCGGATCCTGCACGCGATAGGCGTACTGTGGCTGGGCATCGACGAGCGCGGTGCCCACCTCGAAGGCGCGCGAGCCGATGGACGCGGTGAAGGTCACCAGCACCGTCACCACCTCCTCGCCGGCACTGGTCACCTCGTCGGGGAAGAGCAGACGCGCCTCGGTCACCAGCTCCACCGACTGGCCGCTGATATCGACCGGCTCGGTGGTGATGAGCTCGAGCTGGCGGACGGCCGGGTTCTCGCCGCTGACGGTGATGGTGGCGGGCACCACCGAGACGTTGTCGACGCGCACGCCGCGGGCCGGCTCGCCGACGAGATCGGGGACGACGGGCAGCGTGGCGTAGGCCAGCTGGCGCGCGACGTCTGCCCGGACGCGCACGATCTCGGGGTCGATGTCGATGCCGGGCACGATGGCGCCGACCTCGTCGAAGGCCTCCACCACCACGTCCTCGTCGATGTTGATGCCGGAGGCGTCGACGACGAAGCGCCCTTCCACGCTCCGCACGTTCTGCAGGCGCGAGGACGCGCCGCTCACGGTGACCTGGTTGGGCTCGACCGCGACCGGTCCCAGCTCGATGCCCTCGGGCAGGGGCCCATGGTCCACCTGCACCGGCAGCATGCGCGAGACCACCTCGTCGACGCGCACCACGACACCGGTGGGCTCGAAGTCGATGATGCGCACACGTGGGTCCACGGGGAACACGTCGACCGGCACCTCCACCGTCGCGGCGCCGATGCGTGGCTCCACCGACGAGAGGTCGACGCTGGCGCGGAAGCTGTCGCTGGTGACCTGCGCCGCGACGTCGTCATCGGCGCGGTACTCGATGCGGTCGACCACGCCGGGGTCGTCGAGCAGGGCGCCGCCGATGGGCGCGTTGAGCACTTCGATGGGTACGGGCCCCGACCAGGTGCGCGTGGATTCGGAGATGGCGAGGCCGGCGTACAGCACCACGGCCAGGCCCAGCGCGGTGAGCTTCAGCGGCCAGTTGCTGAAGACCCAGCGACGGAGGACGCTCATCGATCGGTCCCCTCGTCGGACGCGGCGGCACTGTCGGGGGTGCTGCTGCCGTTGCGCCGGGCGCCCCAGAGGGCCCAGGCGCCGACATCGGCCGGAGCCAGCAGCGCGTAGAGGCGCTGACGGAGCTCGTCCTCGTCGAGGTCGCGCACGATGGAGCCGCCCTGAGCCAGGCTGATACTGCCGCTCTCCTCGCTGACCACGATGGCCAGGGCATCGGTCTGCTCGGTGACACCGAGGGCAGCGCGGTGGCGCGTGCCGTACTGCTCGAGCGAGGCCTCGCGCTCCGCCAGCGGCAGCATCACGCCCGCGGCGACGATCTCGTCCGCGCGCACGATGACGGCCCCGTCGTGCAGCGGATAGCCGGGTGCGAAGAGCGACGCCAGCAGCTCTGCCGACAGGTCGGCGTTCATCATCACGCCGGCTTCGGCCATGTCACCGAGGCCGGTGTCCCGCTCGACGACGATGAGCGCCCCGGTGCGCCGCCGGGAGAGCTTGGCCGCGGCCGCCGCGAGCAGCGCGGCGATGCGCTGATAGCCAGCGCTGTCGGACGTCCCCAGCCAGCCCCACGAACCCACCCGTCCGAGCCGGTCGAGGCCGCGCCGCAGCTCCGGCTGGAAGACCACCACGAGCGCGACGAGGCCGACCACGGCGCCGGTCTGCAGGATGCCGGAGAGCAGCCGCAGATCCAGCTCCTGGGCGAAGACGTAGACCGCGTAGACGATGGTGGCACCGATGGCGAGACGCACCGCCCGCGTGCCCTGGATGAGCCGTAGCACCAGGTAGATGAGGATGGCCGTGAGGAGGATGTCCAGGAACGCGCTCGGCTCGACCCTCAGGTCAGTGGCAAGGTCACGCAGGAGGTCCATCGACGGCTGAGCCTACCACCGCCCGAGCGGCACAGCCGCCGCCCCATCTGCCGCGGTCACAGGCGGGTGGCAGCCACGCGCTCGAGCCCGGGAGCAAGGGCGCGGTGGTCGCGGGCGAGGGCGTGCAGGGCGGCGCGACGCCGGGGGTCGTCGTCGATGTCCAGTCGCCGCTCGATGAGCAGGACGCGCTGCTCGCCGACCTCCGCCCAGCCCTGCCGCAGGTACAGCATCGCCATGGTGAAGTGGACATCGATGTGGCCCGGGCGGGCCTCCAGCGCGCGCAGGCAGGCATCGATGGCCGCCACGAAGTCGTTGACCGCGGCATAGCCGTTGGCCGCCGTCAGGTAGGCGGCGACGGCGATGTCGAGATCGCCCGCGGCGCGGGCAGCGGCACCGTTGATGACGTGGCGCTCCAGCTCCTCGGTGGCCGGGTCGGCAGACGCTGCCCGCTGTCGCCCGGCGCGCGCCATCGCCTCCAGCTCGGCGACGCGCATGCGCAGCGCACTGGCCTCAAGATCCTGGCCCAGCGCCTCGAGCGCCGCCGCCTTGCCCCGCATCGCGTCGAGGTCGGAGGGCATGCGCTCGAGGGCCGTGTCGAAGGCCGCCACGGCTTCGCGCGGCTGGCGCATCTGCAGATAGACGTTGCCGATCGAGATGAACGGCAGCGGCCGGTCGGGGACGAGCTCGCCGGCGTGCTGGTAGTGGCCGATGGCCTCGCGGGGGCGGCCCTTGACGACGGCCACGTGACCACGCCGCAGCGCGTCCTTGTAGCGCGTGGAAACGGCATCGCTCATGTGCGACCAGCATCAGGCATGGGAGCGCCGAGGGCGATACCTCGATGGTCCCGGGGTCGGGATAGGTGGGGTGTCCGGAGGTCCGGGGTGGTCTGGCCACCCCGGTCGGACGGCGGGCTCGCCTCGCGGCGCCTGAGCGCCTAGCGCTTGGTGAACTGCGGCGCCTTGCGGGCTCGCTTGAGGCCGTACTTCTTGCGCTCCTTCATGCGCGGGTCGCGCGAGAGCAAGCCGGCCTGCCGCAGCGGCACGCGAGCACCTTCGGGATCCGACTGCAGCAGCGCCCGCGCGATGCCGTGGCGGATGGCACCGGCCTGGCCGTGATGACCGCCGCCCTGGACCTTGATCATGGCGTTGAAGCGACCCTCGGTGCCGGTGACGCGGAAGGGCATGAGGATGTCATTGAGATCGACGGCGTTGCCGAAGTGCTCCTCCAGGCTGCGGCCGTTGACGACGACCTCACCCTCGCCGGAGAGCAGCCGGACCCGGGCGATGGCGGTCTTGCGACGGCCGGTGCCTTCGTGGAAGCTGACCTGGTTCATGCGTTCGCGCCTCCTGCCGGAGCGGGGACCGGCTGCTGTGCCTCGTGCGGGTGATCCTTGCCGGCATAGACCTTGAGCTTGCGCAGCTGCTGCGTACCCAGCTTGGTGTGCGGCACCATGCCCTTGACGGCACGACGCACGACCTCCTCGGGACGGCGCGCCAGCAGGTGGTCCAGCTTCTCCTCGCGGAAGCCGCCGGGGTAGCCGCTGTGGCGGTAGTAGTACTTGGACTCCAGCTTGTTGCCGGTGACCTTGATCTTCTCGGCGTTGATCACGATGACATGGTCGCCGGTGTCGATGTGGGTCGCGTACGTGGGCTTGTGCTTGCCCGTCAGCAGTCGCGCCACACGCGTGGCGAGACGGCCGAGCGTCTGACCGTCGGCGTCGACGACCAGCCACTGGCGCTCGATCTCACTTGCCTTTGGCGTGTAGGTCCTGCTCATGGCCCCTGTCGTGCTTCCTTCTCGTTTGCCTGTCTGGATGGACCGATGACGACCCGCCGCAGGCATAGCCCCTGCGCCGGGACGACCGCTCCGGCGAAGGCTCGGCCCGGCGAGCGAAGCTCGCTGAGCAGGTCCTCCGCTGTGGCCCGGCCCATCCCGATGCGGACGAGCGCGGCCACGATGCTGCGCACCATCTGCCGCAGGAAGGCGTCGCCGGCCACGTCGATGGTGACCAGGTGGCCCTGCCTGCGGACCCGGACCTCGTAGAGGGTCCGGACCGCGGTGTGCTGAACGCGCCCGAACGGCCGAGAAATCATGCCGGCCGACCAGATGCTGGGCGGCAGCGTGCATGGCCCCGACGTCGAGGCGTTCATCGAGCTCGTAGACGTAGCGAGCGCGCAATGGCTTGCGCGGCCCGGTCCAGATGCTGTAGCGGTACTCCCGCCTCGTCGCCGCGCGACGAGGATCGAAGTCGAGCGCTACTCGCGCCAGCGGCCCGATCGCGACGTCCCGGGGCAAGAGCGCCCCGATGGCCGGACCCAGCTGTCTGGCGGTCATGCTGCCGTGCCAGGTGAACGCGATCACCTGACCGGTGGCATGCACCCCGGCATCCGTCCGACCGGCCGCGTCGATCCGGATGCGGGGCTCACCCGACAGGTGGGCCAACACGCGCTCCAGCTCTCCCTGGACGGTCCGACGGCCAGGCTGGGCCTGGAAGCCGGCGAACTCAGTGCCGTCATATTCGACCCGTGCGCGGTACCGCACGGGGCCGCCCTCTCGGGCGTGCTTCATCTTGGCCGTCGTGTCCTGACGCGCGTGGCGTCGGGCATGGCGGCGGTGCCTAGACCAGCTCGAGCTGGACCATGGGGGCGTTGTCACCCGGCCGGGGGCCGAGCTTGACGACCCGGGTATAGCCCGAGTTGCGATCCCCGTAGCGGGGCACGATCTCGTCGTAGAGCTTCTCGATCACGAGCGGCTCGTTGGGCAGCTCCGACACGATGCGACGCCGCTCGGCGAGCGTGCCCCCCTTGGCCAGGGTGATGACACGCTCGACCATGCCGCGGACCTCCTTGGCCTTGGCCTCGGTGGTCTTGATCTGCTCATAGCGCAGCACGGCCACGATGAGGTTGGCGTACATGGCCTTGCGCGGGGCGGTCTGGCGGCCGAACTTGCGGCCGTCGATGCGATGTGCCATCGCCTAGTCGTCCTCCTCGAAGGGCTCATCGCCCTCGTCGGCGGCGTCGAAGCCGTCGGCGTCGTCGTCATCGAGCCCGACCTCGGTATCGAAGCCCTCCAGGGCCTCGTCCTCCGGCGGCAGGAACCCGCGCATGCGCAGGCGTTCC
Source organism: uncultured Chloroflexia bacterium (assembly GCA_963698505.1). Taxonomy (GTDB): domain Bacteria; phylum Chloroflexota; class Limnocylindria; order Limnocylindrales; family CSP1-4; genus JAFMJV01. Next base: position 74,934 of record CAVORC010000011.1, on the reverse strand, counting down.
TTCATCTCGTCGAGCGACTTCTTGCCGAAGTTGCGCATCCGCAGCAGGTCCTCGTCCTGCAGCTGCAGCAGCTGGCCGACCTTGACGATGTTGTTGCGCTTCAGCGAGTTGTAGGCCCGCATGGGCAGGTCGAGGTCCTCGATGGGCATGTCGAGGACGTTGGGCGGCAGCGTCTCCGCACCGGCGACCGCCTCGACCTCGCTGGTCAGCTGGCGGCCGGCCGTGGTGAACTGGCTGAACTGCTCGACCAGCATCTCCGCCGCGCGAGACAGGGCCTCCTCCGGCGAGATGGTGCCGTCGGTCTCGATGATGAGCGTCAGCTTGTCGTAGTTGGTGACCTGTCCCACGCGGGTGTTCTCGACGTGATAGTCCACCTTGCGCACCGGCGTGAAGATGGCATCCACGGGGATGACGCCGATGGGCAGGCCTTCCTTGGTGTCCTCTGCCGAGAGATAGCCCGTGCCGCGCTCGACGGTCAGGTCCATCTCGATGGTGGCATCCGGCTCCAGCGTCAGGATGTGCTGGTCCGGGTTGACGATCTCGACATCGGCCGATTCGACGATGTCCGCCGCGGTGACGGGCCCGGCACCGCTCTTCACGAGCTTCAGCTGGGTCGGATGGGGCACGTAGCTCTTGAGCCGCAGCCGCTTGAGGTTGAGGAGGATCTGGATGACATCCTCCTTGACCCCGGCGATGGTGCTGAACTCGTGGCTGACGTCGCGGATCTGGACCGACGTGACGGCGGCACCCTCCAGGGAGGAGAGCAGCACGCGACGAAGCGCGTTGCCCAGGGTGACGCCGTATCCGGCGCGCAGGGGGCTGGCTTCGTACTTGCCGTACGTCTCCGTCTCGAGCTCCTCGACGGACTCGATCTGGGCGTTCTCCAGTTCGATCATGGGCTGGCGCTACCTCGAGTAGTACTCGACCACGAGCTGCTCGTTGAGTTCGAGCGGCATCTGGTCGCGGGTCGGCATCGCGGAGACGGTGCCGACGAGCTTGTCGGCGTCCACGGTGACCCAATCGGGCTTCTGGGCGCCGGCGATGGCGTCCTTGAGCTGCTTGAAGTATTCGGTCTTGCGGCTGCTGCCGCGAACCTCGATGCGGTCGCCCTCACGGACGCGGAACGAGGCGATGTCGGTACGCGTGCCGTTGACCTCGAAGTGGCCATGGCCCACGAGCTGGCGCGCCTGCGCGCGGCTGCTGGCGAAGCCCATGCGGTAGACCACGTTGTCAAGGCGTGTCTCGAGCAGTCGCAGCAGGTTCTCACCGGTCACGCCGGGGCGCGACGCAGCGGTGTCGTAGTAGCGCTTGAAGGGGCGCTCGTTGACCATGTAGACGCGACGCACCTTCTGCTTCTCGCGCAGCTGGATGCCGTAGTTGGACATCTTGCGGCGACGGATGCCGTGCTGGCCGGGCGGCGTGCCGCGGCGCTCGAAGGGGCACTTCTTGGTGTAGCACTTGCTGCCCTTGAGGTACAGCTTCATGCCTTCGCGCCGGCAGAGGCGGGAGACGGGTCCGCGATATCGAGCCATGCCGGGCGCCTAGACGCGACGCCGCTTGGGGGCGCGGCAGCCGTTGTGCGGAAGGGGGGTGACGTCGGTGATGGCGCTGACCTCCAGGCCGGCGGCCTGCAGCGAGCGGATGGCCTGCTCGCGGCCCGACCCGGGGCCCTTGACGAAGACTTCGATCTGGCGCATGCCGTGCTCCATGGCGCGCTTGGCGGCGCCATCGGCGGCGAGGGCGGCAGCGTAGGGCGTGGACTTGCGGGAGCCCTTGAAGCCGGCCGTGCCGGCGCTACCCCACGCCACGACTGCGCCACTGAGGTCCGTGATCGTCACGATCGTGTTGTTGAAGGTCGCCTGGATATGAACGTGCCCGGAGGGGACGTTCTTCTTCTCCTTGCGCCTGGACTTCGTGGCGCGCTTTCGTTCCGCCATCGATCGAGTGTCTCTCCTGCGTTGCGCCGCGCGTGGGCCCGGCTGCTGGGGGCGGGGCCGCTGCGGCGGTCCTGGTTACTTCTTGCGCCGGACTCCGACGGTCTTCTTGGGACCGCGTCGCTGGCGTGCGTTGGTCTTGGTGCGCTGGCCGCGGACCGGCAGGTTGCGCCGGTGCCGCACGCCGCGGTAGGAGCCGATCTCGGTCAGCCGCTTGATGTTCATGGCCGTCTCGCGGCGAAGGTCGCCCTCGACGGTGTAGCGGCGGTCGATGATCTCGCGCAGGCGGTTGACCTGCTCATCGGTGAGGTCGCGGACGCGGGTGTCCGGGTTCACGTTGGCCTGTGCCAGGACCTTCTGGCTGGTCGGCAGCCCGATCCCATAGATGTAGGTCAGCGCGATCTCCACCCGCTTCTCGCGGGGGATGTCGATGCCGGCGATACGTGCCACCGTTCCTCCTAGCCCTGGCGCTGCTTGTGCTTGGGGTTCGAGCAGATGACCATCACGCGGCCCTTCCTGCTGATCACCTTGCAGCGCTCACAGCGCCTCTTCACCGATGCAGAGACCTTCACGTCGTTCTCTACCGTCCTACTTGAGTCGATATGTGATGCGGCCGCGCGAGAGGTCGTAGGGCGACAGCTCGACGCGAACGCGATCGCCGGGGAGGATGCGGATGAAGTTCATCCGCAGCTTGCCGCTGATGTGCGCCAGCACCTGATGCTTGTCCTCGAGCTCGATCCGGAACATGGTGTTCGGCAACGGCTCGATGACCGTTCCTTCGACCTCGATTGCATCTCGCTTAGCCACAGGCGACCGCTGAACCCCGACTGCTTGTTGGATGGATGGGCCCGACGCCAGATCCGACACGGTCGGCGGGGCGCCAGCAAGCGCCGGGATCGCCCCGGCGCGCGAAGAGTGAGTGTATCAGAAGCACGGCAGAAGGGGCAACCGGCGCTCGGTGGTCGCTCATGCGTCCGACCGCCAGCGGCACGGCCGTGCCCTCGACGACCTCGCCCGCGGCGAGGGTCAGGATGCGCGGGCCATCGGCGGTCACCGCGAGCGTGTGCTCCCAGTGGGCCGCCAGGCTGCCATCGGCGGTGGCCACGGTCCAGCCGTCGGGCTTGACGCGGGTCTCGAAGCTGCCGATGGTGAACATGGGCTCGATGGCGATGCAGAGGCCGACCTCGACCTTGCGGCCCTTGCGCCCGGTGCGGTAGTTGGTGACCTGCGGCTGCTCGTGCATCTCGTTGCCGATGCCGTGGCCGACGTAGCCGCGCACGATGCCGTAGCCGGCCGCGAGGCCGACGTCCTCGATGGCCGCCGCGACATCCTCCAGCGTGGCGCCCGCGACCGATGCCCGGATGCCGGCAAGCAGGCCCGCGCGAGTCACCTCCGACAGTCGGCGCGCCTCCGGCGAGACATCACCCATGAGGAAGGTACGGGCCGAGTCACCGTGCCAGCCGTCCACCTCGGCGCCGCAGTCGACCGAGACGAGCATGCCCTCCTCGATGATGCGGTCATCGGGGATGCCGTGCACGACCTCGTCGTCGATGGAGATGCAGGTCGCGTGCTGGAAGGGTGCCAGGTGTCCGGGCACGCCGATGAAGTTGGGCGTCCCACCGCCGTCACGGATGACCGCGTCGGCGATGGCGTTCAGCTGCAACGGCGTCATGCCCGGCCGGATGGCCTCGGCGACCGCATCGAGAGCAGCGGCGGTGAGCCGCCCGGCCACAGCCATCTTCTCGATCTGCGTGGTCGACTTGAGCGTGACGCGGCTGCGGTCGAAGAGCACGTCAGGCGGCGTTGCGGCTGGCGATGACGCGAAGCAGCTCGGCGCTGACCTCGTCGGGGGGCTGGTCGCCGCGAACCGAGAGGAGGACCTTCTTGTCGGCGTAGTAGTCGATGACCTCGAACATCGGCGGCAGCTGCTTGTCCAGGCGTTGACCGACGGTCTCGGCGCGATCGTCGGCACGCTGGCACAGGGGCGCGCCATCGATGTCGCAGACGCCCGGCGTGCGCGGCGGCATGCCCACCAGGTGGTAGACGTGCTGGTCGTCCTGCGAGCAGATGCGGCGCCCCGTCAGGCGCTCCAGCAGCAGCTCCTGCGGCACCTCGATATAGGGCACCGCGGTGACCGCGGTGCCGCTGCGCGCGAGCATCTTGTCCAGTGCCTCGGCCTGCGCCACCGTGCGCGGGAAGCCGTCGAGGATGGCGCCGGCGGCGGCATCCTCGGCCGACAGCCGCTCCTGGACCATGGCCACCACGATGTCGTCGGGCACGAGCCCGCCGCCATCCATGATCTTGCGCACCTTGCGCCCCAGCCGTGAATCGCTGTCGCGCATGTCACGGAAGAGCTCGCCGGTCGAGACATGCGGCAGGCCCAGTGCCTCGGCCAGGCGCTCGGCCTGGGTGCCCTTGCCCGCCCCGGGGGCGCCCATCATCACGATGATGCGACGATCTCCCCCCGTGCGAGCCGCCGGGTCAGCGGCAGCTTGCGATGTCACCGGATGAACCCCTCGTAGTTGCGCATCATCAGCTGTGCCTCCAGCTGCTTCATCGTCTCCACCACCACCGAGACGACGATCAGCAGAGCTGTGCCGCCGAGGCTGAAGGAGCCGACGACGCTGCCCGCGAAGAACGCGCCGACGATGATGGGACTGACCGCGACCGTGCCCAGGAAGACGGCACCAGCAAGGCTGATGCGGAACACCACCTTGGCCAGGTAGTCACGGGTCGGCGCTCCCGGACGGATGCCCGGGATGAAGCCGCCGTTCTTGCGAAGCTGGTCGGCCGTCTCGTCGGGCTTGAAGGTGAACGCCGTGTAGAAGTACGTGAATCCGACCACCAGCAGGAAGAACACGATGGCGTACAGCGGGCTCCCCTGGCTGAGCCAGTCGATGATGACGTTGGCGACGTCCTCGACGACGCCACCGGAGGCGCTGAAGTAGGTCGCCATCTGCACCGGGAACAGCAGGATGCTGACGGCGAAGATGATGGGGATGACGCCGGCCTGGTTGACGCGCAGCGGCAGGAACGTGGCGCCACCCTGGTACATGCGCCGGCCACGCACGCGGCTGGCGTATTGGATGGGGATGCGCCGCTGGCCCTCCTGCACGTAGACGATGACCATCACGGCGGCGATGGCGAGCGCGCCGAAGGCGAGGCCCGCGGCCAGGTCGGGCGAGGTCAGGAAGGTGTTCACGGCACCGGGCAGGCCGGCCACGATGCCGGCGAAGATGATGAAGCTGATGCCGTTGCCGATGCCGCGCTCGGTGATGAGCTCGCCGATCCACATCACCAGGATGGTGCCGGCGGTCAGCGTGATGATCTGCGTCAGCGTGGTGAAGCTGGTCAGGTCGAAGTCGCGGACCACGCCGTTCTGCGGGGAGGACAGCAGCGCCAGGTAGCCGTAGGACTGCAGGATCGCCAGCGGCACGGTGAGATAGCGGGTGTACGAGTTGATCTTGCTGCGGCCGTACTCACCCTCGCGCGAGAGCTGCTGCAGGCGGGGTACGACACCCGTCATCAGCTGCATGATGATCGAGGCGTTGATGTACGGGTTCACGCCCAGCGCGATGATGGAGAAGTTCTGCAGGCCACCGCCCGAGAACAGGTTCAGCAGCTGCAGGAAGTCGTTCTGGCCAATGACCCCTTCCAGTGCCTCGCGGTCGATGCCGGGCACGGGAACATGCGCCAGCATCCGCACGATGACGAGCATCCCCAGGATGAACAGGATGCGCTTGCGGATGTCCGGCGCACGGAACGCATTGACGAGAGCCTCGAACACGGCTTACTCGGTCGCCTTCTGATCGTCGGGGGCTGGGGCCTCGGGAGCCGGCTCAGCGTCGTCGGCCGGCTGGGCCTCCGCGCTGGCATCGGCGTCAGCACGCGGCTCCGCGGCGACGGCCTCGGCCGGGGCATCCGGGGCGGTGCTTCGGCAACGGGCTCGGGCTCGGGCTCGGGCGCGAGCACCTGGACGAAGCCACCGGCGTCCTCGATCTTGGCGCGGGCCGAGGCGGTGAAGGCGTCGGCGGCCACGAAGACCTTGACGCCGACGTCACCGGAGCCCAGCACCTTGACGGGTCGATCGGCATGGCTGACCAGCCCGGCCGCGGCGAGGACCTCGGCGTTGACGGTCAGCGGCTCGGAGCCAGCCTCAGCACCGAAGCGGCCGGCCGCGGCGTACTCGGAGATGCGCCCGATGTTGACCACCTGGTACTCGATGCGACCGCGGCGCTTGAAGCCGCGGAGCTTGGGCACGCGGACGTGGATCGGCGTCTGTCCGCCCTCGAACCAGCCGGGGATGCTGGCCCCCGAGCGGGACTTCTGGCCCTTGGTGCCGCGACCGGCGGTCTTGCCCTTGCCGGCAGCGATGCCGCGGCCGACACGGATGCGCCGCTTGGTGGAGCCGGGCGCCGGCTTCAGATCGTGGAGCTTCACGCCTCAGCCTCTTCCTTCTGGGTGGATGCCTTCTTGCGCGCCGGGGCTGCCGCGACCTCCTCGCAGTCGACGAGGTAGCGCACCGCGCGCACCTGGCCGCGCACTGCCGGATCGTCCGGCAGCTCGACGGTCTGGCCGATGCGCCGCAGGCCCAGGGCACGCACGGTACCGCGGGCGCTGGGGTTGGTCCCGACGATGGACTTCTTCAGGGTGACGAGCAGCCTAGCGGCCATCGGCGGCCTCCCCGCTCAGGATGGCCGCGTCCGAGTCGGGCCTGGGCTGGCCCGGGATGACGCTGCGCAGCTTCTTCCCGCGCCATTCCGACAGCTCCGCGGCCGAGCGCATGTTGCGCAGGCCCTCGAGCGTGGCTCGCGTGACGTTGACCGGGTTGTTGGAGCCGAGCGACTTGCTCAGGATGTCGCGGATGCCGGCCGCCTCCACCACGGCTCGCACGGAGGCGCCGGCGATGACGCCGGTTCCCTGCGAGGCCGGCTTCAGCATCACGGTGCTGGCACCGAACTGCTGGCGCACCTCGTGGGGCACGGTGGTCCCGACCATGGGCACCTTGATGAGGTTCTTCTTGGCGTCCTCGACGCCCTTGCGGATGGACTCCGGCACCTCGCCGGCCTTGCCCAGGCCGACACCGACGTGTCCCGCGCCATCGCCCACCACCACCACGGCACTGAAGCTGAAGCGCCGGCCGCCCTTGACGACCTTGGCCACGCGGTTGATCTGGACGACACGCTCCTCGAGCGTGAGCTTGTTTGGGTCGATCCGAGCCATGGGCCGCTCCTCCTAGAACTCCAGGCCGGACTCGCGCGCGCCCTCGGCGAGCGCACGGATCCGTCCGTGGAACTTGAACCCGGCGCGGTCGAACACGACGCGCTCGACCCCCGCGGCCTTGGCGCGGTCCCCGATCAGGGACCCCACCTGCTTGGCGCGCTCGGTCTTGGTGCCACCGGCACCCTTGATGCCCGCCTCCATGGAGGAAGCGGCAGCGAGGGTGTGCCCGGTGGAGTCGTCGATGACCTGGGCGTAGATCTGGTTGATGCTCCGGAAGACCGCCAGGCGCGGTCGCTCAGCGGACCCCGCCACGCGAAGGCGGAGCCGCGAGTGACGCTTCTGACGTGCTGCGGAGCGGCTTCGTGCCGTTGGCATCGCGGTCGTCGGTCTCCTCTATCGGTCAGGGCGCCACGTGGGCGCGCTGACCAGGGTTGCTCTCGATAGTGATGGGTCGGGGGTGCCTATGCGCCGCCGATCTTGCCGGCCTTGCCGGCCTTGCGGCGCACGACCTCGCCCGCGTAGCGGACACCCTTGCCCTTGTAGGGCTCGGGCTTGCGGGTGGCACGCACCTGGGCGGCGATGCGCCCGACCAGCTCCTTGTCGATGCCGGTCACGGCGACCTTGGTGGGGGTCTCCACCTCGAAGGCGATGCCCTCGGGCGGATCGATCTCGATGGGGTGGCTGTAGCCCAGGTTGAGCTGCAGCTTCTTGCCCACCAGCTGGGCGCGGTAGCCCACGCCCTGGATCTCGAGGTTGCGGGTGTAGCCCTCGGTCACGCCCACGACCATGTTGTTGATGAGGGTGCGGGTGAGGCCGTGGAGCTCGCGCGAGCGCTTCTCCTCGTTGGGGCGCTCGACGCGCAGCTGGCCGTCCTCGCTGACGACCGAGAGCACCGGAGTGACCTCACGCGCGAGCGAGCCCTTGGGGCCCTTGACGCGGATGTGGTTGCCCTCGATGGCGACATCGACACCGGAGGGGATGGGGATGGGCAGCTTGCCGACACGTGACATGGACGCCGCCTACCAGACGTAGGCCAGGATCTCGCCGCCGAGCTGGCCCTTGCGAGCCTGCGCGCCGGTCATGATGCCCTGGCTGGTGCTGACGATGACGACGCCGAGCCCGCCCAGCACGCGCGGGATCTCCGTCTTGGATGCGTAGACCCGCAGGCCCGGCTTGCTGATGCGCTTGAGCCCGCTGACCACCGGCACCTTGCCCACGTACTTGAGCTTGATGGTGATGTCCTTGCGCGGACCTGCCTGGGCCTCGGAGAAGTCTTCGATGAAGCCCTCCTCCTTGAGGATCTCGGCGATGGCCAGCTTGGTGCGCGACGCGGGCATGGAGACCTCGACGTGGCGAGCCCGGCTGGCGTTGCGGATGCGCGTGAGCATGTCGGCGATGGGATCGGAGATGTTCATGTGCCTACCAACTCGACTTGGTGACGCCCGGCAGCTCGCCCAGCAGGGCGCGCTCCCGGAAGCAGATGCGGCAGAGACCGAACCGGCGCATGTAGGCGCGGGAGCGGCCGCAGACGAAACAGCGGTGGTAGGAGCGCACCTCGAAGCGCTGCTTGCGCTTCGCCTTGGCGATCATCGACTTCTTGGCCATTCGGCTGTCGCTCCTCTAGTTCTCGAAAGGCATGCCGAGGAGCGCCAGCAGCCGCTGGCCTTCCTCGTCGGTCTTGGCTGTGGTCACGACCGTCAGCTCCAGCCCTCGCAGGCGATCGACCTTGTCGTAGTCGATCTCGGGGAAAGCCAGCTGCTCACGCAGGCCCAGCGAGTAGTTGCCGCGGCCGTCGAACGACTTGGTGGGCACGCCACGGAAGTCGCGGATGCGGGGCAGGGCGATGCGGGTGAGCCGCTCGAGGAAGTCCCACATGCGCTGGCCACGCAGGGTGACCTTGACGCCGATGGTGTTGCCCTCGCGGATCTTGAACTGGGCGATGGACCGCTTGGCCTTGGTGACCACCGGCTTCTGGCCGGTGATGGTGGTCATGTCGGTCACCGCCGCATCGACGGCCTTGGCATTGGTGAGTGCCTCGCCGAGGCCGATGTTGACGGTGATCTTGGTGAGGCGCGGCACCTGCATCGGGTTGCCGTAGCCGAACTCCTTGAGGAGAGCCGGCACCACCTCTTCGTCGTAGCGCTGTCGCAGTCCGCTGCTCACTTCCTGCCCTCCGCCCGGGTCACGGACTCGCTGCAGTGACTGCAGGTGCGGATGCTGCGGCCGTCGCCGGAGCGCTCGTGGCGGACACGCGTCGGCCGGGAGCACCGGGGACACACGAGCATGACATTGCTGATGGCGATGGGCTGCGGGATATCCAGGATGCCGCCCTGCTGGATGCGGGGCTGGCGCTCGGTCCGGCCTGCCACCTGCCGCGGCTTGGTGTGCCGCTTGGCGATGTTGAGGCCCTCGATGACGACGGCTGCGCCGGACAGCGGGGCCTTGTCCTGCCAGCCGGCGCCGAAGCGTGCCGACGAGCGCGCCCAGCCCTGCTGGTGACGAAGGACCTCCTGGACGACACCGCGCTTGCCGGCGTCCTTGCCCTTCAGCACCACCACCTCGTCGCCGGAACGCAGGTCCGGGACGCGGGTATGGCGACGGGGCTTGGCGGTAGGGGCCATCACAGCACCTCCGGGGCGAGCGAGATGATCTTCATGTAGTTGCGGTCGCGCAGCTCGCGGGCGACGGGACCGAAGATGCGTGTGCCGCGCGGGTTGCCCTGGTTGTTGATGAGCACGGCCGCGTTCTCGTCGAAGCGGATGTAGCTGCCGTCGGGGCGGCCGTATTCCTTGGCCGTGCGCACGATGACGGCCTGCACGATGTCGCCCTTCTTGACGGCGGCATTGGGGATGGCCTGCTTGACGCTGGCGACGATGACGTCACCCACGCCCGCGGTGGGCTTCTGTGAGCGACCCAGGATGCGGATGCACTCGACGGTGCGGGCACCGGTGTTGTCGGCCACGCGCAGCCGGCTGCTGGGCTGGATCATGCTGACGCCTCCTCGCCCTGCTCGGGCGCATCGCTGGCGTCGGCCACCGTCTGCTCAGCGTCGGACGCAGCCTCAGCCGTGGCCTCCGGCTCGCGGCGGCCAGCCTCGCAGCTCCGGCCTCGGCGCCTCGGCCTTGGCGGGGTGGGATGCCCCGTGGATGGCCTCGGCGGTCTCGGGCTCGTCGCCGACCACGTCCTCGCCGGCACCCAGGCCGGCCTTGGTCACGATCTCGGCGAGCCGCCAGCGCTTGGTCGCAGAGAGGGGGCGTGCCTCCTCGATGCGCACCGTGTCGCCGACGTGGGCCTCGTTGTTCTCGTCATGCGCCTTGAACTTGGTGGTCAGGCGGATGACGCGCTTGTAGATCCGGTGGCGGGCGAGACGCTCGACGGAGACGACGATGGTCTTGTCCATCTTGTCGGAAACGACGCGGCCGACCTTGGCCTTGCGCTTTCCGCGCTCAGGTGCAGTGGCGGCGCTCATCTACTCTCCTCCGGCAGCCGCGGCCGAACCTGCCACCGCCGACCCTGCCTCGAGCTGACGCTCGGTCTGCACGGTCAGCAGGCGGGCGATGTCCTTGCGCGTCTGCGAGATCTGGCTGTAATCGGTGAGCTGGCGCGTGGCCAGCTGGAAACGCAGGTCGTAGAGATGACGCCGGGCGTTCGCCAGCTCCTCGGCGAGCTCCTGCTCGGAGAGGGTGCGGGCCTTAGCGATCTCCATCATGGACCCCCTCTCTGATCAGGACCTTGACGCTGGTCGGCAGCTTGTGGCTGGCCAGGCGCATGGCCTCGACCGCGTCCTCGTGGGGGACGCCGGCCATCTCGAACAGGATGCGCCCGGGCTTGACGACGGCGACCCAGTGGTCGGCTGCGCCCTTGCCCTTGCCCATCCGGACCTCGGCCGGCTTCTTGGTGACCGGCTTGTCGGGGAAGATGCGGATCCAGATCTTGCCGCCACGGCGGACGTAGCGGGTCATGGCGCGACGAGCGGCCTCGATCTGTCGGCTGGTGATGTAGCCGGGCTCCTCGGTCATCAGCGCGTAGTCGCCGAAGGCGATGGTGGAACCACCCTTGGCGATGCCGCTCATGCGGCCACGCTGCTGCTTGCGGTGCTTGACGCGACGGGGCATCAACATGGTCTAGGCCCCTCCCCCGGCAGCGACGGCTGCCTCCTTGGGCGCGGTCTTCTCGGGGATGATGTCGCCGCGATAGATCCAGACCTTGACGCCGATGGCGCCGTAGGTCGTGCGCGAGAGGACCTGGCCGTAGCTGATGTCCGCGCGCAGCGTGCCCAGCGGGATGCGACCTTCCTTGTCCCACTCGCGACGGGCCATCTCGGAACCGCCGAGGCGGCCGGAGACCTGCACCTTCACACCCTTGGCGCCGGCCTTCATGGTGCGCTGGATGGACTGCTTGATGGCCTTGCGGAAGGCGATGCGGCGGGTCAGCTGCTGGGCGATGTTGGTCGCCACCAGCACGCCATCGAGCTCCGGCTGGCGGATCTCGCGGATCTCCAGCTTGACCTTGCGGTCGGTGAGCTTGCCCACGGCCTGCCGCAGCGACTCGACGTTGGCGCCGCCCTTGCCGATGACGATGCCCGGCTTGGCGGTGTGGACGGTGACCGTCACGTGGTTGATGCCGCGCTCGATCTCGACCAGCGAGACGCTGGCGTTGGCCAGGCGCTTCTGCACCAGCGTGCGGATGGCGATGTCCTCCTGCAGGAGGTCGCGGTAGTCCTTGTCCGAATACCACTTGGCGTTCCAGGTGCGCGAGACGCCCAGCCGGAAGCCGTTGGGGTGGACCTTGTGTCCCATGCCTAGGCCTCCCGGTTCTCGACCACGACCGTCACGTGGGTCATGGGCTTGTTGATGGGGAATGCACGCCCCTGCGCGCGTGGTCGCCAGCGCTTGATGGTGGGTCCCTCGTTGGCTGTGGCCTCCGCGACGAAGAGCTCATCGGCGGGGAGGTCATGGTTGTTCTCGGCGTTGGCCGTGGCGCTCTTGAGCACCTTGGCCACGTCACGGGCGGCGCTCTGCGGCATGAACTGCAGCAGGGCGGCCGCCTCCTCCACCGGGCGCCCGACGATGGCCTGCGTGACCAGGCGGGTCTTGCGGGTGGAGCGGCGGATGTACTTGGCAGTCGCAGAAACTCGCATCGCGGCCCCTACTTCAGCGACGTCGACCGCTCGGTGTGGCGCCCGTGACCGCGGTAGTTGCGGGTGGGGGCGAACTCACCAAGGCGGTGGCCGACCATGTTCTCGGAGATGAACACCGGGATGTGCTTCTTGCCGTTGTAGACGGCGATGGTGTGACCGATGAAGTCGGGGAAGATGACGCTGGCACGCGACCAGGTCTTCAGCACCTGCTTCTGATTGTTGCTGTTCATCGTCTGCACGCGGGCCAGGAGCCGCTGCTCGACGTACGGTCCCTTCTTCAGGGATCGTGACATGACGCCCCTCCTTGCCTACTTGCGGTGACGGGAGGTCGCGATGAGCCTCCCGCTGTTCTTGTTGCGACGGGTGCGATGACCCATGGCCGGTTGGCCCCAGGGGGTCTTGGGCGGCATGCCCGTGGGCGACTTGCCCTCACCACCACCGTGGGGATGGTCCCGTGGGTTCATCACGACTCCGCGGACCTCGGGCCGCTTGCCCATGTGGCGGGCACGTCCGGCCTTGCCGAGGCTCTGGTTCTCGTGATCGATGTTGCCCACCTGGCCGACGGTGGCCATGCAGCGCATGTCCACCCGGCGCACCTCGCCGGAGGGCAGGCGCACGAGGGCGTAGGCGCCCTCCTTGGCCATCAGCTGGGCCGAGGTGCCGGCAGAGCGGACGATCTGACCGCCCTTGCCGGGGATGAGCTCGATGTTGTGCAGCTGGGTGCCCAGCGGGATGGCTCGCAGCGGCAGGGCATTGCCCACGCGCGCCTCGGCCTTCGAGCCGGCCACGACCGTGTCGCCCACCTGCAGCCCGTTGGGCACGAGGATGTAGCGCTTCTCCCCGTCGGCGTAGTGCAGCAGGCCGATGCGGGCAGAGCGGTTGGGGTCGTACTCGATGGTGGCGAGCTTCGCCGGCACGTCCCACTTGTCGCGTCGGAAGTCGATGCGCCGGTAGTTGCGCTTGGCCCCGCCGCCACGATGGCGCACGGTCATGCGGCCCTGCGAGTTGCGGCCGGAGCCGCGCTTCTTGGACTCGACCAGCGGCTTGTGCGGCGTGTCGGTGGTGATCTCCTCGAAGGTCGACCGCGTCATGAAGCGGCGACCCGGCGATGTCGGCTTGTAGCCTCTGATGGGCATCGTCTACACCCCTTCGAAGAATTCGATCGAGTCGCCGGCCTTGACGGTCACGACGGCCTTCTTCCAGGGGGTGGTGTAGCCGACCTGGCGCCCGCGGCGGCGGTTGCGGGACTTCTCCTTGCGCTTCGACATCGAGACGTTGACGCCGAGCACGGTGACCTTGAAGAGCTCCTCCACGGCCGCCTTGATCTGCAGCTTGTTGGCTTCGTCGGCGACGGCGAAGGTGTACTTGCTGATGGTCGTCTGGTCCATCGACTTCTCGCTGATGACCGGACGGAGGATGATCTGCGTGGCCGTGAGCGTCATGCGTACACCTCCGACATGGTCGGGATCGACGGCTTGGTGATGACGATGGCGTCAGCATCGAGGACGTCGACGATGTTGAGCGAGTCGGAGCGGATGACGATCAGGTTGGGCACGTTGCGCGCCGAGAGCTCGAGCGCCTCGTTCTTGCCGTCCTCGACCACGAGGACCTTGCCCGCGGCCTGGAGGGCGGAAAGGTGGCTCAACAGCTGGCGGGTCTTGATCTCATCGAGCGCCAGGTCGTTGACGACCTTGATGACGCCGTCGTCGAACTTGCTCGTGAGCGCGCCCACCAGTGCCAGCCGACGCATGCGCTTGGGCATGCGCTTGTCGTACTTGCGCGGGGTGGGGCCGAAGACCACGCCGCCCCCGGCGTAGTGCGGAGCCGAGCGCGTGCCCTGGCGGGCGCGGCCGGTGCCCTTCTGGCGGTACGGCTTGCGGCCGCCCCCGCGCACCTCGGCGCGGGTCTTGGTCTTGGCCGTGCCGGTGCGACGCCCGGCCAGCTGGGCGACCACGGCCTGGTGCATGACCGCCGTGTTCACCGGTGCCGCGAAGAGGGCATCGGGGAGGTCGATGGTGCCGGCCTCGGAGCCGGACTTGTCGAAGAGTGGAGTCGTTGGCATGGGCCCTATGCCTTCCTGACCACGATGAGCGCGTTGCGGGGGCCGGGAACCGGACCCTTCACGAGCAGCAGGTTGCGCTCGCTGTCGGTGCGCAGGATGGTGGCGTTCTTGACGGTCACCCGCTCATGTCCCATGTGGCCGGCCATGGGCGTGCCACGGAAGACCTTGCCGGGATAGGTGCCGCCGCCGATGGAGCCGGGCGCGCGATGCGAGTCCGAACCGTGCGTCTCGGGCCCGCGGCGGAAGTGGTGGCGCTTGATGGTGCCGGCGAAGCCCTTGCCCTTGGAGGTGCCGGTGATGCTCACCGCCTCGCCGTCCTCGAAGATGCCGACGTCGAGCGTCTGGCCGATCTCGTAGCCGGCCAGGTCGTCGACCCGGAACTCGCGCACGTCACGCACGCGGGGCAGGTCCTTGAGCTGGCCCGCGCGGGGCTTGGTGAGGCGTCGAGCCGTGCCTGCACCGACCTGCACGGCCGTGTAGCCGTCCCGGTCGAGCGTGCGCAGCTCGGTCACCGTGTTGGGTTCGACGGCCACGACGGAGACCGGCACCATCGTGCCGTCCTCGGCGAAGACCTGTGTCATTCCGACCTTGCGGCCGATCACTCCGATAGACATTTACATCCTGATCTCGATGTCGACGCCGGCGGCCAGCGAGAGCCGCATGAGGGCATCCACGGTCTTGGACGAGGGGTCCAGGATGTCGATGAGCCGCTTGTGGGTGCGGATCTCGAACTGCTCCCGGCTGTCCTTGTCGATGAACGGGGACCGCAGGACCGTGAACTTCTCGATACGGGTCGGCAGCGGTACCGGGCCGACGACCTCGGCACCGGTGCGCTGGGCCGTCTCCACGATCTGGAGCGCGGACTGGTCCAGCAGCCGGTGATCGTATGCCTTGAGGCGGATCCGGATCCGCTGCCGTGCCATCGTCTAGTCCTCGACCGAGATGATGGCGCCGGCGCCGACGGTGCGGCCACCCTCGCGGATGGCGAAGCGCTGGCCGGGCTCGAGCGCGATGGGCGTGATGAGCTCGACGTCCATGTCGACGTGGTCGCCGGGCATGATCATCTCGGCACCGCCCTGCAGGCTGATGGCGCCGGTGACGTCGGTGGTGCGCAGGTAGAACTGCGGGCGGTAGCCGTTGTAGAACGGCGTGTGACGGCCGCCCTCCTCCTTGGTCAGCACGTAGACCCGGGCGGTGAACTTGGTGTGCGGCTTGATGGTGCCGGCCTTGGCCAGCACCTGGCCGCGCTCGATCTCGTCGCGCTCGATGCCGCGCAGCAGCATGCCGATGTTGTCACCGGCCTGGCCCGAGTCGAGCAGCTTGTTGAACATCTCGACGCCGGTGACGACCACCTTGCGGGTGTCCTTCATGCCGATCATCTCGACATCCTCGCCGACCTTGACCTTGCCGCGCTCGACACGGCCGGTGGCGACGGTGCCGCGGCCCTTGATGCTGAAGACGTCCTCGACGGGCATGAGGAAGGGCTTGTCCACCGCCCGCTCGGGGGTGGGGATGTAGGAGTCGACCGCGTCCATCAGCTCGGCGATGGGCTTGTAGGCCTCGTCGTTGACGTCGTCGGGGGCCTCGAGGGCGGCGAGCGCGGAGCCGCGCACGACCGGCAGGTCGTCGCCGGGGAACTCGTACTTGGAGAGCAGCTCGCGGACCTCGAGCTCGACGAGCTCGAGCAGCTCCTCGTCGTCGACCATGTCGACCTTGTTGAGGAAGACGACGATGTAGGGCACCTCCACCTGGCGGGCCAGCAGGATGTGCTCGCGCGTCTGGGGCATGGGGCCGTCGGTGGCCGCGACCACGAGGATGGCGCCGTCCATCTGGGCCGCGCCGGTGATCATGTTCTTGATGTAGTCGGCGTGGCCGGGGCAGTCGACGTGGGCGTAGTGGCGGTTGTCGGTCTCGTACTCGACGTGGGCGATGGCGATGGTGATGCCGCGCTCGCGCTCCTCGGGCGCGTTGTCGATCGTGTCGAAGGCGCGGTACTTCGCCTCGCCCTTGAGGGCCAGGTACTTGGTGATGGCCGCCGTCAGGCTCGTCTTGCCATGGTCGATGTGACCGATGGTGCCGATGTTGACGTGGGGCTTGGTGCGCTCGAACTTCTGCTTGGCCATTGCCGTCGTCCTCTACTACGTCCTTGACTTGCTACTTGTCGTTGGTTGCTGTGCTGCGTCGCCCTGGACGCCTGCTGGATCGCCTAGACCGCGGCCTTCTGGACCAGCTCGGCCGCGATGGACTGGGGGACCTCCGAATAGTGCGAGAACTCCATCGAGGAGGTCGCCCGTCCCTGGGTCATGCTCCGAAGGTCGGTCACGTACCCGAACATCGACGCCAGCGGCACGAAGGCGCTGACGACCTGGGTGCCGTTGCGGTTGTCCATCCCTTCGATGTGACCGCGGCGGCTGTTGAGGTCGCCGATGACGTCGCCCATGAACTCCTCGGGCATGACGACCTCGACGCGCATGACCGGCTCCAGGATGGCCGGGTTCGCCTTCTCGACGGCGAGCTTGGCGGCCATGGAGCCGGCGATCTTGAAGGCCATCTCCGACGAGTCCACGTCATGGAAGGAGCCGTCGAAGAGCGTGGCCTTCACGTCCACCATGGGGTAGCCGGCGTAGACGCCGGTCTCGAGAGCCTCGCGGATGCCGGCGTCGACGGACTTGATGTACTCGCGCGGGATGACGCCGCCCACGATCTTGTCGACGAACTCGTAGCCGCTGCCCTTCTCGCCCGGCTCCAGCCTGATGACCGCGTGGCCGTACTGGCCGCGGCCACCGGTCTGGCGCACGAAGCGGCCGTTGCCCTCGGCTTGACGACGGATGGTCTCGCGATAGGACACCTGCGGCTTGCCCACGTTGGCGGCGACCTTGAACTCGCGCACCATGCGGTCGACGAGGACGTCGAGGTGGAGCTCGCCCATGCCCGCGATGAGGGTCTGGCCCGACTCCTCGTCGTTGTGGACGCGGAAGGTCGGGTCCTCCTCGGCGAGCCGCTGCAGGGCCACGGCCAGCTTGTCCTGGTCGGCCTTGGTCTTGGGCTCGATGGCGACCTCGATGACCGGCTCCGGGAAGGTCATCGACTCGAGGATGACCGGATGCTCGGGATCGGTCAGGGTGTCGCCGGTGTAGGTCTCCTTGAGGCCGACGGCGGCGGCGATGTCACCGGCGTTCACCTCCTCGATCTCCTCGCGCGAGTTGGCGTGGAGCTCGACGATGCGGCCGATGCGCTCCTTCTTGCCCTTGGTCGCGTTGTAGACGTACGAGCCCGTCTTGAGCTTGCCGCTGTAGACGCGGAAGAAGGCCAGCTTGCCGACGAAGGGGTCGGCCGCGATCTTGAAGGCCAGCGCCGCGAAGGGGGCGCTGTCATCCACGGCGCGCACCACCTCGTTGCCATCCGGGTCGAGACCGGTGATGGGCGGCACGTCGAGCGGCGAGGGCAGGTAGTGCACGACGGCGTCGAGCATGGGCTGCACGCCCTTGTTCTTGAGCGCGGTCCCGGTCAGCACCGGCACGATGCGGTTCTGCAGCGTCCCCAGGCGCAGGCCGCGACGGATCTCGTCGGGCGTCAGCTCTTCGCCCTCGAGGAACTTCATGGTCAGCTCGTCGTCCAGCTCGGCCACGGCCTCGATCATGGCGGCACGCTGCTTCTCCGCCTCCGCCTGCAGCTCGGCAGGGATGGGCACGATCTCCGGCTTGGTGCCCAGATCGTCGTGGTAGACGATGGCGTGCATCTCGATGAGGTCGATCACGCCCTCGAAGTCGCCTTCCTGGCCGATGGGGATCTGCACGGGCACCGCGGTCGCGCCGAGACGCTCACGGATCGATTCGACACAGCGCCAGAAGTCGGCCCCGGTGCGATCGAGCTTGTTGATGAAGCAGAAGCGGGGCACACCGTAGCGATCGGCCTGCCGCCAGACGGTCTCTGACTGGGGCTCGACACCGGCCACACCGTCGAAGACCACGACCGCGCCATCGAGCACGCGCAGGCTGCGCTCGACCTCGACGGTGAAGTCCACGTGTCCGGGCGTATCGATGATGTTGATGCGCGTGTTCTTCCAGAAGCAGGTCGTCGCCGCGGCCGTGATGGTGATGCCGCGCTCCTGCTCCTGGGGCATCCAGTCCATCGTGGCCGCACCCTCGTGGACCTCGCCGATCTTGTAGATCTTGTCCGTGTAGAACAGGATGCGCTCGGTCACGGTCGTCTTGCCGGCGTCGATATGCGCGATGATTCCGATGTTCCGCGTGCGAGCCAGCGGGAACTTCCGTGCCATCGGTCTACAGGGTCCTCGTAACGGGGGTGGCTGGTGCTACCAGCGGAAGTGGCTGAACGCCTTGTTGGCGTCGGCCATCTTGTGCGTGTCTTCGCGACGCTTGACGGCGGCACCCAGGCCGTTCATGGCGTCGACGAGCTCGAAGGCCAGCTTCTCGCTCATGGACTTGCCGCTGCGCTTGCGGGCAGCCTGGACCAGCCAGCGCACGCCCAGCGACGTGCGGCGGTCGCCACGGATCTCGACGGGCACCTGGTAGGTGGCACCACCGACGCGGCGGGGCTTGACCTCGATGATGGGCGTGGCGTTGCGCAGCGCCGCGTCGAGGACCTCCAGGCCGGGGCGTCCGGCGGAAGCCTCGGCCCGGGCCAGCGCCTGGCGCAGGATCTTCTCGGCCAGGCCCTTCTTGCCGTCCTTCATCAGCTTCACCACGAAGCGGTCGGTGTTGCGGGCGAGCGGCGGCGAGTACTTGACCTTGCGTGGGATCTGGGCTCGTCGGGGCATTACTTGGGCCTCTTGGTGCCGTAGTGGGAACGGCCCTGCTTGCGGTCGCTCACGCCCGAGGCATCGAGCGTGCCACGGATGATGTGGTACTTCACCGACGGCAGGTCCTTGACACGACCGCCGCGCACGAGCACGACCGAGTGCTCCTGCAGGTTGTGGCCGATGCCCGGGATGTAGGCCGTGACCTCCATCTGGTTGGTGAGCCGCACGCGGGCGATCTTGCGCAGCGCCGAGTTGGGCTTCTTCGGCGTCATGGTGCGCACCTGCAGGCAGACACCACGCTTCTGCGGGGCGCCCGGCGTGGGCACCTGGCGCTGGCGCAGGCTGTTCCAGTTCTTGCGCATCGCGGGGGCCTTGATCTTCGCCTGCTTGGGCTTGCGGCCCTTGCGCACGAGCTGGCTGATGGTCGGCACGGAGGTGTCGTCTCCCCTATCGGTGGGCGTCATGCTGACGCGCTTGGAGAAGGCGCGCGGAGCGCACGCTTCCCGTCTGTCTCGGTGTCTGGTCTGATGTGGCGGCTTCTTCGTCCCAGTCGTCCGGGCCCGATCGACGGGCCCCCTCTCGAGAGTGCCGCCCGGTGTGCCAGCCGACCTGCGGTCGACGCGCACGAAACCGACGCGGCCGTTTCAGCCGCGACCGCGAAGTCTAGCAGCGGGCCGCCCCGTCGTCAACGACGACCCCCTCCAGCGTTGGCAGCAGCGGCCCCCGGAGGACGCCGCTGCCTACCTGTGATCGCGACTGCTGCCGTCAGCGAGCGTAGCCGTCGGTCAACCCTCGCTGGCGGCCTCGTCCGCGGACTCATCCAGCTCCCCGACCGCCTCGGCCGGATCGGCGAGCGGGACGTCGCTCTCGGCCCGGGCTGGCTCACCCTCGAGGAAGGGGTTGGCTTCAGGCTCGGCTTCGGCTTGCGCCTCTGCCTGGGCCCGCTGCTCAGCCTCCTCGAGGAAGGGGTTCTCCCCTTCCCCGTCGCCATCGGCGGGCGCCGCGCTCTCGCTGAGGAAGACGTTGTACTCCTCACCGAAGCCCTCCGGCAGCTCGCCACCGGCAAGGGCCGCGGCGGCCGCGATGCGGGCCTCCTCGCGCCGGCGCGCGATGTTGGCCGGAGCACCCGTGCCCGCGGGGATGAGCTTGCCGATGATGACGTTCTCCTTGAGGCCCACCAGGCCGTCCTTGGCGCCGTTGATGGCGGCCTCGGTCAGCACCCGGGTGGTCTCCTGGAAGGACGCCGCAGCGAGGAAGCTGCTCGTGTTCAGCGAGGCCTTGGTGACGCCCAGCAGGACGGTCTCGGCCGTCGCCGGCTCGCCGCCCTCGGCGAGCACGTGCTCGTTGATGTCCTCGAAATCGAAGCGGTCCACCAGCTCGAAGGGCAGCTGCTCGCTGTCACCGGGCTGGTCGATGCGCACCTTGCGCAGCATCTGCCGCACGATGATCTCGATGTGCTTGTCGTTGATGGTCACGCCCTGGCTGCGGTAGACCTTCTGGACCTCCTTGACCAGGTAGCGCTGGACCGCATCGCGACCGCGCGTCTCAAGGTACTCCTGCGGGTTGATGGGGCCCTCGGTGATGGCATCGCCGGCGCGGATCTGCTGGCCGTCCTCGACCATCAGCTTGGCGTTGTGAGGGATGGCGTACTCGCGCTCCACCACGTCCTCGCCGGCGATCTTGATGCCCTCATCGGTGAAGGTGACCAGGCCGCTGTCCGGCGCACGCACCTCCAGCACCTCGTCGCCCTTCTCGAGGCGCGCGACGAGCTGGTCGACCTCGACGGCGTCGCCCTCGGCCACCAGGCGTTCGTGCTTCTTGGTGAGCTTGATGGGCACATCGAAGACCTCGCGGCTGGTCACCTTGACCTTGCGGATGGCGTCCTCGCCCTCCAGGATCTCGACCACGCCGTCGATGTGGCTGATCTCGGCCTTGCCCTTGGGCATGCGCGCCTCGAAGAGCTCCTCGACACGCGGCAGGCCGGCGGTGATGTCCAGACCGGCGACACCGCCGGTATGGAACGTGCGCATGGTCAGCTGCGTGCCGGGCTCGCCGATCGACTGGGCGGCGATGATGCCGACGGCCTCACCGGCCTCGACCAGCTCGCGGGTGGCAAGGTTGACGCCGTAGCAGGTCCGGCAGACGCCCAGGCGTGACTGGCAGGTCAGCGCCGAACGCACGACCGCGGCATCGACACCGGCCGCGTCGATGGCACGAGCGATGTCCTCGGTGATCAGCTCACCGGCTTCGACGATGGGCTTGTCCTTCTTCCTGGCTCCCGGCTTGCTGATGGGCCCGGCGGCGAAGCGCCCGGCGAGCCGGCGCCAGAAGGCATCGGGCTCGGAGCCGGCGAACTCCTCGGTCTCTTCACGCGTGATCCAGGTGCCCTCGAGGGTGCCGCAGTCGTCGTCGCGGGTGATGACGTCCTGCGCGACATCCACGAGCCGGCGCGTGAGGTAGCCCGAGTCGGCGGTTCGAAGGGCGGTGTCGGCGAGGCCCTTGCGGGCGCCGTGGGTGGAGATGAAGTACTCCAGCACGGTCATGCCTTCGCGGAAGTTGGAGCGCACCGGGACATCGATGATGCGGCCCGACGGGTCGGCCATGAGGCCTCGCATGCCGCCCAGCTGGCCGATGTTGCCCTTGTTGCCACGAGCACCGGAGGCGGTCATCATGGTGACCGAGCCCTCTGGGTCAAGGCCCTCCATCATGCGACTGCTGACCTCGTCGGTGGTGGCCTTCCAGACATCCACCACGCGGGCGTAGCGCTCATCCTCGGTGATGAGGCCGCGCTGGTACTGCTCGTCGATGTCGATGACGCGTCCGTCGGCCAGGGCCAGCAGCTCCTGCTTGCTCTCGGGCACCTTGATGTCGTCGATCCCGATGGTCATGCCGCCCTGGGTGGCGTAGCGGAACCCGACGCGCTTGATGCCGTCGACGAGATGCGCGGTCTCGTTGCGGCCGAGCAGGCGGTAGCAGTCGGAGACGACCTCGCGCAGCTGGGCGCGGGCCATGGCGCGGTTGGTCTTCTCGCTGTAGCGCAGCTGCGGCGGCAGGATCTGGTTGAAGACCAGCCGTCCGATGGTGCTCTCGATGGGCTGCTCCACGACCTCCTCGCGCTCGGCATCCCAGACGCCTGCGCGCATCACGCGCACCGGGGTGTGCAGCTTCATGCGGCGCACGCGGTGGGCAGCCAGGTCGTCGACCTCGTCGCGCGTGTCGATGCCGCCCAGCTCGTAGGCCAGCAGCGCCTCGGCATCGGTCTCGAAGGTCGGCACGACGCCCTTGATGGGCGTGGCGGCATCCATCGTCAGGTAGTAGCAGCCCAGGATCATGTCCTGGGTCGGAGCGACGACGGGAGCGCCGTCCGAGGGGCTCAGCAGGTTCTCCGTCGAGAGCATCATGCGCCGCGCCTCGTCCTGGGCGTCGCGGGAGAGTGGCACGTGGACGGCCATCTGGTCGCCGTCGAAGTCGGCGTTGAAGGCGAAGCAGACGAGCGGATGGATCTGGATGGCCGAGCCCTCGACGAGCTTGGGCATGAACGCCTGGATACCCAGCCGGTGCAGCGTGGGGGCGCGGTTCAGCAGCACCGGGTGATCCTGGATGACGTCCTCGAGGACATCCCAGACGACGTCCTCCACGCGCTCCACGAGCCGCTTGGCGCTCTTGATGTTGTGGGCGTAGTTCTTCTCGACGAGCTGACGCATGACGAAGGGCTTGAACAGCTCCAGCGCCATCTTCTTGGGCAGGCCGCACTGGTGCAGCTCCAGGTCCGGGCCGACCACGATGACCGAGCGGCCGGAGTAGTCGACACGCTTGCCCAGCAGGTTCTGGCGGAACCGGCCCTGCTTGCCCTTGAGCATGTCGGAGAGCGACTTCAGGCGATGGTTGCCGGTGCCGGCGATGGCGCGGCCGCGACGACCGTTGTCGATGAGCGCGTCACAGGCCTCCTGCAGCATCCGCTTCTCGTTGCGGATGATGATCTCCGGGGCACCCAGCTCCAGCAGTCGCTTGAGGCGGTTGTTGCGGTTGATGACGCGGCGATAGAGGTCGTTGAGGTCGGACGTGGCGAAGCGGCCGCCGTCGAGCTGCACCATCGGGCGCAGGTCGGGCGGGATGACCGGCAGCACGGAGAGGATCATCCACTCGGGCCGCGCGCCGGAGCGCCGGAAGGCCTCGATCAGGCGCAGCCGCTTGATGGCCTTCTTGCGGCGCATGCCGCTGGTGGTGCGAACCTCTGAGTGGAGGGTGGCGCTGAGCTCCTCCAGGTCGAGGCGGGTGATGCGCTCACGCACAGCCTCCGCGCCCATGCCGGCGGCGAAGAGCCGCTGGCCACCACGGATGCCGCTGCCGTACTTGCGGTCGAGGTCGCGGAAGTTCCAGCCGTCCATGGAGATCTCGGGCAGGAGGTCGCCCGCCTGCAGCTTGCCGATCTCGTCGCGAGCCTTGCGGATCTCCTCCTTGAGGCCCTCGGCCTCGACCTTGAGGCGCTCCTGCTCGGCCTCGAGGGCGGCGCTCATCTCGAGCTTGGCGTCCTCGATACGCTGCGCCACGGCGGCCTCTTCCTGGGCCTCCTTCTCCTTGATGTCGTCGTTGATCTTCTCGACCAGCTCGGCGGTCAGCTTGCGCAGCTGCGTGGAGACGGCCTTGGTCGCCTTCTCGCCGGCGGCCACCAGGACCTCGCCGGTCTCCTCGAAGACGATGGGGTCCTCGGCGATGCTCGAGCCCAGGGCCTTGAGCGCAGCCTCGGTCGCCTGCTGTGCCTCGACCAGCTGCGCGGTGCGCGTCTCGCGCTCCTGCTCGCGCTCCTTCTTGAACTGCTCGAGCTCGGCGGTCAGCTCGTCGGCGATCTTGTTGATGTCGGCCTGCAGGCGGTCCTCGAGGTCGGCCAGCGCCTGGCCGCCACTGCCGCGCCCCTCGGCCTCGTCATCCAGCTGCTGGAGCAGCTTGGCGCGCGCGTCCTCGTCGACCCAGGTCACGATGTACTTGGCGAAGTAGAGGACGCCCTCGAGGTTGCGGGGGCTGATGTCGAGCAGGATGCCCAGGCGGCTGGGCGTGCCCTTGAAGTACCAGATGTGGCTGACGGGGCTGGCCAGCTGGATGTGGCCCATGCGCTCGCGGCGCACCTTGGCGCGCGTGACCTCGACGCCGCACTTGTCGCAGATGATGCCCTTGTAGCGGATGCGCTTGTACTTGCCGCAGTAGCACTCCCAGTCGCGGGAGGGACCGAAGATGCGCTCGTCGAAGAGCCCGTCCTTCTCCGGTCGCAACGTGCGGTAGTTGATGGTCTCGGGCTTGGTGACCTCGCCCTTCGACCAGTCTCGCACCTGGTCCGGCGAGGCCAGCGAGATGCGGATGGCGTTGAAGTTGTTGACCTCGAGCATCGTTCTCCTTCAGCCGCACCGTCGTGGAACGATGCGGGATGCGCGGGTGGGCCCGGCGCAGCGTCCGGGCCGGCGGCCCAGGGATAGTGGTCTAGTCTTCGAATCCGGCGAGGTTGATGCCACCGAGGTCCGGCAGCGGGTACGCCGAGGGATCCTCGGCGAAGTGGATCTCCTCCTCGTTCTCGTTGAGGATCTCCACGTTGAGCCCGAGGCTCTGGAGCTCCTTGATGAGGACCTTGAACGACTCCGGCACGCCGGGCGCCTGGATGTCCTCGCCCTTGACGATGGCCTCGTACGTCTGGACACGGCCCATGACGTCGTCCGACTTCACCGTCAGCAGCTCCTGCAGGATGTTGGCAGCGCCGTAGGCCTCCAGGGCCCAGACCTCCATCTCCCCGAACCGCTGGCCGCCGAACTGGGCCTTGCCACCCAGCGGCTGCTGGGTGATGAGGCTGTAGGGGCCGGTGGACCGAGCGTGGATCTTGTCTTCCACCAGGTGGTGCAGCTTGAGCATGTAGATGTAGCCCACCGTGACCTCGCGGTCGAAGGGCTCGCCGCTGCGCCCGTCGCGCAGCATCGTCTTGCCCGTGACGGGCAGGCCGGCCGCGAGCAGCTCCTGCTCGATCTGCTCCTCGCTGGCCCCATCGAACACGGCCGTGGCGGCCTTGATGGTGCGACCCTCCTTGATGCCGCGCTCGTGGAGCGCCCAGCCGAGGTGGGTCTCGAGGATCTGGCCGATGTTCATGCGGCTGGGTACGCCCAGCGGGTTGAGGATGATGTCGACCGGCGTGCCATCGGGCAGGAAGGGCATGTCCTCCTGGGGCAGGATCTTGGCCACCACGCCCTTGTTGCCGTGACGGCCGGCCATCTTGTCGCCCACGCTGATCTTGCGCTTGGCGGCGACGCTGACGCGGATCAGGCGGTTGACGCCGGGAGGCAGCTCATCGCCGTTGTCGCGGTTGAACTCGCGGATGTCGACGACCTTGCCACGCTCGCCGTGGGGCAGCCGCAGGCTGGAGTCCTTCACCTCCCGCGCCTTCTCGCCGAAGATGGCGCGCAGCAGGCGCTCCTCGGCGGTCAGCTCGGTCTCGCCCTTGGGCGTGATCTTGCCCACCAGGATGTCACCCGGCTGCACCTCGGCGCCGATGTAGACGACGCCGTCCTCGTCGAGGTCCTTGAGGGAGTCCTCGCCGACGTTGGGGATGTCGCGGGTGATCTCCTCGGGACCGAGCTTGGTGTCGCGCGACTCCAGCTCGTGCTTCTCGATGTGGATGCTGGTGAAGAGGTCCTCGCGCACGAGGCGGTCGCTGACGACGATGGCGTCCTCGTAGTTGCCACCCTCCCAGCTCATGAAGGCCACGAGGATGTTGCGACCCAGCGCCAGCTCGCCTGCCTCGGTCGAGGACGAGTCGGCCAGCACGGCGCTCTCGTTGACCCGCATGCCGACCTCCACCATGGGCCGGTGGTTGATGCAGGTGCCCTGGTTGGAGCGCACGAACTTCTCCAGCGGATAGCGGCGCAGCTCGCCGTCATCCTCTTCGACGGTGATGAGGTCGGCCGTCACGGAGGTCACCACGCCAGCGGCACGGGCCACGATGACCTGGCCCGAATCCTGGGCCGCGCGAGCCTCCATGCCGGTGCCCACGATGGGCGACTCCGGTTCCAGCAGCGGCACGGCCTGGCGCTGCATGTTCGAGCCCATGAGGGCGCGGTTGGCGTCGTCGTGCTCGAGGAAGGGGATGAGCGCGGTGGCCACGGACACGACCTGCTTGGGGCTCACGTCCATGTAGTCGATCTGGCTGGGCCGTGCCTCGGGGAACTGGTCGAGGTGGCGGGCCGGCACCTTCTCGTCGACGAAGTAGCCACGCTCGTCGAGCTTGGTGTTGGCCTGCGCGACGTAGCGCTCCTCCTCGTCGTAGGCGGCGAGGTACTCGATCTCCTCGGTCACGCGCGGCTTGATCTTGAAGGCCTTGCGCTTCTGGGCCTTCAGCTCGTCGACGGCCTCCTGCGTCATGGGCTTGCCCTTCTCGAGCACGACCTTGCCCGTCGAGGTGACCACGTCCTCGCCGGCGATCTCGTCGATGAGGCCCTTGTCCTTGTAGTCGGCGGTGCGCTTGACCTTGCGGTAGGGCGTCTCGATGAAGCCGTACTCGTTGATGCGGCCGTAGGTGGCGAGCGAGCCGATCAGCCCGATGTTGGGCCCTTCCGGTGTCTCGATGGGGCAGATGCGGCCGTAGTGGCTGTGATGCACGTCACGCACGTCGAAGCCGGCGCGCTCTCGCGAGAGGCCACCTGGGCCCAGGGCGGAGAGGCGGCGCTTGCTGGTGAGCTCGGCGAGCGGGTTGGTCTGGTCCATGAACTGCGAGAGCTGGCTGCCGCCGAAGAACTCCTTCATGGCCGCCACCACGGGGCGGATGTTGACGAGCACGTTGGGTGTCGCCTTCTCCGGCTCCTGGATGGTCATGCGCTCCTTGACCACGCGCTCCATGCGCAGCAGGCCCACCCGGAAGGCGTTCTGGATGAGCTCGCCGTTGGCGCGGATGCGGCGATTGCCGAGGTGGTCGATGTCATCGGCGCTGCCGAGGCCGTTGTCGAGCTCGATGAGGTGACCGACGATGACGGCGATGTCTTCCTTGGTGATGGTGCGCTCGACCTCGGGCAGCTTGATGCCCATGCGGTCGGCGACCGGACCGAGCTTCTTGTTGAACTTGTAGCGCCCGACGCGGCCGAGGTCGTAGCGGCGGAAGTTGAAGAACAGGCTCTCGACGAGCTTCTCGGCGTTGTCGCCGGTGGGCGGGTCGCCGGGGCGCAGCTTCTTGTAGACCTCGATGAGCGCTTCCATGCGCGTGGTCGTGGTGTCCTTGTCGAGGGTCTCGCTGACGAAGCTGGTCTCGCCGGTGTCGACCCGCTTGAAGAGGTCGACGATCTCGTCGTTGCTCTCGTAGCCCACGGCGCGCAGCAGCTTGGTGGCCTCGAGCTTGCGCTTGCGGTCGACCTTGACGTAGAGCACGTTCTTGGCCGAGGTCTCGAACTCCAGCCAGGCGCCGCGATTGGGGATGACCTTGGCGCTGAACAGCTGGCGGCCGGTGTTGGCGTCCTCGGTGCTGGTGTAGTAGACGCCGGGGCTGCGCACGAGCTGGCTGACGACGACGCGCTCGGCACCGTTGATGATGAACGTGCCGCGCTCGGTCATGCTGGGGAAGTCACCCATGTAGACGCGCTGCGCGATGTGCTCGCCGGTCTCGTGGATGACGAGCTCCACCTCGACGTACAGCGGCCGGCTGTAGGTCAGGTCGCGGGCGCGGCACTCGAGCTGGTCGTACTTGGGCTCGCCGAACTCGTAGCCGTTGAAATGCAGCTCCATGGACTTGCCGGTGAAGTCCTGGATGGGGCTGATCTCATCGAGCAGGTCTCGCAGACCGCGCTCGACGAACCAGTCGTACGAGGTTCGCTGAAGCTCGATCAGGTCGGGGATGGGAAGGACTTCCGGGATCCGGGAGTATCGTTCGCGCTCCAGCGACATGGGCGCACGCCGACGATCGACTTCAGACACGGTCATGGGGCACTCCTGGCCTCGGGCAGAGGCGATCAAGGCACGGGAATCCGACCACTTGGGTCGTTGAAACAAAAAGGGCCGCGCTCACCGACCACATATGGTATCGCGTCGGCTCCGGACCGTCAAACGCAGGTCCGGGGCCGATGCGGCCGCTGGCGCAGCCGACCACGCAGAAAGAGGGAGGCCGTCGGCCTCCCCCTTCGATGGTGTCTGGCGTGGGGCTACTTGATCTCGACCTTGGCGCCCTGCTCCTCGAGCGCGGCCTTGATCCGCTCGGCCTCGTCCTTGTCCACGCCCTCCTTGACGGCCTTGGGCGCGGCATCGACGACGTCCTTGGCCTCCTTCAGGCCAAGGCCGGTCAGCTCGCGCACGACCTTGATGACGGGGATCTTGTTGGGGCCGACCTCGGCGAGCACGACCTCGAACTCGGTCTGCTCCTCGACGGCGGCAGCGCCGTCGCCATCGGCCGGGGCGGCTGCCACGGCCACGGCTGCGGGGGCCGCCGCGGTGACGCCGTAGCGCTCCTCGAAGGCCTTGATGAACTCGGACAGCTCAAGGACGGTCATGCCGTCGATGGCTACGAGGATGTCTTCCTGGGAAAGCTTGGCCATTGGGGTGTCGTTCCTTCCGTGATGTCGGGGTGGATGAGAGGGTCGGTGACTGGGTGCTAGGCGGCTTCAGCCGCTTCACGCTGCTCGTGCAGCTGCGCGAGGCCGTAGCCGAGATTGCGCAGCGGAGCGGCGAAGAGACTCGCCATCGTGCTCAGGGGAGCGGCCATGCCGCCGGCCAGCTGGGCCAGCAGCACCTCGCGGCCGGGCAGCTTGGCGAGCGCGGCCACGGCGGCCGCATCGACCGTCGCGCCGTTCATGGCAGCGCCACGGATCTCGACCGAGAAGGGCTTGGTGGCATCCAGCAGACCCTTGGCGAGCGAGGACTCGTCGGCCGCGCCGACAGCGATGGCGCTGGGCCCGGAGAGCAACGGGATGAGCTCCGGTCGCCCGGCCTGCTCAGCCGCGATCTTGGCCAGCCGGTTCTTGATGACCCGGTACTGGATGTCCTTCGCTCGCAGCTCGCGGCGCACCTTGAGCAAGTCAGCCACCGACAGGCCCCGGTGGTCGGAGACGATCGCGGTGTCCGCCTCCTTCAGGAGCTCGGTGAGCTCCGCCACGGCTGCCTGCTTGGCTTGTGTGGGCATGTGACCTCCTTTCGCTGGGATCGGCGCGACAGCGACGTCCCCTGTGTGTCCCGCACAGGAGCGTCGGTCGCTGCGACGAGCAGCCCCGGATGGAGGTCCGGTTCGACACCTGCCTTGGCGTGCCCGTCGGCGTCCCCGCTCGATGGCGGTCCGGTCGACGATTTCGGTCCGGTCCGGCAGGCCCTCGCGGGCCCGCGGCGCGGGAGCCTTGACGACTCCCTCGGACGCATCGCTGTCTCTGGCGGAACGATCTTCGTTTCGACGGGTAGCGCCCCGTCAGCGTCGTGGTGCGGGCGGCGACGCCCGCTGTGAGCTAGGCCGCGGCGCGCGCCAGCAGGCCGGGGACATCGACGCGGATGCCGGGGCCCATGGTGGAGGCGACGGTGAGGCTCTTGAAATACTGGCCCTTGACCTCCTTGGGCCGGGCGCGGTTGATGGCATCGGTCAGGGCGGCGAGGTTGTCCACCAGCTGGGACGGCTCGAAGCCGGACTTGCCGAAGGGCACGTGGATGATGCCGCCCTTGTCGACCTTGAACTCGATACGTCCGCCCTTGAGCTCGTTGACGACCTGCTCGATATCGAAGGTGACGGTGCCGGCCTTGGGGTTCGGCATCAGCCCGCGACGGCCGAGGATGCGGCCGAGCTTGCCGACCCGGCCCATCATGTCGGGCGTGGCCACGGCGACGTCGAACTCCAGCCAGCCGCCCTCGATCTTCTCGGCCAGGTCATCAGCGCCGACGACATCGGCGCCGGCGGCGGTGGCCTCGGCAGCCTTGTCGCCCTGGGCGAAGACGGCCACGCGCACCACCTTGCCGCTGCCGTGCGGCAGGCTGACGGTGCCGCGCACCATCTGCTCGGCGTGGCGCGGGTCGACGCCGAGGCGGATGTGGGCCTCGACCGAGGACTCGAACCTGGTGGTGGCCGTTTCCTTCAGCAGCGCCATGGCCTCGTCGGGCTCGTAGGTCTTGCCGTGCTCGACGAGCTTGGCGGCGTCCTGGTAGCGCTTTCCGTGCTTGCTCATGTGGCTGGTCCTTTCGTGCGGCCTTGTGCTGGCCTCCCCCTGGCGACGCGGGGTGGACGTGCCGGTCAGCGGCGAGCCGAAGCTGCCATCCCCTGCGTCCGGCCCGGCTGGCGGACGGGGTCCTGGAGCGTCGTCAGTCGACGACCTCGATGCCCATCGAGCGGGCCGTGCCGGCGATGACGCGGGCAGCCATCTCAGGGTCGTGCGCGTTGAGGTCGGCCTTCTTGATCTCGGCGATCTCGAGCACCTGGGCCCGGGTGACCTTGCCCACGTCGGGATCGCGGTTGGCGGCGCCGGAGCCCTTCTCCACGCCGGCAGCCTTGCGCAGCAGGTCGGCTGCGGGCGGCGTCTTGAGGACGAAGGTGAAGCTGCGGTCCTCGAAGATGGTGATGCGAGCAGGGATGATCTGGCCACTCTGGGCCGCCGTGCGCTCGTTGTAGGTCTTGGTGAACTCGACGATGTTGATGCCGTGCGGACCCAGCGCGGTACCCACGGGCGGGGCCGGCGTGGCCTTCCCGGCGGGCAGCTGCAGGGTCAGGACGGTGCGGATCTTCTTGGCCATCGGTTCGTCTCGTTCTACCTCGTTGTGGTCAGGGTGCCGTCAGCGGCTAGAGCTTCTCGACCTGCAGGAAGTCCAGCTCGACAGGGGTCTCGCGACCGAAGATGCTGACCAGGACCTTGAGCTTGTTGCGCTCGGGATTGACCTCGTCGACGGTGCCGATGAACTCGGCGAAGGGACCGTCGGTGACACGCACGGACTGTCCCTTGGTGAAGGCGACGCGGTACTTGGGAGTCTCCACGCCCATCTGGCGCAGGATCTGCTTGACCTCGTGCTCCTCGAGAGGCACGGGCTCGTTGCGTGAGCCGGGGATGTTGCCACCACCGACGAAGCTGGTGACGCCGGGCGTGTTGCGCACCACGAACCAGGACTCCGGGTCGAGGATCATCTCCACCAGCACGTAGCCCGGGAAGACCTTCTTCTGCACCGTGACGCGCTGGCCGCCCCGGATCTCGATCTCATCCTCTTCGGGCACGAGCACCTGGTAGATCTTGTCTTCCATGCCCATCGTCTCGATGCGGTGCTCGAGGTTGGTCTTGACCTTCTTCTCGTAGCCCGAGTAGGTATGGATGACGTACCAGCGCTTCTCCGGCTGGGCCGACTCCGTCAGGTGCTCAAGGAAGCTGGTCATCTAGAACGTGTCCGTGATGAACCGCAGGACGCTCGTCCAGAGCAGGTCCCAGAAGCCGATGTACAGCCCGAAGATGCCGCTGATCACGAAGACGAGGATCGTCAGGTTTCGGACATGCTCCCGCGTGGGCCACGTCACTTTCTTCAGTTCTGACCAGGATTCGGTCAGGTATTGGCGGATCCTTCCGATCACGATTCTCTTCGGTGCCTCATCTGGGGCTGCTGGTGGGAGTGGCAGGCGCGGCGGGACTCGAACCCACAACCCCTGGTTTTGGAGACCAGTGCTCTGCCAAATTGAGCTACGCGCCTACGTCTTCGAGCCTCGGCTCCCCTACTTGGTCTCGCGGTGAAGTGTATGGCTTCGACAACGAGGACAGTAACGGCGGAGCTCGATCCGGCCTGGATCGTTCTTCTTGTTCTTCTCCGTCGTATAGGTTCGCTCCCTGCATTCGGTGCAGGCGAGCGTGATGACGGGACGGTTTTCGGCTTTTGCCACTGAAGTCTAGTCCTCGACCGAGATGATGGCGCCGGCGCCGACGGTGCGGCCACCCTCGCGGATGGCGAAGCGCTGGCCGGGCTCGAGCGCGATGGGCGTGATGAGCTCGACGTCCATGTCGACGTGGTCGCCGGGCATGATCATCTCGGCACCGCCCTGCAGGCTGATGGCGCCGGTGACGTCGGTGGTGCGCAGGTAGAACTGCGGGCGGTAGCCGTTGTAGAACGGCGTGTGACGGCCGCCCTCCTCCTTGGTCAGCACGTAGACCCGGGCGGTGAACTT
The DNA here is from genome assembly GCA_963698505.1 of uncultured Chloroflexia bacterium. GTDB lineage: Bacteria > Chloroflexota > Limnocylindria > Limnocylindrales > CSP1-4 > JAFMJV01. The sequence goes on along the minus strand of CAVORC010000011.1, from coordinate 42,693 downwards.
GGTGTGCGGCTTGATGGTGCCGGCCTTGGCCAGCACCTGGCCGCGCTCGATCTCGTCGCGCTCGATGCCGCGCAGCAGCACGCCGATGTTGTCACCGGCCTGGCCCGAGTCGAGCAGCTTGTTGAACATCTCGACGCCGGTGACGACCACCTTGCGGGTGTCCTTCATGCCGATCATCTCGACATCCTCGCCGACCTTGACCTCGCCACGCTCGACACGGCCGGTGGCGACGGTGCCGCGGCCCTTGATGCTGAAGACGTCCTCGACGGGCATGAGGAAGGGCTTGTCCACCGCCCGCTCGGGGGTGGGGATGTAGGAGTCGACCGCGTCCATCAGCTCGGCGATGGGCTTGTAGGCCTCGTCGTTGACGTCGTCGGGGGCCTCGAGCGCGGCGAGCGCGGAGCCGCGCACGACCGGCAGGTCGTCGCCGGGGAACTCGTACTTGGAGAGCAGCTCGCGGACCTCGAGCTCGACGAGCTCGAGCAGCTCCTCGTCGTCGACCATGTCGACCTTGTTGAGGAAGACGACGATGTAGGGCACCTCCACCTGGCGGGCCAGCAGGATGTGCTCGCGCGTCTGGGGCATGGGGCCGTCGGTGGCCGCGACCACGAGGATGGCGCCGTCCATCTGGGCCGCGCCGGTGATCATGTTCTTGATGTAGTCGGCGTGGCCGGGGCAGTCGACGTGGGCGTAGTGGCGGTTGTCGGTCTCGTACTCGACGTGGGCGATGGCGATGGTGATGCCGCGCTCGCGCTCCTCGGGCGCGTTGTCGATCGTGTCGAAGGCGCGGTACTTCGCCTCGCCCTTGAGGGCCAGGTACTTGGTGATGGCCGCCGTCAGGCTCGTCTTGCCATGGTCGATGTGACCGATGGTGCCGATGTTGACGTGGGGCTTGGTGCGCTCGAACTTCTGCTTGGCCATCCTCATTGTCCCGCTTGGCCTCCGGAAGCGCGCACCGTGACGGTGGGCGGGTCGGAGGTGATCAGGTGGAGCCCACATTGGGATTTGAACCCAAGACCTCTTCCTTACCAAGGAAGTGCTCTGCCACTGAGCTATGTGGGCGCGCTGGGCGATTGTGGGCTCTACAAGAAGATGCCGTTGGTGATGGTGGGCAGGGAGGGAATCGAACCCCCACAGTCGAAGACGGCTGATCTACAGTCAGCGGAGCTCACCACCTGCTCAACCTACCCGTGTTTCCGCATCCCCCTCGAGGCCGAAGCCCCTGTGGTGAGGGAGGACACAGCATCCTCTTTGGTTGGAGCCGACGACGGGACTCGAACCCGGAACCGGTGGTTTACAAAACCACTGCTCTACCAATTGAGCTACGTCGGCGGCGACGCCGAATGGTACCGCACCAGTGGCAGGATCCGCAAGCGCGCCCGCCGGGTGCTCTCAGCTGGGCTGGTCGGGCCTGGTCGGGGGTGGCGCTTCGGGCAGCAGGTCGTCGCCGTCCGCACCTGCCGACGGCGGCTCGGTCGACGACGCGGCTCGGCGACTCGGGCGCGGGCGACTGCCCCGGCTCGGCCTCGGAACCGACAGCGGACGGGTCAGGCGAGGCCACCCTGGTCAGGGTCGGTGTGGCCGCCACCGGCGGCGTCGGGCACCGGCTCGTCGGAGGGACCCGGCTCGTCAGAGGGTCGCTCAGCCTCGGGCAGGTCGCGCTGGGCAGCCGCCTCGAAGAGGAACACCGAGCCGGCCACGGAGGCGTTGAGTGACGCGACCTTGCCGCGCATGGGGATGCGAGCCATGAGGTCGACACGCTTGCGCACCTTGGCGTTGAGGCCGCGGCCTTCCGAGCCGGTGACGATGACGACGGGCCCACGCAGGTCCACCTCGCGGACCGTCATGGGCGCATCGCCGTCGGCCCCGATGACGCGCACGCCGCGGGCGTGCAGGTCGACCAGGCCGGACGCCAGGTCGTCGAGCGGCACCAGCAGGAGGTGCTCGATCGCGCCGGCGGATGTCTTGATGGCTGCCGGGCTGATGGGCGCGGCGCCGCGCGTCGGGAAGATGACGCCGTGGACCCCGCAGGCCTCGGCGGAACGCAGCAGCGTGCCCACGTTCTGGGGGTCCTCGAGATGGTCGAGCGCCAGCAGGAACGGCGGCTCGTGCCGCGACTTGGCCAGCGCCAGCACCTCGTCGAGGGTGGCCCAGCGGCGTGGTGCTACGACGAGCGCCACCCCCTGGTGGCCATCGAAGCCGCTGACGGCGGTGATCGTGCCACCCTCGACCTCCACGACCGGGATGCGCAACGTGGTGGCGTGCAGGACCAGCTGGTCGAGCGCGGCTCTCCGCTCGGGCACGACCAGCAGGCGCCGCGCCTCCCGGCGGGCGGCGAAGGCCTCTTCGACCGGTCGACGACCGGCCACGATCTCCTCGTCGTCAGCCAGCAGCTCGGCGGGCGATGGGCCCAGCGGTGGACGTGGCGGGCCGGTCCGCTCGCGGCGATCCCAGTCAGCGCGTGGGCCACGAGGGCCACGCGAGCGGTCATCACGAGCCCATGTGCCGGGACCCGGACGTGGCCCGCCCGGGCCCGGACGTGGCCCACCGCTGCGGTCCTGGCGGCGGTAGTCCACATGCCGTCCAGGATGAGCGGGCCCATCGGATGGACGGCGCTCGCCCGGCGGCCCGTCGCGGCGTGGTCCGCTCCCGCGAGCCTGGTCGCCACGTCCGTAGGGGCGGTTGCCGGGGCGTCCTGGCGGTCGGGCTCCCGGGCGCTGCCCACCCGGGCTGCCGACAGAGGGCGCGCCCGCTCCCGGGTCGGTCGGCGATACGGTCGACCTCCACCGGGTCGGCCCTGCTGGCGGTTGTCGTAGGGACGGCTACCGGGCTTGCCCGCAGGCGGCCTGGCACCCCGGCTGCTGTGCGCATGGCTGGTCCGCGGGTCGATCGCCGTGCGCTGCACCACCTGACCCGGGTTGGGACGATGGCGACGGCGCCGGGTCGCTCGTCAGCAGGTCGCTCCTCGGCCGGTCCGCCCGCTTGGCCGCCTCGCTCACCCGTGGCCGGGTCGGGCCCTGTGTCCGGCTCGCGCGGCTCGTCGGTCATGCGGACCTCCGGCGCCAGCGTTGGCCATCGGGCGTGTCCTCGACCACGATGCCGGCCGCCGCGAGGTCATCACGCAACTCATCGCTGCGTGCCCAGTCGCGTGCGGCGCGCGCCGCGGACCGCGCCTCCAGCATCGCGGCCAGCTCGGCATCGAGCTCCTCCTCTGCCACGTCCAGCACACCCAGCACGCCGTCGAGCTCGCGGATGGCCGCAGCCGCCGCCTGCGCGTCGGCCGTCGAGATGGAGCGGGCGGCGACGCGGCTGTTGAGGTCGCGCACCAGGTCGAACGTGGCGGCCAGCGCTTCGGAGATGTTGAGGTCGTCCGCCAGCCCGGCGGCGAAGGCCGCACGCGACCGGGCCAGCAGCGACGGCAGTGTCTCGTCGTCAGCTCGCTCCTCGCGGTAGGCGTCGAGCGCCGCCACGGCCGTCCGCAGGCGCTCGATGGCCGCCGTGGCTGCCTGCAGGGAGCGCTGGCTGAAGTCGAGCGGTGAGCGATAGTGCGTGGCCATCAGTGCGTAGCGCAGTGCCTGCGGGCTCACGCCGTCGTCGTACACGTCCTGCGGCCGGCTGAAGTGGCCCGAACGCTTGGCCATCTTGGCGCCATCCATGCGCAGGTGAGCGCAGTGCAGCCAGGTGCGCACGAATGGCTGGCCGGTCGCCGCCTCCGACTGCGCGATCTCGTCCTCGTGGTGCGGAAAGACCAGGTCGATGCCGCCGGTATGGATGTCGAACGATGAGCCCAGGTAGCGCATGCTCATGGCCGAGCACTCGATATGCCAGCCCGGTCGGCCTTCACCCAGGGCGGTCTGCCAGCTGGGCTCACCCGGCTTGACGGCCTTCCACAGCGCGAAATCGCGAGCGTCATCCTTGTCGTACTCGTCCGCCTCCACGCGCTCTCCGCTGCGCTGCTGCTCAGGGTCGATGCGCGCCAGTCGTCCGTAGGCGGGCCACGAAGCGATGCGGAAGAAGACCGACCCGTCCTCGGCCCGGTAGGCATGACCCTTGTCGATGAGCGTCTCGATGAGCGAGACCATCTCGTCGATGTGCTCGGTGGCGCGCGGCATGACATCAGGCTGTGGGATCCCCAGGCGCCCAGGTCCTCGAGGAAAGCCGCCGTGTAGCGTCCGGTCAGCTCCCCGATGGTGATACCGGCTGCCGAGGCGTCACGGATGATCTTGTCGTCGACGTCGGTGATGTTCATCACCCACGTGACGCGATAGCCGGCGAAGAGCAGCGCGCGCCGCACGAGGTCGGCGAAGACGAACGAGCGGAAGTTGCCCACGTGCGCCGGTGCGTACACCGTCGGTCCGCAGGTGTACATGCGCACGTGGCCGGGCTCGATGGGCTCGAACGGCTCGACCGCGCCACCGAGCGTGTTGCGGAATCGCTGACTCATCGGGACACCACGCTCACGAGGCAGGTCGCGCTGAGGACGCGACCGGCACCTTCGTCACCACTGAGGTTAGCGGTCCCGGCCTTGACCGACACGCAGGCGGTACCGATGCCCAGCAATCCCGCGACGGAGGCGGCCATGGCGTCGAGACGCTGCCCGCCGAGGCGCGGCCGCGAGCCGAGGATGGTGACGTCCACGCTCTCCACGCTGAGGCCCGCCTCGACGACCCGCTCCATGACCGTGGCCACCAGCTCGCGGCTGTCGATGCCGCGCGTCTGGGGCTGACCCGACGGGAAGAGCCGGCCCAGGTCGCCACCCCCGGCCGCTGCCAGCAAGGCATCACAGAGCGCGTGCAGCACGACGTCTCCGTCCGAGTGACCGTGCAGCCGTGGGGCCTCCGGCAGGAGCACGCCACCGAGACGCAGGCCGTCGCCGGGTCCGAAGGGGTGGCTGTCGCTGCCGAGCGTCGTGCGTCGGCGGCGCCCCTCGTCGGCCAGGCGGCGGGCGAGCACCAGGTCCTCCACCAGCGTCACCTTGATGTTGTCCGCGTCGCCGGGCACGATGGCCACGTCCACCCCGTGCCGGGCCAGCAGGTCGGCCTCGTCGGGGATGTCGTCGACGCCGTGCGCGTGGGCCTCGGCCGCCGCCAGCAGGAGCTCGCGCCGGGCGCCCTGGGGCGTCTGGGCACGGTAGAGACCCTGACGCTCGGCGGAGGCCACGATCAGCTCGCCCTCGACACGCTTCAGGGCATCGGCCACGGGCAGCGCCGGGATGGCGGCACCGTGGTCACGCACGCCGGCGATCACGCGCATCACCAGCGCGGCAGAGACGAAGGGCCGGGCGGCGTCGTGGACCAGCACGATGTCGGCGGTGGCGGCGCGGACGCCGGCAGCCACCGAGTCCTGGCGACGCCGGCCGCCGGCCACGATCGTGGCACCGACCTCGGCCAGCCATGGCGTGGCTGCGCAGCCGCGCCACGCGATCGGGGGCGGTCACGACGATGAGGCGCGAGATGGCCGGTGCTGCCGCCAGCGCTTCCACGGTCCAACGCAGGATGGGACGGCCGGCGATGGTCAGCTCGAGCTTGTCCTGTCCACCCATGCGGCGGCTGCTGCCCGCGGCCACGATGACCGCGTCAGCAAGGTCTTGATGGATCACGCGGCAAGTGTGCCCGGCCCGGCGACATCGTGCCGCGCAGGCGCGCCTGTGGGCGAGCTGGGCGAGCGCTCCGGGCTCAGGGGCCGGGCGACCGCTCGGCGAAGATCATGCGCCCGGCCACGGTCTGCAGGATGCGGGTCACCGTCACGTCCAGCTCGCCCTCGATGTGCTCGCTGCCACCCTCGACCACCACCATCGTGCCGTCGTCGAGGAAGGCCACGCCCTGGCCCGGCTCCTTGCCCTCCTGGATGACCTTGACGCGCAGCTCCTCGCCCGGCAGGAACGCCGGCTTCAAGGCATTCGCCAGCTGGTTGAGGTTCATCACGCGCACGCCCTGCAGCTGGGCGATGCGGTTGAGGTTGTAGTCGGTGGTCAGGATGGACGCCTTGCGTGCCTGTGCCAGCGCCACCAGCTTGGTGTCCACGGTCGTGGCGCTGGCATCGTCCTCGGCACTCATCTCGACCTCGATGCGATGGTCCTTCTGCAGCACCGACAGCACGTCCATGCCGCGCCGGCCCCGGTTGCGCCGTCCCGGGTGAGAGTCGTCGGCGATGTGCTGCAGCTCCCCCAGGACGAAGCGCGGCACCACCAGCAGGCCCGAGAGGAAGCCGGAGGCGACGACGTCCACGATGCGCCCATCGATGATGGCGCTGGTGTCGAGGTAGGTCACCTGGTCGAAGCGGGCCTCGGCCTCGTCGCCGGCGTCGCCACGGCGGAACATGCCGAGTTCCCTGATCGCGTCACGCAGGTCGTGTCGCTTGGCCACGGTCAGCCCCATCATGCCGAGCGCCAGGACGACCGAGACCCCGATGGGCAGCAGCAGGCCGGCAGGACCCGGCAGCGTCGTCAGGGGCAGACCCAGCAGGAAGCCCATCAGCAGGCCGAGGATGAGACCGGTCACGGCGGCCACGAACTCGTCGGTGGACATGTCGGTGACGGCACGCATGAGCCAGCGCGCGGGGGCCATGGTGATGTACGGCGCGATGGCGAAGCCCACCATGCCCCAGGCCGCGATCCAGGCGCCCAGCAGGAGGCGTCCCTGGGTCGAATCCTCGAGCAGGGTGGCGGACGTGCCGTCGAAGCCCGTAAGAGCGATGGCCAGGATGACTCCCAGCGCACCCCCCAGCAGGCGGATGAACTTCAACATGGCTATCGCACGCTACCAGAAGCCGCGTACTCGGGGGCTCTACCCAGAGGTACCAGCGGCGGAGCCGAAGACGGCCGACAGCGCAGCGCCCAGGGTCTCCACGCGGACGAGCTCCAGGCTGGCCGGCAGCGCCGCCCCGGGGCCGTCCCCCGCAGCGGCCGGGACCAGTGCTCGGCGAAAGCCCAGTCGAGCCGCCTCGCGCAAGCGGCGGTCGAGACCGCGCACCGGCCGCACCTCCCCCAGCAGCGAGACCTCGCCACAGACGAGCATGTCCGCCGGCAGCGCCAGGTCACGCGCGGAGGCAGCGACGGCCAGCGCCAGCGGCAGGTCGAGCGCCGGTTCACTCACGGTGAGACCGCCAGCGAGGCTGGCGTAGACATCGCGGCCGCTGACGTCGACACCGCCGCGACGCGCGAGCACCGCGATGAGGAGGGCCAGTCGGTTGGCGTCGAGGCCGGAGACGGTGCGCCGTGGCGGCCCCATACCGCCAGACGGCGCCACCAGTGCCTGCACCTCCACCAGCAGCGGTCGGCTGCCTTCCAGCACCGCGGCCACGGCCACGCCCGGCGCCTCGCGATGGCCGCTGCCGAGGAAGGCGGCGGCCGTGTCGCGCACCTCGTGCAGGCCACCCGCGGACATCTCCATGACGCCGATCTCCTCGGTCGAGCCATGCCGGTTCTTCAGCGCTCGCAGCAGGCGCAACGAGCCGTAGCGGTCGCCTTCGAGCATCAGGACGGCATCGACGAGATGCTCCAGCGTGCGAGGTCCCGCCAGCGCGCCGTCCTTGGTCACGTGGCCCACCAGCAGGACGGGCACCCCCTGCTCCCGCGCGAAGGCACCCAGCGCGATGGCCGCCTCGCGCACCTGTCCCACCGAGCCCGGTGGGCCGTCGAGGCCGTCGACCTGCACCGTCTGGATGGAGTCGACGACGAGCAGACCGGGCGGCGCAGCCGAGGCGGCGGTGATGATGGCCAGCACGTCCGTGCTGGCGAGCACGCTGAGCGCGACATCCGCGGGACCCCCGCTCAAGCCCAGGCGGGCCGCGCGCAGCTGCAGCTGTGAGGCCGACTCCTCCGCGCTGGCGTAGAGCACGCCGCCGGCCGCATCAGTGCCGGCGGTCGCGGCCAGCGATCCGGCCATCTGCAGCACCAGCGTCGACTTGCCGATGCCGGGCTCGCCGCCCAGCAGCAGGACCGAGCCGGCACCAGGCCGCCGCCCAGCAGGCGGTCCACCTCGGCGAGGCCGGTCGGCTGGCGGCTGCTGGCGGACGCCGTCAGCGCGCCCAGGGGTCGTGGTTCGGCCGCGGCCGGCCGGACCGTGCTGGCACGGCCGGGGCTGCGACGCTGCGACGGACGGATGAGGGTCTCGACGAGGGAGTTCCAGGCGCCGCAGCTGCGGCACTGCCCCTCCCACCGGGGAACGCTGGCGGCGCAGGACTGGCAGACGTACTCGCTGGCGGCCCGGGAGCGTGCCACGGCCTAGGCAGCCTCGACGGGGGTCTTCTCCGTGACGGCGTCGATGGACAGCCCGGACTCCTCCGAGCGATCGACGCGAACCGTGTCGCCCGCCTTGAAGCTGCCCACCAGCAGGGCCTCGGCCAGCGGATCCTCGATCATGTTCTGGATCACCCGGCGCAGGGGCCGCGCGCCGTAGTCGGCGTCGTAGCCCAGCTTGATGACGTGATCCTTGGCCTCCTCGGTGACCTCCAGGTCGATCTGCTGTACCTGCAGCTGGCGACGGACACGCGCCAGCAGCAGGTCCACGATCTCGCGGATCTCGTCCACGGTCAGGGAACGGAAGACGACCTGCGAATCGATGCGGTTGAGGAACTCGGGCCGGAAGCTCGACTTGAGCTGCTCGAGCACCTTCGACTTCATGCGGTCGTACTGCGCTTCTCGCTCGATGTCCTCGTCGGGGGACACGGGTCGGAAGCCGAGCGAGGTGTCCTTCAGCAGATCCCGGGCGCCGACATTGCTGGTCATGATGATGATCGTGTTGCGGAAGTCCACGCGGCGTCCCTTGGAGTCGGACAGGTGTCCGTCCTCCAGGATCTGCAGCAGCATGTTGAAGACCTCCGGGTGGGCCTTCTCGATCTCATCGAGGAGCACCACCGAGTACGACTTGCGGCGTACCGCCTCGGTGAGCTGCCCACCCTCCTCGAAGCCGACGTAGCCTGGCGGAGCGCCCACCAGGCGACTGACGTTGTGGCGCTCCATGAACTCGCTCATGTCGATCTTGATGAGCGAGTCCTCGCTGCCGAACATGAACTCGGCGAGCGTCTTGGCCAGCTCCGTCTTGCCCACGCCGGTCGGGCCGAGGAAGATGAAGGAGCCGATCGGGCGCTTGGGGTCCTTGAGGCCGGCCCGGGCGCGACGAACCGCCTTGGAGACGGTGTCGATGGCTTCGTTCTGGCCGATGACGCGCTTGTGCAGCGCGTCCTCCATCTGCAGCAGCCGCTGCGACTCCTCCTGCGCGATCCGCGTCACCGGGATGCCGGTCCACATCGCCACGACCTGGGCGATGTCCTCGTCGGTCACCTCCGGCGTCTCCGCCGCCAGGGCCGCCTGCCAGTCGCTGCGCAGCTGATCGGCGGTGGCCTTGGCTGCCGACTCCGCGTCGCGCAGGTCCTGCGCCCGCTCGTAGTCCTGGTCGTTGACCGCGGCCTCCTTCTCCTTGGCGATGCGCTCGAGCTCCTTCTGGCTTGCCTTCAGCTCCGGAGGCGTGGAGCTGTGGCGCAGGCGCACGCGACTGGCGGCCTCATCGATGAGGTCGATGGCCTTGTCCGGCAGGTGGCGGTCGGTGATGTAGCGGATCGACAGGTCGACGGCGGCGCGACAGGCGTCATCGGTGATCTTGACGCGGTGGTGCTGCTCGAAGCCCTCACGGATGCCGAAGAGGATGTCGATGCTCTGCTCGAGCGTGGGCTCCTCCACCATGACCGGCTGGAACCGGCGCTCCAGCGCGGCATCCTTCTCGATGTACTTGCGGAACTCGTCGAGCGTGGTGGCGCCGATGCACTGCAGCTCGCCACGCGACAGTGGCGGCTTGAGGATGTTGGCCGCGTCGATGGCGCCCTCGGCCGCTCCCGCGCCGACCAGCGTGTGCAGCTCGTCGATGAAGAGGATGGCGTCGTTGGTGCTGCGCAGCTCCTCGATGATCTTCTTGAGCCGCTCTTCGAACTCACCGCGGTACTTGGTGCCCGCCACCAGCGATCCGATGTCCAGCGTCAGGACGCGCTTGTCGGCCAGGCTCTCGGGGATGTCACCCGCCACGATGCGGTGCGCGAGCCCCTCGGCGATAGCCGTCTTGCCGACACCCGGCTCACCGATGAGCGCGGGATTGTTCTTGCGCCGGCGCGACAGGATCTGGACGACGCGTTCGATCTCCTTCTCCCGGCCGACGACGGGATCCAGCTTGCCGTTGCGGGCAGCTTCGGTCAGGTTGATGCCCAGCTGATCGACGGTGGGCGTCTTGCTGCCGCTGCCGCGCTTGGCGTCAGAGCCCGTGCTGCTGGGCCCCGAGGCGCTCGACTGGCTCAGGACCCGGATGACCTCGTGACGTACCTTGTCGAGGTTGACGCCGAGCGACTCGAGCACGCCGGCGGCGATGCCCTCCCCTTCGCGCACGAGGCCGAGGAGCAGATGCTCGGTACCGATGTAGTTGTGGCCCAGCCGACGGGCTTCGTCGATCGCCAGCTCGATGACGCGCTTGGCGCGAGGCGTAAGGCCGACCTCGCCGACCACGGGACGATCGCCCCGACCGATGATGAACTCCACGGCGGTGCGGACCTTGGGCAGCTCGACGTTCATGTTCTCGAGCACGCGGGCAGCGACGCCCTCACCTTCGCGCACGAGGCCGAGGAGCAGATGCTCGGTACCGATGTAGTTGTGGTTGAAGCGCTGCGCTTCGTCCTGTGCGAGTGTCAGGACCTTGCGGGCGCGGTCGGTGAACTTGTCGAACCGATCCATAGGGGCTAGCGACGACTCCTTGCAGGCGACCCCTTGACGGCCGCCGAGTCATGCTACCACCGCACCCGGCTCAGCAGACCCAGGAAGCTTCGCTCGGCAGAAGTCGCCGTCACCGCTCCGTCACGGTTCGCGGCGCCGGGCGAGAACGACAAGGAGGGCCGCGACGTCGCCGCCGAGGCCCTCTCGTGGTGGCGCCGGCCAGCTGGTCGGGACCCGCCAGCCGGCCGTCCGGGTCTACGCCTTGGGAGGCTCGTCGGCGGCTGCTTCAGCGGCCGCCTCAGGCTCCGCGTCCGCGGCGGGCTCGGGCTCGGGCTCGGGCTCGGGCTCGGCTCGGGCTCGGGCTCGCGGGCTCGGGCTCGGGCTCGGCTGCGGGCTCGGGCTTCCGGCGTCCGGCTCGGGCTCGGGCTCGGCTCGGGCTCGGCCTCGGCGTGCCGGCTCGGGCTCGGGCTCGGCTGCGGGCTCGGGCTCCGCGCCGGCTCGGGCTCGGGCTCGGCTGCGGGCTCGGGCTTCGGGCTCGGCTCGGCTCGGGCTCGGCTGCGGGCTCGGCTTCCACGGCTGCGGGCTCGGGCTCGGCTGCGGGCTCGGGCTTCCGCGTCCGGCTCGGGCTCGGGCTCGGCTGACCGCCTCCGTCGTCGTTGCCTCGGCCGTCTTGACGTCGACCGTCTCGCCCTCCTCCGCAGGCGCATCGGATGCGGTTCCGGCCGCATCCTGCTCGGCGATCTGCTGGCGCACCTGGGCGAAGGCGGCCGCAAGCGTGTTGTCGATGCCACCCTCAGGTTCCTGGATGGCTTGCGAGCGGTCGTAGCCGCTTCGCTCGCCACGCGGTCGGCGCTCGCGCGGCGGGCGCGCGGGCGCCTCCTCGGCCTGCTTCAGGCTGAGGCCAAGGCGATGGCGCTCGGAGTCGAGCGAGATGACCTTGAGCTTGATGGTCTGGCCTTCGTGGACGACGTCGCCGGGGTGGGCCACGCGCTGGTGTGACAGCTCGCTGATGTGGATGAGGCCCTCAAGGCCGTCCCTGACGCGGACGAAGGCGCCGAAGTTGACGATCTTGGTCACGGTGCCATCGACGATGTCGCCGACCTTGAGGTCCGCCACCGTCGACTGCCACGGATCGGGCAGCAGGCGACGGATCGAGAGGCTGATGCGACCTCGCTCGTGGTTGATGTCGATGACCTCGGCCTCGACCTCGTCCCCGACCTCGTAGCTGCCCTCGGGGTTGTTCACCTTGTTCCAGGACAGCTCGCTCTTGTGCACGAGGCCGTCGATGCCGCCGAGGTCGACGAAGATGCCGAAGGGGGCGATGGAGCGAACGGTGCCCGTCACCTTCTGTCCGGTCTCAAGGCTGCTGAACAGCTCGTCGCGCTTCTCGCGGCGCTCCTCGTACAACGCCACCTTCTCGGAGAGGATCAGGCGGTTGGCCTTGCGGTTGACCTCGAGGATCTTGAGGCGCAGCTTGCGGCCGACGTAGGGCTGGAGCTTCTCGGCGATCTCCTGGGCGGCGTCGCGCGGCTGGTCGTTCTGCGGCCGACGCGGGAAGTCCACGATCTGGCTGATGGGCACGAAGCCGCGGATGCCGCAGTCGACGATGAGGCCGCCCTTGTTGTGGTCGATGACGGGAGCCTCGATGATCTCGCCCTCGTCGAACTGCTCCTGCATGGAGCGCCACTTGCGCTCCAGGCCGGCGCGACGCAGCGAGAGGACGGCGTGGCCGTCGGTCGATTCGGGCTGCAGCACGTAGACGAGGACAGTGTCGCCCACGTTCAGCTCAGGCTGTGCCTCGGTGTTGCGGCCGTAGAGCTCGCGGTTGCTGACCACGCCCTCCGACTTGGCCCCGACGTCGACGAGCATCTCGTCCTTGTCGATGCGCACGATCTTGCCCTCGACCACGTCGCCGTGCTTGAGGCTGGGGATGTCGCCCGGCTGCTCGGCGAGCAGCTCCTCCATGGTGGTGGGCTCGGGACGGTCGTCGACCGGCTCGGGGGCTGGCGGGCTCAGGCTCGGCAGCGGGCTCGGGCTCGGCTGCGGGCTCGCGAGCGCTCGGGCTCGGCGGGAGTGTCCGCTGCGACGTCTTCCGTTCGACTCTGGGGCTGCCTCCTCGGGGCTGCCCTCCGCAGGGGCTGCCTCGGCCTCCGCAGGCGAGCTCGCCTGCGCGGGGACCTCGTCGGCCGCGGCCGGGCGGCTGCCTCGTCTGGGGCAGGAGCATCCGCAGCTGCCTCGACCTCGGCCTCCTCGGGTGCGACCTCGACCGCGCTCTCGGCTGCGGCCTCAGCAGGTGCCTCGGGAGTGGGGGTCTCTGCCTCATCGGCAGCGGCCGTCACGCCGGACTCCGGTTCAGCTGCGGCCTCGACAGGCGCCTCGGGGGCTTCGGCCTCCGCGGCTGGCGTCGCTGTCTCGGGCTCGTTCGCTGCGATCTCGGTGTCGGTGGTCTTCGGCTCGTCTACGGTCAACTGTCTGGTCTCCTTGATGGATAGGCTCCCATCACGCGAGCATGCGCGAAGCCCGGGCAGGAACCCGGGCCTCTCGAGCGGCGGTGTGTCTTCCGTGTCCAGGTGGGCGGGATGACTCCTCCGTGTCCGGGATCTGCTGGCCTGCGTATTCTCATTCGGTGGGGCCCGCGCATGCTATCACGCGCAGGAGCGCGCAACAATGGGTGCATGCCGGAGCTGCCAGACCTGCGCGTCCTCGCGGATGCCTTCACCGCCGCCCTGGCCGGACGTGCGCTGGAGGCGTCGACACTGAAGCAACCGCTGGTCCTGCGGGGCACGAGCGCCGAGCTGCGCGCCCTCGAAGGCAGCCGGCTCCAGCGCGTGACGCAGCGGGGCAAGTTCCTCACCTTCGACCTGGGGCCACATCGCATCGTCGTCAATGCGATGCTGACCGGCCGCATGGGCCTCGCGGTGCCCGCCGCCAAGGCCTTCACCTCGACGGCACTGGTGATGCGCTTCGGGCCCCGCGAAGGCCTGCCGCCGGACGCGCGCACGGCCGCGTGGACGCGGGGTGCAGCGTGGCTGCCGCTCGACGAGGCGCCGATCGAGCTGCGCTATCGAGACCCCCGCAAGATGGGCAAGATCTACCTGCTGCCGGAGGGCGTCGAGCGGGAGGTCGCTGGCTGGGACGAGCTGGGGCCCGACATCGACGATCCGGCGCTGGACCTGCCGACCTGGCAGGAACGCATCCGGCGCCACAACGGCGAGCTGGGCAATCTGCTCAAGAACCAGGCGTTCGTGGCCGGCATCGGTAATGCCTATAGCGACGAGATCCTCTGGCTGGCGCGAGTCGCACCCTTTCGCAGGCGCCCGTCCCTCGCCGACGAGGAGTCGGCGGCCATCTGGCGCGCATCGCGGGACGTGCTCGACTGGGCCAGCCGTGAGCTCCGGGCCCGCGTGCCGCCGACCTTCGAGCGACAGGCACGCGACTTCCTGCGCGTGCACCTGCGCGGCGGCGAGCCGTGTCCGCGCTGCGGCGCGACGTTGAGCGAGGTCTCGCCAGGTGGCTTCACCACCACGTGGTGTCGGACCTGCCAGTCCTGACAGGCACCGGCCGCGGGGGCAGTCGAGCGGTCCGACCACCGTCGCGCGTCGGGCCGTCGCGCTAGCCCGCTGGGCCCATGTAGCCAACGATATCTTCGAGCTGCTCCACGGACAGGGCATCGGACACCGGCACGTTGATGATCTGACCCGTCTCGACGTACGGCTTGCTGCTCCTCCATGCCCTCGTTGGCCCTGAGGATGGCGCGACGCGTGACACCGAAGGTCTCGGCGATGCGCAGCAGTCCCTCCCCCTCCTGGACCTCGTAGAGGACGATCTGCTGTGTGGACGAGGAGCCATCCGTGGCCTCGACCCCGGGGGCGGCCGTGGCTGTCGGCTCGGGCACGGGCGTCGCGCGTCGGCTGCGGCCCACCTGCGGCGTCGTCCGTGGCGTCCACCGAGGCGCCCGGCAGCGGAGTGGCGCTGTCAGGTCCCGCGGGTGCGTCACCACCGGAGCAGCTGCCCATGGCGAGCACGAGCAGTACGACCAGGAGCACGACGCCGCCGATGCCGCCGGCCGCGATGAGCAGTGAGCGGTGCGAGCCGTCGCCCCCTGGGCCGAGGGCCAGCGACACCGAGCGGCGAGCGGGTGCCGCGGTCGTGCCTGGCAGCGCAGCTGCGGGGATGGCGCCGGATCCGGCGACCTCCTGCGCGTACTTGAACATCTCGCAGCGGGGGTACCGGTCGGTGAGGCAGAACCGCTCCTGGAAGGCGAGCGGCAGCGAGCCCGGTGGATCCTGTGCCGCGCAACGATGGTCGGGGTCGGGTTCGCTGGAACCGTAGTCGCCGTCCACCGAACGCAGGTACGGGCAGACGCCGGCGAGCCCATCCACCTGGTGCCGGCGGTGCGGCCGGCGACAGGGTCCGGCGGCGATGACGCCATGGCCCGGGGTCCATCCGATGTCCCTTCGACCGGGGACGGTGGCGCTCGCGTCGGGCTGGCCCTCTGGCGCCGGCCGATCGTGCTGCTGCGGTCCGCCGGTCGCGCGCCGGCTGGCCGCTCGACAGGCGGCGTCTCCGCGCCGGTGCCTGACGGGCGGTGGGCTGACCCATGGCCCGGGCGTGCCGGGGCCTGGCATGCGAGGTGGCGCAGGCGACGCCGAGCGAGCGCGCGGAACCGATCGCGGTGCCGGCATCAGAGGTGGAGGCGGCGGCACATCGCCAGCGGCTTGCCCGGATGCGTCTGTTGCGACGGACGGCTCTTCTGGGCGATGTTGGCTCGTCGGCCCCGCCCGGGGCCCACCCCATTCGCCGGGTCGGCACGCGCGGGACTCGCCCCCGGCGCTGCTGTCGAGCGACTGTGGCTCGTCGTGAGGATCAGACTGCACGTGCCGATGATACGGCCTTACCCCTGATCAGGACGGTGGGGCACCCAACGACGCCGACCCGAGCGCAGCGCAGACAACGCAAAAGACCCTGGCGACGACCTATTTTCCCGAGGGGCTGCCCCCTGAGTATCTTCGGCGCTGGAGAGCTTTACTTCCGTGTTCGAGATGGGAACGGGTGTGGCCTCTCCGCTAGAGTCACCAGGATCCTGTGCGTGTGTTCTCGTGAGGACGTGATCGGAACGCCAGTCGATACCGGCGCTGAGTCTGAACCTCGATCTCTGCCGCGGCGCGACCTTCCGTCGCGCTGACGCGGTGAAATCTTCCGGACCTTCCTGGCAGCTGCCCTTGGTTGGGCTGCTGAAAAAGGTCAAGCCCTCGACCATTAGTACGGCTCAGCTTCACTTGTTACCAAGCTTCCACATGCCGCCTATCAAGCAGGTGATCTCCCTGCGGTCTTACCCGGTTGACCCGGTGGGAAACCTCATCTCGAGACTGGCTTCGCACTTAGATGCTTTCAGCGCTTATCCAAACCGAACATAGCTACCCAGCGGCGCCCTTGGCAGGACGACTGGCACACCAGCGGTTCGTCCACTCCGGTCCTCTCGTACTAGGAGCAGCTTCTCTCAAGTTTCCTACGCCCACGATGGATAGAGACCGAACTGTCTCACGACGTTCTGAACCCAGCTCACGTACCGCTTTAATTGGCGAACAGCCAAACCCTTGGGACGTACTACCGCCCCAGGATGCGACGAGCCGACATCGAGGTGCCAAACAGGGCCGTCGATGTGAACTCTTGGGCCCTATAAGCCTGTTATCCCCGGGGTAGCTTTTATCCGTTGAGTGATAACCCTTCCACTCGGAGTTACCAGATCACTAAGCCCGACTTTCGTCTCTGCTCGACTTGTAGGTCTCGCAGTCAAGCTCCCTTATGCCTTTGCACTCTACGGCTGGTTTCCATTCAGCCTGAGGGAACCTTTGGGCGCCTCCGTTACTCTTTAGGAGGCGACCGCCCCAGTCAAACTACCCGCCTGCCACTGTCCTGCGCCCGGATAACGGGTCGCGGTTAGAACCAAAACACAACAAGGGTGGTATTTCAACGACGGCTCCACCGAGGCTAGCGCCCCAGCTTCTCAGCCTCCCACCTATCCTACACGTGCTGAATCCCAATCCAATGACAGGGTGTAGTAAAGCTCCACGGGGTCTTTTTGCCCTATCGCGGGTAACCTGCATCTTCACAGGTACTTCAATTTCGCCGAGTCCCTCGTTGAGACAGCGCCCAGATCGTTACGCCATTCGTGCGGGTCGGAACTTACCCGACAAGGAATTTCGCTACCTTAGGACAGTTATAGTTACTGCCGCCGTTTACCGGGGCTTCGATTCAGAGCGTGAACCCCTCCTCTTAACCTTCCGGCACTGGGCAGGCGTCAGCCCGTATATGTCAGCTTTCGCTTTGGCACGGACCTGTGTTTTTGCTAAACAGTCGCCTGGGCCGTTTCACTGCGGCCTCGACCTAGCAGCAAGCTGCCGGCGAGGCGTCCCTTCTCCCGAAGTTACGGGACCAATTTGCCGAGTTCCTTAACGAGGGTTCTCCCGATCGCCTTGGTATTCTCTACCCGCCTACCTGTGTCGGTTTACGGTACGGTCACCTTTGATCTCGCTAGACACTTTTCTTGCCAGCTTGGCTCACTCGAATCGCAGCTGTTGCCACTTTCATTCGCTTCTCGGCGTTTGGATGGGATGACGGATTTACCTGTCTTCCCCGCCTACCGGCTTAGACGCGTATAGCCATAACGCGCTCGAACTACCATGCTGGGTCATGCCATTGCTCTCACCTGGGTTCAACTCACCCGCTTCGGAATGACCTATACGGCCAGACCAACCACGGGGTCACATTCCCCAGGCGACACCTTGCGGTGCAAACGATCTCTGGTGGTTCCGGAATATCAACCGGATGTCCATCGCCTACGACGTATCGTCCTCGGCTTAGGCCCGACTAACCCTGAGTGGACAAGCCTTCCTCAGGAAACCTTAGGCTTCCGGCGTGTGGGTTTCTCACCCACATTGCGCTACTCATGCCGACATTCGCACTCGTGCACGCTCCAGCCGTCCTTACGATCGACCTTCGCTGCATGCACGACGCTCCCCTACCGCCCGCGGCATACACCGCGGACCCGTAGCTTCGGTAGCAGACTTGAGCCCCGTTGGATCTTCGGCGCGGAACCACTTGACCAGTGAGCTGTTACGCACTCTTTCAATGATGGCTGCTTCTAAGCCAACATCCTGGTTGTCTCAGCGACTCCACATCCTTTCCCACTTAGTCTGCATTTGGGGACCTTAGCTGACGGTCCGGACTGTTTTCCTTTTGACCACGAAGCTTAGCCCTCGTAGTCTGACTCCCGAGCTCTAGAATCACGAGATTCGGAGTTTGATTGGGGTTGGTAAGCGGGAAGCCCCCTAGCCCATTCAGTGCTCTACCCTCGTGATTGAACGCTCGAGGCTATCCCTAAAGATATTTCGGGGAGAACCAGCTATCTCCGGGTTCGATTGGCATTTCACCTCTATCCACAGCTCATCCCCTAGCTTTTCAACGCTAGTGGGTTCGGTCCTCCACGGGACATTACTCCCGCTTCAACCTGGCCATGGGTAGGTCACCCGGTTTCGGGTCTACTGCATGCGACTTGACGCCCTATTCAGACTCGCTTTCGCTTCGGCTCCGTCCTTCTCGGACTTAACCTTGCCACATACAAGTAACTCGTCGGCTCATTCTTCAAAAGGCACGCCATCAGGCTACCGGCAAAGCCGGCAACACCCTCTGACTGTTTGTGTGCACGTGGTTTCAGGTACTATTTCACTCCCCTTCCGGGGTTCTTTTCACCTTTCCCTCACGGTACTGGTTCACTATCGGTCGCCAAGAGTGTTTAGCCTTGGACGGTGGTCCGCCCGGGTTCCCACATGAGAGACCTTCCACGTGGTACTCAGGTGGCCGACCTGGAGGTCGCTCGCTTCGTCTACAGGGCTATCACCTTCTGTGGCCCGCCTTTCCTGACGGGTTCGACTCACGATCGACTTTGTAACTCCAGCGAAGTCCGGCAGGACCTCGATGTCGACTCCTACAACCCCTGCTCAGAAACGGCTGCCGCCTATCACGCTGAGCTGGTTTGGGCTGTTCCCTTTTCGCTCGCCACTACTAAGGGAATAATCTCTTTTCCTCCCGCTACTGAGATGTTTCAGTTCGCGGACTTACCTCAACCGGGCCTATGTATTCAGCCCGGAGTGACTGGGCATTACCCCAGCCGGGTTTCCCCATTCGGACACCCCTGGATCAAAGCTTGCTCGCAGCTCCCCAGGGCGTTTCGTCGCCTGCCACGTCCTTCATCGGCTCTTGGCGCCAAGGCATCCACCCCGTGCACTGTGTAGCTTGACCTCTCTCAACAACTCACCCGAAGGTAGTTGCCGAGAGACGTCCGGGAAATTTCACCTTGTCGTTCTATCCTCGGCAGAAATCGAAGTTCAAAAAAGACTCAATTTCTTCCGATCACGTCTTCACTTTGTAAGGTGCTGCGAGCCGGAGCTCGCGTTCCCAGCGGTCCGCTGGTCGGTGACCTCCAAGCGCTGCTGCCTGGAGCCCACTGAGCAGAGGGCGACCGGTAGGTGACACCACAAGACGGCTCGAAGACCTCGAGCCGTCTTGGCGATCAGCTTGGGTTGCTCTTCGAGAGCCTCCGGGGTCTACCCGATCTTCAGTTCCATCGTCAGGTGTGCGGTCAGCAGACTGCGTTCCTCGCTTCGTGTCCGGTGGTGGCTGGGTTGGTGGAGACGAGGAGACTCGAACTCCTGACCCTCTCCTTGCAAAGGAGATGCTCTTCCAACTGAGCTACGCCCCCAAGCAGGCCCCTGAGCACCGGACGGTACGTGGTGGGCGTTTCTGGACTCGAACCAGAGACCTCTGCCTTATCAGGGCAGTGCTCTAACCAACTGAGCTAAACGCCCAGGCGTCCCCTACGGTCGAGTCGCCTCGTCGTGGGAACGGCACCTTAACACTTGAAGAGTGACAGACAACCTGATGCGTGAACGGATTTCGGTGCTTGGTGCTGGGTCGACACGACCTCGCATGGATTGCTCCATGCGCCGCTCCCCACCCAGCGGGTGAGCGGTGTCGATCGGTCGATCAACCTGGGAGGGTGTATAGCGCTCCG
Source organism: uncultured Chloroflexia bacterium (assembly GCA_963698505.1). Taxonomy (GTDB): domain Bacteria; phylum Chloroflexota; class Limnocylindria; order Limnocylindrales; family CSP1-4; genus JAFMJV01. Next base: position 22,927 of record CAVORC010000011.1, on the reverse strand, counting down.
GCCTCACCGATGGCCTCGGCTCCCTCTCCCTAGAAAGGAGGTGATCCAGCCGCACCTTCCGGTACGGCTACCTTGTTACGACTTCGTCCCAGTCACCAACCCCACCTTCGACAGCTGCCTCCTTGCGGTTGGCTCACTGGCTTCGGGTGTTGTCGGCTTCCATGACGTGACGGGCGGTGTGTACAAGGCCCGGGAACATATTCACCGCGGTATGCTGACCCGCGGTTACTAGCAACTCCGGCTTCACGCAGGCGAGTTGCAGCCTGCGATCCGAACTGAGACCGGCTTTGAGGGATTAGCTCCACCTCGCGGTTTCGCAGCCCGCTGTACCGGCCATTGTAGCGTGGGTGTAGCCCAGGACGTAAGGGCCATGCTGACTTGACGTCATCCCCACCTTCCTCCGAGTTTCTCTCGGCAGTCCCGTGTGAGTGATACAACACACAGTAGGGGTTGCGCTCGTTGCGGGACTTAACCCAACATCTCACGACACGAGCTGACGACAGCCATGCAACACCTGTGGCCAGGCCCCTTGCGGGGCGCCGACGTTTCCGCCGGATTCCTGGTCATGTCAAGCCCTGGTAAGGTTCTTCGCGTTGCGTCGAATTAAACCCCACGCTCCGCTGCTTGTGCGGGCCCCCGTCAATTCCTTTGAGTTTTAGCCTTGCGGCCGTACTCCCCAGGCGGAACACTTAATGCGTTAGCTGCGACACTGGCGGGGTTGATACCACCAACATCTAGTGTTCATCGTTTACGGCTAGGACTACCGGGGTATCTAATCCCGTTCGCTCCCCTAGCTTTCGCGCCTCAGCGTCAAGAATAGGCCAGAAAGTCGCCTTCGCCACTGGTGTTCCTTCAGATATCTACGCATTTCACCACTACACCTGAAATTCCACTTCCCTCTCCTATCTTCAAGCCGAGCAGTATCGAATGACCTTCCCCAGTTGAGCCGGGGGCTTTCACATTCGACTGACTCGGCCGCCTGCGCGCTCTTTACGCCCAGTAAATCCGGACAACGCTTGCCACCTACGTATTACCGCGGCTGCTGGCACGTAGTTAGCCGTGGCTTATTCCTCAGGTACCGTCATTATCGTCCCTGAGAAAAGAGGTTTACAACCCGAAGGCCTTCATCCCTCACGCGGCGTTGCTGCTTCAGGGTTTCCCCCATTGAGCAAAATTCCCGACTGCTGCCTCCCGTAGGAGTCTGGGCCGTGTCTCAGTCCCAGTCTGGGTGATCATCCTCTCAGACCACCTATCGATCGTCGCCTTGGTGAGCCGTTACCTCACCAACGAGCTAATCGAACGCAGGCCCCTCCAGAAGCGCCCGAAGGCTTTGGTCGGAAGAATGAACTTCAGACCACATGCGGTATTAGCCACCCTTTCGGGCAGTTATTCCCCACTTCTGGGCAGGTCACCCACGCGTTACTCAGCCGTTCGCCACTAACTTCCCCGGGCAAGCCCGAGGTCGTTCGTTCGACTTGCATGTCTCATGCACGCCGCCAGCGTTTATCCTGAGCCAGGATCAAACTCTCCGATATGAAGGACTCACCTTGCGGTGCGTCCTTTGGTTTCGGGGTTTGCCCGCTCACACAAACAGACTTGTCTGTCACTCTTCACTTGTTAAGGTGCTCCTCCAGGTCCAGCGTAAGCTGGCACCCGGCACGGCCGTCCATGATGACACACACCCACAGGGGCTGTCAAACACAGGACTTGCCGCCCCCGGACCCGGCTGGACCCGGGGTGGCGCTCTGCGCGGAGGTCCGCGCTGCGCAGGAGTTGGACTATAGGGCCACGCCAGCGAACCGTCAAACGGACGTGAGGAACGGTGGTCGGGCCCTGGACAGTGCCTGGCGCGAGCGGGGCTCGCCGGCGCGGGCAGGCTCAGATGATGCCGGTCTCCAGCAGCTGGATGAGAACGCCGGCGCTGATCCAGCAAGCGAGGCCCAGCAGGGCCGAGCCCGGTTCGCCCAGGAGGCCGGTGATGACCCAGTACAGCAGCAGACCGAGGAGCAGGGCGATGCCGGGCTTGATCAGTCGCAGCAACGCCTCGTTGACGAGGTACATCATCGCTCGCTGACCCCTCCAAGCTGGTGACGGCCCTGGAGCGCGCGCACGAGGGTGACCTCGTCGGCGTACTCCAGATCGCCCCCCACGGGGATGCCGCGAGCGATGCGCGAGACGGTCGCCACCTGCCCCTCGATACGCTCGGCGATGTACATGGCCGTCGCCTCTCCTTCCAGCGTGGGGTTGGTGGCGATGACGATCTCCTCGTAGCGCTCGCCCCCCGCGCGTGCGCCGATGCGCTCGAACAGCTCGCGGATATGGAGACGCTCCGGTCCGATGCCGTCGACCGGGGAGATGGCGCCGTGCAGCACGTGATAGCGGCCCTTGAAGGCGCGCGTGCGCTCGAGCGCGAGGACGTCGAGCGGCTCCTCGACGACGCACAGCCGCGTGTCGTCGCGCATGGGGTCCACGCAGATGGGACAGAGCGGCCCCGTGCTGATGTCGAAGCAGCGTTCGCAGAAGACGACGTCCTCGCGGACGGACACGAGCGCGGCCGCAAGGGTGCGGGCCTCGGTGTCAGGCGCACGCAGCAGGTGGAAGGTCAGCCGCTGCGCGGTCTTGGGGCCGATGCCCGGCAGTCGCGAGAACGATTCGATCAGCCGGGCGACCGGCTCGATGAGCTGGCTCAAGGGATGCCTGCGGGCCGGCGGCGCTACATGCCCGGCAGGCCGAGACCACCGGGCAGCCCCAGTCCACCGGCGATGCGGCTCATCTTCTCCTCGGCCGCAGCCTTGGCATTGGTCTGGGCATCCGCGACCGCGGCCACGACCAGGTCCTGCAGGTCATCGAGGTCGTCGGGATCCACGACCTCGGGGTCGATGCTCACCGAGACGATGTCGAGCTTGCCGCTGACGACCGCCTTGACGACACCGCCGCCAGCACTCCCTTCGACGCGCAGCGCTTCCAGCTCCTCCTGGGCACGCGCCATGTCCGCCTGCATCTGCTGGGCCATCTTGGCCAGGTTGCCCATGCCCACGCTTGTCTCCTTCTTCGAGTCCTAGTCGATGTCCTCGACCCCGGCCAGCTCCCCGTCGAAGATGCGCCTCGCCTGCGAGACGAGGTCACCTTCGCCGGAGTCGACGGGCTCGACGAGCTCCAGATTGGTCACCACGCAGCGTACCGCCATGGAGCGACCGATGACGGCCGCGATACCGTCCTCCAGCACGCGCCGCTTGCGCTCGGCGATATCGCGCATGAAGGCCTGGTCCTCGGGGAAGCCGAGGACCAGCACCCCGTCGGTGAGCTCGACCGGCCGGCAGGTCGTGACCAACGGCCGATTGGCGGGGTTGCTCCCGATGGCGGCGACGATGGCGGGCCAGGCCGCGCGGACGGCGGCGATGTCGGCAGCGACGTCGGACGTGCGCGGCCAGCGGGCGGGTCTGGGGCTGGTCCGGCTGGCGCAACGTCGGATCCCGCTCTCGCATCCGGCGAGCGCCGTGACCGCCGTGGGCTCGGGCGTTGGCGACGGCGTGCTCGCTGCGGGCGCGTTCGCTGCGGGCGCGGCGCGGGCGTACGGCCGGCAGGCGCGGCGGCCGTCTGGGGCAGGGCGACGGCCGGCGTCGGAGCGGGGCGGAGGCCGGGGCGATCACGGCCGGCTGCGGCGCAGCGTCTCGGCCGCCGCGAGCAGGCATAGCTCCAGCTGCCAGCGGTAGCCGCCCAGGCCGGAGCGGCTGGCGTCCATGCCGCTCAGTCGGCGGGCGGCGACGGTGAGCGGTCGTGCAGCCGAGCGATCGGCCGCTGCCGGGCGGGACATGCGTTCCACCAGCAGTGCCCGCAGGCGCGTGACCAGCTGCTCGCTGAAGGCGACCAGGTCGCGACCCTCGGCCTCGAGGCCATCGAGGATCCCGATACCGGCCAGGACATCGCCCTCGACGAGAGCCTCGAGGAAGCCATCGACCAGCTCCTCGTCGGCGAGTCCGAGCAAGTCGGCGATCGAAGATGCGGTGATGGGATCAGCGGCGCTGACGAGCACCTGGTCGAGCATCGACTCGGCATCGCGCATGCCGCCACCAGCCATGCGCGCGACCAGGGCCAGCGCCTCAGGCTCGACGCTGCGCCCTTCCGCCGCCAGGATGCGCTGCAGCTTGCCCTCGATCTCCGGCACGGACAAGGGGCGGAAGGTGAACCGCTGCAGGCGCGAGACGACCGCCGGGCGGATCTGGCTGGGGTCCGTGGTGCAGAAGATGAACAGGACGCCCTCGGGTGGCTCCTCGAGCGTCTTGAGCAGGACATCCCAGCCTTCCTTGATGCGCTGCACCTCGTCGATGATGAACACCTTGCGCGCGAGGTCCGCGGCGCCGGTGTAGACGCGCGGCACCAGCTCGCGCATGTCGTCGACCTTGTTGTTGGAGGCCGCGTCCAGCTCGACCACGTCGAGCGCGCGGCCTTCGCGGATAGCGACGCAGCTGGGACAGGCGTCGCAGGGCTCGCCCTCGTGCAGGTCGGTGCAGTTGACGGCCTTGGCGAGGATGCGGGCCATCGAGGTCTTGCCCGTGCCACGCGGGCCGACGAAGAGGAAGCCGTGCCCCACCCGACCCAGGCGTACGGCGTTGCGCAGCGTCTGGGTGACGGCGTCCTGACCCACGATCTGGGCGAAGGTCTGCGCGCGAAAGCGCCGATACAGCGCCTGTCCGGCGACGCCGCTCTGCTCGCTGGTCGTGGTCGGGATGTCGGTCATCGGTCTCCGTGCGGCGGCGACCCCGCCGGGCCGTGGTGTGTGGCCCCGGGGGACCACCACACCGGTGGGCTGCTGTGCCGTGCACCCTCCGTCGATCGCGACCAGTCGCGGGCCCGACCGAGACGACGAGCTCGGACCAGGCCGGTCCGCGGCACCCGGCGAGCAGCGCTTAACGCTGCTTCCTTCCGGACCTGACGTGGTTCACGCGTCGCCGCTGCGCGGGACCCGATCCTCAACGCCCATCGTCCCGTTGGCTTCCGCGAACGGCGGACCTCGGGAGGGGATTCAGCCCTGCTGGAGCGGATTGCAGGTACAGGGCACCGCTAGTTCCCCGCCTAGCACGGCCAAGGAATGATAGCGGTCAGGGCGAAAGACGGGGAAGTGGCGGAGAGGGCGGGATTCGAACCCGCGATGGGTTTCCCCATACGGCATTTCCAGTGCCGCGCACTAGGCCTCTATGCGACCTCTCCATGTCCGTGGTCCCCGCTCTGGCGGACGGGGACACCCGCACGCGGGTGCTGCGAACCAGATTAGACTATCGAGGTTCCCCCGCGCTCCGAGTCCACCCCGGGCCAGCTCGACCACGGCCCGAGTGCGTACTCCTCGATGCCCCGGACACCTGCCTGTCCCGGGGACCAGCCACGGCCTGGTGGCCTGGTGCGAAGCGATCACACAAGGAGGACGTCGTGCCCAAACGCTTGATGGTGGTGCTCTTGGCACTGTTCGCCTCTGCCGGCATCGCCACCCAAGCGATGGCGGCCGAGGCAGAGAACCCGCTGGAGCCACTCGATGCCTCCAGCCCACGTGCCACGATCGAGTCGTTCCTGGAGCAGGCCAGGGTCGTCGAGGAGGCGGCACTCGACTACCGAGGCAACCGGTCCTGGGAGACCCAGCGGGCCTACCTCGACGAGGTGGCCAAGACGCGCGAGCTGTCGGACCTCTCGGAGGTGTCGGCGGCATCGCTGGACGAGGTCGTGGAGGAGAACTTCGCGGCGCTGGCAGACATCCTCATGCGCATCCCGCTGCCCGAGCAGGGATCGATCCCTGATGCGGACATGGTCGCGGCGGACGAGTTGTCACAGTGGACACTGCCGGGCACCGAGATCACCCTGAAGCGACTGGAGGAAGGTGATCGTGCGGGCAGCTGGGTCTTCTCCCCCAGGACGGTGAGCAACCTGCCTGGCTGGCGCGACGAGGTCGAGGGCCTGCCGGTCCTGGACGAGGACGCGACCATCACCGACTGGCGCAGGAACAGCGACTTCACGACGGGGCCACTGGTTCCCCGTGAGCTGATCGGCTCACTCCCCGGGTTCACCAAGGAACGGGTGCTGGGCAGCCCTCTGTGGAAGTCGATCGTGGCCCTGCTCGGCGCGCTCCTCATCGGGCTGCTGACCGCGCTGTGGTACCGGACGATCGGCAGGCGTGGCCCCGCTGGCTCGATCCGCAGACACGCCTTCGCGGCGACGACACCGCTGCTGCTGTTGCTGCTGCTCTTCGTCTTCCAGGAGTTGATGGGTTCCCAGGTCAACCCGAGTGGCGAGCTGGCCGAGATCGTGGTCCTGGGGACGACCGTCGCCGTGTGGATCGCCATCGCCTGGCTCTTCTACGAGGCGATCGAGATCGCGGTCGGGTGGGCCATCGCGAGCCGGTACGTCTCCGATGACCGCTACGACCCGCACCTCTTGCGCCTGCTCTCGCGGGTCATCAGCGTCGTCGGCGTCGTCCTCATCCTGCTCGTCGGCGCCAACGAGATCGGCATCCCGGCGCTCGGACTGCTGGCCGGTGCCAGCGTCGTTGGCCTCGTCGTCGGCCTCGCCGCACAGCCCACCCTCGAGAACCTCATCGGTGGCATGACGCTCTTCGCGGACAAGCCGTTCGTGGTCGGCGACTTCGTGGGCTTCGGTGAGGACGATGGCACGGTCGAGGAGATCGGACCCGCGTTCGACGCGTATCCGCAAGCTCGACGGGACCCAGCTGACAGTGCCCAACAGCGACATCGTGCAGGCTCGCATCAGCCAACTTCACCAAGCGCAACAACGCCCTCTTCCTGCACACCATCGGCGTGCGCTACGAAACCACCCTGGAGCAGATCGAGTGGCTCGTGGGGCGGATCCGCGAGGGGCTGCGGGAGCACCCGCGGGTCGAGCGTGACGAGACATGCCGCGCGTCCGCCTGGCTGCGCTTCGGGGCGTCGTCGATCGACATCGAGGCGCGCGCCTACGTGGACACCACCAGCGTGCACGAGTTCATGGCGGTCCAGGCAGAGCTGCTGGCGATGATCGTGCGGGAGGTCGAGGCAGCCGGCACCAGGCATGGCCTTCCCCTCGACGACGGCGTACCTCACGCGCGATCGGCGGCATCGAGGGCCCGCGCCTGCGCTGGCGGACGGGAAGGACCGCGAGCCCGCCGCGCCGCCGGCCGAGCTCCGAGGTCGTCCGCTCCGAGACCGTCGTGACGGCTGGCGAAGGCGACGGCGCAGCGGGGACGAGCTGACGACTCGGAGTCGGTACGCCGAGCGGGTCGACGGGCGGGGTAGTGGCGGAGAGGGTGGGATTCGAACCCACGGTGCTTTCGCACACCGCTTTTCGAGAGCGGCACCTTAAACCACTCGGACACCTCTCCGGGTGCGGCCGAGTCTAGCAAAGCATCGCCCGGCGTCGCGACCGGGCCCCTGGACCAGGGCCGAGCCGGACTATCGGCGCAGCGCCTCGGGGGCGAGGTCAGGACGGAGGTCGGCGGCGTCCTCCTGCAGGATGCCGGAGACGACCTGGAGGCGACGGCCCGTGCCGCTGGCCTCGGCCATGTGCATGGCCGACAGGCAGGCGCCCTCGCGGGCGTCGGAGAGGGCATAGACGACGCCATCGGCATCGCAGGCGAGGAGCGCACCGACACACATGGGGCAGGGCTCGACGACACAGAAGACCGTGATTCCGGCGAGCGAGCGGCGGCCGAGGCGTGTGGCTGCCTCGCGCAGCGCGATGATGACCGCATGAGCGGTGGGATCGCCGCTGCTGACGACGGCCTCACGACCGTGCGCCACCATGGCCTCGTCAAGCACGGCCACGGCTCCGTTGGCACGCTCCCCTGCCCGACCGGCCTGGGCGGCCTCGGCGAGCGCGGCACGCATGTAGAGCTCGTAGTTCATGGCCTGCGGACGGTGACCTCGTCTGGCACCCTTCCGGTGCCTCGCAGCCATCCTACCCCGCGGCGAGAGGCGGTACCATCGTGCTACGCAACTTCCACCAGCGACGACGAGGGGGCGGGTCACTCCGTGCCCAGAGGGGATCAGGCAGAGAGTCATGGCCAAGAAGCTACGCATCGGCATCCTGACCGGGGGCGGCGACGTCCCCGGACTGAACGGCGTCATCAAGGGTGTGACCTACCGGGCGCATGAGCTCGGCTTCGAGGTCATCGGCATCCGGCGCGGCTGGGAAGGCCTGACCCACCAGCAGCCAGGAAGCGGCCTCGGCGACGAACGCTACGTCGTGCCGCTGAACCTCGACAACACCCGCACCATCGATCGCACCGGCGGCACCTGGCTGCACAGCTCGCGCACCAACCCGCGCAAGATGAAGAAGGCCGCGCTGCCGGCGCATCTCGATGCCAAGCGCGCGGAGTCGATGAAGGTCGGCGAGGACCGCTACGACATCACCCCCCTGGTGATGGACAACATCGAGGCCATGGGTCTCGACTACCTCATCCCCATCGGCGGCGACGACACGCTCAGCTACAGCCGTTCGCTGCACGACGCGGGCATGGACATCATCGCCGTGCCCAAGACGATGGACAACGACGTGCAGGGCACGGAGTACTGCATCGGCTTCTCCACCGCCATCACCCGCGCCAAGGACGCCATCAACCGCCAGCGCTCGACCATCGGCTCGCATGAGCGCATCGGCGTCTTCCGCATCTTCGGCCGTGACGCCGGCTTCACCGCGCTGTACACCGCCTTCGCCACCGCCTCGCGCTGCGTCATCCCCGAGTACCGCTACGACATGGGCCACCTCGCCGACCTGCTGACCGAGGACCACCAGCTCAACTCCAGCCACTACGCCATCGTCATCACCTCCGAGGGCGCCATCTGGGAGGGCGGCGAGCTCATGGACGTGGGCGAGCCGGATGCGTTCGGACATCGGCACAAGGCCAACGTGGCCGAGATCCTGGCCTCGGAGATCAAGGCCCTCACCGGCATCGACACCATCCACTCCGACCTCACCTACGACCTGCGCTCGGGTGAGCCCGACGTGGTCGACATCTTCGTCTCCACGACCTTCGCCAACATCGCGGTGGAGCTGGTGGCCAACGGCCAGCGCGGTCGCATGATGGCCATCAGGGATGGCCGCTACTCGCACTCCCCGCTGCCCGGCCAGGACGACACCGCCGTGTCGGTCGACACGCAGAAGCTCTACGACATCGAGCGCCTGCGCCCGCGCTACAGCGGCCTGCTGGGGCGACCGCTGATGCTGGGCAACAGCGTCGACGCCGTGTCCAACCCGTACAGCTGATCGACAGGGACCGTCCAGCCATGCGCTCCGCCTACCTCCGCCGGGTCCTGGGCGTCTGGGGTGTGCTCGTCGCCATCCTGCTGGTGGTGCTGATGACGTCGCTGGCCGACCCGTTCGAGCCGGACAGCTTCGGCCCGGGCCACGACGCGCGAGCCTACTGGGCGGCACCGATGGACGATCCCTACGAGCCGGGCTCGGTGGGCAGCGAGTCGGCCTACCTGTATTCGCCCGCCTTCCTGGTCGCGCTGAGCCCGCTGCGCGCGCTGTCGTGGCCCCTCTTCCTGGGCATCTGGACGACCGGCCTGCTGGCAGTCCTGTTCTGGCTGGCCCGCCCCCTGCTGTTCCTGCCGCTGCTGCTGCTGGCGCTGCCCGAGATCTGGGGCGGCAACATCACCATCCTGCTGGCGGCCGCCATCGTCATCGGCTTCGGCCGCTCGGTGGCGTGGGCGTTCCCGCTGCTGACCAAGGTGACGCCGGGCCTGGGCATCCTGTGGTTCGGCGTGCGCCGTGAATGGCTCAACTTCAGCCTGGCCATCGCGGCGACACTGGCGGTCATCGCGGTCACGGCGCTGCTGACGCCCGGGCTGTGGTCGGAGTGGTTCGGGCTGCTGACCTCGAGTACCGGCTCGAGCACCGTCGCCGGCTCGGTGCCCATCCCGCTGCTGGTGCGGCTCCCGTTCGCCATCGCCGTCATCGTCTTCGCCGCCTGGCGCGGCCAGCGCTGGCTGCTGCCCATCGGCGTCCTCCTGGCGATGCCGGTCATCTGGTGGGGCAGCCTGGCCCTGCTGACGGCGTGCGTGGCGCTCAAGCGCGACGAGATCGAGGACTCGCTTCGACGCGTTGCTGGCGATCCTCGAAGACCGCTACCATGCGCCGTCTCGCGGCGCAGCGCGCCGCCGCCCTCTCCAGCTAGGGAGCACCTCGTCCGAGCGGGCCGCCAGTCGGCTGCCCATCCCCCACCGAAGACCAGGAGGCACCCGATGTCCCGTTCCCGTTCCCTGCGCAGCGGCATCTCCGCCGCGACCGTCCTCGCCCTTGGCATCGTCGGCGGCAGCGGACCGGCACTCGCCGCCGACAGCCCCGAGGCCGCCGTCAACGAGCTCTTCGACATCGTCGCCAGCGGTGACTTCGCAGCGCTCGACGCGGCGGTCTGCGCCGCCGACCGCGAGGGCATCCGCGAGGCCTTCGACCTCGGGGTCCAGCTGGGGCTCGACAGCGACGACCCGCTCGCGAGCGCCCTGGCCATCGACATCGCGGACCGCTCCATCGAGATCGTCGCAGAGGACGGCGACAGCGCCACGGCCGCCGTCAGCGCGACCTTTTCGGTGAGCGTGGCCGAGGACCAGGTGGAAGACCTGGTGCGCGCCATCCTCGCGGCCGACCTGGGCCCGGATGATCCGCCACCCAGCGACGAGGACGTCGAGATGATGGCGGGCTTCATGGGCAGCGCCTTCAACCAGTCGCAGCGCCTCGACGAGGAAGTCACGCTGGTGCGCGAGGACGGGGAGTGGCTCGTCTGCGGCGGCCTCGTGGAGCCACAGGAGCCCGCCGTCGCCGAGCAGCCGTGGCCCAGCGAGGGGATGTGCGGGCTGCTGGACATCGACGCGGTCAACGCCGTCGGCACGTTGCAGTACACGTCCGCCTCAGGCTTCGAGACGGTCTGCAGCATCACCTCCTCGATCGACGACTTCGACAACTACCACACGGCCACGCTGTCGCTCAACGAGGGCTACGACTACGAGACCTTCCAGGGGGCGTTCGGCATGGACCAGGAGCTGGAGGTCGCCGGCTACCCGGCCTTCGCCGCCGGCGATCAGGTCTTCGTGCAGGTCGGCGCTGACGTGCTGCAGGTCTCCGTCTACCTGGGCGAAGAGCCACCGGCCGGCGTCGACAGCGTGACCCAGGCCGTGGGGCTGGCCGAGCTGGTCATCCCGCGGCTGGCCGAGATCGCCACGCCCACGCCGGAGCCGACGCCGGAGCCCACGCCGGAGGTGCCGCTGTGCGAGGGCCTCACCCTCGACGAGCTCAACGAGCTGACCGGCCTGGGCTTCGACCAGGCCGAGGGGGACGCTTCCTCGTGCCAGTTCCTGTCCATCGGCGGCGAGCGTGGCTTCCACTTCGTGAACGTCTACGTCAGCCGAAGGTGAGCTCGAGCTGTACACGCACATGGCTGCCCGACTACGAGGAGACGACCGTCGCAGGACTGCCGGCGCTGGTGACCGAGCAGCAGACCATCATCGAGCTGCCCGGTGGCGACCGCGTGCTGGACATCGCGGTCGTGCTGGATGCCTCCGACGAGAGCGTGACGGTGACGGCGGGCGAGGTCGCCTCGCGTCGATCGCGGAGCGCATCCTGCCGTCGCTCACGAGTCGGGTAGGCCGTCCTCGCGATTCGAGGCCCTGCCGCAGGGCCTTCGGGGCTAGACTGGAGTCGTCCGGGCCGGCTGTCCCGATGAACGTCTCGTGAACACCGTGCGCGAGACGTGGCCCGGACGCGACGCCCGCTCGTGCCCGCGGGCATGACTTCGGAGGAGACACATGTCCCGACGCCGCTCCATCTGGCTCCTGCCTGCCGCGGTCCTCGCCGCGACGGCCTTCGCAGGCGCCCCGGCTCTCGCGCAGGACGACCCTGAAGAGCTGGTCATCGGCTTCGTGCCGTCGGTCGAGGCCGACGCCCTGGTCGAAGACATCCAGCCGCTCGCCGACTACCTGACTGAAGCGCTCGGCATCCCGGTCGAAGGCTTCGTCTCGAGCGACTACACCGCCCTGGTCACGGCCATGGAGACCGGCCAGGCGCAGATCGCGGCCCTGCCGCCCTTCGGCCTGGTGCAGGCCGTCGACATCGCCGGCGCGGAGATGATCCTGCAGTCGGAGCGCTATCGGCAGCACCTCCTACCACACCCAGTTCATCACCACCGACCCCGACAAGTACTGCATGGACGAGCCCGTCGCGAACGAGCGCGCCGAAGGCGACGAGATGCTCACCTCCTCAACTGCAACGGCACCGACGCGTGCCTTCGACGAGTCTCCCGTCGGGCCCCATCGGCTCGAGGCGCTCGCCAACGTCGAGCCCGGCACGACGGTCTCGTTCGTGGAGCCGACCTCCGCGTCCGGCTACATCTTCCCGGCCACTGTCTTCGCCACCGTCGCCGGCCTCGACCCGGAGACCGACCTCGACGCCAGTCTTCGCCGGCGGCCACGACGCCTCGGTCATCGCCGTCTGCAACGGGCCAGGCCGAGATCGGCGTGAGCTTCGACGACGCCCGCAGCGACGCCGTCACCGACTGCGACGTCGCCAGCACCGTGGTCGTCTTCGCCTACGGCCCCGAGATCCCCAACGACGGCATCGCCGTCGCCGGCGACCTGTCCGACGAGCTCAAGGCCAACATCAAGCAGGCACTGCTCGACTACGCGGCGACCGAAGAGGGCGCCGCGGTGCTCGACGAGATCTACAACATCAACGCGTTCGGCGAGCCCAACCAGGAGTCGCTGCAGATCATCCGCGACGCCGTCGCGAAGCTCGGCTACGGCTCCTAGCCAGCCGATCCTGATGCGGGCGGGCCCAGCACGGGCCCGCCCGTTCTCATCTGACCAATGCATCCATGATCATCGTTCGAGAACGCATCGGTCACCTACCCGGGTGGCGTGCACGCACTCAAGGACCTGACGCTGGAGATCCCCGACGGCGAGATGATCGTCATCGTGGGCCTCTCCGGCGCCGGCAAGTCCACGCTCATCCGCGCCGTCAACGGCCTGGTCCCGCTCACCGACGGTGACGTCATCGTCGACGGCGTCAGCGTCGCGCGGTGCCTCGGCCAAGCAGCTGCGCGAGCTGCGCTCGCACATCGGCATGATCTTCCAGACCTTCAACCTGGTGAAGCGCACGCAGCGTGCTCAACAACGTGCTCATGGGTCGGCTTCACGCGACCAGCACCTGGCGCTCGCTGCTCGGCTGGTACAAGCCCGAGGACGTCGAGATCGCGATGCAGGCGCTGGAACGCGTCGACATCGTCGAGAAGGCCTATGTGCGCGCCTCCAACCTCTCGGGTGGCCAGCAGCAGCGTGTCGGCATCGCGCGGGCGCTGGCCCAGGAGCCCAAGCATCCTGCTGGCCGACGAGCCCGTGCGCCAGCCTCGACCCGCCGACCAGCCACGTGGTCATGCGCGACCTGCAGCGCATCAACCGCGAGCTGGGCATCACCACCATCGTCAACCTGCACTTCCTCGACCTGGCCAAGGTCTACGGCGAGCGCATCATCGGCCTGCGCGGCGGCGAGCTCGTCTACGACGGGACCGGCGCGCAGGCCGACGAGAACGTCTTCCGCGACATCTACGGCCGCTCGCTGACCGCCGACGACGTCGATGGGCGCGGCCGAGCCGCGCACCGCCACCGTCAGCGCGTGACCGGCCGCCGCGCCAGGCCAGCCGCCGGCCGACCAAGCCGCGCCGCTCGCCCGCTCATCTACGCCGGCATCGCGGCGTTCGTCGCTCATCACGCTGGTCTCGGTCAGCGAGCAGTGGGGCATCGGCCTCGACCTCGGTCGGCATCGCTCGAGGACATCGGCGCGGCGCAGGCATCCTGCGCGAGCTGCTGGACCCCAACTGGGCCTTCCTCGCCGCAGAACGGTCGAGCCGCTCATCGAGACCTTCCAGATCGCCATCATCGCCACCTTCATCGGCTGCGCCATCGCCCTGCCGATCGTCGTTCCTCGCCTCGCGCACGACGTCCCCAACCGGGCCACGCTGACCATCTCGCGCGGCATCCTCAACGTCATCCGCGCCCTCCCCGACCTGCTCTACGCGCTGATCTTCGTGGCCGCCCTCGGCATCGGGCCGCTGCCGGCATCCTGGCCCTGATCTTCTTCAACATCGGCGTCATGGCCAAGCTGCTCTCCGAGACGGTCGACGCCGTCGACACCGGACCGATCGAGGCGGTCGACGCCGGCGGCAGCAGCCGCACCGCAGATGGTGCGCTGGGCCGGTCCTCCCGCAGGTCCTGCCCAACTACGTGGCCTTCTCGCTCTACGCCTTCGAGCTCAACATCCGCGCCTCGACGGTGCTCGGCCTCGTCGGCGCCGGCGGCATCGGCTTCCTGCTCCGGACGCAGTACGGCTTCTCGGCGTGGAGCAACATCTCGGTCATCATCATCTGCGCTCTTCGTCATCGTCTTCCTCATCGAGCTCGTCTCCATCCGCTGCGGCGGAGGCTGGTGTGATGACGCCGGCCCGGCGCCTAGCGAGCCGTCCGAAGCGGCCCTCGAGCCTCAAGCGCAACCTCTGGATCACCGGCGCGGCCGCGCTCCTCGTGTGGGCCGCGCTCAGCGTCGACGTCGACCTCGACCGACCTCGCGTCGCTGCCGTCCGGCCTGGCCAGGATCTTCGACGAGATGTTCCTGCAAGAGCGGGCCCGACCTCGCTACCTCGACAAGGCCGTCCCGGCCATGATCGAGTCGATCGCAGATGGCCTGGGTGGGCACCATCATCGGTGCGGTGCTCTCACTGCCGCTCGGCTTCCTGGGCGCCAAGAACGTCTCCAGCGGACTCGTCTCGAACGTCATGCGCCTGATCCTCAACGCCATCCGGGCGTTCCCCGAGCTCATCCTGGCCATCGCCATCTTCATCCCCATCGCCGGCCTCGGGCCCGTGGCCGGTGCGCTGGCCATCGGCATCCACTCCATCGGCACGCTGGGCAAGCTCACCGCCGAGGCCATCGAGGGCATCGACCCGGGCCCGTGGAGGCCGCGCGTGCGGTCGGTGGCGCGCGGGCTGCAGGTCCAGCGCTGGGGCGTCCTGCCCCAGGTGCTGCCGGAGATCGTGGCCTTCTGGCTCTACCGCTTCGAGATCAACATCCGCGCCGGCGCCGTGCTCGGCGTCGTCGGTGCCGGCGGCATCGGCTTCCTGCTCGACAAGACCCTCAAGTTCCGGCGCTGGCCGCAGGCCGGCATGGCCATCCTCGTCGTCATCGTCGCCACCATCCTCATCGACACCATCTCGGGCGGGTGCGCCGCCGCATCATCGAGGGCAGCGACGCCAAGTCCGTGGCCGAGGTCGACCTGCTGGCCGACGGCCCGCGCCAGCGACGCTGACGGCCGACGCAGCGACCCGATGAGCGACCGCTTCATCCTGCGCGACCGCGCGGTCGCGTGAGGCCGAGGAGGCCGCCCGCCTGGCGCCGGCCGCCTTCCGTTCCGTCGACTCGCGCGGTCGCGCGCGCCCCGAGGAGCCTGACGCGCATGCGCACGGCGTTCGAGCGCGACCGCGACCGCATCATGCACAGCAAGGCCTTCCGGCGCCTGAAGCACAAGACGCAGGTCTTCGTGAACCCCGAGGGCGACCACTACGTGACGCGCCTGACGCACACCATCCAGGTGACGCAGATCGCGCGGGCGCTGGCGGCGGCGCTGTCGCTCAACGAGTCGCTCGCCGAGGCCATCGGGCTGGGCCACGACGTGGGCCACTCGCCGTTCGGCCACACCGGCGAGGAGGCGCTGTCGCCGTACTTCCCCACCACCGGCGGCTGGCACCACGCAGCCCAGTCGGTGCGCATCTACGAGGTGCTCGAGGACCTCAACCTCTCGCTGGGAGGTGCGCGACGGCATCCGCGCCCACTCCTGGAAGATCGACCCGCCGCCGGCGACGCAGGAGGCGCTACTGCGTGCGCTACGCCGACCGCATCGCCTATCTGACGCACGACGCGCTCGACGCCATGCGTGCCGGCGTGCTGACCGCGGACGAGTTCCCCGGCGGCGATGACCGAGCGCTTCGGCGCGCCCGGCTCGGCCTGGGTCGGGGGCATGATCGACGCGGTCATCGAGGGCTCGCTCGCGCAGCGGCGAGGTGCGCATGGACGACGACGTGCTGGCCGACATGAACGAGCTGCGCGACTTCATGTTCGAGCGCGTCTACGTGGCACCCGCAGCAGCGCGACCGCCAGGCGGCCGCCATCGACGTCATCCGCCGGCTGATGGACCACCACCTCAGCCACCCCGAGGACATCCCGACCTCCTACCGCGACACCGACGCCGACCGCGTGACGCAGGCCGACCGACTACATCGCGGGCATGACCGACCGCTTCGCGCTGCGCACCCACGAGCGCCTGTTCGGCACGACGGCATGGACGACGCGACGCTGTGACCGCGCACGACGAGCGTCTTCAGCGACCTGCTGCCGGGGATCCGCGTCGGCATCGACATGGATGGCGTGCTGGCCGACTTCAACACCGGCTGGATGACCCGCTACAACCGCGACTTCGGCACCACGCTCGACGCATCCATGGTGCAGGAGTGGGACGGGCTCTACCGGCTCACGCACTTCGCCTCGATGGCCGAGTTCTGGGCCTGGGCCCAGGGCGACGGCCGCTCCACCTTCCGCGACGCGCCGCCGCTGCCCGGCGCCATCGAGGCCATCAAGCGCATCGGCGCCAGGCACCGCGTGGTGATCGTCAGCTCGAAGTTCGACTGGGCCATCCCCGACTCGCTGGCCTGGCTGGCCGACCACGGCGTGCCGGCACGCGAGGTCCACTTCCTGTGGGACAAGACGCTTGCCCGCTGCGATGTCTACCTCGACGACGCGCCGCACCAGCTGCAGGAGCTCTCCACCGGCCTGCCCGATGCCGTCGTCTGCCGCATGGTGCACCCCTGGAACGACCCCATGCCGGGCGTCGTCGACGTGCACTCCTGGGAGGAGTTCGAGGCCGTGGTGGAGCGCGTCGCAGCTGAACGGGCGAGCCTGCAGCGGGAGCGCACGGAGCGCTAGGACACGAGCCTGGGTCGCTCGCAGCTCGACGCTCGCTCGCCAGCGCCTGACGTCTCGGCCGCTGGGCCGCTCCCGCGCCGAGACGGGCCGATGCCCCACGAGCTCGCGCATGCCCCCCGACACATATACTTGCGCACGCAACTACTTCATGGCATACTGCGGGCACAAGGAACCACTCCCGCGGAGCCAGACATGCCAGCCATCACCGTCGACGACATCACCGTCCTGCCGCGCATCGCCGCGCCCGATCCGCTGACCGCGCGGCCGCGGCCGGTCAAGAGCATCACCCGTGCCCCCAGCGCCTTCGAGGGCGAGGGCTTCCCGGTGCGGCGCGCCTTCGCCGGCGTGGACCTGCGTGACCTGGACCCCTTCATCCACCTCGACCAGATGGGCGAGGTGGAGTACGCCCCCGGCGAGCCCAAGGGCACGCCCTGGCACCCGCACCGCGGCTTCGAGACCGTCACCTACATGATCGACGGCATCTTCGAGCACTCCGACTCCAACGGCGGTGGCGGCACCATCACCAACGGCGACACGCAGTGGATGACCGCCGGTGCGGGCATCCTGCACATCGAGAAGCCGCCGGAGCACCTTGTCGTCAGCGGCGGACTCTTCCACGGCTTCCAGCTGTGGGTGAACCTGCCGCGCGCGCGGAAGTGGGCCGACCCGCGCTACCAGGACCTGCGCGCCGACGAGGTGGCGCTGGTCACGACCCACGATGGCGGCGCCCTGCTGCGCATCATCGCCGGCGAGATCGCGGGCCACGCCGGGCCCGGCTCGACCTACACGCCCATGACCCAGATCCACGCCACGCTCAGCCCCGGCGCCCAGCTGTCGCTGCCGTGGCGGGCCGACTACAACGGCCTGCTCTACGTGCTCAACGGCGACGGCGACGTGGGACCGGAGCGCCAGCCCATCGGCATGGGCCAGCTGGCGGTCTACGGGCCCGGCGACACGCTCACGGTCCGCGCCTCGCGAGCAGCAGGAGAGCCGCAGCCCCAACATGGACGTGCTCATCCTCGGCGGCCAGCCCATCCGCGAGCCGGTGGCCTGGATGGGACCGTTCGTGATGAACACCCGCGAGGAGGTCGTGCAGGCCTTCAGCGACTACCAGGCCGGCCGGCTGGGCTCCATCCCGGCCGTGCATGGCACGCCCTCGCACGTGGTCTCGACCGACGGGGAGTCCGCCGCCGGCTGACCGCGGGCCGGCTATGCTCGCGGCTGATGCGCTCGTTCCAGCAGGTCGATGTCTTCTCGCCCGCAGCCGCTGCGTGGCAATCCCGGTGGCGGTCGTGCTCGATGGCGAGGGCCTGACCAGCGAGCAGATGCAGCGCTTCACGCGCTGGACCAACCTGTCCGAGGCGACGTTCGTGGTGCCCGCCAGCGACCCGGCCGCCGACTACGCGGTGCGCATCTTCACCGCGGCCGGCGAGCTGCCCTTCGCCGGCCACCCCACCCTGGGCACCTGTCACGCCTGGCTGCGGGCCGGTGGCACGGCGCGCGATGCCGGCACGCATCGTGCAGCAGTGCGGGGCCGGGCTCATCCCCATCCGTCGCCTCGACGGGCGTGCTGGCCTTCCGCGCGCCCGCGCTGGTCCGCTCAGGCCCGGTGGAGCCCCGCGACCTGTCGCGCCTGGCCATGGTGCTGGGCATCGAGACCGGCGACATCGTGGAGAGCCAGTGGGTCGACAACGGCCCCGGCTGGGTGGCCCTGATGCTGGCGTCGGCAGAGGCGGTGCTGGCGCTCGAGCCGGTCGCCGCGGCCGAGCACGTCGATATCGGTGTCGTGGGCCTGTATCCGCCCGGCTCCGACTGCGCCTACGAGGTGCGCGCATTCTTCAGCGATCGACCGCGGCAGCCTCATCGAGGACCCGGTGACCGGCAGCCTCAACGCCTCGCTGGCGCAGTGGCTCATCGACCGTGGCGTCGTGGTCGGCGCCCTACACGGCCAGCCAGGGGACGCGCCTGGGGCGGACCGGGCGCCCGCGCATCAGCACCGACGAGGACGGCTCGGTGTGGGTGGCCGGCGCCACCCACACGATCGTCGAGGGCACGGTCGCCATCGACGAGGTCGGCTGACCGGGTCGGCTACCGGGCATCGGCGAGCCAGGGGCGCGCTACCTCGGCTGCCTCGCTGCGGTGGGCGCGAGCGGTGGGCCGAGCGCTGCTAGCCGACCGAGACGTCGACCTGGTGATAGCCGCGGGCACCGTCGGGGCGGGGCGGCGTGACCTCGTCGGTCTGCACCACGCCGTCGCCATCGGTCGCCCGGACGCGGATGCGGTGGCGGCCACCGTCGGTCGGCGTCGTCCAGGCCAGCTTCCACTGCACCCAGGCGGCGTCGCTGAGCGGCTCGGAGATCTCTGCCTCCTGCCATTCGCCCTCGTCGAGCTGGACCTCCACGCGCGAGACGCCACGGTCGGGAGCCCAGGCCACGCCGGCGATGGGCACGGTCGTGCCGGCCGCCAGGTCGGCCCCGCCCCGCGGCGTGTCGATGCGTGACTGCGTCAGGATGGGCGCTTCCTTGGCCCAGCCCAGCGGGACCCAGTAGGCATCGAACGCCTCCAGCGTGGTCAGCTCGATCTCGCGCAGCCACTTGGTGGCACTGACGTAGCCGTACAGGCCGGGGATGATCAGGCGTGCCGGGAAGCCGTGGTCGATGGGCAGCGGCTGGCCGTTCATGCCGATGGCGATCATGGGCCGGCGCTCCGGGATCACGCGCCCAGGCGGTGGGGAAGCCGGCCGTGAAGTCGTCCACCGAGCGACCCACGATCTGGCTGGCGTCGGGCTGCACACCGGCCATGTCGAGCACGTCGTTGAGATCGACGCCCGTCCAGAGCGCGTTGCCCACGAGCCGCCCGCCGACCTCGTTGGAGACGCAGGCGATGGTCACGTACTGCTCGAACAGCGGCATCGACTGCAGGTCGTCGTAGGTCAGCGTGACCTCGCGATCGACCATGCCGTGGACCCGCAGCTGCCACGTCGCGGCGTCCACCCGCGGGCTGATGAGAGCGGTGTCGATGCGGTAGAACTCGTCGTTGGGCACGACGATGGGGCTGATGCCAGGGACGTCCAGCGATGCCGCAGGCGGCACCTCGGGCAGCGCGGCCGAGGGCGTCGGCAGCTCCGCCACCGCGGCGCCGCCCGCCGGCCGGCTCGTGAGCAGGTTGCGGCCGACCACGCCCAGGACGATCGACCCGACGGCGACGCCGCCACTCACCTGCAGGAAGCGCCGACGATCCCAGTCGGGCATCGAGCCGCGATCCTCGCGCACGCCGCTGGCGGCTGCGCCGTGGCGCGTGGATGCGGATGCCGCGCGCGAGCGCGCGCCCAGGCCGGCGCGGTGGCCGCCAGCATCAGGCGCAGGGCGATCGAGGGCGAGGGCGATGGCCACGGTCACGGTCACGACGGCCCAGACGGGCTCGACCAGCGGCCGCGTCACGGCCGCAAGGATGCCGACCGCTCCGGCGATGACGAAGCCGACGAGCGGCACGCGGAAGTCCCGGCGGCCGACGACACCGAGCACGCCGGCGATGACGACCGCGGCGATGACGATGCCCGCGTTGACCGCCAGCTTGTCATTGGTGCCGAAGAGCGCCACGGCGAGGTCCTTGCCCCACGGCGGCTGGTACTCGATGACCGTGTCGCCGATGGCGATGACGAGCGAGGGCGCGCCCACGATGAGGCCGGCCATCAGCTCGCCGATGGCGATGCCGAGCGCAGCGGCCAGCCCGCCAGCGATGAACGCGGCCACGTCGGCGGTCCGCGAGGAGCGGGCGCCTGGTGCTGCCGGAGTCGTCGTGGTCGTGGTCATGGCAGGGTATCCAAGCAGACGCCTGTGACGATCGCACGACGACCTCGTGCGGCATACTGCGGCGCATGACATACCGGACGGTCGCTGAGCTCGATGCAGGGTTGGCACGCGTGCTGGATGCACCAGCGGACGAAGGCACCGTCCGCCTCGTCGTTCGGCGGCCCGGCCGCGGACAGCGCGAGATCCTCGAGGTGGGCCAGCTCGATACCGAGGCCGGCCTGGTGGGCGATGACTGGATCAACCGGCCCGGCATGGGTTCCGACAGGCCCAGCCCGTACGCACAGGTGACGGTGATGAACGCGCGGGTGGCCGAGCTCATCTCCGGCGATCCCGAGCCGGCGGCGTGGGCCCAGTGTGGCGACCAGCTCTACCTGGACCTCGACATCTCGGAGGCCAACATGCCACCCGGCACGCGGCTGCGCATCGGTGAGGCGGTCCTCGAGGTGCAGGCCGAGCCGCATACGGGCTGCGCGCAGTTCCGCGGGTGGTGGGGCGCAGATGCGCTGCGCTTCATCAGCACCGAGCAGGGCCGTGCGCTGCGCATGCGCGGTGCCAACACGGTCGTGGTGCAGTCGGGCGCCGTCCGGCCCGGGGACACGGCGACCAAGCTGTAGCCACGTCGGCGGGGCCTGTTCCCGCCGGGCGGCGGGCGCTGCCACGGGGGCGCTGCCACGGGGGCCAGTGCTTGACGGGCCTGCGACCATACGTTGAGTCGGGCCCCGGGGGGCCGTGACGTGGGCCCGTGCACGAGCGGAGGTGTCGCTCGATGGCCACGCGCGACCTGATCCTGGCGACGGTGATCCGGGAGCCCTCCCCTGACGCGGTCTGCAGCTGCGACCACCCGGTCGATTGCGTGTGCTCCTGCCACGACCGTCGCTGCGATCCGTCCGAGGACGTCTGCCACACCGACTTCCTGCCCGACGAAGGCGGCCTCGCCTACTGGGGCTGCCCTCGCTGCACGCCCGGGCAGGAGGCGCCCCACTTCCTGGGCTGCGAGTTGATCGGCTGGAATGTGCCGCTGCCGATCGCGTCCCCCTTCGGTGGGGCTGCCGGCACGCGCACCTCGGCGTTCGTCTGACGCGACGCCGGGCCGTGGCGGCCGACGCCCGGTCAGCGGCTCACGCTCGCGGGTGGGCCGGTGGCAGCGTCTCGTCGTGCGGCCGTGTGCCGGCGTGGTGGTCGGAATCGCCGTGCTCACACGGGTCCAGGTGGACGATGACGGTGTCGAGTCCGCTGACCTCGTGGAACAGCGCGTGCCGCACCGACTCGGCGACGTCGTGGCCGGCTGCCACCGTGAGCTGGCAGTCCACCACCAGGTCGGTGCTGGCGATGAGGCGGTGGCCGAGCCAGCGCACGCGCACGGTCTCGACCTCGATGACACCCTCGACGCCGGCTGCCACACGAGTGATCGCTTCGACGAGCGCCGGGTCCACCGCGTCCATCAGTCGCCGGAAGACCGCCAGCGCCGCGTCTCGCAGGATCCACAGGATGGCGACGGTGATGACGAGGCCGATGATGGGATCGGCCAGCGGGAAGCCGAGGGCCACCCCGATGGCGGCGGCGAGCACGGCCAGCGAGGTCAGCCCGTCGGTGCGCGCGTGCAAGCCGTCGGCGACCAGCGCCTGCGAGCCGATCTGGTTGCCCACGCGGATGCGATAGAGGGCCACCAGCTCGTTGCCAGCGAAGCCGACGATGCCGGCCAGGCCCACCAGCCAGACGTCGCTGATGGGCTGGGGCTCGAACAGCCGCTGCAGCGACTCCCAGCCGGCGAGCGCCGCGCTCAGGGCGATCATGGCCACGACGAAGAGGCCGGCGAGGTCCTCCGCGCGTCCGTAGCCATAGGTGTAGCGGCGGTTCGCCGCGCGCCGCCCGATGACGAAGGCGATCCACAGCGGCACCGACGTCAGGGCGTCGCTGAAGTTGTGGATGGTGTCCGCCAGCAGGGCCGTGGAACCGGTCTGCAGCACGATCAGCAGCTGCAGGACGGCCGTGACCATCAGTGCCGCCAGCGACACCTTGACCGCGAAGACGCCCTTCTGGCTGGACTCGAGCGCGCTGTCGAAGCCGGCGGCGGGGTCGTGGCTGTGCGGGACGAGGAGGTGGCGCAGCCGGTCCAGCC
>CAVORC010000010.1:0-13688 GCA_963698505.1 uncultured Chloroflexia bacterium | reverse complement strand
CCCGCCACGGATCTCGTCCTGCTCGGCACGTCGGCAGCTCGGCAAGCAGGTAGCGCACCGAGTCGATGACGTCGGTGTACGACCCGGCCAGCAGGCACAGCGGCCAGTCCGAGCCGAGCATCAGCCGGCGCGGCCCGAAGGCGTCGACGGCCAGCTCGACCGGATCGCGCAGGTCGTCGATCGACCACGTCAGCCAGTCGGCCTCGGTCACCAGCCCGCAGACCTTGGCACTGACGTTGGGCAGCTCGGCGAGCGATAGCAGCGCCCGCCCCCACGCCGACAGGTCACCGCCGGCGATGGGGGGACGACCCAGGTGATCGAGCACGAAGCGCAGGCCCGGGAAGGCGGCACAGACGGTCGCCGCGGCGCCCATCTCGCGGGTGCGCACCTGCAGCTCGAACACGAGATCGGCGGCCTCGACCGCGGCGAGACCCCGGCGGACATCGTCGCGAAGCAGCCAGCGCGGGTCCATCTCGTCGTGTGCCCGGTGGCAGAGCCCGACCAGCTTCTCGCCGCCGGGACCGGCGCGAAGCGACTCGATGGCGGCCGCGACGGCGGGCGACGCGAGGTCGACCCAGCCCACGACGCCATGGATGAGCGGCGTCGTGGCCGCCAGTGCCAGCAGCTCGCGCGTCTCGTCGGTGGAGGGCAGTGCGCTCACCAGGATGGAGCCGGTCATGCCCTCGGATTCAAGCTCCGGCACGAGGTCGTCCAGGCCATAGCGCTGGTCGAGCAGCTGCGGGGCGCCGGTGAGCCAGCGGTAGGAATAGCGGGTAGGATCCCAGACATGGTGATGGGCGTCGATGTGCGGCAGTCTCAGCATCGCGCGCACCCCACCGGCATGACGCTCCTCCCATGCGGTCCGGCCCACCACGTGGCGACCGGCGTCCGTTGGCGCGTAGGGTAGCGCCCGCGCCCGCTCCGATGTGGCCTGTGGGCCCTAGGAGGTCGGACGGACGCCGAGGAAGATGTCGAGCCCTTGTGCGCCCGGCACGCGCTGCGGCGTGAAGCCCACCTCGGACAGCAGGCGCAGCCAGTCTGCGCGCGGGAAGATCCCCATCGCGTGGACGTCGTGGTGGACGTTCACCTCGGCGCCCTCGCGCGTCACGATGATGTAGTCGGTCATGACCGTCCGGCCGTCGGGCTCGATGGGGCGGTCCCATTCAAGGTAGCGCAGGCCCCGCTCCCCGGCGTCGACACCCCCGTGCTCGGTGCGGGGCTGATAGTCGTCGAGCACCCAGTCCGGCTGGAAGATGGCCGCCCCTCCCGGGCGCAGGTGCACGAACGCCGTCTCCATGGCGGCCTGCAGGTCACTCAGCGTGGTCATGTAGGTGACGGCGTCGTGCACGAGGACCGCATCGAAGTGGCGGTCCAGCCGCAGCGTCCGCATGTCGCCCTCGAGGTGCTCGACCGCGGGATGGAGCCGGCGGCTGATGGCCAGCATCTCCGGGGACAGGTCGGTGAGCGTCAGCCGAACGTCCCGGGGCAGGTGCGAGGCGAGGTTGCCACCACCCGACCCCAGCTCCAGCAGGCGTTGGATGGGGCCATCGGCATGGCGCTCCAGCAGGCGCATGACCTCGGCAGCTTCAGCGGCGTAGTCCGCGGGAGGCGTCAGCAGGTGGAACCAGGGTGCCAGCTGCCCGTACATCAGGGGTCCGGATAAGGCCATCGTGACAGTGTGCAGCCTGCGCCATCGTCGGGACAAGCGCCGGCCGTTGCGGGACACTGCCGGCATGAGCATCGGGGGCGAGCCCATCGGCGTGGCGGTGCTGGGCGCCGGCCGTATGGGCCAGACACACATCCGCAACCTGGCCGGCATCGCCGACGCGAGGGTGGTGGCCGTAGCCGACCCTGTCGCGGCGGCTGCTGAGGCCGGACGGGCGCTGGCACGGGCCGACCAGGCGTACACCGATGCGCGCGCAGCCATCGCGGCCCCCGGCGTGGATGCGGTCGTCATCGTGACGCCGACGAGCACCCATGCCGAGCTCATCGAGGTTGCGGTGAAGGCTGGCAAGGCCGTCTGGAGCGAGAAGCCCATCGCGCTCGAGCTGGCGGAGACGGCCCGCGTGGTCGAGCTGAGCGACCGGGCCGGGGCCCTCGTGCAGCTGGGCTTCATGCGTCGCTTCGATCCCGGGTATGCCGCGGCCAAGGCACGCATCGAGGCCGGCGAGCTGGGCCGCATCGAGCAGTTCCGGGCGCTCTCCCGCGACACCTATCCGCCTCCTGTCGAGTTCCTCCACCACGCCGGCGGCATCTTCCTGGACATGGCGGTCCACGATCTCGACCTGGCCCGCTTCCTGGTCGGCGAGGTGGCGGAGGTCAGCGCCTGGGCGGCCGTGCTGGCCGAGCCGCGCTTCGCCGAGGCCAACGACTTCGACACCGCGCTCGCGGTGCTCCACTTCGAGAACGGCGCGATGGGCGTCGTCGAGACGGCTCGCCACAGCCCCTGGGGCTACGACATCCGCACCGAGGTGGCGGGTGCCGCAGGCAAGGTCGTCATCGAGGACGTGCAGAGGACACATGCCACGTTCAGCCACGACTTCGGCTTCCACGGCGACCACTTCGAGAGCTTCCCCGACCGCTTCGAGGCCGCGTTCCGGCTCGAGATGGAGGCGTTCATCGAGGCCGTGCGCGCCGGTCGACGACCGACGCCCGGGCCGCGCGATGCGCTGGAGACGCTGCGCCTCGCCATCGCCTGCACGCGCAGTCGGGCGGAGGGCCGCCCTGTCACGCTGTCCGAGGTGAGCGCCTGAGGAGGGCCCAAGGGGCGCCTGGTCGCTGCCTAGCTGAGCGGCTGTAGCGTCCACTCCCAGCGGTAGGTGCCCGGGCGCACGAGATAGGGCTCCAGGGTGTCCGGCCCGCACGAGGCAGTACCCACGCCGCGGTGCGCGGCATCGATGTGGACGACCGTCTCCGCCCGCGGCTCCAACTCCTGCAGGTGTGTGGCCGCGTCGAGGTCCGCAGCGCGGAAGTGCGTCGCCGAGACCTGCGATGGCCGGCCCATCGACAGGCGCACACCCGTGCCATCGGCGGCGCGTAGCTCCAGCCAGCGCACGTCGGCCCGCCCACCCGCCTCCTGCGGCCAGATGTAGGGCACGAAGAGGTCACTGATCGTCGAGGGCCAGCGTCCGACGAGGCCGCCACGTGCGCGGTCGGGATAGCACTCGTGCGGTCCCAGCCCGAACCACTCGGCCTGCTCCAGGCCGGCCCGCAGCTCCAGCACGGTTCCGACGCGAGGCAGGTCCTGCAGCTCGGCCGGGATGATGGCCTCCTCGGCGACGTGCACCCCGCCGTCCGCCAGGGGCGTCAGCACCTGCGTGTGCCGCACGGCCACGTCGGCCAGCTGGACCTCGCGCACGACGGTGGCCGTCGGGCCGTCACGGATGACCCGAGCCGGGCCGGGTCGTGGCTCGACCAGGCCCTCGCCTGCCCAGCGGGCGGCAAGGCCGGCGATGCGGTCGTTGTCCGTGGGTGCACGCCAGAGTGACAGCGCTGGTGGTGCTGTCAGCGCCGGATGGACGAGGTGGCCGTCGGCGTCCAGCTCCACGGGGGCATCGGCCGGCGGCGGCGTCAGCCCTGTCAGCTGGGGCACCTCCGTCAGCGGCAGCTGATCCCAGCAGACCTCGCTGCCGGCAGTCGCCCAGGGCTCCTCGGCGCGGGTGACGAACCGCACGGTCAGCCAGCGCTCCCCTCCGACCTCGTCGGGGTCGGCCCAGCCGTCGAGCACCACGGCATCGCGCTCCCCGGGCGGGATGGGTGGCAGGCGCTGGCTGCCGGAGGCGATCACGCGTCCGTCGTCAGCCAGCTCCCAGGCCGCATCCAGCCAGCCGAGGTCGCGGAAGTGCAGCCGGTTGGCGACGACGATGGCACCGGCGTCCGCGTCGAGCTCGACGACCCGGGCGGGCGCGTTGAGGTACTGCGCCTCACGCAGTGCCGGCTTGGGGGTGCGGTCGGGCCAGACGAGCCCATCGGTGACGAAGTCGCCGTCGTTCGGCTCGTCGCCGAAATCACCGCCGTAGGCCCAACGGGTGCTGCCGTCGGGCAGCGTCTGCAGGAGGCCGTGGTCCCACCACTCCCAGATGAAGCCGCCCTGCAGTCCGGGCGTGGACTCGATGGCATCCCAGTACTCCGCGAGCGTGCCGCTGCCATTGCCCATGGCGTGGGAGTACTCGCACATGATCAGCGGGCGGTCCTGGCGACCCGACTCGGCGAACTCGACGATGGCGCTGATCTCGGGATACATGGGGCAGGCGAAGTCGGTCACGCGGCGGCCGCCTGCCCAGTCGAAGCGGATGGCGCCCTCGTAGTGCAGTGGCCGCGTGGGATCATGCCGGCGGACCCACGCCGCGGCAGCCTCGTGGTTGGAGCCGTAGCCCGACTCGTTGCCCAGCGACCAGGCGTAGACCGAGGGATGGTTGCGATCGCGGAGCACCATGCGCGAGACGCGCGCCACCCACTGCGCCAGGTAGCGGGGGTCGTCGCAGAGGGTCGCCTGGAAGGCGTGCGCTTCGATGTTCGCCTCGGCCACGACGTAGATGCCCAGCTCGTCGGCAAGCTCGAGGAACACAGGATCGTTGGGGTAGTGGGCGGTGCGCACCGCGTTGAAGCCGTGGCGCTTGATGGCCAGCAGGTCCGCTCGCATGGCCTCGCGGCTGACGACGCGGCCGGTGTGCTGGTCGAAGTCGTGCCGGTTGACGCCGCGGATGTAGACGCGCGCTCCGTTGATGAGCAGGTCCGCCCCGCGGACCTCGACGCTGCGGAAGCCGGTGCGGATCGTCGCCTGGTCGGCAACGGCGCCGTCGGGCCGGCGCAGCGTGACCTCGACGTCGTAGAGACGCGGGATCTCGGCCGACCAGGGCTGGACCTCGGGGACCGCCATCGACATGCGTGCCGAGCCCGTCCTGGCCGGCTCGAGGTGCGGCTGCAGCTGGTGCCACAGCTCGGCCGCCTCGCCGAGCCCGTCGGGTCCGTGGACCTCGCGCCGGCGGATGGCGGCGCGCTCGACCGGCTCCGACGACCAATAGGGCAGCTCGAAGCGGGCGGGCTCGGCAGCCAGTGTCTCCGCCCGTCCCTCCAGGCGGGCCTCCACCACCCAGCCGGGCTCCAGGTCACGCTGGACGCCGCCGACCTGCACCTCGATGTCGAGCGAGCCGGTGCTGCGATCATCGTCGAGGCCGGCACGCACGGTGACATCGGCCAGGTAGACCGGCTCGGTGGCATAGAGGTACACCGATCGGGTCAGGCCGCCATGCCACCACTGGTCCTGGTCCTCGATGAACGAGGCATCGGACCACTTGATGACCCGCAGGCCCAGGCGGTTGCGGCCAGGTCGCAGGTGCTCGGTCACATCGAACTCGGAGGCCAGGTGGGAGTCCTTGCCGATGCCGATGCGTTGCCCGTTGAGCGTGACCATGACGACCGACTCCGCGGCTCCGACGTGCAGCACGACGCGCTTGCCTGCCCACGCCGATGGCAGCTCCACGTCACGCTCGTACACGCCCGTGGGGTTGTGCGTCGGCACGTACGGCGGCTCGCCCTCGAAGGGCATCTGCACGTTGGTGTAGTGCGGCAGGTCACGGGTGTCCTGGCGGGTCCAGCACCCAGGGACCGTGATGTCTCGCCACGAGCCCGTCGGCTCGGCCTCCGGGTCGGGGAGTAGCTCGAACCGCCAGGTGCCGTCGAGCAGCAGGCCCGGCGCATGCGACAGCGCGTGCATCGGCTCACGGCCACGCGCGACAAGCTCGGGATCGGTCCACGGTGCGGTCATCGGGTGCTCCACGTCAGGTGCGAAGTGCAACGCGGCCAGCGTGCCATATCGGCGAGCGTCTCGCGGCCACGCGGAGCGGCCGCAGGAGTCCATGCGGTGCGGCCGCAGGAGTCCATGCAGTGCGGCCGCTCGTGGCCATCCCCTGCGGCCACGTGGGCGGAACGGCGAACCGGCGCGCGGCTCGGGGGCAATGGTCTGCCCCCCTCCGGCGACCGTCCACATCGAGGTCGTCGGCGCCGCGAGCCCACAGACCTTGGCAGGCGCGGTACCCTATGCGGGTTCAGCGAGTCGTTCGCCGCCCCAGCGACGTCCGGCTTCCGTGGGACGTGCAGGCCAATGCCCGGCCGCGAGCCCCAGCTCGGCCGCCCCACGAACAAGGAAACACAACGGAGGCCCACCGTTGCGACAAGCCGTGCCGCAGCCGCGCGCTGCCCGATCCACGAGCCGGAGCACACCCATCCACGTCGCCATCGCGAGCCTGCTGGCGCTGCTGCTGGTCGCGGCTACCGCGGTCCCAGCCATGGCGGCCGAGCCCAAGCGCGTGCACTCAGCGGAGGACATGGCCTTCCGCTTGGTCAACTGCCTGCGGACAGGTGGCAAGGTCACGCAGGCAGGCAAGTGCAAGGGCTGGGGCAGTGGTCGGTACTCGGCGAAGCGCCCCGCACTGAAGCACAGTGACAAGATCGCCAACCGGGTCGCCTGGCCCTGGGCCAGGCGCACCGCCAAGCAGTACAGCGCGCGCACCTGCTGGGTCGGCCATAGCCTCGCCGGCTCCACGGTCGATCGGCGCTTCCGGGCTGTCGGACTCAAGCATCGCGACAACGGCGAGAACGTGGGCTGCGCCAGCTACAACCCCAAGAAGATGGTCACGTTCATCCTGCGCTGGTGGCAGCGGGAGAAGTCCTACAACGGCTGGCACTGGCGGCAGTTGAAGGACAAGGACTACAAGTCGATGGGCGTCGCCATCGCCCGACGAGGGAGCGGCAAGTCGCAGTTGGTGGTCAACTTCTACGGCAAGGTCGTCAACTAGCTCGGTCCGGGCGGCCTTCCGCGCATCATCCGGTCAGCCGCGTTTCCCCCGTCCTTTGGTGCACCATCCGGGCGGGATCGGATCACATCCCGCCATCTCCGCCATCGTCGCTATGGCTTGGGCCGCGCGTCATTCCCCAGCCCATGCGGCTTGGGCCCGGCGTCAGCCCCACCCGACGGGGTCGTCTGCGCCCGACACGTCAGGTGGACTTGATAGGCAATGTCCGGCAGACCTGCCCAAACGGGCCGAACGGCCCCGGTCCTGTGCGCAGACACTGGCGAAGATGGCAGCAATCAATAGTGACGGTCTGGCTATTCGCGACCACCGTGGTTCGCGTGCGCCGGGTCACCGATACGCGGCCGCCTGGTCACTCGAGAGGGCGCGGCCGGAAGAGAAGGGAGCCCCCTACCTATGGCATCGAAGCTGAAGATCGTCGGCGTCGTGCTCATCATCGTTGGCGTCGTCGCCTGGGGCGCAGCCGGCTATGCCTACCTGCGAGCTCAGGACGGATCCAACGCACTCCAGGGCTTCAGCGACGCCCAGAACGTCACCCTCAGCTACAACGGGGATGGTGAGCTGATCGACCGCGGCAGCACCGAAGAGGCGCAGGCGATCCTCGCCCTGCTGGGTGACGATTGGGGCTGGCCCATCAGCGATGGCGAGCTGAACCCCGATGATCCGGTCACCAACACGGCTACCGAGTACATGTACCAGATGGCCACCATCGCTCACCACACGCTGACCGGCACCCAGACCGTCGTCCTGGCGGACACCCGCGAGTGGGATGGCGACGGCGAGGAAGGCATCGCCGTCGGTGCGCCCACCTACACCGGTGGGGAATGGGATCCGGCCACGGCCGGTGAGGATGCGATCTTCATGCCCGGCACCTACACGGTCCCGGTGGCGAACCGCTACTGGACCGGCTTCAACCGCCTGCACCCGCTCGATGGACCTGCGCGCGAGCAGGCCTGGAACGGCACCGTGCACGGGCTCTTCGCTGAGCTCGGCGTGGGCGCCACCACCGCCACCAGCCTTCAGCTGGCCATGGGCGTCGTCGGCGTGACCGCGCTGATGGGCCTTGGCTTCGTCATCGCCGGTGGCGGCCTTGTCTGGGCCGGCATGGGCGGCCGCAAGGAAGACGAGCCCGCCGCCGCGTAGCTCACGAGGCTCACCCGGGCGCGATCGCGCCCCCATATCGTCCCTCCGCGAGACCGCCGGTCCCACCGACCGGCGGTCTCTTGTCATGCTGCCGCCGGGTGACCGCTCCCCTGCCCTGGGGTCGGAGCACGACTGAGGAACGCGACGCGGTCGCGCACGAGTGTGACGCGGTCGGGCACGAGCCGGCTGGGCTCGGGCCGGCTGAGCTGGCTGGGCATCGGGCCTGCTGAGCTGGCTGGGCTCGGGCCTGCTGAGCCGGCTGGGCTCGTGCCCGCTGAGCCTGCTGGGCTCGTGCCCGCTGAGCCTGCTGGGCCTATTGGGCTTGTTGGGCTTGTTCCCGTCAGGCGGGACAGCATGACCCGTCGCGAGGTCCGGGCGCAACGTAGTCCCTCGCTGCGGGACGCCCATCCTGCCCGTCCCAGCACGAGGGTGATCCCCGCAGCTCGGTGCACCAACACGTCGCACTCTCCCGTGTGGCGGGACTCGATGCGCTGTGGCGGGACTCGATGCGCTGTGGCGGGACTCGAAGCGATAGGGCCGGCGAGTGGACGGTCGAGACCGGCATCAACGGTCGCGGGCGGCGTCGGCGGTACGCACGGGCGGTACAGTCGCGGGCGGCGCGGGCGGTACAGTCGCGGGCGGCGCGGGCGGTACGCACCGGCGGTACAGTTCGCGGGCGGCGCGGACCGCGCCGGCTCAGGCGCCGATCGGCTTGAAGACCCGGTCGAACATCTTCTGGACTTCCAGCACCTTCGGCGTGATGGTGTAGGTCCCCGGCAGCTGCCGGGCCCAGCGACCCGGAGCCAGCACGACTGACTTGGGACTCGCAAGCTTGGCCTGCTGGGCGAGTCCGAAGAGCGCCGGTGCAGCCTCCAGGGGCACGTCGGTGACGACCTTCTTGCCCACCAGCTCCACCAGCGACGGGAGGGCCGCCAGGCCGCGGGAGCGGACCCTCTCGACAGCGGCCGCGATCACCTGCTGCTGTCGCTCCGAGCGGTCGTAGTCGCTGTCACTGTGACGTGAGCGCGAGAACGCCAGCGCCTTCTTGCCATCCAGCTGCCGCTCTCCGGCTTTCAGCTTCAGGCCCTTGCTCCCCAGGTGCATCGTCGGGTCGATCAGTGGCTCGTCCAGGCTGACCTCGACGCCGCCGATGCTGTTCACGAGTCGCACGAGGCCATCGAAGTCGACGAGCGCGTAGTAGTCGATCTCGATGTCGAAGGCGTAGGCCAGCGCCTGCTTGGTCTTCTTGAGGGCCGGCTTGGTCTTGCCGGTGGCACGTTCGTACTCCCAGAAGAGGGAGTTGATGCGCCCGCTGTACGCCTGCCCCGGCGCGATGGGCACGTTGACCGTGTCTCGCGGCAGGCTGACCATGGCCACCTTGCCACTGATCGGGTCGATGGTGGCGACGATGATCGCGTCGGTGCGGTGGCCGATGATGCCGTCGCGCGCGTCCGTCCCCAGGATAAGCACCGTGAGACGGCCGTCACTGCCTACCAGGTCGGCCGTCGTGAGCGGCGGCTTCGTGGGCTGGGGCGTGGGTCGTGCGCGCGTCGATGTGTCGCCCGTGGCCGAACGTCCCTCGGTGCCGGCGTTGCCATCGCGCTCGGAACCGGCGGCCAGCCCAGCACAACCGGCGAGGATGACGATGAGGGTGGCACTGATCAGCCCAAGCAGGACTCGGCTCATGCGGGGGCGACTCCTAATCTGGTCGTGCGACGGCTTCGTCACGGCCGGACGGGATCTGGGCACACCCCCGGATGGAGGAACCCCGCTGCCGATGTGCGATCGACCCCGAGTCTAGCGTCAGTGGCGCCATCGTGTCGCAGGTGTTGCGTCCTGTCACCACCGCGCTACCATCGCTGGCCATGTGCCGATCCATCAAGACGCTCCGGGGGTCCAGCCAGCCAGTCAGCGACGAGGAGGTCCGCGCCGCCGCGCTGCAATATGTCCGCAAGCTCAGCGGCTATCGCCGGCCGGCACGCTGGAACGAGGCCGTGTTCGAGGCCGCGGTCGATGATGTCGCCGCTGCGACGCAGCGACTCCTCGACGGCCTGGTGATGCGTCCTCCGCGGGCCTGACCAGCGCGAGCCGCGCGCGATCAGCGCGAGCCGCGCGCGATCAGCGCGAGCCGCGCTCGATCGCGCGAGCCCGCGCTGCCGCTCCTAGCCCGCCACCTCCGCCGCTGCATCCTGCACGACCCCATCCGTCGTGCCGGCCCCGAAGCGCTTCTCGAACGCGGCCTTGCCGCCATCGACGAGGGAATACAGCACGGGGACCACGATCAGGGTCAGGAAGGTGGACGTGAACAGGCCGCCGATCACCACCACCGCCAGCTCCTCTGCGATGACCGAGCCGTGCGCCATGCCCATGGCGACCGGCGTGAGCGCCAGGATGGTGGCGACGGCGGTCATCAGGATGGGGCGCACGCGGACGCGCCCGCCGCCCATCAGGGCCTCCTGTGTCGACCGGCCCTTCTTCTTGAGCTGCTCCACGAAGTCGAGCAGCACGATGGCGTTGGTGACCACGATGCCGATGAGCATGAGGAAGCCGACCATGGCGCTGATGCCCAGCGGGTGCCCGCTGATGAGCAACGCGGGAATGGCGCCGATGGCCGCCAGCGGCAGGCTGAACATGATGATGAACGGCGTGATGAGCGACCCCAGGGCCAGCACCATCACGATGTAGACCACCAGGATGGCGAAGCCCATCGACAGGAAGAGCGAAGAGAAGGCCTCGTTCATCTCGGCGGTGGTCCCCGCGAACGTGGTCTCGACGGCATCAGAAAGCGCACCGGCAGCTCTCAGGTCATCGATGCGCGCAGCGGCCTCCGCCGATACCGCGCCGGTGTCCTTGACGGTGATGTCAGCGCTGATGGTGGCGGCTGGCGCGCCGTTGACGCGCGTGACCGAGCCACGCACATCCGTGACCTCGACGTCGGCCAGCTGCCCCAGGGGCCGGCTGCCGGCCGGACCGCTGACCGGCATCTGCCTCAGGGCTTCCACGGAGTCGATCCCGGCGTCCGAGACGCGGAGCCGCGTATCGAGGATGGTGCCGTCCTCGAGCGTGTAGCTGCCGATGCTCTGGCCGACCAGCACGCTGCGGATCTCGGTGCCGATCTGCGCTGTCGTCGAGCCGATCATCATGGCCATGTTGGGATCGACCGCCACCGACACCTGCGGCGCCTCCGCCACCGCGTCGCTCGCGACGTTGTCGATGCCCTCCATGTCGCGGAGCGCGAGCACGATGGTGTCGCTGGCGGCCTTGATCTCCGTCGGGTCCTGGCCGCTGACCACGATCGACAGCCCGGAACCGGCGCTGATGGCGTCCTGCTGCGCGACGGCGATGTCGAAGCCGTCTCCCTCGAGCGGAGCCAGGTCGGCCTTGATGGCTTCCCGCGCCACGTCGAGGTCAGTGCCATCGGCCAGGCGGGCGGTGATGAGGCTGCTGTTGGGCGCGCGCCCGGCGAAGGCCGACTGCAGCGCCTGGGTCCCGGTGTCGGTATCGCCCGGGACGGTGGACATCACCAGCTCGACGTCTTCGTTGGCCAGCAGGATCTCCTCGGCGGCGATGGTCCGTTCGCGCACGCCGCTGGTGGAGCCGCCCTGCGGGGGCGAGACGGTCACCTGGACGATGTTCTCGCCGCCCATGTCGATGAAGGCGGTCGGGAGGCTGCCCGCCAGCACGAGCGCCACCGCCGAGAGGACGAAGGCGATGCCGAGGGTGGCCCACTTGGTGGCGCGGCCACGCAGTGCCAGGGCCAGGACGGGTGTGTACAGCCGCTGCCAGATGGTCTCGGGCAGCTCGCCGTCCGCGCCCAGCGTGATGTGGACCTTGTCGATGAACAGGTAGGCCAGCACCGGGATGACCGTCAACGCCACCACCAGGGAGGCCAGCAGGGCGAAGGTGACGGCCAGGCCGAAGGGCAGGAAGAACTGGCTCACCAGGCCGCCGACGAAGCCGATGGGCAGGAACACCGCCACGGTGGTGACGGTGCTGGCGGTGATGGCCGAGGCGACCTCGCGCGTGCCGGTGATGACGGCATCACCGGTCGCGTCACCGAGGCCCTTGTGGCGGTAGATGTTCTCCAGCACGACGATCGAGTCGTCGACCACGCGGCCGACCGCGACCGTCAGGCCGCTGAGCGTGAGGATGTTGATGGTCAGGCCGAAGAGGCCGAAGGTGGCGATGGCGATGAAGAGCGAGAGCGGGATGCTGATGGCAGCCACCAGCGTGGTGCGCACGCTGCGCAGGAAGACGAAGATGACGAGGATGGCGAAGAGCCCGCCGAGCAGACCCTCCTGCAGCAACCCGTCGACCAATTCGGTGATGAAGTCGGCCTGGTCGAGGATGGTCTCGATGACGATCTCGCCGGCATAGTCCTCGCGGGCAGACTCGAACACGGCCTCGATCTCCCGCGAGACGGCCACGGTATTGGCGCCCGACGCGAGCGACACGCTCAGCGTGAGCGAGGGCTGCCCGTTCGTGCGGGCGTAGCCCGAGGTGTTCTCCTGGCGCTGCTCGACCGAGGCGATGTCGGCCAGCGTGATGGGGATGGGGATGGCGGCGAGTGCCTCGGTCAGCTCAGCCAGGTCGGGCAGGGAACCCAAGAGACCCCCGCCCTCCTCTGCTGCCGGGTCGTCCGTGCCGGGCTCCGACTCGGGCGGCGCCGATGCCGGAGCCGTCGTCCCCTGGCCGGCAGGTGTGCTGGCGCCCACGATCTGTCGCTGCAGCTCCTGCACCGTGCGATAGGCGTGTGACGTCGAGACCGGCAGCCGCAGCTCGCCGTCGTCGAGGGACCCGGAGGGCAGGGTGATCTGGTTGGCGTACAGGATGCCCTGCACCTGCTGGAGCGAGATGCCGTGTTCGGCCATGGCGGCCGGATCGAGCACGATGTCGAGCAAGGGGGTGCTGCCGCCGGTGAGGTCGGCGGCGGAGACGCCCTCCAGCGCCTGCAGCCGCGGCAGGATCTCGGTCCGGGCGACCTGGGCGATGCGGTCGGGGTCACCACCCTCGGTGGCGCCGATGGTGGCGGTGACGACCGGCAGGTCGTCGATGCCGAAGGAGTTGACGATGGGCTCCACCGTCTCGGGCAGCTGCACGCCGCCGACGGCCCGTTCGACCTCCGCGGTGGCCTCCTTGACATCGGTCCCGAAGTCGAACTCCGCGAACACCAGCGACATCGAGTTCGACGAGGTCGACTGGGTGCCCTCCAGCCGCGGGACGTTGACCAGCGCCCGCTCGATGGGCTCAGTGACCTGCGCGGCCACGTCCTCCGCGCCCGCGCCGGGCATGGGCGTGATGACCATCACGAAGGGCAACTCGATGTCGGGGATGAGCTCCTGCTTCAGGTTCGTCCACGAGAAGGCCCCAGCGATGAAGATGCCGACGGCCAGCAGGATGATGACGCTCTTCTGCTTGAGCGAGAACTCGGTCAGGCGGATCATGTGGACGCCCTTTCGTGGTGCGTGGTGTGGGCGGCGGCCGGTCGGTCGGTCGTCGCGGCGCGGTCAAGCGCGGTGATACCGGTGTGGAGCGCCTGCAGCTCGGAGGGGCTCAGGTGGGCGAGCAGCGGGCGCACGTGGCCGGCACCGAACTCGCGCAAGCGGTCGACGGTCTCCCGACCCGCGGGCGTCAGGCTGACGAGCTGCTGCCGGCGGTCGGCCGGATCCTCGCGACGGTCGACGTACCCGTGCTCCACGAGCCGGTCGACGAGGCCGCTGATGGCCGAGGGGC
>CAVORC010000009.1:0-21985 GCA_963698505.1 uncultured Chloroflexia bacterium | reverse complement strand
CGCGTTCGAGAGCAGGTCGGCCAGCCACACCGCGTAGTAGACGAGGGGCACGGCCAGGATGAAGGAGTCGATGCGATCGAGCAGTCCGCCGAAGCCAGGCAGCCAGCTGCCGGCATCCTTGACGCCGCTCTCGCGCTTGAGTGCAGAGCTGAAGAGGTCGCCCCAGACCGCGCCGATGGCGATCACCAGGGCCATCGCCAGGGCAGCCACGGGAGTGGCGCCCGGAAGGGTCGGCAGCAGCAGGATGACGGCCAGGAGAGCTCCCAGCAGGTTGCCGAGCAACCCGCCGATGGTCTTGTTGGGGCTCAGGCTGGGCGCGAGCCGCCGCCGGCCGATGGTCTTGCCCACGACGTACGCGCCGATGTCGGACGCACTCGCCGCCGCCCCGGTCGCGAAGAGCAGGGCGGCACCGTTGGGGATGTCGCGGACCATGAGCACGCCGTAGCTGAGCAACAGCGGCAGGTAGGCGAAGCCGAGCGCACCGAAGGCAAGGTCACGCATGCCTCGCTCGGTGTCGGCCCGGAGCACCGGCTGCAGCATGGCGGCCAGCAGCAGCAACGGGATGGTGGCCAGCAGTGCGGCGGCGCCGAAGAGCGCCAGGCCGACGGCCAGGACCGAGTAGACCGCGAGCAGCACACGATGCGCGCGCGGCAAGCCCAGCAGGGCACCCCACTCGCGCGTCGCCTCGAGGGCGAAGATGGCCATCAGCAGCGCCACAGGCAGCAGGCCGGAGAAGACGGCCAGCGCGAACAGCGGGGCCAGCACCGCCCAGGTCAGCCAGCGCGACCACAGCGTGCGCGGCGAGGCGCCACCGCGTCCCCTGGCCGTGAACACCGCCAGCGCCACGGCCGTCAGGGCCAGCAGCACCGCGATCGCCGCCATGACGTAGCCGAAGGCAGGATCGTCCCAGGGTGCGTGCAGCAGCTCCGCCTGTGTCAGGCCGGGCAGGTTCATGGCTCGTCACCCGCGGAGGCCGCCGCACGTGCGGCCAGGAGTCGCTGCGCCAGCGTGATCAGGGCGCCCACGAGGATGACCCAGGCGGCGGCGGCCAATGGCCGGCTGTCGGCCGCGAGGAAGGCCAGCGGCGCAGCCACCGAGAGCGTGATCATCCGCCCGGGCTTGGACATGATGCCGCCGTACTGTCGGGGCACACCCGCCGCCTTGGCGGCCACCCCGGCGTAGCTGGAGAGCAGTGCGGCCACGACCGCGGCCAGCGCCAGGGTCGGCCCCACCGCGGCCACGAACGCCAGTCCGCCGATGAAGAGCACGTCCGACACGCGGTCACCCAGCTCGTTGAGCAGCTCACCCATGGCGTGGGTGGTGCCGGTCTCGCGGGCCACCTGGCCGTCGATGAGGTTGAGGACCAGGCGGGTAGCGGCCAGGAACGGCACGGCGAGGAGAAGCACCGGCAGGCTGTCCGACAGCGCCAGGCACAGCCCGCCCAGTGCTGCCACCGGGACCGCCCCCAGCGTCAGGGCATCGGCGCTCACACCGTGCACCAGGCTGGCATCCACCAGCGGCCGCACCATGCGCTGGGCGGCCGGCTTCACGCGATAGAGTCCGGCCGGCGCCGCAGGCTCGTGTTCTTGCATGCCCGCAGGTTGCGCTTCGCCGTCACCTGCGTCATGGGGCAGGCCCTTAGGTTTCACCTCATTCGTCGTGGTCGGGCGGCCTCGCCGCCGGACCATTCTCGATGCGGGCCCGCTCCAGGACGCAGACGCTGGCATAGATGCCGGTGCGCTCACGGCCGGTCAGCTCCGCGGACAGGTCGCGGTCGAAGAGCAGCCTGGAGCCGAAGGGGCCCGACGGCAGCGGCGGCGCCAGGAAGGTGCTGCGCATCACGGCCCGGCCGCCGGGCACCAGCGTCCGAGCCAGGGCAGCCCAGAGGCGCTCGAGCTCGGCGGCGCTCAGCCAGTCGGGGACGTTGGAAAGGCCAACGGCATCGACCGAGGCGTCCGGCAGCGACTCGAGATACTCGACGATGGAGGCCTCGCGTAGCTCGATGATGGCGGGGGCCCGGCGCAGCGCAGCCAGCGCGCCAGGCCGGAGCCAGGCGTCCTCGAACTGCGCCTCGACCGGGTGCCCGGCCAGGAAGCCCATCCAGTAGGGGTTCTCACGCACCAGGCCGGTCGCGAC
Source organism: uncultured Chloroflexia bacterium (assembly GCA_963698505.1). Lineage (GTDB taxonomy): Bacteria > Chloroflexota > Limnocylindria > Limnocylindrales > CSP1-4 > JAFMJV01. The sequence goes on along the minus strand of CAVORC010000009.1, from coordinate 19,849 downwards.
GGCCCGCGAGATGCCGGTCTCGAGCCAGCCCTGGAAGCCCTGCTCGACGCATCAGCTCGCGCTCACCGGGGTGGACCACGATCCAGCGCATCAAGGCGGACCGGCCGATGAGCCAGCGGCTGAGCCGGTTCCAGTAGCGACCCCGCAGCCGCCTCTCGTACCAGCGCGCCTGGGTCGCGGCATCCGGAGCGCCGGCGATGACGCGGCGCAGCTCGCGGCCTCCGACCAGGCGCAGCAGCCAGCCTGCCAACCACATCGCGAGCCCCTGGGGATGATGCTGGTGGAGGCCGGATTCGAAGATGCCGATGAAGCGGTCCCAGTAGGCGCGCTCCTCCGATGTGAGGAATGGCCGTAGACGCTGCCGGTACAGTCGAGCCACGCCAGGCCGGCGTCCGACGGAGAACATGGCGATGAGGTCAGTGGACTCCAGCATCCCCGCGGCAGCGACCTTCAGCGCTGCCAGCCGCAGCTGTGCGCGGACTGAGGTCCACTGCCGTCACCTCCCCTGCCCCCCAGGCGACGGCGTCGAGCGCACGATCGCCGGCGCCGGCGATGACGACCACGCGCGCGCCCGGGCTGACGGCCAACGCCCGCCGGTCGACCTCGTGGTCCTCCCAGACACGCGTGAAGACGATGCCGGAGCGCAGCCCGTGAAGCCGCGCGCGGAGACGCCGATGTATGACTCGATGGTGCGGCGGCTGTCGTCGCGCGCGGCCCTGTGGCTGGGCGCCGGCTGGGGCTTCGCGGAAGCGCTGCTCTTCTTCATCGTGCCCGACGTCTGGCTTGGCGTGGTCGCGCTCTATGCGCCCAGGCGAATGCTCATCACGCTGGTGGCCATCGTGCTCGGCGCCATCGCCGGCGCGACGGCCCTGTACCTTGTCTCCCTCGTCCTCGGCGACGGGCTCTCCGGGGTCATCGTGGCCCTGCCCGGCATCACCGACGCCGACCTCGCCCAGGCCCGGGCCGAACTGGCCGAGCAGGGTCCTGTCGCCTTCCTCAACGGGATCCTGCAGGGACTGCCGGTCAAGGTCTACATCCATGCCGCAGCCCTCGACGGCATCGAGCTGGCGCAGGTCGTCGTCTTCACCCTGCTCAACCGCGTCGAGCGGCTGCTCGTGTTCGGCCTGGTCATGGCCCTGCTGGGCTGGCTGGGACGACCGGTGGTCAGGCGCTGGCCCCGTGGTTGCCTCGCGCTGTACGGGGTCGCCTGGATCATCTTCTACGCCGGGTTCCTGCTGGGCCGGGGCGGCTGAGGGGCTTCGATCGTGCGGACGATGGTCGCGCGCTTGCCGGCTGCCCCCCGCTCCAACCCATCGACCACCGTGACCGAGATCTCGAGGCGACCGTCCAGCTGGCCCGCGAGGTCGGTCCGCAGGTGCTCCGCCGTGCCTGCGGCCCAGGCCTTCCCAGGCACGACCTCCAGGCGGGCGTTGCCCACCTCTGCCTGCACCAGGCGGTAGACGGCCACGGCGTCCGGCGCGGACATCAGCGTCCGGTAGCAGGCATCAAGGAGCAGGCCCGGTGAGAGCCAGCCCCCGTCGCGCGCCCAGAAGCCGTCGTTGGCGCGGCCCGCGAGGTCGACCAGCAGCCGGCCAGGCCGACCGCACGGACACGTCTCGAGGCTGATCCGGGCCAGGTCACCCTGCCGATAGCGGATGAAGGGCATGGCCTCGTTGTGCAGCTCGGTGCCCACGACCTCGCCGATGCCCGTGGTGGGCCGCCCGGTGTCGGTATCGAGGATCTCCAGGTAGGTGATGTCCTCCATGAGGTGGTAGCGACCCTGCGGACACTGGGCGGCCATGCGTGTGAGCTCCTCGGACGAGTACTCGTCGCGTACCGGGCAGCCCAGCAGCTCTGACCAGCCGTCGCGCTCATCCTGCGTGGAGACCTCGCTCGAGACCGAGACGCCCCGAAGCCCGAGCGCTCGAAGCCCATCGGCATCGGCCGCCAGCAGGTCGCGCAGGACCGATGGGTAGCACGTCAGGATGTGGGGGCGGAAGGCACGCAGCTCGGCCAGCATCGGGTCCGGGTCGGACACGGTGGGGATGAAGCGCAGCGGGTAGATGCGCGTGCCGTGGGGTACCGGGAAGGGCGAGGTGTAGATGTAGGCCTGGCGATACCAGAACGGGTACGAGCCACCCGTGCACCAGCGCAGCAGGCGCTGCGTGGCGAGCACGTAGGCCCAGGTGCGCGTGGCCCGGTGGGCGATGGTGAGCATGCGCCCGGTGGAGCCCGAGCTGGTGGATTCGAGGCAATCGGCCAGCGGAACATCAGCGGCAAGGACGCGATCGGGGTAACCCTCGCTCATGTCCGACTTGCCCACGGTGGGCAGGCGAGCCACGTCATCCCAGCTGCGGATGTCCCCGGGCTCGATGCCGGCGGCTCGATACGTCTCGCGGTAGAGCGGCACCTGGACGCAGGCGTGCTCGACCACGTGCTTGATGCGCTTGAGCTGCCAGGCACGCGTGTCGTCGCGGGATCGCCACTCACGCCGGTGATAGAGCGGCATCAGCGCCGCCGAGGCAGCGACGTTGACCATGAACTCCCGGCGACTGAGCGAGCGCAGCGCCATGGTCCCTCCTGCGCGGCACGGACCGAACCGCCACCGCACGCGTCCATCTTCCTGGCCCCAGCCCCCGCGTCAAGTGACCGACGGCCCCCACTGACCGACGGCCAGCACGTTGGGTGGCCTCAGGGCCGGCGCGCGAGGCCGCGCTGTTCGCACGCCGCCTCGCGAGGTCGACCGGCTCACGAATGAGGCGACGGTTGAGTCGCTGCCCGGTGCACCAAGGCCTCCTTATCGCGAGACTGGGCTGCAACGCCGGATCCCTCGGCGCCTGCGGACGGAGGACCAACCATGCGAGTCGCTCAGGCCCCGGCAGACGACGTGGAGCGCAGCCCCGCGGTGTCAAGACTCCGCATGGCCCTGGTCGTGGTCGCGGGAGGCTGCGCGCTCGCCAGCGGCGCGTCGGGCGTGCACGCCGAGACCGCCGGCACCACCGCAGCGGCGGGAGCCGCGCCGGCGATCTGCATCGAGGCCGACGCGTCAGCACTCGATCCAGGTGCCTGGGCGGAGGTGTTGGCGGCGATCGAGCTGGCCACCGACCAGAAGCCCGACTTCTTCCCCGATGCCACGGTCGTGTCTGTCCCGGACCTGACCGAGCCGTGGGAGGCTGCAGACACCCCGACCGTCCGCATCGGCATCTGGGCCAGCGCGTCCGACGCTCCCGACTCCGCGGGGGATGGCCGGCAAGACCTCGCTGCCAGCGACTGCCTGGCCGATGGCGCGGGTTGGACCACGACGATCTCCGGGGAGCTGCTTCAGGCGGGTGCGGAGCGCATCCTGGCCGGAGCGCGACTGCCCGACGACAGCGGCAGCCCGCCCATCCGCGAGGATGCGGAGGCCGCCATCGAGGTCGACCTTGACCCCGCCGAGGGGCGCGTCCGCACGACCCTGCAGTTCGACGTGCCCGTAGGACCGTTGCGCCTCGGTGGCAGGTGCTGGATCGATGACGCCCTGGGCATCGACGGCAACACCGGCGACGCGGTCGCGCGCGTCTCGACAGGCATGGACGTGGACCCGTTCACGGAGTCCGCGTGCCAGAAGTTCGCGGCCTTCATGACCGCCGGCGGCGCGGGCGAGCAGGCTCTCTCCCTGCTCCCGGCGGCGATCTCGCTGGGCGATGGCACGGTCGCCCGGTTCGTGGCCAGGTCGGCAGAGGTCAGCGACCGGGGTGTCGTCATGTCCGGCGCGATCCACACGCCGAGCGACGCTGGACCGGGAGGATGAGATGGACAGGATGAGGCCCAGTCGAACGAGGGGGCAGGCGATGCGACCGACGGCAAGGGTCGTGACGGCCCTGACCGCGCCCGCGCTGGGCGGCTTCCTGCGAGCCGCCTGGCTGTTCCCGCTCGACGTGGCGTTCCGCCTGTTCGGGCTCCGCTACGCCTGGCTCAAGGCACTGTTCACCTATGGACCGCCCGGTGGCCTCGAGTTCCTGGGCCGCCTGCGGGCGGAGCGGGCCGCCTTCCGGGCGATCCGCCGTGTGCCGGCCTACCGCCGACTCCTGCGGGAGCACGATGTCCGCGCGGAGGCGGCCTGGCCACTCGGCATCCTGCACTCGCTTCCCGAGACCGACAAGCGCAACTACATCGATCGATACCCGATGGAGGATCGCTGCGTCGACGGACGCTTCACCTTCGTCGGCACCACCCTCGACGAGTCCAGCGGCTCGACCGGTCGTCCCTACGACTGGATCCGCGGCCAGCGGGAGCGCAACATCGCCCATCGCAACATCGGCTTCTTCGCACGCTACATCTTTGGCGCACAGCCGCTGGTGACCATCAACGCCTTCTCCATGGGCGCGTGGGCGGCGGGTGTCAACACCGCGGCGGGCATGAACCGCCACGGCATCGTCAAGTCGACCGGCCCGGACCTGGACAAGGTCTTCTCCACGCTGCGACTGCTGGGACCCCGCTACCGCTACGCCATCTGTGGCTACCCGCCGTTCCTCAAGCGCATGCTGGACGTGGGCGACGCCGATGGCTTCCCCTGGGGGGAGTACGAGCTCCACGGCCTGGTCGGTGGAGAGGGCATGGCGGAGGGGCTGCGCGACTACCTCCTGGAGCGCTTCACGTCGGTGTACTCGGGCTACGGCGCGACGGACCTCGAGGTGGGCATGGCAGCCGAGACACCGGTGAGCGTCGCGGTCCGACGTATCGCCCGGGCCGATCCCGACGTGCGAGTCGCGCTGTTCGGCGATCGTTCGCGCTTGCCGATGGTCTTCCAGTACAACCCGCTCATCCACTACCTGGAAGTGAACGCCGAGTCGGAGGTGGTGGCCACCGTCAGTCGGCTGGACCTGCTGGCACCGCGCATCCGCTACAACGTCCACGACGAGGGCGGGCTGGCGAGGTACCACCGCATCGGCCGGCTGCTGAAGGCGCACGGCTACGACCTGGACCGGCTGGGCCAGGAACCTGCGGTCCACGGGCCACGTGGTCCCCTGCCGTGGACCGACCCCGTGCCCCTCCCCTTCGTCTGGATCTTCGGCCGACGGGACGCGACCATCAGCGTCATGGGCGCCAACATCTACCCCGAGGACGTGGAGGCGACCATCTATCGCGACCCGGACGTGGCAGGGATCATCCACTCGTTCCAGCTGGCTGTCGTACAGGACGAGTCGCAGACGCCGCGACCGGGGGTCTTCCTCGAGCTCACCGAGGGCGCGACGGTCGACGACGCCTGGCGCGCCGATCGTGCCCTGCGCATCCGTGACGGGCTGGCGGCGCTCAGCCGCGACTATCGAACGTCGCTCGACGAGTATCCCGAGGCGATGCTGCCGATGGTGGCGACCTACGCCCTGGGCAGCGGCCCGTTCGCGGCTGACGAAGGGCGCATCAAGCAGCGCCGCATCGCGACGACATAGGGGCCGGCGCGCGTTTGCGCCCGGAGGAGCACGGATGCTTGCGATGTACAATACGTACATCGTGAAGCGGACCCAGATCTACCTGCATCCGGAGCAGTCGGAGGAGCTGGCCCGGCGTGCCGACGCCGGGGGCGTCACGGCCTCGCATCTGATCCGCGAGGCGATCGACCTGTACCTCTCCGACGCCGACGACGAAGCGACCGAGTTGGCACGTCAGCGTGCCGCCCTGCGGGAGACGTTCGGATCGCTCCCTCGCCTTCCCGCCGGCGCGGCGTTCGTGGAGGACGTGCGTGGCGCCGATCGCGCTCGTGATGAGCGGCTGGAGACGCGGTGGCGCTCCCGCTGACGGTCATCGACACGACCGTCGTCATCGACATCCTGCGCGGTCATCAGCCGGCCATCGCTTGGGCCACCTCGGTCGATCGGCGACTCATCGCGTCGGAGGTGACGCGGATCGAGGTCCTGCGGGGGCTGCGGAGCCACGAACGCGGAGCGGCAGAGCGGGCCTTCGCCGCGTTGCGGTGGGTCGACGTGACCGAGTCGATCGCGCGGCGGGCCGGGGACTTGGGCCGCCAGTGGCGACGAAGCCATCACACCATCGGCCTCGCGGACCTCGTGATCGCCTCGACGGCCATCGACCTCGAGGCCGAGCTGGCGACGAGTAACCTGCGCCACTACCCGATGTTCCCGCAGCTCCGACCCCCGTACAAGGACGAGCGCTGAGCCAGAGCGGGGAGTCGGCCGCCCGGGGCCTACTCGATCGTGACCGGGCCCGGCATCGTCAGGCCCAGGTGCTCGACGAGCGCAGCCAGCTCGAGCAGTGTCGTCTCATCCAGCGCCGGGTAGGGCCGGCGGGGCGTGGCGTGGTCGATGGCCCCGCGCTGCTGGTAGATGAGCTTGCGCAGCGGCAGGTTCAGGCCGGCCTGGTTCTCGTAGCGGATGAGCGGCAGGTAGCGATAGAAGGTGTCGCGCGCCCGGTCCAGGGCTCCGACACGGAAGTCGCGGTAGATGGAGACCAGGATCTCAGGGAAGCCGAAGCCGGTCATCATGCCGACCGCGCCGCGCTGCAGCTCCTCCAGCATGAAGTTGCCGCCGAGGCCACCGAACACCTGGACGTCAGGGTTGGCGGCCAGGATGGCGCTGACCTTCTGCGCAGTGGGGTCGTCCTCCAGCTTGAGATAGCGGCAGGCCGGGATGTCCGCGGCCAGGCGTCCGATGAAGTCGGGTGTCATGAAGACGCCCGAGCCGGAGGGGAAGTCCTGCACCACGATGGGCACGTCCACCGCGTCCGCCATGGCCTCGTAGTGGCGGCGAACGGCGGCCTCGTTGGGGCGGGCCAGGCGTGGCGGAGCCACCAGCAAGCCCGCTGCGCCGCGAGCGACGGCATCGCGGGCGAAGGCGATGCCGGGGTCGGTGGCCGGCGCGGTGGCGCCCACGACGACCGGTACGCGATCCCCAGCCGTGGCCACGCTGATCTCGATGACCAGCGCGCGCTCCGACTCGGTCAGCTTGCCGGCCTCTCCCAGGAAGCCCAGGATGGTGAGCCCGTCCACGCCGGTGCCGATGACGAACTCGATGAGCCGGGCCAGGCTGGCCTCGTCGATGGCGCCGCTCTCGTCGAAGGGCGTGGGAACGATGTTGTAGATGCCCTGCACGCTGGTCCCCCTGTGGTGCTGTGTGGCTGCCTGTGACTATGGAAGGGCGCGCACCATGCCGCCGTCGACGGGCACGATGGCGCCGCTGACATACGACGCCGCGGGTGAGAGCAGGAACGCCGCCACGCGGCCGATCTCGTCGGTGCGCCCGTAGCGTCCCAGCGGGATCCTCGCCTCCGTCTGGCGCTGCACCTCCTCCAGCGAGAGACCATCGGCCTGCGCGCGGGTGGTATCGAGCTGCCGCACGCGGTCGGTGGCGAAGCGGCCGGGCGCCACGCCGTTGATGCGGATCGGTGCGATCTCCGCGCTGAGGTTCTTGATGAGCCCCGCCAGCCCCGGGCGCAGCACGTTGCTGGTCGTCAGGCCCGGGATGGGCTCGCGCACGGACGAGGAGAGGTTGATGACGATGGCCGGGTCGCTGCCGTCGCGCAGGTGCGGCAGGGCCGCGCGGATCAGGCGCAGGGTGGACTGCAGCGTGCCCTCGATAGCCCGCAGCCAGTCATCCTCGCTCAGCGACTCGAACGTGCCCGCCGGAGGCCCGCCGGAGTTGACCACCAGCAGGTCCAGCCCGCCGAGCTGCTCCACGCTTGCCTCGACCGCGGCCGCGGGGCCGTCAGCCGTCGCGAGGTCGGCGACCACCCAGGCAGCGCCGATGGCCTCAGCCCCGGCGCGCAGGCGCTCCGCGGTCCGTCCGACGAGCACGACGCGGCTGCCCTCTGCCGCCAGGACACCGGCGATGCCGGCCCCGATGCCGGAGCCGCCGCCACCGACCAGTGCCCGCTTGCCATGCAGTCCCAGGTCCACTCGTGCCTCCTCGTCCAATGCGCGTCTGTCGCGTGCGACCCAGCATAGCGAAGCGCGTGGCCGGTCCCGACGCCCGGCAGGACCAACGGGTGGTGCGTCCCGGCGCCGTGGCACCGATAGCATGCGGAGCGTCCGGCCTGCCCCCGGGTCGTCCGAGCACGGGAGAGACAGATGAAGGGAGTGGTCCTTGCGGGAGGCACCGGCTCGCGGCTGCATCCGCTGACGCTGGTCACCAACAAGCACCTGCTGCCGGTCTACGACCGGCCCATGATCTACTACCCCCTGCAGACGCTCGCCGGCATGGGCATCAGCGAGGTCATGGTCATCCTGGGTGGCCGCAGCATCGGCGATATCGTGGAGCTGCTGTCCGACGGCCAGGAGCACGGCCTCGATCTGACCTATCGCTACCAGCGCGGTTCTCTCGGCATCGCCCACGCCATCGGCCTCTGCCGCCAGTTCGTTGGCCAGGAGCCCTTCTGTGTCGTCCTCGGCGACAACATCCTGCGCGGTGAGCCGCTCGTGGACGTGGCGGCGGAGTTCGAGACCGGGGCGTACGGCGCGGGCGCGCTGCTCTACCGCGTGCCCGACCCGCAGCGCTTCGGCGTGGCCGACTTCGACGAGGACGGCAACGTCATCGCGTTCGAGGAGAAGCCCGCGGAGCCCAAGAGCGACTCCATCCCCATCGGGGTCTACTTCCTGCGCCCGGGCGCCTTCGACGTCATCGAACGGCTGACCCCGTCCGGCCGTGGTGAGTTCGAGATCACCGACGTGCTCAACCACTACATCGGCGAGGGCGGGCTCTACAGCGCGCACTACGAGGGCGAGTGGCACGACGCGGGCACCATCGCGTCGCTGCTGGATGCCGGGGCCATGGCGGCCGGCACGCGCGACGCCTGAGCACAGCTGAGCACGGCGCCGGCGTGACCGATCCGCATGACGATGGCCTCATCATCACCGGCTCCCGCGGCCGGCTGGGCCGCGCCCTGCTGGCGACGGCGCCGGGACCGGTCAGTGGCTGGGATCGGCCGCTGCTCGACCTCGACGATCCGGCCAGCTGCGCCGCGCTGGTCGAGCGTGACCACCCCGGTCTCCTCATCCACACCGCGGCCATGACCGCGGTCGACGCTGCCGCCCTGGACCCTGAGGCCGCGATACGTCGGAACGGCGAAGCGACAGGAGCGCTGGCCCGAGCCTGCCGGAACGCCGGCTCGCGGCTGCTGCTCATCTCCACCAACGAGGTCTTCAGTGGCGACCGCGCCGGCAGACAGGGCTACGCGGAGGCCGATGCTGTCGACCCGCCCAACGCGTACGGCGCCAGCAAGCTGGCCGGCGAACAGGCTGCGAGCGAGGCGTTCGCCGGTCACGACGGACTCTGGATCGTGCGCACGTCCTGGCTCTTCGGTCCCCCGGGCGGGGACTTCCCCGACAAGATCACCGCCGCGGCCGACCGGCTGGCCGAGGCGCCACTCGCCGTCGTCGCCGACGAGTACGGCTCGCCGACCTACACGCTCGATCTTGCCCGTGCCATCCACGCGCTCGTGGCACGAACCTCCGGCGGGACGTTCCACCTTGCCAACCGCGGGATCGCGTCGCGCTACGAGTGGGCGCGAGCCGTCCTGGCCGTGCGCCGCCCCGGACGCAAGCTGAAGCCCATCTCGCAGGACGACTTCCAGCGACCATCGCGGCCACCCCGCTGGGGTGTGCTGGATACGTCGCGAGCCACGGCAACGGGCGTCACGCTACGACCGTGGACGGAGGCACTCGCCGAGTACCTCGCCCAAGACGGAGGGAGCGCATGAAGGTCACCGTGCAGCGCACGTCCATCCCGGAGGTCCTCGTGGTCGAGCACGAGGTCTTCACCGATGAGCGCGGCTTCTTCATGGAGGCGTTCCACGCCGGCCACTTCGCGGAGTTCGCCCACCTCGGGCTGCCGAGCTCGTTCGTGCAGCTCAACCACAGTCGCAGCACCCGGGGCGTGACGCGGGGTCTGCACTTCCAGTGGGATCCGCCCATGGCCAAGCTCATGCGCGTCGTCCGCGGCGAGGCCTTCATCGTGGCCGTCGACATCCGGCCGGGATCGCCCACGCTGGGTCGCTACGAGGCGATCACCGCCAGCGACGAGAACCACCTGCAGCTGTGGGCGCCGGCGTCATTCGCACGCGGCGTGTGCGCGCTCTCGGAGGTGGCCGATATCGAGTACTTCACCACCGGCACCTACAACGGCGACGCGGAATCGGGCATCGCCTGGGACGACCCCGACATCGGCATCGACTGGCCCATCAGCGATCCCCTCCTGTCCGCCCGCGACAGCTCGGCACAGTCGCTGGCCGAGTGGCTCGCGCGGCCGGAAGCTCAGCACTTCCGCTACCAGCGATAGCGGCGGCGCGACGCTACGGCAGGCCCAGCTCGCGGAACGGGATGGGGTCGCTGATCTCCCCCACGAACTCGCCGCGCTCGCTGCCGTCGTAGAAGCCCAGGACCTGCCACTCCCCGGACCGGTCACGCACAAGGCGGGCCGAGTAGAGGTCAGGCACCGGGATCTGCCGGGCGCCGGCGATGTCCCACGGCCCCAGCAGCGACTCCCCCAGCGCCAGGAAGGTCCCGGACCGTTCCTCGGGATGCCGCGCGCGCCGAGCCGAACTGATGCGCATGGTCCCGGCCGAGAACAGCAGCACCGGAGTGCCGTCGACCAGCTCCACCTGTGGCACCTCCAGGTGCCCGAACTCCCCGGGCTCGGACAAGGCTGGACGGACATCCCAGTCGACCAGGTCTACCGACCAGGCGTGGCCGATGACCCCGCGGGCGTCGTCTGGGCCTGTCGTCGCGCGGGCCGTGATGAGCGCATGGAAGCCGTCACCAGCGGGATCGCGCAGGATCCACGGGTCGCGCCAGGCATCGTGTTCCACGCGCTCATACCAGCGAGGGTCCAGCTCGATCACCGGGTTGGCGGGATGCCTGGTCCAGGTCAGCAGGTCCCTCGAGGTCGCCAGGGCGATGCGCTGCTCGACCCCCGAGGCGGTCCGTGTCGTGCCCGTGTAGAACAGGTGCCAGGTCCCACGCTCTTCGATCATCGAGCCGGTCCAGGTGGCCATGTCCTCCCACGACCCGGGCGGGCCGGGCTCGAGTGCCGTTCCCAGCACCTGCCAGTCCCGCAGGTCGGGTGAGACCGCGTGGCCCACGCTGGCGTTCCAGTGACGCGCGACCTGGTCACCCAGCGCCCGTGGCGCCTGCAGGAAGAAGATGTGGAACTCAGACCCCGTATCGGCCAGCCAGAAGTCCCACACCCACCTGTCCGCGAGTCGCAGCACCGCTCAGCCCTTCAGGCCGCTCGTCGCCACGCCCCGCACGAACTGGCGCTGGAAGATGATGAAGACGATGAGCAGCGGGACCACCATCATGGCGGCGTAGGCCATGATGTCGCCCCAGTCGCGGGGTGGCAGTCCCTGGAACTCGGCGATGCCCATGGGCAGGGGTCGCGCCTCGATGCTGCGGGTGACCATGACCGGCCACAGGTACTGACCCCACGAGGCCAGGAACATGAGGATGCCGGCTGCCGCATAGGCCGGCTTGGCCAGCGGCGCTGCGATGCGGAAGAACGTCGTGACCGCCCCGGCACCGTCGATCTTGGCTGCTTCCTCGAGCTCCCTGGGGATGCCCAGGAAGAACGAGTAGAACAGGAAGATGTACAGCGGCTGCGCGAGGAAGGGGATGATCTGGGCGTGCAGCGTGTCGGTCCAGCCGAGCTCGGCCATGATCAGCAGCAGCGGCACCGCCAGCGTCTCGAAGGGCACGATGATCAGCGCCACGACGAGCAGGAGGATCACCCGCTTGCCCCAGAAGGGCACGCGAGCCAGCGCGTAGCCGAAGAGGCTGTTGACCAGCAGCCCGCCGAAGACGATGCCGGCCGAGATGATGGCGGAGTTGCGGAACGAGATCCAGAAGTTGCCCCGATCGGCCGCCTGCTGGTAGTTCTCGAAACCCACGAACGGTTGCGGGACGAAGGCCTTGAGACTGCCGCTGTCGGCGATGACGGACGTATCGGCCTTGAACGAGCCCACGATCATGAAGGCGATGGGAAAGATGAAGAACAGCGCCAGCAGGGTGAGGACCCCGTACGCCAGGATGTAGTGGCGGATATGCTGACGTCGGATGGAGGCGTTGGCGTCCTTGAGCGTGGCCCCCTGGCCGGCCGGGGCGCGTTTCGTGGCGGCGCTCACCGGACCTCTCCTTCCTGCTTGACCAGTCGTCGCTGGACGATGGTCACCGCGAGCACGATGAACAGGAAGATGACCGAGAGCGCGGAGCCTCGGCCGACGGCCTGTTGGTTGAGACCGGTGTCGACGATGTCCACCATCAGCGTGCGAGTGGCATCGAGCGGCCCGCCCGGCCTGTCGGGCATGATCCAGACCTGGTCGAACAGGCGGAAGGCCAGGATCGTGGTGATCGTCAGCACGAAGAGCAGCGGGTTGCGGATGCCCGGCAGGGTCACGTGCAGGAACTGCTGCCAGTTGTTGGCACCATCGAGGCGTGCCGCCTCGTAGAGCGACTCGGGCACGTCCTGCAGCGCCGCGAGGAGGATGACCATCTGGAAGCCGACGCTGGCCCAGATGGACACCATGATGATGCCGGCCAGTGCGTAGGCCGGGTCACCCAGCCAGTCCGGCGAGAAGTTGCCGAAGGTGATGATCTCGAAGAACGCGTTGATGAGTCCCTGCGGGTTCAGCAGCACGATCCAGATGACCGCGGTCGCCGCCATGACCACCGTGATGGGGATGAAGAAGATCGTGCGGAAGACGACCACGCCCCGCAGCTTCTGGTTCACGAGGATGGCCAGGAAGAGGGCGAAGAAGGTCTGCAGCGGGACGACGACGAGGCTGAAGGCGACGTTGTTGGTCAGGGCCGTCCAGAACCGCGGGTTGTTGAAGACGCGAACGTAGTTGTCGAGGCCGATCCACTGCGTCTCCCGGCCCGGCGGCGACAGCAGTCGCTCGTTGGTGAACGAGAAGTAGAACGCCAGCACGAACGGCAGGATGATGAAGCAGGTGATGAGGATGAGGGCCGGTGCTGAGAACAGCCAGCCGGCCACCGAGTCCCCTCCGAACCTGGGCCGTCCCGGCCCGGGGGATGCTGTGCTCCCTGCGCGGGCAGCGCCACTTGGTACCACGCTCATCTTCGCCTCACCCTTCCCTCGGTGGAGCATCGGGTGCAGGGCAGCGGATCTGCCCCGCACCCGATCGCGCTAGCGGCTAGTAGCCGACGTCCTCGATCTCCTGATCGATCTGCATGGCGATGTTGTCCAGCGTGGACTGGACATCAGCGCCCGCCACGATGTCCGCGAGCGCCTCCGAGAAGCGGTCACGGATGAACAGGTAGGCGGCCGTCGCCGGTCGCGCCACAGACCCGTTGGGCATCGCCTGCGGGTCTGACATCGCATTGGCCAGGTAGTCGATATACAGGGCCCGCCCTGCGCCCGGCTCGAAGCCGGGGAAGTCGGTCAGGTCGGGTGTCGGCGGAACCGCGCCATAGCCATTCACGAAGCGCAGCACCGACTCGGGGCTGGTCGCGTAGTCGATGAACGCCCAGGCCGCGTCGAGGTCGACTTCGTCACCGCTGTTGGGGATGCCGTCAGCACCGCTCGAGACAGCCCAGTTCCATGAGCCCATGGCTCCCTTGCTACCCGTGCCGAAGTCCGGCAGCGGCAGGAGGATGAGGTCATCTCCCAGGTTCTCGCTGTAGAGCGAGTGCATCCAGTGGCCCACCCACGAGAGCGGCGTCTCGTCGCCGGTGTTGGGCGCGCCGTCTGGACCGACGGTGAAGTTGTTGTCGTCCTCGGCGATGAGGTCGATCAGGCCATCGGTGACCCACGTCTGGAACTGGGTCATGGCGCCCACGGACTCGGGGCCGTTGAGCACGCCGCTGGAGGTCTTCATGGTGGAGCGGTCGATGAGGTCACCACCGGCCGACTGGATGATCGGCGCGAAGCCATAGGCGCGCCACTCGCCGGCGCCGTAGTGCCACTTGATGTCAAGCGGACCGTTGGCGCCGTAGCCGGCGGCCTGGAGGTCGCGCAACACCTGGTCGAACTCCTCGACCGTCCAGGCATCATCGATGCCGGTGGGGATGCGCGCGCCGACGTCTTCGAGCATGGACTTGTGGGCCCAGATGCCCATGCCGGACTCGAAGCTGCCCAGGGAGTAGAGCTCGTCGTTGTAGGTTCCCTGCTCGATGATCGAGTTCAGGAAGTAGCCCAGCTTCTCCTCATCGGCACAGCTGGTGATGGGGCGCAGCAGGCCATTGAAGGCGAAGGGGTAGAGCGTCGGGCCGTCCATGTCCACGAGGTCCGGCATCTCGCCGGCCGCGGCAGCGCTGGTGATGGCCGTTTCATACGCCGTCTCACCGATGGGGATGACGTCGACGGTCACGCCCAGCTCGGCGCCCGGCCCTGCGTTGAAGGCCTCGACGGTCGCCATCTCCGCACCCGGGTTGGAGCCCGTGTGCATCGTCATCTGCAAGGTCAACGGACCCTCGATGACGCCGTCACAGACGTTGGGATCGCCCTGAGCCGCCACCGGGGCGGCAGCGAAGGCCGAACCGACCAGCGCGGCCGTGGCCAACAGGGCCACCTTGCGGCTGGTGTTGGAATGGATCATGTCCTTCCTCCTTGCCCCGTGCATACCATCCGTGATCGCCGCGGGGCGCATGCGATCACGACGTCCCCCGCGTAGGGCGGGGCGGCATTCCCGCCCCGATGCGGGGCGGTGCGACCGAGTCGCGGACCACCAGCGGACACTCCATCCGCTGTTGGCGTGGTCCCTCGGACGCACCGCTGAGGACACGAAGTAGGTGCTCGACCGCCCAGCGGCCCATGGCTTCATGGGGCAGCTGCATGGTGGTGAGCGGCGGATCGAGCCAGGGCGCGATCTGGTCCTGGTTGTCGAAGCCGATGACGGAGACATCGTCGGGAACCGAGAGACCGGCACGGCGGATGGCGCGATAGGCGCCCATGGCCATGCGGTCGGTGAAGCACTGGATGGCGGTCGGCGGTGCCGGTAGGCGGAGCAGGCGCTCGGCGGCGGTGGCCCCGCCGAAGGGGTCGTTCTTGTCCACCGCGACGAGCTCGTCGTCGCAGGCGATGTCGTGTTCGTCGAGTGCCCGCTGGTAGCCGGCGAAGCGCTCCCCGTCCGCCGGGTAGGGGTTCTTCTCGCGCAGGTAGCCGATGCGCCGGTGGCCGTGCTCGATGAGATGGTTGGCAGCGGTGTAGCCTCCCAGCTCGTCGTCGGGCACGACCCACGAATCGGCGGGGTCGTCGGATCGCGCGTCAAGCAGGACGCAGTTGACCTCCTTGAGCGCCTTGGGTGGCTCCACGACCTGGTGCCACATGGTGGCGTAGATGATCGCGTCCACCTGGCGATCGAACATCGAATCGATGGCGCGTGCCTCGACCTCGGGGTCCCGCTCCGTGTTCACGATCATGAGGGTCTTGCCCGCGGCAGCCGCCACCTGGTCGGCGCCGTAGATCATGTCGCCGGCGAAGGCGGTCGAGGCGATGACGTCCGAGATGAATCCGATGGTGTCGCTGGTCTGGGCCCGGAGATTGCGGGCGATGGTGTTGGCGCGGTAGCCCAGGGCGCGGCTGGCCTCGAAGACGCGTTCCTTGGTGACGTCGGGGATGGAGCTGCCAGCCTTGCCGCTGAGGACGAGGGACACGGTCGTGGTCGAAACGCCGGCCGACGCTGCCACGTCGGACATGCGCGCCCGCTGGCGCCGGCGGTGACTGCCCGCCGGTCGAGTGGCGGCGTCCGCGTCGTCGTTCCCAACTGAGACCGATCGGTCCTGGGCCAACGTCCTCTCCTCCCGACGATCGAGCGCCGCTGCGAGCCGTCACCGGCTTCGCGACTGTCCTGGTGCCGCCCTCCCTGACGACTCCAAGCGCGACTCAATCGTTTCAGTAAATCGATACTGCGCTGCTCTGCCGGGGTTTGTCAAGGGGGTCGGCCGCGATATCGGGCGTGTCCGCGCGGACGACCGCGCTGCGGAAGATCGCCGGCAGATGGCGAGAAACAGGTGCCCTGGTGACCCTGGAGCCCCTGGTACGCCTGGAGCTGTGGCGAGCTTCGAGAAGACGCGGTGGCCCGATGCTCAGCTGAGCGTGACGCGGTCGCGGCCCATCTGCTTGGAGGCATACAGCGCGTTGTCCGCTGCCTCGACGAGCTCGGTCGCGGAAGCTGCGTCGCGCGACGGATAGGTGACCGCGCCGATGCTGGCGGTCACCGTCACACGGCGGTCGCCGTCCATCACCTCGGTCGCCGCGATGGCGCGACGGATGCGTTCCGCCACGTCAAGGACATCGGCATCAGAAGCCCCCGGCACCACGACCATGAACTCCTCTCCCCCGTAGCGCATGAGGACGTCGCCCTCGCGGCAAACGCGGCGGATGGAGGCCGCCGTGGCTCGCAGGATGCGGTCACCGACGAGATGCCCGTAGGTGTCGTTGACGTTCTTGAAGTGGTCCAGATCGATCATCAGCACGCCAAGGGGGCCCGACACGCGCAGGGCGCGGCCAAACTCCTCCTGCAGCCTGACCAATCCGAAGCGCCGGTTGTAGGCGTCGGTCAGCGGGTCGAGGGCAGCCAGTCGCTCCAGGCGGTGGTGTGAGAGGGCGTTGCTGAGCGCCAGCCCCAGGTCCGTCGCGAAGTGCCCGATAAGCAGCTCCGTGGACGGCGAGAACTGGTCGACCGAGGCGAGCACCAGCGCGCCGAGCGGGACATCCTTGAAGGACAGCGGCACGATGACGACCTCGCGTGCGGTCTGCTCCAGGAGCACGCTGTCCACGACCACCTGCTCGATCGCGACATCGAGCCGACGCATCCGTCGCGACCGCAGCGCTGCCGTCACCTGGGCGTTGGCGGCGACCCGTTCCGGGTCACTGATGCCGACCGAGGCCAGGGGCTTCAGGCCCTGCTCCTCTTCGACCAGCAGCAGGCCAGCGGTGGCGTTGGTGTCCTTGAGGATGGTGGCCAGCGATTCGCGGGCCAGTGAGTCCAGGTCGAGATGGCTGGCTACCACCTGGGTGAAGCCGCGGGTGGCACTCTCGATGGCGTGTGAGCGGGCGAGCGTTCCGATGAGCGCGTTGAAGGCCACGGCACTCTTGCCGATCTCGTCCTCGGAATCGACCGGTAGTGCGCAGTCGAGCGGGTTGCAGCCGCTCCAGTCGTCGGACCTGGTGGCGGCGACCAGCTGCCGCTGGACTCGCGCCATGTGCGTGGTCAGTCGCTTGAGACGCGTCCCCACCACGCCGTGTGCGAGCGCGAAATTCGCGGCACCGACGAGCAGGCCGGCCAGCAACGTGGTGGCGAAGAAGGACGGGCTGATGACCGCCTTCTGGGGCAGGCCCAGGACGACGCAGAACGGGGGAAAGAGCAGGCCGACGAACAGGCCGAAGCCGGCCATCCAGATAGCCAGGTCGGTGAAGACCCGGTTGGTGAGGCGAGGCATACACCATGCTCCAGGGCAGGTCACACGACCGCCGAGGTCCGGCGATCGTGGATGACACTGCACTGCACCCGGCCCCGGCAGACATCACCTGATAGTCGCTGCCTCCGAAGCCCGATGGGCTACCCACAGGCCTGCGGGCTACTCCAGGCCCATCTCCTCACGAGTGGGTGGCTCGGCCCCTGCTCGAGTGCAGTTGATGGCAGCAGCGCGAGCGGCGAAGTGGGTGGCGTCCTCGAGCAGGTGCGGGTCGGCCAGCTCGCGGCGACCGAAGCCGTGCTCCAGCCAGATGGCGAGGAACGCGCCGCCGAAGGTGTCCCCGGCGCCGACGGTGTCAACGACCGGCACTGTCGGGACCGGCACGCTGAACTCGCCGCCGGCACAGAAGCCGCGCGCCTCGTCGCTGCCCTGTGTCACGAGCACCGCGCCCACACCTTGCTCCAGCAGCAGGCGAGCCGTCGCCTCCGGCGTCGGGGCGAGCGCCAGGTAGGCGAAGTCCTCGTCGCTGCCCTTGACCACATCTGCACGCGCCAGCACGCGCCGCATGCGCGACTGGTAGCGCTCGAAGTCGGGCGTCGCGGTGGGCCGGCAGTTGGGGTCCACCATCACGAACGTCGCTGCCGGCACCTCCTCGACCAGCGAGGCGAGCGAGTCGGCGATGGGCTCGAGCGCGAGGCCGAGGGTGCCCACGTGCAGCGCGTCGGGCGCAGGCTCCAGGCCACGACGGGCGTCGGCCAGCTCCAGGCCGGGCACGGTGGTCCGTTCGACGTACCAGTGGTAGTGCGCCACGCCGGCAGCGTCGATCTCCGCCGATACCAGCGTGGTGGGATCGGTCGTGTCGACGACCAGCTCCATGCCCACGCCGTCGTCCGCCAGGCGCGTACGGAGCAGCGTGCCGAACCAGTCGTCGCTCATGCGTCCGAGGAACTGCACGTTGCCGCCGAGGCGCGCGACGGCACGCGCGGCGTTGTACTGCCCACCGCCGGCAGCCGGCGTGAGGCTGCCATCCCGCCCGATGATGAGATCGATGAGCGCCTCACCGGCGATGACGACCCTGGGCCGAAGCTCAGGCATGTTCCAGATCTCCTGCTTTCGCCGGTGTCATGGTCCGGTCCCGGAACGGCGTTACACCCGGCAGCCGCACCGCTTCAAGTGTACGGGTCGCCACTTCGGCGCATGCGCGACCTGCGGCGCCGGACTCGTGTCGCGCCATCAAGCCGCGGCCGAGCTGTACGCCACTCGCGCGTCAGCCGTCGTCCGGCGCGACCAGTCGCAGGCTGGGGAAGTACGTCCGGTAGCGCGCAGCATCACGTGTCAGCAACCAGTGGCCGGCGACAGCGGCGTGGGCACCGATGTAGAAGTCGGGCAGTGGCGAGCGCCTCGTGCCTCCAGCTTGCCGGTAGCGTCGGAACGCCTTGCCCGCCAGGAAGGCGGCCTCGAAGGGGAGGTGCTCACGGCGGTACAGGTCGTGTGGCAGGGCCTCCTCCAGTAGCTCGATCGAGTCGAATCCGATCGACACTTCAGCGTAGATGAGCGCGTTGATGACGAGCACCGCTTCATCCGCCGCCTGCATGAGCGAGAGGCTGGACCACTCGCCCCAAGTCGGGTCATCGGTGATGACATCGATCAGGACATTGCTGTCGACAACGAACGCGGTCACTCCTCTCCCCGCGTGAGCGCCATGATCTCGTCGGTGCTCATGGACACGCTCCCGGCTCCCCGACGCAGGCGTTCGACCGCCCGCTCACCGCGGCTGGGCCGTCGTGAACCCCGCACCTTGACGATCCTGACGGCTCCGGGCTCGACGACGAACTCGACCTCGGTCTCGGGCAGCAGCCCTGCCTGCTCTCGGACGGCCTGGGGGATCGTCACCTGCCCCTTGGACGTGATTTGCACGTGCGCACCTCTTTCTTACTGGTAAGAGTAGCACCGGTCTCGGGGCCGCCGTTGCCCATGACCTGTCATGTTGCGCTCACCCGCGGTCAGAGACGGGACCTGGTCTGCGACCGTTCATCAAGGCCGAGACACTTGGCTGCCCGGCATCACTCGCTTCGCCTCACCTGCCTCATCGGCCTGGTCAAGGCCGGCCACGCCCTCCGCGACCGGCTCGAGCGAACAGCGGAGCAGCGCGCCTTGGAGCTGCTCGGCGCCATCGGCGAGGTGTTCCTCGAGCGGCGAATGCTCCATCGCCGCGACGGGACGGTCATGTCCCTCAGCGGGTCCGCTGGCCAAGCGGAACGGTGGCCAGGCGGGTCCGCTGGACAAGCGGAACGGTGACTCGATCCCGCCTTCCTGCTCGACTGGCACGCGGACCCCCTCGAGGTCATCGACCTGGTGGCCACTCCGGGCGTCGTGGACGAGCGGATGCGGCCGGCCATCGAGCGACTCGCGAGGAACCGATCACCCGATGGTTCCTGGCCACTGCGCGCGTCCTTCCCACCTAGTGCGCATCTACCAGCCCTCCCCTTT
>CAVORC010000008.1:0-33842 GCA_963698505.1 uncultured Chloroflexia bacterium | reverse complement strand
ATGTCGCGGCTGGCGCCGGCTTCCTCGTAGAAGGCTCCGCGGCTCTCGACCCCCAGGTCCTCGGCCACGGTGATCTGCACGTGGTCCACGTAGCGCCGGTTCCAGACCGGCTCGAAGATGCCGTTGGCGAAGCGGAAGACCAGCAGGTTGCGGACCGTGTCCTTGCCCAGGTAGTGATCGATGCGATAGACCTGCGACTCGTCGAACGAGCGTGTCACCGCATCGTTGAGGTCGTGACCCGATTCCAGGTCATGGCCGAAGGGCTTCTCGATGACGATGCGGCTCCAGGCGCCGTCAGGGTCGGCCAGGCCGGCTGCTCCCAGGTTGGCCACGATGTCCTCGTAGGCCGACGGTGGCGTGGCGAGGTAGAAGAGGCGATTGCCGCGGCAGCCGGCGGCAGCGTCGATCTGGTCGAGGCGTTCGGCGAGGCGCGCGTAGTCGGCGGCCTTGCCGAAGTCACCTTGCTGGTAGTGGATGGTCTGGGCAAAGTCGTTCCACAGCGCGGACTCCACCTCGTTGCGCGAGTGCTCGTCGACCGCCGCGTGCATCTCCTCGGCGAAGGCGGCGTCGGTGTACGGCCGCCGTGAGTAGCCCACGATGCTCGTCTCTTGCGGCAGCAGCCCGGCACGACGCAGGTTGTAGAAGGCGGGGAAGATCTTGCGGTGTGAGAGGTCGCCGGTGGCGCCGAAGACGACGACGATGGCCGGGTCGGGCACTCGCTCGAGGCGGGTGCCGGCCCGCAGCGGATTGGCCTGGGTCGCGTCGTCGCTGGCCGCGCGGTGCATCACATGGCGGGCGCGATCGCCCCTGCGGGCGGTCCGCTTCTCCGTCGCTGCAGCGCGCTTGGTGGCCATCGTCGCTCGCTCCTACTTCTCCTTGATGGCGTGGCCACCGAACTGCTCGCGCAGCGCCGCCAGCACCTGCGCGGTGTAGGACTCGTCCTGTCGGCTGCGGAAGCGGGTGATGAGCGACAGCGTGATGACGGGGGCGGGGACGTCGAGGTCCATGGCCTCCTGCACCGTCCAGCGGCCCTCGCCCGAGTCGGCGACCCAGCCGCGCACGTCGGCGAGCGCCTCGCCGTGCTCGGCGAAGGCATTGCCGGCCAGTTCCAGCAGCCACGAGCGGATGACCGTGCCGTGCTGCCACGCCTTGGCCACGGCTTCCAGGTCGAGGGGATACTCGGAGGCGTGCAGGATCTCGAAGCCCTCAGCGTAGGCCTGCATCAGGCCGTATTCGATCCCGTTGTGCACCATCTTGGTGTAGTGGCCCGAGCCGCTGGGCCCGCAGTGGATGTAGCCGCCCTCCGGCGCCAGTGCCTCGAAGATGGGCTCCAGCGGCGCGACGGCCTCGCGCTCACCCCCGACCATGGTCCCGTAGCCGTTCTGCAGGCCCCACACGCCACCGCTGATGCCGGCATCGACGAAGTGGATGCCGCGCTCGGCGAGGAGCGCGTGGCGTCGCTTGCTGTCCTTGAAGTTGGCGTTGCCACCGTCGATGATGGTGTCGCCCGCCGACAGCAGCACGGCGAACTCCTCCATCGTGGCCTCCGTGGCGTCGCCCGCCGGCACCATCAGCCAGACGATGCGGGGCGCCGGCAGCTTGGCCACGGCCTCGGCCGGGGTGAGGGCGCCGTCAAGGCCCTCGGCCATGATCTCGCGCGTCTTGCCGGCGGATCGGTTGTAGGCCACGACGTGATGGCCGGCGGCGTGCAGCCGGCGTGCCATGTTGGCGCCCATGCGCCCCAGTCCGGCGATGACCAGATCCATGTCGTTGTCCTCGAGTAGCAGGGTGGATGGCTAGGCCAGGGCCTCGGCGAGGGCCTCCGCCAGCTCGCTGAGGCCGGCGTCGGCGTCGTCGCCCAGGTCGATGCGCAGCGCCGGCAGGTCATGCGCGCCGAAGGCGGCGACGTCGCCCATGGCCTGGGCGTCGATGAGCACGCCGAAGGTCTCGCGGCGCCCCGGGATGGGGATGTCGTCGGGGTGGCCGTTGGTCAGCTGGATGAAGCAGCCGCTGGGCGCGCCGCCCTTGTGCAGCTGGCCTGTCGAATGCAGGAAGCGGGGTCCATAGCCCAGGGTCGTGGCCCTGCCGGTGCGGTCGCGCAGGTCGGCTTGCAGCGCACGCAGCCGCCGCGTGCGGTCCTCGCTTGGTGCGATGTAGGCGCCGATCTGGAAGTAGCCCCGGTCGGGCGCGCGCCCGATGTGCTCGCGCAGCAGGGCCACGAAGTCCATCTCGCCGCCGCCCTGCCTCCATGCTCGCAGCGCCCCGCGTGTGGCCGTCGGCGCCGGTGCCGGCAGCTGCCCCTCCTTGGCGTAGGCATCGAGCACGGCCTTGGTGTTCTGCTTCAATTCGGTGACGTTGGGCTCATCGAAGGGGTTGACGCCGAGGCCGATGCCGGCCACGGCGGTGGCGAACTCCCAGCGGAAGAACTCGGCCGCCACCCAGGAGGCGTCGTCCAGCCGGATGTCGATGAGCGGGTGGCCAGCCGCAGTCAGCGCCGCCAGACCGGCGTCGACCTCCCTGTGCCAGTCGGAATCGCTGGCCGGGCCCAGGCGCACGAAGACGCGGTCGTCGGCGTAGACAGCAGGCGCCCCCAGCGGCTCGCCATCGACGGGCACGATGCCCACACCCTGCTTGCCCGTGGACTCGGCGATGAGCTGCTCCAGCCAGGCTCCCAGCGGCGCCAGGTCCGGCTCGATGACGAAGGTGAGCTTGTCGCGGCCCGCTCGCGCGAGCGCGGCCATGGCAGCCCCCAGCACCAGGGCCGGGTTGTCGTCGGCGTCGTGCCGCGTCGACTCGGCCATGATGCGCGCGTCTTCCAGCAGGGGATCGATGTCGAGCCACAGCAGTGCGGCCGGCACCAGTCCCACGTAGGTGAGCGCGCTGTAGCGGCCGCCCACGTCGGCCGGGTTCAGGAAGGTCTCGCGGAAGTAGTTGGCGTGCGGGATGGCCTCCAGCGGATGGCCGGGATCGGAGATGGAGACGAAGCCGTTGCCCGCCTTGCTGTGCGGGAAGCGGCCCACGCGCGCCTGCTCGGCAGCCCAGAAGTGGGCCAGGAAGGCCAGCGTCTCGGTCGTGCTGCCCGACTTGGTGGCGATGATCCGCAGTGTCCTCGCCGGGTCGAGCGTGCGGTCACAGGCCGCCACCGCGCCGGGGTCGGTCGAATCGAGGACGTGCACCCTGAGGCCCTTGTCCGAATCGGGATACACCAGCGTCAGGACCTCCGGCGCGAGCGAGGAGCCGCCCATGCCGCAGACGAGGACGTCGGTGTAGCCCTCGGCGGCCATGGCCTCGCCGAAGGCCGTCAGCTCGGCGGCCTCGTCGACGAAGGCGGTGGGTGCATCCAGCCAGCCCAGGCGGTGGGCGATGGTGGCTGCCACGGCCGGGTCGGCGGTCCAGAGGCTCGTGTCGCGCGCCCAGATGCGGCTGGCCCAGCGCTCGCCCACGGCCCGAGCGATGGCCTCCTCGACGTCGCCCTGCAGTGACCCTGGCAGCGTGAGCGTGGTGTCCAACCTACATCGCCTCCGCAGCTTCGAGGGTCGTACCGCCATGCTCGCTCTCGGGCGAGACGACGCCACGCACCTCGCCCGCGAGGACGCCGCGCGCGACCCGGACCACGTTGTCGGCGCTGAACCCGAACGTCTCGAAGATCTCGCCAGCCGGCGCCGAGAGTCCGTAGCGGTCGATGGCCATGATGGCACCCTCGCGGGCGTTGACCCAGCGATCCCAGCCCAGCGAGACACCGGCCTCGACAGACACGCGCGCCGTGACCGAGGGGGGCAGCACCTCGTCGCGGTAGGCTGCCGGTTGTGCCTCGAAGCGTTCCCAGCTGGGCATCGAGACCACGCGCGTGGGCACCCCGTCCGCGGTGAGCGTCTCGCGCGCGGCCATGGCCAGGTGCAGCTCCGAGCCGGTGGCGATGAGGATCAGCTGGGGCGCCGTCACGGTGCCGTCGGGGGCGGCGGCCTCCGCCAGCACGTATGCGCCGGCGCGCACGCCGGCGCGCGCGAGCTCGGCCGTGCCGGGCAGGATGGGCAGCTTCTGCCGCGTGAAGGCCAGGGCAGTCGGACCGTGCCGGTCCTCCACGGCCAGCGCCCAGGCGGCGCTTGCCTCGTTGGCATCGCCCGGTCGCACGAAGGTCAGGGCGGGCATGGCGCGCAGCGCGGCGTAGTGCTCGACCGGCTGGTGCGTGGGTCCGTCCTCGCCCACACCGACCGAGTCGTGCGTCCAGACATAGATGACATGCAGGCCGCTCAGCGCGGCCAGGCGGACCGAGCCACGCATGTAGTCGCTGAAGGGCAGGAACGTGCCCACGAAGGGCAGCAGGCCACCGTGGTAGGCGATGCCGTTGGCGATGCCGCCCATGGCGTGCTCGCGCACGCCGAAGCGGATGTTGCGGCCGGACTCGGTCGCCGTGAAGACGCCCTCGTCGGCCAGGTCGGTGAGGTTGGAGCCGGACAGGTCGGCGGAGCCGCCGATCAGCTCGGGTACGCCGGCCTTGAGTGCCTGCAGGGCGTTGTTGGAGGCGTTGCGGGTCGCCAGGCCCTCATCCTCGATGGCGTAGCGCGGCAGCTCGGCATCCCAGCGCGGCGCGAGCACGGGCTCGAAGCGGCGCCGCAGCTCGGCCGCGGCCTCGGGGAAGGCGTCGGCGTAGCCGGTGAAGCGCTGCTCCCACTCGTCCACGCGTGCCTCGCCGACCTCGGCAGCCGTGCGGAAGTGGCTGAGCACCTGCGGCGCGATGGCGAAGGTGGCGTCGGGATCCAGCCCGTAGGCCTGCTTGGTCGAGACGGACCTCGTCGGGGCCAAGCGGCGAGCCATGGACCTTGTAGGTACCGGCCTTGTTGGGTGAGCCGAACCCGATGGTCGTGCGGATGCTGATGATCGAGGGGCGGTCATCAGCGCGGGCTGCCTCGATGGCCCGCTTGATGGCGGCGGCGTCCTCTCCGTCCTCCACGCGCTGGGTGTGCCAGCCGTAGGCCTCGAAGCGCTTGAGCACGTCCTCTGACCACGCCATCGAGGTAGGCCCGTCGAGCTGGACGTCGTTGTCGTCGTAGAGCGCGACGAGCTTGCCCAGCTTGAGGTGGCCGGCCAGGCTGGCGGCCTCCGCCGTGATGCCCTCCTGGAGGTCGCCGTCGGAGCAGAGCGTGTAGGTCCAGTGGTCGATCATCGCGAAGCCCGGCCGGTTGAACTCGGCCGCCAGCCGTCGCTCGGCCATGGCCATCCCGACGGCATTGGCGAAGCCCTGGCCCAGGGGGCCGGTGGTGGCTTCGACGCCTGGCGTCATGCCCAGCTCCGGGTGCCCAGGCGTGCGCGAGCCCATCTGTCGGAAGCGCTTGAGCTCGTCGAGCGGCAGGTCGTAGCCGGTCAGGTGGAGCATCGAGTACAGCAGCATGCTGGCGTGGCCGGCACTGAGCACGAAGCGATCGCGGTCGATCCAGTCGGGGCGGGTCGGAGCGTGCTTCAGGAACTCGCTCCACAGCACGTAGGTCATCGGCGCCGCGCCCATGGGCGCGCCGGGGTGGCCGCTGTTGGCCTGCTGGACGCCGTCGATGGCGAGGGCGCGGATGGTGTTGATGGCCAGTCGCTGATCGACAGGCGTGGCGGTGCCGTCCAAAGGTCGTGCTCCTCGAGGCTGCGGGCCGGTCAGCAGGAACCTGAGCCGGCCCCACATGGGTCCGAACGGGCGAGGCCCGTCTGGGTTGGGCTGGGTGGTGGCGGAGCACCCATTCTACTGGCCGGGCCGCCCGCCGGACCATGCCGTTCGGTGGCTACGGCACCTGGGTGCGGCCATCGACCGTGGCGCCATCGCCACGCTGGGAGCCGTATGCTGCGGGGCGATGAGCCGATCGCATCCGTTCCTCGTGGCCCTGGGTGACCTGCTGCTCGACGTCGTGGTCACGCCCGAGCGGCCCATCGAACAGGGCACCGACGTGCCCGGGACGGTGGCGTTCCGCCGCGGAGGCTCCGCCGCCAACACGGCCGCGGCGTTCGCACGCCTGGGCGGCCGCGCTTCACTCATCACCAGCGTGGGTGACGATCCCTGGGCCGCACGTCTGCTGTCCGCGCTCCGCGCCGACGGCGTGCGTGTGCATGCCGTGCGCCACCCCGGTAGCAGCGGGCGACTGGCGGCCCTGATCGGCGAACGCGGCGAGCGTTCCTTCGTGACGCAGCGCGGGGTCGCCGACGCGCTCGAGAGCGCCGACGTGGACGCCGGCTGGCTGCGCGGCGCCGACGTGCTCCACGTGCCGGCCTATTCGCTCTTCGGGCAGCCCATCGGCGCCGCCGCGCTGCACACGGCCGAGCTTGCGCGCGATACGGCAGCGCTGGTCAGCACCGACCTGTCCTCCCGGGGCCCCCTGCTGAGCTTCGGCGTCCGACGCTGCCGTGCCCGCCTCGCGACACTGCGACCGGACGTGCTGTTCGCCAACCGCGACGAGGCCGCTGCGCTGCTGGGCCGGGCGGGCCGCCGCGCCTGGGTGGGTCTGCTCGCGCAAGCCGACCTGGTCGTGGTGAAGGACGGCGTGTGGGGCTGTCGGGTGCTGTGGCAGGACGACGGCGCGACGCGCCAGCTGGACGTGGCCGCCGTGCGCGTGGGCCGCAAGGTCGACACCACCGGTGCCGGTGATGCCTTCACCGCCGGGTTCCTGTTCTCGCTCATCAGCTCGGGCGGCCGCGCTGGTCAGCACCTGGACCTGACCCTGCGCCGCGCCGCGATGGCCGGACATCGGGCGGCGGGCGAGTCCTTGCGTCGTGGCCGCCCTGAGCTCAGGTTGGCCTGATGGCGCGGCATCCCGCGTCGACGCCGCAGCGTCCCGCGCGGCGACGCGGCGCCGGCGCCACGCTAGGCTGGCGGTCGTGACTGCGACCGATCTGCTGCTCATCCACCCGGAGGTGCGTGCCGCGCTTGCCGACGGGGCGGCGGTGGTGGCCCTGGAGTCGACCATCACCACGCATGGACTGCCGCGGCCCGACAATCTCGTGGCAGCCCGCCTGGCGGAGTCGGCCGTTCGGGCGGCGGGGGCGGTGCCCGCCACCGTGGCCACGCACGACGGACGCATCCACGTGGGCCTCGACGCGGATGCCCTGGCCGAGCTGGCCGAGGCGCGTGACATCCCCAAGGTCTCACGGCAGAACCTGGCCGGCGTCCTGGCTCGCAGCGGCTGGGGTGGCACCACCGTCTCGGCCACGATGATCGCGGCAGACCTGGCCGGCATCGCCGTCTTCGCCACCGGCGGCATCGGCGGCGTGCATCGGGGAGGGGAGTCGTCGATGGACATCAGCGCCGACCTGGGCGAGCTGGGCCGCACGCCCGTCGCCGTCGTCTGTGCGGGACCCAAGTCCATCCTCGATGTCGGCCGCACGCTCGAGGCACTGGAGACGCGTGGCGTTCCGGTCGTGGCGTGGGGCAGCGACGAGGTGGCCGGGTTCTACAGCCGCAGCAGCGGCCACCGTGCACCGCTGCGTGTCGATGACGCCGAAGAGGCGGCACGGCTCATCGCCACCCAGCGTCGCCTCGGGCTGGGAACAGGCGTGCTGCATCACCGTGCCGCTGCCCGTGGACGTCGCGCTTCCGGCCGCCGAGGTCGCGGCTGCCGTGGAGCAGGCGGAGGCTGACGCGCGAGTGGCCGGCATCCACGGACCCGCCAGCACGCCCTTCGTCCTGGGCCGCGTCGCCGAGCTCACCGCTGGTCGCAGCGTGCGCGCCAACCTGCGCATCATCGAGCAGGACGCTGCCGTGGCCGGGCTGATCGCCGTTGCGCTGGCGTCCCAGGCGAAGGGCAGCACTGGGACCTGAGTACCCCTCCGACCGCGCCGGTCGTTCATTGCCATGGCGCCCGCGCGCGTCTATCGTTCGTGCTGCACGTGTCGGGAACCGTGCGCCTGCGTTCCCGACGTGACCGGCTCTGAGTGACAGGGAGATCCACGGAGGCTCTCGATGCGTATCTACGAAGGTAGTCCGCGGCAGGACTACGAGGAGGTCCTGCGCTCCATCGGTGCCTTCGTCGACCAGCGGGGCCTGCACGAGATCCTGCTCGCGGAGGCACCCGACGGCTTCATCGTCCAGGGCATCGTGGGACAGACGCAGGACTCGTCGGCGTGGGCCGACCCGACGATGACCATCACCAAGGAGACGTACACGTTCCTCGACGAGGACATCGCCCGCTTCCTCGAGGACTCGCAGGCGCGACGTCGCAGCGGACCACAGAACGACGGGTCCCCCATGGCCGGACCGTACGAGCGCACCATGCGCGTCATCGGCCGCTACATCGACGACCAGAAGCCGAAGGACGTGTTCTTCTTCGAACAGGACGGCGCGTACGTGCTGCGGCTGCTGATGAACACGCGACAGGGCAGCAAGCACCAGCTCGCCGAGTTCACCTCCGACGACCTGCACGGGATGGTGCGGCAGGGTCCGGGCCTGCGTGGCGAGCAATCGCCGCAGCCGCCGCCACCGCCCGAGGTGGTCCGCTAGGCCCAGGCGTCCGGCTGGCACTTGCACGATACGCCCGCTCGTGCCATCGTCAGCAGACATCCACCAAACGCTGATCAGGCACGTCCGGGACGAGGAGGGCGCGCCGTTTCGAGGAGGTCACGACCCCATGGGCAGCATCATCAAGTTCATCGGCGCCGCGATCGGCCTGCTGATGGCGGCCGCCGTCATCATCCCGCTGGTCATCCTGGCCGGCCTCTTCATCTGGCTGAAGCTGACCGAGGAAGCCGACGAGGAAGCGCTGGAGCTGGAGCAGGAGGCGGGCGTCTAGCCCCTCCGACCACACGCACCGCAGCCGGGCCGCAGGGCCCGGCTTCTGCGTGTCCCGGACGACCATGAGTCGCGCACCGCAACAGCCCACCTTCGACCCGGCCGGAGCTCCCGTCAGTCTGCTGCTCGATTTCGACGGCACCATCAGCCGCGCTGATGTCGGCGACGTGTTGCTGACCAGGCTGGTCGAGGACCAGTCGCTGGTACGTCACATGGACGAGCTCTATGTCGCGGGCAGCAAGGGCTCGCGCGAGCTGATCGCCTGGGACATGGAGGTGCTGCCGCACGATCCCGAGGTGCTGCTGCGCGAGGTCGACACGCTGGCCCTGGACGAGGGCCTGCCGCAGCTGGTGGAGACGGTCCGCGCGGTCGGTGGGGCGGTGGAGGTCGTCAGCGACGGCATCGGCTTCCACGTCGACCGCATGCTGGCGCGGCTGGGCCTGGCGCATCTCCCGGTCGCCACCAATGCGACCGTGCTGGGGGAGGGTGCCGCGGGTGTCTCGTTCCCCTACGGCCATCCCGCATGCCAGGTCTGTGGCACATGCAAGCGTGAGCGCATCCGCCGCCACCGGGATGCCGACCGCGCGGTCGTGTTCGTCGGCGATGGCCCCAGCGACCGCTACGCGGCCCACCACGCGGACACCATCTTCGCCAAGTCCTCGCTGGCGGCGTGGTGCGAGGTCGAGAACATCCCGTACGAGCCCTGGGAGCGACTGGCCGACGTGGCCGAGTGGATCGAGCTGGCGCTGCTGGACGGCCGGCTCCCCGCCAGTGCGGCCGACTACGCGGCGTGGGCCAAGCGCGCGCGGCCGGAGGCGGAGACCTTCATCTGCGGGCCCGAGGTCTGGGGGGACGAGCGAGCGGCTGGCGGCGCATGACTCGCGAGCGCGCGAACCCCCCAGCTCCACCGGAGACTTCGACGTAGCCACCCCGTGCTGCCAGCCGGCGATGGCTCGCGCCGTGGACGGTCGCAGATGAGTGGCGTCATGGATGAGGCCGAGCGCCTCGACTTCATCACGGCGGCGGAGTGGCGGGCCTGGCTGGCTGTCAACCACAAGCGCACCACCGGCGTCTGGCTGGTGCAGTACAAGCCCAGCAGCGGCAAGCCCGCCATCCCCTACGAGGAGGCCATCTGCGAGGCGCTCTGCTTCGGCTGGGTGGACAGCACGTATCGGCGCGTCGACGCTGAGCGCGGCATGCTCTGGTGGTCGCCTCGCCGCAAGGGCAGCCTGTGGGCGCGCAGCAACAGGGAGCGGGTGGCTCGGCTGGAAGCTGAGGGCCGCATGACCGACGCAGGGCGAGCAGCCGTCGAGGCGGCCAAGGCGGATGGCTCCTGGGCCGTCCTCGAGTCGGTCGAAGCGCTGACCCTGCCCGACGACCTTGCTGTGGCCCTCGAGGGGGCGGGAGCCACGGGGCAGTGGATGGCATTCGCGCCGACGGCACAGCGCGCCTACCTGCTCTGGATCGCCACCGCCAAGCGGACCGAGACCCGTGCACGCCGGGTCGCGGAAACGGCGCGGCGGGTGGCCAACGGGCAGCGCTTCGAGGACCGCTGACCCCGGCGCGACTCGGGTCTCATCCCCACGCTGTCGCGCGCAGGCCTGACGTCCGATAGTACGGCCGCCCCCGTCCCAACGGTCGCGTGTGGTGCTGGAGGGGTCGTGCGTAGTCTTGGGCGGGTCAGCTCCGCGTCTGGTCCAACGTCGGCGCCATCCGCGTCCGCCGCCAGCCGCGGTCAACCAGGAGGCACTGGGTGTATCGGATTGCGCGGGACGTCGAGCGGTCTCGGGGGCAGGCACTGGCGGAGATGGCCATCGTCGCCCCGGTGATGCTCGTCCTGCTGCTCCTGGCGGTCGACTTCGGGCGCCTGTTCTTCAGCTACATCGCGGTCAACAACGCCGCCCGTGAGGCAACGTACTACGCGTCAGCACGGGCCGGTGACAGCTCCTTCGACCAGACTGCCTATGAGTTTGCGGTGACCCAGGCCGCCCTGCGTGAGGCCGCCAACCAGGGGCAGGGGGGCGAGGGCTCGGTGCTCGTCAGCACGCCGACGTGTTTCGTGCCCGCGACCGGCGTGGCCATCGGCTGCGACGTAGCCGCCAACTTCGCCGCGGGCATCGGCAACCAGGTGAAGGTCCAGGTGAGCCAGGACTTCAGCTTCCTGACGCCCATCATCGGTGAGCTCTTCGGCGGCCAGGTCACGCTCACCGCGTCAGCCACGGCCCCTGTCCTGAACCCGACCAACGTCAGCATCCTGGCCAACGCCTCGTCTACTCCGAACCCGACACCCACACCCACACCCACACCCACGCCCGCACCCACGCCCACCCCCACGGCCACGCCTACCTTGCCCCCCGGGGCGACGCCGATCCCGACGCCGATCCCGACGCCGACCCCGACCCCGACCCCGACACCACCCCCCACCTGCGTGGTGCCGGACTTCTATCACACCTACTGGAACGACATCGGAGCGCTCACCGTCTGGCACGACGAGGCCGGATTCACCGGCACGCTCACGAACAATGCGGGGACCAAGAAGATCAAGTACCAGACGCTGACCGCAGGCAGCACCGTGTTGTGCTCGTCCAGCATGATCGTGGGCAAGTAGGTGATGCGTCATCGCAACCGTGAGGGCGGCCAGACACTCGTCGAGTTCGCCCTCATCCTGCCAGTGTTCCTGCTGGTCGTCTTCGGGCTGCTGGATGTCGGCCGCATGGTCTACACCAACTCGGCACTTTCGCAGGCAGCTCGCGAAGGTGCTCGCCTCGCGTCGACCGAGGCCAGCTGGGTCGGGTTGGCGGCACCCTCCTGCGTCGCCGATGTCGCCGGCATCACGAGCTCCCGGCCGGGTGCGCACGTGTGCCCGACAGACGTCACGGCGTTCAAGTCCCACGTGAGCGAAGCGGTGAACCGCATGACCGTGACGCTCGGGCCGGTCACCGCCGTGCACGTGAGCTGCAACGACGGCGACGCGCTCGACCCAGCCCCGACCGGGAAGTGGACCGAAGGGGACGGCGGGAACGGCTGTGCGGACGGCTTGGGCAATGCCATCGGCAGCCCAGGTGACGTCGTCTCGGTACGGGTCGAGTACACCTACCAGTTCTTCACGCCCATCATCAGCTCGTTGCTCTCGTCCGTGCCGCTCGGTGGGTCCGCGACGATGATCATCAACTAGGAGCCCTTCATGCGAACCGCGGACCGCTCATCGCAGCGCGGCCAGGCACTCACACTCTTCGCCCTCGCGCTCACTGCCATCGTTCTGGGCGCCGCGGTCGTGGTCGACGGTGGCTACGCCTTCGCGCAGCGCCGGCAGGCACAGAACGCGGCCGACTTCGCAGCCATGGCCGGAACCCGCATCGTGGGCATGCATGTGACCGGGCAGCCACCGGGGGTGGCCACCGCGCCCAACGTGGAGGCCGCCATCACCACGACGTTGACGGCCAATGACTCCACGCTCGTGGACGCCCAATACGTCGACGCGACCGGCGCCTCGCTTGGGTCGGTCGTAGGGGCCTCGGTCATCCCCGCGGGAGCCTTCGGCGTCGTGGTCGAGGCGCGCACGACCTGGAAGCCCTTCCTGCTGGGCGTCATCGGCATCACCGACTGGGAGGCGACCTCCTCGGCCACGGCCATGACGCCGGGCAGTAGCCTGGGCGGTGGAGTCCTGCCCATCGGCATCCAGGACACGCGCTTCAACTCGCTCGTCAGCTGCCCCTTGACCCAGCTCGACGACTGCATCGATCAGAACCTGACCAGTGGCTCGCTCAACATCCCTGGCGGCTTCGGCTGGCTGAAGTTCGGCCTGGGCCCCAAGTGCAACTGGCCGGCCAGCCTGGGTATGGAGTCGGGGGGCTGTGAGACGAACAAGCCCTTCCTCGACTCGCAGATCGGCCCGCCCTCGAACACGTTCGGCTGCTGCACCGCCGTGGGCCTGCCGGGCAGCGAGGACAAGATCGGCAGCCTGACCGGCAACGAGTGGGGTGACCTGAGCTACTACGTCGACAACCAGGTGCCGGTGTGGGTGCCGGTGTGGGACACCGCCGGCGGCAACGGCGCCAACGGCTACTACCACATCGTCGGTTTCGGCGCCATCCTGCTGACCGGTGACAACGAGCATGCCAAGTGGCTCGAGGGCGCCGCTATCGACGTGCCCTGCGTGATCCCGGGCGAGAAGTACTGTTCCGCCCCCGGCGGCTCGTTCACCGTCGACGTGACCGGAGAGGTCCAGCTCGTCCGCTAGCCCCGAGGACCGGCAGCGACGGTCGGCAGCGTCGGGCCACGACCCCGGCACCCTGCGCGGGACGACACGAGAGACTCGCGGTAGCATCGCGCCCGGAGGGACCACCCACGTGCCCCCGGAGGAACGATGAGCCCCGATACCCCCCGCCGCTTCATCCTGCTCGTGCTGACCGCGCTGGCGCTGGTCGCCGCCGTGTCACTGCCCGTCCTGGCCCAGGACGGGCAGCCCAGCCCCGCGGCCACGCTGGCCGCCGATGCCTGCGTCGAGCCCGAGCCGAGCGAGGCCCCCGTCACCGACGAGGCCCTGTCCATCCCGGAGGACTTCCGCATCGGCCTGTTCAACGGGGTGTGGGAAGGTATCCGGGACCTCTACGTGGACCCCGGCACCAGCGGGCTCGACTGGGAGGCCATCGGCGACGAGTACGCGCCGCTGGTGATCGCCACCGACAACGCCCACGAGGTCTACCAGCTGCTGGGTGAGATGGTGGCGCTGCTGGAGGATCCCTTCACCGCCTACTTCGTGCCCGAGGACCTGGGCGATCCGGCCACCTTCGATCCGAGCTACGGTGGCATCGGCGCGCTGCTTGACACCAGCGCTGCCGGCGAGGACAGCCCGGGCCTGCGCATCGTCTACGTCTTCGACGGTGGCTCCGCCCGCGATGCCGGCATCAGCGCGCGCGACAGCATCGTCGCCGTGGAGGGTGATCCCTGCGTGCGCATCGTCGACATCCGTGGCCCGGAGGGCACCGACGTCACGCTCACCGTCGTCACCCCCGGTGAGGAGCCGCGCGAGGTGAGCCTGGAGCGACGCAGCATCAACCCGCTGATCCTGCCCGAGGTGCGGCGCCTGGAGGCTGATCCCGCGGTGGGCTATCTGCAGGTCCTGGCGCTGTCAGGCCGGGAGGCCATCGACGGCATCGAGCAGGCGCTCACGACGCTGCTGCGTGATGAGCCCCTCGACGGCCTCATCCTCGACCTGCGTGCCTCCAACCAGGGTGCTCCGCTCGTGGTCATCGAGGCCCTCGCTGCCTTCGTCGAGGGCGAGGTCGGGGAGTACCACTCACGCGTCGGCAACGAGCCCATCACCATCGAGCCCAACGACCTCGCCGATGACTACGCTGATATCCCGCTGGTGGTGCTCGTCGACGAGGACACGGAGGCCGACGCCGAGCAGCTTGCCGCCATCCTGCAGGACCAGGGCCGCGCCACCATCGTGGGCACCCAGACGTCCGGCCAGACGCATGGCACCACCACCGTCGATTTCGCCGACGGGTCCCTGCTGCAGGTCGTGTCCTTCGGCTTCCAGCTGCCCAGCGGCGAGACGCTCGAGGGCGTCGGCGTCACGCCGGACGTGGCGGTCGAGGCCGACTGGCTCAGCTACCCCGAGTCGGACGACCCCTTCCTGCTGGCTGCGCTGGAGGCCATCGATGCCGAGCGGGTCGCCGTTGCGTCAGCGTCACCGGCAGCGGCTGCCTCGATGGAGCCCGAGGAGTCGCCCGCCGGGTAGAGGTGGCAGGCCACCTCGTGACCGTCGGCCAGGGTGATCAGCGGCGGCACGACACGTTCGCAGGTGCCGGCGATGACGGCCGGACAGCGGGGCGCGAAGGCGCAGCCGCCGGGCAGGTTGCCGGCATCGGGCGGCTCGCCTCCTACGATCGGCCGTTGGCGCAGGCGGTTGGCAGGATCCGGCTCGGGCACCGCGGCCAGCAGCGCTCGCGTGTAGGGGTGGCGGGCCTCCTCGATGAGCTGCCCCGCCGCGGCCAGTTCCACGATGCGCCCGGCGTACATGACCGCGATGCGGTCGGCGAAGTGGCGCGCGCTGGCGAGGTCGTGGGTGATGTAGAGGAACGTCAGGTCGCGCTGCTCCTGCAGCTCGGCCAGCAGGTACAGGATCTCCGCCCGGCTCGACGCATCGATCATGGAAACGGGCTCGTCAGCCACGAGGTAGTCGGGCTCGAGCACCATGGCCCGCGCGATAGCCACCCGTTGCCGCTGCCCGCCAGAGAGCGTGTGTGGATACTTCTCGACGAACTCGGCCGCTGGGGATAGCTTGACCTGCTCGAGCGCCGCCAGCACCCGGGCCTCGCGCTCGTTGCGATCGTTCGGTCCGTGGATGACCAGCGGCTCCTCCACCAGCTCGCCCACCCTCATGTACGGGCTGAGGCTGGAGAAGGGGTCCTGGAAGATGGCCTGGGCGCGCTGGCGGAAGGTCAGCAGGGCCTCGCCCTTGAGCGCGCCCAGGTCAGCGCCCTCGAAGATGATGCGCCCCGCGGAGATCGGCGCCAGGTGCAGGGTGGCGCGTCCCAGCGTGGTCTTGCCGCTGCCCGATTCGCCCACCAGCGCCACCGTCTCGCCCGTCGCGAGGTCCAGGTCGACGTCGCGCACGGCGCCGATCGGTCGCGTGCCGAAGAGTGAGGTGCGCACGTAGAACGTGACGCTCACGCCATCGACGCGCAGCAGTGGACCGTCGTGCTTGTTCCACTCAGCCATCGGCCTGCTCCGAGCGTGCCACTCCGCGCTGCGGGTCATGGCGCCAGCAGCGAGCCCAGTGGCGCGTCGTCACCTCGAGGTACGGCGGTGCCTCCGCGCATGGCTCATAGGCGAGTGCGCAGCGAGATGCGAAGCGACAGCCGCTGATCTCCTCGCGCAGGTCCGGTGGCGCGCCGCGCAGGAAGTCGGGCGGCGTGGCGTCGTGCAGGCTGGGGATGGCCGCCAGCAGTCGCTGGGTGTAGGGATCGGCCGGGCTGCCCAGCACGTCCTCGGCCGAGCCCAGCTCCCGGACCTGCCCGGCATAGGCCACCGCGATGCGGTCGCACAGGTCGGAGGCCAGGGCCAGGTCGTGGGTGATGAAGAGCATGCTGATGGCCAGCTCCGACTTGAGATCCTTGAGCAGGTTCATGATCTGTGCCTGGATGCTCACGTCGAGGGCGCTGGTGGGCTCATCGAGGATGAGCAGCGGCGGATCATTGGTCAGCGCGGTCGCGATCATCACGCGCTGCTTCATGCCGCCGCTGAGCTCATGGGGATAGCGCTGGGCGGTGCCGGAGGGGAGGCCGACGCGGACCAGCAGCTCCTCCACCCTGGCCCGCGCCGCGGACGCGTCCATGCCGTCCACGCGCAGCCGCTCGCCCACCTGGTCGCCCACGCGGATGACGGGGTTGAGCGAATGCATCGCGCCTTGGAACACCATGGCCATGCGGCTCCAGCGGACCTGCCGGCGGAACTGCTCATCGTCCATCGCCCGCAGGTCGTCACCGGCGAGGTGGACGCTGCCTCCGACGAGCGTGCCGTTGCGCGGCAGCAGCCGCATCAGCGCGACGGCCAGGCTGGTCTTGCCACTGCCGGACTCGCCGATGATGCCCAGCGCCTCGCCGGCCCCCAGGTCGAAGCTGACGCCGTCGACCGCACGCAGCGGCCTACGGTCGGTGGTGTACTCGACGGCCAGGTCGCGCACCTCCAGCAGGGCCATCAGTCGCGCCGCAGCCGGGGGTTGACGATGGGCTCCATGGCCAGTGCCAGCAGCATGAACGTCATGGCGGTGATGACGATGAGCAGGCCGGGCGAGACGACCCACCACCAGTAGCCCAGGAAGACCGCGCCGGTACGGAACCCGTCCTCGAGGATCTGTCCCCAAGTCGGCAGCGAGGGATCGCCCAGGCCCAGGAAGGAGAGGCCGGCCTCGGCCAGGATGACCGCCGGCACGAAGAAGATGAGCTGGGTGAACACGTACGGCGCGGTGTGGGGAAAGATGTGCTTGACGAGGATGTGCCGGCTCGAGGCACCGAGGGCACGCGCCGCCTCGACCTCCTGGCTGCCGGACAGGCCCAGCACCATCGAGCGCACCAGGATGGTCAGGCCGGGCCAGCTGAAGGCCACCAGCAGGACCAGGATCAGCCACAGCTGCGCCCCGAAGACGAAGACGAAGAAGATGAGCAGCGGCAACAGTGGCACGTTGTTGACCACGTCGGCGGCGCGCTGGATGAGCAGGTCGGTGCGGCCGCCCTTGTAGCCCGACAGCATGCCCAGGCCCGTGCCGATGACCGTGCTGACCGTGGCGGCGGCGATGCCGATCAGCAGCGCCACCGGCAGCCCGAACGCCAGCCCCTCGGCCAGGTCACGTCCGCTGGCGTCGGTTCCCAGCAGGCCGAAGACGGTGCCGCCAGCGACCGCACGCACCCACGCCACCGAGTCGTCCGGCTCGGCCAGCGCCAGGCGCACCTGCGCGATGTACTCGCCCTGGAGTGGCTGCAGCTGGCCATCCTCGCCGGGGATGCCGAACAGGGCTGCTGCCGTGTCGTCCTGCAGCTCGCGGGCGCTGATGTCCACGCCGTACGACTCGGCCAGCATCGTGGCCACGGCCTGGGCGGTCTCGGGCTCGGCCGACAGCAGCACGCGCAGGGGTGTCTCGTCGTGCCGCACGTAGGGTGGTTCCTCGCCGGGGCGCGGGCCACGGATGGTCGTGCGCAGCAGCGGCACCGTCGTGCCATCGGGCCGCAGCAGCGTCAGGCTGAGCGAGGGCGGCCGGTCCTGGTAGGCCACCTCGCCGAGGCTGAAGGAGAGGAACGTCGGTGCAGCATCCGCGTCGTGCTGGAGGACGAGGTCGTAGATGTCGACCCGGGCCTCGCCCCGCGCGGTCGACTCGCTGGGCTCGGAGGCCTGCACGATCAGGTGCGCGGAGGCGTCGCTGCCAGGCAGCGCGGCGGTCCAGGCGGGTGGGACGGCCTTGGGGTAGTCGGCCCACACCGAGGGGTTGGACCAGCGCGCGGGGCCGAAGTCGAGCGGGAACGTCAGCAGCACCAGCAGCGAGCTGAGGCCGAGGATGAGCGCGAGGGCCACGCCGATCTTGCCGGCCGTGCTGGCGAGCACCCCGCGCAGCAGTCCGCGCCGTCTCACTGGTAGCGCACCCGCGGGTCGAGGAAGACGTAGAGGATCTCCAGCAGCAGGCGCGCGCCCACGTAGATGAGCGTGAACATGAACGTCAGCCCGATGATGATCAATTCATCCGGCTGGCCGCTGAAGGTCTTGAAGTAGAGCTGGCCCATGCCCTCCCAGGCGAAGACGGTCTCGATGAGGATCGAGCCCCCGAGCGTGGCGGCGAGCCCAAGGATGAGCCCCGTGACGATCGGTGGTGCCGCGACGCGCAGGATATGGCGACGGCGGATGAGGCCCTCCGGCAGGCCCTTGGCACGAGCCACGGTGACGTGGTCGGCGAGCGCCACGTTGAGGGTCATCGTGCGGATGACATAGATCGACGGGCCGATGCTGACCAGCACCAGCGTGAGGATGGGCAGCAGCGCGTGCCAGAGCAGGTCGAGGGCAGAGGCGATGGCACCCTCCGGCGGCGGTGTCGAGTACATCCCGCCCGATGGCAGCAGTCGCAGCCAGAAGGAGAAGACGAGGATGAGCAGGATGCCCGCCCACCACGCGGGCAGGCCGTTGGTGATGGCCGCCACGTAGGAGACAGCACGGTCGACGCGTGATCCGGGTCGCGTCGACAGCCAGACGCCGACGGTGAGGCCGATGACCGCGGTGATCAGCAGCGACGTCGTCAGCAGCAGGACCGTGCGCGGCAGCCGTTCGAGGATGATGTCAGCGACACTGTTCGACCCGTCCGCGGCCCGGATGGAGCGAGCCTCCCCCAGGTCGAACACCAGCACCTGGCCGACCACCGCCGGCAGCCGCTCGATCCACGCTCGGTCGAGCCCATAGGACGCCTCCAGCTCGGCGCGCTGTGCCTCGATGATCTCCTCGACCGCGTCGGGGTCGGTGACGGTCTCGGACAGCCCCGTCCGCAACCCGCGCAGCTCCTCGCCGACCTGGGCCTCCAGGATGCGGTCGGAGTAGCCCGTGGCCCCCAGCGTGAGCACCAGCAGGAAGAGCACGATGACCAGCACCGCGCCGAGGCTGGCCGCCCGCACCAGGATGGGGCGAAGGAGCGATGGGCCCACGCCGGTCAGGCCCCGCTAGGGGAGCACCTCGAGGTCGATGCGGCGCTCGCTGATCAGCGCCAGGGAGTCGCTCTCGGCGGCCAGGAAGAGCTGGTAGAAGCCCGGGAAGAGCGAGCCCGTGACCTCGGCCGGGATGGTCACGTCGAACCTGCCGCCACCGGCGTCGGTACCACGGCCGGAGCTGACGACCTCGCCAACGGCGGGGTCGAGCAGCAGGTACTGCAGCCCGACGGTTCCCGGTCCTGTGACGGAGGCGCTGATGACCGCGTCCTCGCCGGGCACGACGAGGTCGGCGCTGACCTCACCGATGGCCAGCGTCGGTGGCTCGCCGCGGTAGAAGTCACCCGGCTTGTAGGGGTAGCTGGGATCGCGGAAGGCGAGCAGCTCGGCGAACTGCGCGGGAGGGTCGAACTGCTCGAGATAGAACGGGCCCTGGCTGACGACGAGATGCTCCTTGTCGTCGAACCACTCCTGCGCCGCTTCGTAGCGGGCGACGGCCTCTTCCGGGGTGACGAGGGCGCGGTCACCGAACTCGAAGACGCCCGCCGGCACGAACTCGTCGCGCTCCAGATCGCGCAGGGTGCGGTCCACCAGGCCCGCGTCGCGCTTCAGCACCAGACTGAGCCAGGGCACGCTGTAGCGGCCGGCGGCGGTGTCGCTGTAGGCGGCGCGGCGCTGCCCGAAGACCAGGTCGTCCATGGCCGCCTTCAGCTCCCAGGGCATGTCGAAGCCGACCGGGCTGGCGTAGGCGCCGATGTAGTCCTCGTCGAAATGCCAGTAGTCGACGTAGACCTCGAGTTGGTCGTCATCGGTCAGGCGGTAACCCCTGAAGGTCTCGAGGATCGGACGCGACGTCACCGCCAGGGCGGTCTCGATGCGGGCCTTCTCGGGGTCGTAGGCGAGGTCGAAGCCCTGGGCGATCGAGTAGACCGCGTCGGCGATGGTGATGGGCTGGCCGTGATGCCAGTTGGCCGTGAGGTACCTGCTGTAGTCGAAGGTGACCTTGCTCACCGCGGTCGTCCCCGCGACCACCGGCGTCCATGTCTTGCTCGTCACATCCCAGGTGACCGCATCGGCGGGCACGTCCATCACGCCCTCGGGGCCGGCCGTCTCGACGCTGTAGTCGGCGCGGAAGGGCTGCGGGATCCCCGTGAAGGGATCGTTCCAGATGGGCGGGTCGGCCAGGTTGCGCCACAGGTCGGTGGCGTAGACATCGCCGAGGCCACCGATGGGGTTATAGGTGGTGCGCTCCGTCCAGACCCACTGGTGCCCGACGCGCACGTCGTCGGAGCCGGGGACGTAGGCCTCGCGCAGCGCCCACGGGTTGCGCGGACCGGCCACGATGTCCCGGGTCATGCCCTCCAGCGTGTCCCTGGCGGGGAAGCTGTTGTCCACCGTCGCCAGCCAGACACGGATCGACTCGTCGAGCCCAGCCTGCGTCATCTGGCGGTAGATCTCGTTGCGCTCCTCGAGGCTGTCGAACTCGCCCCGGTACAGCGTCTTGCCCAGGGCATCGAGCTCGTCGTTCTCGTACTGCCAGAAGCCCTCCTCGCGCCAGCCGGGCATCTGCCCCAGCCAAGGAGCGATGAAGGCATTGACGGAGCCGACGTCATAGCGACTAGGGGCACTGCGTCCCCAGCCTTCGGTGTAGATGTGCCACTCGAAGGCGGCCGGATCGGTGGAGTAGACCTTCTGCACTGCGGGTGCGAACTGGTCGTAGGTGATGGCGACCTCGAAGCCGGCCGCTTCCAGCTCGGCGCGCACGAGGTCGGCGATGTCGCGGCGCTCATCCTCGACGCGGCCGACGAGCTTGATCCGTATCGGCTGGCCTTGGAAGTGCCAGGTGCCGTCGACGAGCTCGGCGCCGTTATCGGTCATGGCCTGAGCGATGAGGTCACGCCCGAGCTCCGGGTCATAGCTGATGCCGGAGCCGCGGTCGATGGCATAGACGGTCAGGAAGTCTGGGTCGC
Organism: uncultured Chloroflexia bacterium; assembly: GCA_963698505.1. Lineage (GTDB taxonomy): Bacteria > Chloroflexota > Limnocylindria > Limnocylindrales > CSP1-4 > JAFMJV01. Next base: position 12,927 of record CAVORC010000008.1, on the reverse strand, counting down.
TGGGCCCCACGTGCGTGAGCATGGGCTGACCCGCCCCGCGATAGATGTCCTGGGCGATGGACTCGCGGTTGACGAGGTACTGCATCGCCTGCCGCACCTCGAGGATGGAGAACGGATTGAGCTCGCCCTCGCGCGCGTCGGCCGGGTTCAGGATCAGCGAGACGGTGGTGGCCGGCGCATCGATGAGCTCCACGCCCTCCGTGCCGCGCAGGTCCTGGGCCGCCTCGGTCTTGAGGCCGAACAGGTACAGGTCCATGTTGTCGGCGGCGATGTCCAGCGGCGCGCGGTCCACGAAGAAGGAGTTGTAGAGCAGGCGCTCGGCGGCCGGACCGGGCTTGTCGTGCGGCGGCTGGTAGGCCTCATCCTGGCCGAGCGTGGAGGCGGGCACGGCCGCGCCCGCCAGCGCCAGCCCGAGGGCAGCTGCCAGCAGCCGCTGGACACGGGCGACGGGCGCCCGGGTGGCCATCGTGGGTGTCATCGGGCTAGCCCTCGTCTGCCGGCTCGGGCGAGGCGGTCGCGGCAGGCGCGCCCGACTCCAGGCCATCGAGGCGCTCGTCCAGCTCGTCGAGGCGGTCGGCGATGTTGCCGAAGCCGAACTCGGTGAAGAAGGACGTGCTGGCGCCGTTGCCGGACTCGTCGAAGACCGAGATGGTCTGGCTGCCCTCGCTGGTGATGGGCATGTAGATGCGCGCGCTGAACTCGCCATCAAGGTCGGTGCGCAGGGTAGAGATGGTGCTATCGCCCAGCTGCACGTAGACGCTGAGGTCGGGCTGGAACGAGAACCCCTGCAGCGTCACCTCCTGCCCGCCCGGGCCTGACGGCGGGCTGATGAAGATCTCCGGGGAATCGACCGCCTCGGTCCGGGCGAAGGCGATCTTCTGGTTGATCGGTCCGAACTCGCCGAGGCGCGCATCCGGCCAGGCCATGTAGACGTCGTCCTCGGTCGCAGCCAGGCTGAAGTAGTCGCCGATGAAGAGGCCTCGCGGGAAGGCGTAGTTGGGATTGGAGGCGAAGTCCGACACGCGCGTGTCGCCGACGCTGATGCCCAGCTCCTCGTTGGTGAAGCCGAAGGTCTCAGCGCGGTCGTCCGAGCGCGTGTAGTAGATGTGATAGCGCGTCTGGGCCGGATCGTCGCGCATGTCCCCCCACATGGCGTGCACGGCCCCGTCGGGGCTGACATCGATGGAGGGGAAGAACTGGACGTGGTCCGTGTCGTCGTCGTTCAGCACGCTGGGCCGCGACCAGGTCTGCCCGTCGTCCAGCGAGGCGGTCAGGAAGACGTCGCCGTCGTCGTTGGGCTTGTCCGAGGGCCGGCCCACGTAGGCGATGTAGACCTCGCCCTCGGGTCCGGCCGCGATCTGCGGGAAGGACGAGGCCCAGAAGCGGAAGTAGGCGTTGCGCGGGCGGAACTCGGTCTCGTTGAAGACCGAGGCTACGACCGGGGTGGACCAGGTCTCACCCGCGTCGGTGGAGGTGGCGAGCTGGATCTCGCCGACGCCCTCCTGCGAGCGGTCGTCGGTGCTGTCCATCCAGGCCACGTGGACGGTGCCGTCGGGCGTGACGACGGGCTGGCTGCCCTGCACCACGCGCAGGGTGCCGAAGACGCCGGTCGCGCCGCTGCCGTCACCGCGCTCGCCGTAGGCGCGCCTGACGGTGGGACTCACCCCCACCGGATCACTCCAGGTGCGGCCGCCGTCCTCCGACTTCACCAGCTCGATGGTGGTGCGCATCTCCGTGGGCAGCAGGTTTGGGATCTCACCGATGTAGAGGATCTCGTAGCTCAGGTCGAAGTTGGTGTAGGTGACGTAGAGCACGTCCTGCTCGGGGTCATCGGGGTGCGGACCCGAGGCCAGCCAGGGCTTGTCGAGGAAGCTGATGTCGACGATGCCGCGCAGCCGGCCGAAGCGGTCGCTCTCCAGGCCGTCGGTGTTGACCACGCTGCGGGCAGACGAGATCTGGGTCGGCCAGGTGAAGCCGTCGTCCTCGGACTTGGCCACGGCGATGCTCGACACCTGTGCCGCCACCTCGATGGGGCCCAGGTTGAACTCGTCCACGCCGATGGAGATGTAGGCCATGTAGACGTTGTCGTCGCGGTCGAAGGCCAGCACGGGATCGCCGCCGGCTCCCAGGTCCTTCAACAGGTAGGGCACCTGGTTGGGGCCTTCCCAGCGCTCGCCGCCGTCGAACGAGACGTAGGTGGACATCGAGGGGAAGGCGTAGTCGATGACGCCCAGCACGAGGTGCTGCGGATCATCGGGGTTGGCCTCGAGGTGCGGCTCGGTCTGGAAGGGCGACTGGCCGAAGTCGCGCGTGACCAGGATGTTGCGCGAGAAGGCGGGTCCCGGCTCGCGGAAGGGGACCGGGGCGCCCGCGCCGGCAGCCTGCGTGCGTGACGAGGAGCCTGTGCCGCCGCCGAGATCGGGACCGAGGGAGGCGTCTGACTCGGGCTCGGCGCCCTGGCCGGGTTCGGCGGCCTGGGACAGCAGCCAGGCCTGGCCCGAGAGCATCGGTCCGGCGGGACCGAGCAGGTCGGCCGGGCTGGCGTCCAGCAGCGGGATGATGTTGTACGAGCCCTGCCCGATGGGCCCCTCTTCCTCTTCGGCCAGGGCGGGGGCGGCGGTGGTCACGGCGAGGGCCAGCGAGGCGCCGAGCGCGAGACGCCACGACGTACGGGAAGCAGTCATCGTTCTCCTTGTCGGGTGCGTGCGGCGGGCGCGCTAGCGGGCCCGGTCGAGGATGGTCAGGAGGCCGTCGAGGCGGTTGGCGACCGAGCGCAGGACCTCCGAGCGGAACTCCTCCATGGATGAGTCGAAGGCGTTGGCGCCCGTCTCCACGTAGGCGCTGCTGAACTCCTGTGTGGTGCTGAACTCACCGAAACGCCAGTCGAGGAAGGCCGGCGCGGTGTCGCTCACGCGATCGACCAGCTGGCCCAGGCGGGCCGGGTCCGAGGAGAGGGCCAGGTCGCGGATGCGCTCGATCTGGGCTTCGGCTTCCGGTCGTGTCTCCGGCAGGCCCTTGCGCAGCTCGAAGAGCAGCTGCCGGTCGGCCTCGAGCGGCTCGTACAGCTCGTCGAACCGGCGCAGCGACTCCAGCAGCCGGTCCCGCTCCACGGCGAGGGAGTCGACGGTCTGCTGCAGGCTGGCGTTGTCGGCGGCGAGGGTGTCATTGGCCAGGCTGAGGTCGTCGATAAGCGTGCGCAGCTCGTCCACCGTCGCCTGAGCGTCGGTCAGCTCAGGAGCGCTCGCCGGCAGCTCGGCGCTCCCGGCGTCCATGGCCATGGTGGCGCTCGCGGGGATCAGCAGCGTGGCGGCCATGACCGTGGCCGCGGCCAGTCCGCGCATTCGACGTCGTGGGTGGTCCGGCGTCAGCATCGGTGGGGCACCTCTCCGGCTTGCAGGTTCGGGCTGGGCAACCCGGGCTCTGGTAAGGGCCGACGCGCTGGACGGCCCTCGATGTCGCGGCAGCCTACACCGGTTCGCAGCACTACGCAGTCACGCATATCACGGTTCGGTGACAGCGCCGCAGGCCCTAGTCCCGGAAGGCCGGGCGCAGGACGAGCACGAGAAGCCCGAAGGCGGCCACGATGAGGGTGGCGTCGAAGGCGGCTGCGTCGTCCAGCCCGCGATCGAGGGCGTTGACGTAGACGAGCACCCCCAGCAGGAACACGGCCAGCGTGAGCCCGCCCCACAGCGTGACGGCCAGGTCGAAGCGCCGCCGAAGGGTCATCAGCGCGCCGCTGGCGAGCAGGATCGCCGGGAACAGCCAGCCGGTGGGGAAGAGCGAGGACTGGATGCCGCCGAAGACGAAGACGACGCTCAGCACAGCGCCCAGGCCGAGGTAGACGAGGCCGGCCGCCACCAGCACCAACGCCCACGGCGAGGTCGCTGCCGGGGATGGATGGGCACTGCTGTCTGGCATGGGGGCTATCCTATCGGCCCGATGCACGATCTCCCACCGCGCGCGCTGCCACGCTGGTTGCGCGCCCTCGTCGCCGTCGTCCTGCTGCTGGCCCTGGCCGGCCCGGCGGCTCGCGCCGAGGGCGGCAGCGGTGATGTCTCCTTCATGTTCTTCGGTGATCCCGCCGAGCTGGCCGCCTACCAGGGGCTGGTGTCCGCCTTCGAGGAGGAGCACCCGGACATCGACGTCGAGCTCGTCCACATCCCCAGCCTCATCGACTACCAGGCACGTCTGGGCGCGGACCTGGCAGCCGGATCGCCGGCGGACGTCATCCTCATCAACTATCGGCGCTACGCCCCGCTGGCAGCGAGGGGAGCGCTGGAGCCCCTCGCGCCCTACCTGCGGTCCAGCCCGGTCATCTCCGACGTCGACTTCTATCCCCAGGCCATCGAACCCTTCCGCTGGCGGGGTCAGCTGATGTGCATCCCGCAGAACATCTCAAGCCTCGTTGTCTACTACAACCGGGACTTGTTCGATGCCGTCGGACTGCCATACCCGGCCGTCGACTGGTCGTGGGACGACTTCCTTGCCACCGCGCAGGCGCTGACCGTCGATCTGGACGGGGACGGCACCATCGACCAGTACGGGCTGGGCACCGACGCCTCGCTGTACCGGCTCGCCCCATTCATCTGGCAGAACGGTGGCGAGCTGGTCGTCACCGAGGCCAACGGCACGCCGCTGCGGCTGGCGCTCGACTCACGCCCCGCACGCGAGGCCATCGAGTGGTTCGTGGCCCTGCAGACGGAGCACGGCGTGGTTCCCGATGCGGTGGCCGAGCAGGCGGAGAGCAGCGAGAGCCGGTTCATCGCCGGCCGCACGGCCATGTTCCTCAACAGCCGCCGCGGGGTGCCCACCTACCGTCGCATCGACAGCTTCGAGTGGGACGTCGCCCCGCTCCCTCGGGCTGAGCAGGCCGCGGGCGTCCTCCATTCGGACGCCTATTGCATGGCCGCTGCCGCAGGCGACAAGGAGGCCGCCTGGGAGTTCATCGAGTTCGCCAACTCGCCCCAGGGGCAATCCATCGTGGCGCGCTCGGGCCGCACCGTGCCGTCGCTCATGGAGGTCGCGCAGTCGGCCGACTTCCTCGATCCGGCGTCGAGGCCGGCCAGCAGCGCGGTCTTCCTCGATACCGTCCCGCTGCTACGGGCGGTGCCGGTCACGGTCTCCTGGGTGGAGGTGGAGGAGCTCGTTGGAGACGAGCTCGAGCGTGCCTTCTACGGCGTCGCTCCCGTCGACGAGGCCATCGAGGCGATGGTCGTGCGCACGCTGCCTCTGTTCGCCGAAGAGGAAGGCTAGGCCCCTCGGCTGGCATGACCCGGTCACTCGCGTGAGCCGCTTCTCGCTGTCCTGGCGGGCCGGCCTGTGGATCATGCTGCTGCCCTACCTGCTGGGCACACTGCTGCTGGTGGCACTGCCGGCCCTGATGTCGGCCGGGCTGGCCTTCACCAGCTACGACGCGCTCTCGCCGCCGGTCTTCGTGGGCTTCACCAACTTTCGGCTGCTCTTCGCCGACCCGGTCGTGACGACGGCCTTCGCCAACTCGCTCTTCTTCGTGGCCCTGGCCGTACCGCTGCGCATCCTCGGCGCACTGGCGCTGGCGATGCTGCTGCATCGGCCACGCCGCGGCATCAGCGGCTATCGAGCATCGGTGTACGTGCCGACGGTCATCCCCGACATCGCCTACGCGCTCATCTGGCTGTGGATCTTCAACCCCCTCTTCGGGCCGGTGAACCTCGTGCTCTCGGCCCTGGGCCTGCCGCTGCCTGGCTGGCTGGCGGATGCAGGCACGGCCAGGTTCCCCTTCGTGGTGATGTCGCTGTTCCAGATCGGTGAAGGCTTCGTGGTCCTGCTGGCTGCGCTGCGTGGCCTGCCACGTGAGTACTTCGACGCCGGCGCCGTGGATGGTGCGGGGCGCTGGGCCTTGTTCCGCTACCTGACGCTGCCGCTGCTGCTGCCGTGGCTGGTGCTGCTGGCCTTCCGCGACGTGATCCTCAGCTTCCAGTACACCTTCACGCCCTCGCTGGTGATGACCGGCGGTGGTCCCTACTACTCGACCACGTTCTTGCCCCTCTTCATCTATGAGGAAGCGTTCGACCGCTTCCGCTTCGGGCCGGGCTCGGCCCTGATGCTGCTGCTGTTCGTGCTCAGCGCGGTCATCATCGGCGGCGTCTACCTGCTCTTCCGCCGGCGGGGGTTCCTGGCCGATGCCTGAGCGGGATGGCTCGCTGGGGCGGCGCGCACGCGGCCTGCTGAGCGGACACGGCGTGCCGCTGCTGGTGGCCGCGCTCTTCCTGCTGCCGCTGCTGTGGATGGTGACGGCCTCGCTGCGCGATCCCGGCCTGCCGCCGCCACGGACGATCGAGTGGCTGCCCGACCCGATCCGGCCGGACAACTACGGCGCCGTCTTCGAGATGCTGCCGTTCGGCCGCTACCTGCTCAACTCGCTGGCGGTGGTGGCGCTGGCGGTGCCGCTGACCATCCTCACGGCCTCCATGGCGGGGTTCGCCATGGCCCTGCTGGAGCGCCGCTCACGGCTGATCCTGCTGGTCGTCTCGGTGGCCCTGCTGATGGTGCCGGTGACAGCCCTGTGGCTGACCCGCTTCCTGCTCTTCCGCTGGGTGGGCCTGACCGATTTGCTGCTGGCGCTGGTGGTACCGGCGCTGGCCGGCTCCAGCCCGTTGTTCGTCCTGCTCTACTTCTGGACATTCCGGCGCGTCCCGCCCGAGACGTTCGAGATGGCACGTCTCGACGGTGCCGGCGTGTTGACCGCGTGGCGGCGTGTGGCCCTGCCCCAGGCTGTGCCGACCAGCATCGCGGTGGCCGTGCTGACCTTCATCCTCTATTGGAGCGACTTCATCAGCCCGCTCCTGTACCTGCGCTCGCAGGACCTCTACACGTTGCCGCTGGGCCTGCGCCAATTGCAGCAGCTCGACCCGTCGGACTGGCCGCTGCTGATGTCCGGGTCGGTCATGCTGACGCTGCCGGCGGTGCTGTTCTTCCTGCTGGTGCAGCACTTCTTCCTCGGCGACCGCGGCCTGGGTCGTCGCTAATCGGAGGGCTCGCGCGCGAGCCGTGGATTCGGTAGCATCGGGGAAACCAGCCCCAGTCGAGGAGTTCCGTGGCGAAGTATGTCTTCGTGACCGGCGGGGTCACGTCTTCGTTGGGCAAGGGCATCACGGCCGCATCCATCGGTCGCCTGCTCAAGAGCCGCGGTCTCTCGGTCTCCATCATGAAGCTCGATCCCTACGTCAACGTGGATCCGGGCACGATGTCGCCGTATCAGCATGGCGAGGTCTTCGTCACCGACGACGGTGCCGAGACGGACCTGGACCTGGGCCACTACGAGCGCTTCATCGACGAGAACCTCTCGCAGCTGGCCAATGTCACCACGGGGCGCATCTACCAGTCGGTCATCGCCAAGGAGCGCCGCGGCGACTTCCTGGGTGGCACGGTGCAGGTCATCCCGCACATCACCAACGAGATCAAGGAGCGCATCGGGCGCGTCGCCCGCGACGGCTCGGCGGACGTCGTCATCGTGGAGGTCGGTGGCACCGTCGGCGACATCGAATCGCTGCCGTTCCTCGAGGCCATCCGCCAGCTGCGCAAGGACGTGGGTCGCGACAACGTGCTCTACGTGCACGTCACGCTGCTACCGGCACTCGCCGCGACCGGTGAGCTCAAGACCAAGCCCACCCAGCACTCGGTCAAGGAGCTGCGCAGCATCGGCATCCAGCCGGACATCATCATCGCCCGCAGCGACCATGACGTGGACGACGAGCTGCGCGAGAAGATCGCCCTGTTCTGCGACGTCAACGTCGATGCCGTAGTGCCCGCGACCACGGCCGAGACCATCTACGAGGTCCCGCTGCAGTTCGAGGACTGGGGCCTGGGTGACCTCGTCGTGCGCCTGCTTCACCTGGAGTCCCGCGTGCACGCCCCCGACCTCGCTGAGTGGCGCGCGCTCGTCGACCGCATCAAGCAGCCCAAGCCGCAGCTCGACATCGCGCTGGTGGGCAAGTACATCGCCCTGCCCGATGCCTACATGTCGGTCACCGCGGCACTCGACCACGCGGGCTGGGCGCAGGACTGTGACATCAACGTGCGCTGGGTCGACTCGGAGGAGCTGACCGAGGACGATTACGAGCAGAAGCTCGCCGGGGCCGCCGGCATCGTGGTGCCGGGAGGCTTCGGCCATCGCGGCATCGAGGGCAAGCTGCTGGCCGCTCGCTACGCGCGCGAGCGCAAGGTGCCCTACCTCGGCCTGTGCCTGGGCCTGCAGTGCGGCGTCATCGAGTTCAGTCGCTCCGTCCTGGGCGCTGCCGATGCCAACTCCACCGAGTTCGACCTCTTCACCGAGGCGCCCGTCATCGACTACATGCCCGATCAGCGGGACATCGACGAGAAGGGCGGCACCATGCGCCTGGGGCTCTATCCGGCCAAGCTGCAACCTGGCAGCAAGGTCCATGAGGCGTACGGCAGCGAGCTCATCTACGAGCGGCATCGGCATCGCTTCGAGGTGAGCAATCGCTACCGGGAGGCTCTCGAGAGCGCCGGCATGCAGCTGTCAGGACAGTCGCCCGACGGCCGCCTGGTGGAGATCGTGGAGCTGCGCGATCATCCCTGGTTCGTAGCCAGCCAGTTCCACCCGGAGTTCAAGAGCCGTCCCGACAAGCCGCATCCACTGTTCGCAGGGTTCATCACCGCCGCCATCAGCCACGCGGCGAGGACCAGCGGCCGTGTCCCCATCGAGGCATCCGTGGGCCAGGCTGAGCCCGGGCCGCTCTCCGACGCGCGCGCGTCGGAAGAAGTCGAGGTCGAGGTCGCCGAGGAGCGCGAGCAGCGGCGCTGAGCGCGCGTGGGGCCTCGCTCGGGCGACGTACAATCGGGCGTCCCCACCGCTGGTCCCAGGCCCCGAGGAGTCCCGCCACATGAAGCTGTTCCTTGACACCGCCGTCATCGATGAGATCCGCACCGTCCACAGCTGGGGCGTGCTCGACGGCGTGACCACCAACCCGACGCTCTTCGCCAGGGCTGGCGGCGGCACCTACCCCGAGGTGCTCAGGGAGATCGCCGCCATCACCTCCGGCCCTGTCAGCGCAGAGGTCGTCGCCGACGACCTCGAGGGCATGCTGAGCGAGGGCCGCGCGTTCTCCAGGATCGCGCCTAACATCATCGTCAAGGTGCCCATGACCGAGACCGGCCTGACGGCCATCTCCACCTTCGCCGAGGAGGGCATCCAGACCAACTGCACACTCATCTTCAGCTCCGCCCAGGGGCTCCTGGCAGCCAAGGCCGGCGCCAGCTACCTCTCGCCGTTCGTCGGCCGTCTCGATGACATCGCCGAGGAGGGCATGGACATGGTCCGCGAGCTGGCCGCGATCCTCGAGATCCATGGTCTCGATGCCGAGATCATCGTGGCCTCCACGCGCTCGCCGCGCCACGTCGTCGACGGCGCGCTCGCTGGCGCCGCCGTGGCCACCGTGCCGTTCAAGGTCTTCCAGCAGATGGTGAAGCACCCGCTGACCGACAAGGGGATCGCCTCCTTCAAGGCCGACTGGGCGCGCGCCCAGGAGGAGCTGTCCGCCAAGGCGTAGGCGCGGCTGGCGCACGCCGGCTGGTGGGAGCGCGGCGGGGCCGTCGCTCGGCTCCATGCGCTCCCGCTGCGCCGCTCACTCCGCCGGTGGCCGCACGCGCCACTAGTGTGCCTAGTGTCGCGGTGGGTGGCGCTCGGCCCGGAATCCGTACGCGGCCGACGTAGAGCACGGGGCTTCCACGCTTGGCCGCGACGCCACAGCACCGCGCAGGACGCCACTGTTCGGCTTCGAGGTTCGGATGAGGTCGAGAACTGGGCCCAAGGCCGCCAGGGACGACACTTGGCCAAGGACGATGCCTGGTCATGAACGCCCCCGAAACCCGGGAACGCCCCCGAAACCCGGGCAGGCTGCGTCTTGATTGCCGCTCCTCACATCTTCACGTCGACCCGCCGGGCGCATCGCACGTCGAGTCGCCGGCAGGTCTGCACCTCGGCCGTGGCGGCGCGCCACAGCGCGGCCCGCTTGGCGCGGTTTCGAGGCAAGGCGTCGACTGACCGCTGAGTGATGACGAAGTCGCTGGCCGCTTAGGGCTGACAGATTCGCTGGCTTCTCATCGGCGCGTCGTGCCACGGTTGACCGAATCCGGGTGCGTGCTACTATCCGCTCAGCCCTCCCGCACCGCCGACTCGCCGCACGGCCGGCACTTCCCGGTCCGTATGCGACCCTCGGCAGGGAAGGCACCCATCCCCGACTCACGCTGTCCCGCACCCCTGTGCCGTGGACCGTCGAGTACTCACCCCCTTGCCGCAAGGACTGACACCACAGAACGATGGATATCAAGGAACTCGAGAAGAAGGACGTCGACGAGCTGGCCAGGATCGGGGGTGACCTCGATGTCGCGGACGCCGAAGGCATGGCACGGGACGAGCTCGTCGAGCAGATCATGCAGCGCCAGTCTGAGCAGAAGGGCGAGCGCTACGCGGCCGGCATCCTCGACCTGGTCGAGGACGGCTATGGCTTCATGCGCCGTCGTGGTCTCATGCCCAGCCCTGATGACATCTACGTCAGCTCCAGCCACGTGCGCCGCTTCGGCCTGCGAGCCGGAGATCGCGTCGCCGGCATCCCTCGCCCGCCCAAGAAGGGCGAGAAGTACTGGGGCCTCGTGCGCGTGGAGACCGTCAACGGGATGGATCCCAACGACGCCCGTCGCCGTCCGCATTTCGATGAGCTCACGCCGATCCACCCCTACCAGCTCATCAACCTCGAGTCCGATCCCAAGAACCTGAGCCAGCGCCTGGTCAACCTGGTCAACCCCATCGGCAAGGGCCAGCGTGCGCTCGTGGTCAGCCCGCCCAAGGCGGGCAAGACGATGCTGCTGAAGAACATGGCCAACGGCATCACCACCAACTACCCCGAGATCCTGCTGATGGTCGCGCTCATCGGCGAGCGGCCTGAAGAGGTGACCGACATGCGCCGCTCGGTGAAGGGCGAGGTCATCTCCTCCACCTTCGACGAGCCCACCGAGAACCACACTCACGTGGCGGAGATGGCGCTGGAGATCGCCAAGCGCCAGGTGGAGAGCGGGCGCGACGTGGTCATCCTGCTCGACTCCATCACACGACTGTCGCGCGCGTACAACCTGGCGCTGCCACCGTCTGGTCGTACCCTCACAGGCGGCATCGACCCCATCGCGCTCTACCCGCCCAAGCGTTTCTTCGGCGCCGCTCGCAAGCTCGAGGAGGGCGGCTCGCTGACCATCATCGCGACCTGCCTCGTGGACACCGGCTCGCGCATGGATGACGTCATCTACGAGGAGTTCAAGGGCACCGGCAACAGCGAGCTCATCCTCGACCGCAAGCTGGCGGAGAAGCGCATCTACCCCTCCATCGATGTGCAGCGTTCGGGCACCCGCCGCGAGGAGCTGCTGCTCGAGGAGCCGGTCCTGAAGATGGTCTGGACGATGCGCCGCATGCTCGGCGCTGTGGGGACCAACGAGGGTATCGAGCTGCTGCTCAACCGCCTCTCCAAGACCGACTCGAACACCGAGTTCCTGGCCTCACTGACCAGGCAGGCTGCGGCCGACGGCTCCAAGCCGAGCTAGGGTGCGCCACCGGTCGACCAGTCTCCAGGGACGATGTTCCTCGATCGCGTCGATCTGACCGTCAGCGCCGGTAGCGGCGGCAACGGTGCGGCCACCTTCCGCCGTGAGGCACACGTGCCGCGCGGCGGCCCCGACGGTGGCGACGGTGGCCGGGGTGGATCCGTCTACCTCGTGGTCGACGTGGGCCAGACGATGCTCGTCGACTATCGCTTCAGGCACCACTTCCGCGCGCAGCCGGGCGGCCCCGGTCAGCGCTCGCGTCGCCACGGCAAGGCCGGATCGGACCTGGAGCTGGCCGTGCCCCCTGGAACCGTGGTCTTCGACGCGGCCAGCGGCGATCTCATGGCCGATCTGGTCTTCTCCGCCCAGCGCGTCATGGTGGCTCGAGGAGGACGAGGCGGGCTGGGCAACACTCACTTCGCCACCTCCACGCACCAGGCGCCCAAGCACGCGCAGAAGGGCGAGCCGGGCGAGGAGCGACGCCTGCGCCTGGAGCTGCGGCTCATCGCCGACGTGGGGCTGGTAGGCCTCCCCAATGCCGGCAAGTCCACCCTGCTGACCGCCCTGACAGCGGCCACGCCCAAGATCGCCGACTATCCCTTCACCACGCTCGAGCCGAACCTCGGTGTGCTCGATCTCGCCGCGGACGATGACACCGACGAGCGTCGCCCCACCGTGGCTGACCTGCCCGGGCTCATCGAGGGCGCCAGCGCCGGCGCCGGCCTGGGGCACGCCTTCCTGCGCCACGTTGAGCGCACTCGCGTGCTGGTCCACGTCGTGGATGTGTCGGCGCCAGACCCCGAGCGTGACTACGGCATCATCCGCGATGAGCTGGCCGCACGCGACCCGGCGCTGCTGGACAAGACCACGCTGGTGGCGGCCAACAAGATGGACCTGGAGCCCGACCGGGCGGTGTTGCGCGCCTTCAACGAGGCGCGCGCCCGCGAGGGCCTCGAGGTGGTGCAGATCTCCGCCGCCGAGCAGGTGGGTCTGCGTGAGCTGCGCTCGGCCCTGGCACGACTGCTGCCCGACGACGAGCAGCTGGGCAGCCCCACCGGGGCAGCCGGCGTCGTGGTCCACCGCTACGACCCCGCCGACGAGGGCTTCGTCATCGAGCGTGAGGCTGCTGGCGAGTGGGTCGTCCAGGGCCGCCGCGTGCAGCGCCTGGTGGCGCAGACCGACTTCGAGAACGACGAGTCGGCCGCCCGCCTCCAGCGCGAGCTGGCGAAGCTGGGACTGGTGGAGAAGCTGCGCGCCGCTGGCGTCGAAGCTGGTGACACGGTGCGGATCGGCGATATCGAGCTGGAGTGGGGTGCCGAAGGCGGGGCCTGGGTG
>CAVORC010000007.1:0-13890 GCA_963698505.1 uncultured Chloroflexia bacterium | reverse complement strand
GTCGGCCGCCCGCCTCCAGCGCGAGCTGGCGAAGCTGGGACTGGTGGAGAAGCTGCGCGCCGCTGGCGTCGAAGCTGGTGACACGGTGCGGATCGGCGATATCGAGCTGGAGTGGGGTGCCGAAGGCGGGGCCTGGGTGTGACCGAGACAACTGTCGCATCACCGGCGGCCCGCGCGGTCGGCATCCTCGGCGGCACGTTCGACCCGGTGCACCTGGGCCACCTCGCGCTGGCCCATGAGGCGCTTGCCGAGCTCGCTCTCGAGCGCGTCCTGTTCGTGCCCAACGCCATTCCGCCGCACAAACCCGAGCGGGCTGTCACCGCCGCCCACCATCGCGCGGCCATGGTGCTGCTGGCGATCGAGCCCGACCCGGCGTTCGAGCTGTCGCGCATCGAGCTGGAGCGGACCGGCCCCAGCTTCGCGGTGGACACGGTGGCGGAGCTGGCGGCCCGCGCGTCCGAGGAGGGCCGCCCTGAACCCTGGTTCATCCTCTCGGCGGAGGTGCTCGATGGGTTCCACGGCTGGCGGCAGCCGGAGCGGATCCTGCAGCTGTGCCGGCTGGCGGTGGCTCCGCGGCTTGGCAGCGAGCCCATCGACCACGACTGGGTGGCGCGCCGCTACCCGGGGCGCGAGGAGCGCTTCACCTTCCTTCCGGGCCCAGAGCTCGATATCGCGTCCACCACGATCCGCGAGCGAGTCCGCCAGGGGCTCTCCGTCGAGGCCCTGGTCCCGGCGGCCGTCGAGCACTACATCCTCGAGCATGGGCTCTACCGCGATGAAGGAGCGCCGGCGTGAAGGAGCTGCCGACCATCGGTCTGCTGGGCGGGATGAGCGCGGAGTCGTCCATCGAGTACGAGCGCATCATCAACGCCGAGGTGCAGCGTGCCCTCGGTGGGCTCCACTCGGCGAACCTGCTCATCCGCTCCTACGACTTCGCGTGCATCGAGCGGCTGCAGGCCGCGGGCGACTGGGACGGTGCGGCGAGGCTGCTGGCGGCCGACGCGCGGCGGCTGCAAGAGGCCGGCGCCGGTCTCATCGTGCTCTGCACCAACACCATGCACCGCGTCGCCGACGCCATCGAGGCCGCCATCGATGCGCCGTTCCTGCACCTGGCCGACGCGACGGCCGCGGCAGTGCGAGATGCGGGCATCAGCGACGTGGCCTTGCTGGGGACCCGCTTCACCATGGAGGGTGCCTTCTACCGCGACCGCCTGCAGCGGCACGGCCTGCGCGTGATCATCCCCACGGAGCCCGACCGCGCTTTCGTCCACGCGGTCATCTATGACGAGCTCGTCACGGGCGTCATCAGACCTGCGTCGAGGGCCGGCTACCTCGAGGTCATCGACCGGCTCGTCGCGCGCGGCGCGCGCGGGGTCATCGCCGGCTGCACCGAGATCGAGCTGCTTGTGGGCGCTGCCGATGTGGCCATCCCGTACTTCCCCACCACCACCCTGCATGCCCGCGCCGCCGCGAGCTGGGCACTATCTGCGCTCGAGGCGGCATGATGGAGCGTGAACAGCTGAACCAGGAGGAACCCCCACCAGTGGAGATCGACGAGCAGGACAGCAGCGTGAGCCGAGCGCACGAGGCCGTGGAGCCAGTGGCCGATCCACGGACCGCGGCTCGACCGGGGTTGCCGTCGAGCCGCGGCGCCGAACGAGCGGAGCGGCCCCGGCCGGCCGTGGTGGACGCGGTGGACGAGTCGGTGCTGGCGATGGCGCACCGTGTCGTGGACCTCGCCAGCGACAAGAAGGCCTCCGATATCGTGCTGCTCGACGTTCGCGGCCAGACCACCATGACCGACTACTTCGTCATCTGCTCGGGTGCCTCCGATCGCCAGCTCAACGCCATCGCGGACGGCATCATCGAGGGCCTCAGGGCCGAGGGCGACCCGCCGCTGAGCCGGGAGGGCGACGCCGGCTCACACTGGCTGCTGGTCGACTTCGGCGGCGTCATCGTGCACGTCATGAGCAAGCCCGAGCGTGAGTTCTACCAGCTCGAGAAGCTGTGGTCGGAGGCTGCGCTGCTGCTGCACGTGGTGTAGCGCTCCGCTCGCCACCACACTCCTCTGCCCCAACCGGGTGACGGGTCGTGGTACCACCGGGGCATGGGGGGGTCGGAGCCCCGTCCCTAGCATCAAACCCGAGTCGACCGGAATGGCCGGTCGCCGAGGTGAGGATGATGCGAACGATGACGTGGCTCCGGGACAACTGCCCGCAGTGCGAGCGCCAGCTGGTCAACTCGCGCTTCGACACTACGTTCCGCATGCCTGACGGCGACGAGCGCCTCTGCTTCGCCATCCCGGCGGCGCTGTGCGCCGACTGCCACCAGCTGTACCTCGACCCGGACCTGCTCGAGGTGCTGGACATCCCTGATGGCCGCTGCGTGTTCGCCATCGAATCCGACGGTGTCACCCAGGAGCGCGCGACACAGTTCCCGGTCTGACCTGATCAGCGGTCCAGCGCCGGCTCCCACACCTGATATGGAGAGGTTTGGTCAAGGGGTGGGCATGGTGGTCCGGTGGCAGGCGGCTGTGACTGGACGGCGGGACGGACAGGTGGCAACGGCGTTGGGCCACTCTGATATCCGCGGGTCGGGACCGCATGGCAGTGGTGCGCCAGAGGGTGCCTCGCACTAGGAGCGCGGGTCCGGACGCAAGCGTCGGCCGCATAGGTGTAACGAGGATCCTCCCGGTCGGTCACGTCCGTCCCGCCGATGATCTAGGCCGCTCGACCGAGGGCCCAGCAGAAACCGGAGAGCTCACGAGCCACCGCCACGACCGCGACGTTCGAGGGCTTGCGTCGTTCGACCAGTCGCCAGTAGCGGTCATGCAGCCGCCGCTGGGCCGTGGTGGCGATGGCCAGCACCTCGGGCGGCTGCCCGGCGAGCCGCTTGGCGAGGGCCGGTCCCACGTTCGGTCGCCGCCGGGCATGCCAGGCGGCCTCCACGAGCACCCGTCGCAGGTGCGCGTTGCCGGCCTTGGTGATGGGGCCCTGGCTGCGTCGCTCGCCCGAGGAGTGCTCGCTGGGCACGAGGCCGACGAAGGCCATGAAGGCGGGGGCGCTGCCGAAGCGGGTGAAGTCCCCCACCTCGACCGCGATGGTCAGGGCCGACAGCTCGGCGATGCCGCGCAGGGCGCAGAGGCGGGCCACCGTCGGGGCGAAGGGCGGGTGATGGGCGATGGCGAGCAGCTCGGCATCGAGCAGCTTCAGTGCGGCCAGGCGCATGTCGAGCTCGGCGCGGTAGTGCTCGAGGGTCCGCTGTGCGGCCGGCTCCTCGAAGTGCTGTCGGGTCAGCCAGGCCGTGTGCCGCCCGGTCCAGGCACTGCCGTCGGTGTAGACCCGGCCGTGGCGCAGCAGGAACTTGGACAGGCGGTGACGGGCACGGAGGATGTCCTCGCGTTCGTCCTGTCGGGCCCGCAGCAGGTCGCGCACGGCCTCCTCGGTCGGTGTCGGCACCCGCACCGCGTGAGCTCGTCGGCGCGGAACAGCCCGGCCAGCTTGCGGGCATCGCGCCGGTCGGTCTTGATGCGGTCACCGGGTCGGCGCGGGGTCAGCGAGGGCGCGATGACGGTGGTCTCGATGCCCAGGGCGGTCAGCTGGCGATAGAGGTCATAGCCGGTGGGTCCGGCCTCATAGCAGGCGCGAACCCTCGTGGGTTCGCGCCAGCGCCGGACGAGTCGTCGCACCGCCTCGGGCGTGTTGGGGATGGACTCCTCGTCGAGCCGGCCATCGGGCCGCAGCAGGGCCACGCTGATGCTGGCCTTGCTGACGTCGAGGCCGACGTACGTGGTCGTATGCTGGAGCATGGTCGGCGTCCTCCGTATGTGGCTCCACCCGCGATGTCGCGGATGATCCACGACGTTACGCAGGCGTCGACCTCTCCATGCTGACTAGCCAGGGTTTCCGTCGGTCGCCTCCGGGTTCCTGGCGGCGCCCCGTGGGCGCGCCACCCGCGACCAGTTGGTCGCCTGGACCAGGTAGACGCCTAGCGAGACAAGCGCGATCCCGAGCAGGCCGAGTGCGCCTGGCGCTTCGCCCAGGAAGACCCACGCCAGCAACGCGATCTGCACCAGCATCGTGTCGTTGATGCTCGCCGACTCGACGGCTGTGAGCCGCTGCAGCGACAGGTTCCACAGGGTGAAGGCCAGCGCCGTGTTGACCAGCGCCAACCAGCCGATGATGAGCCATCCCTGGGTCGAGATCCGCGGGATGCCCTCGAACCCGATGCCGATGAACACGAGCACGCCGGCGCCCACGGCCATGCTGGCGGCGGTGATGACGAGGGCGGGCAGGCGGCCTTCGCGGTTGACGCTGCGGCCAAGGATGGCCGCGGCGACGTTGGCAGCCAGGGCGACCACGGCCGCGATCATCCCCGCCGTCGTCGCGCCCAGGTCGCCCCCGAAGTAGAGCAGCGCGCCAAGGGCGACGAAGATGACGCCGCCGACCTGCACCCGCGTGGGGATCTCGCTGAGCGTCACCGCTGCCCCCGCCGCGACGAACAGGGGCGTCGTCGCCAGCACCAGGCTGGTGGTCGCGGCCGGCTGCCGGTCCAGCGCCACGAAGATGGCTCCCTGCGTGAGGGCATACATCACCACGCCCAGCAGCACGAGCCGCACCACGAGACGGCGGTCGACGTGGTACTGCTGGCGCCGTCGGCCCTCGCGCACGATGACCCAGCCCACCAGCACGATGGCGGCCAGGCCGTAGCGCAATGCGGCGAACGTCACCGGTGGCAACCCTTCGTCGTCCAGGCCCCAGCGGATGAGCACCCACGACGAGCTCCACAGCACCGTGACCAGCAGCGCAGTCCAGACCGCGATGCGATGCGAACCCAGCGCGCTGGCGGTCACGCCTCCGGCTACCGCTGGAGGGCTGCGGTCGCGTGGCACGAGACCCACGCCTGCAGCGTGAGCGCGTCGATGGCGCCGCTCATCTGCAGCGTGGTGCCGTCGAGCGAGATGCCCTTGGCACGCAGGTCGAGCGCCAGGAGGTCGGCCAGCGCGCGTTCCAGCGCCACCAGGGACCACGAGCGCGCCTGCTCTGCCAGCTTCTTGGCGCGGAACGGCTGCAGCTTGAGGTCCTTCACGATCTGCGGCGGCGTGGAGCCGCTGTCGATGTGCTCACGCACGAGGATGAGGTCGCGCAGGCGCCGGTGGAGCTGCGAGACCAGCACCGGCAGCGGCGCGCCGTCGGCCAGCAGGCGCTCTGCCAGCCCGGTGGCGGCGGCACCGAGCGCGAGCCGACCGCGTCGAGGAACGCCCACATGGATCCCGGGATCGACTCGCTCACGAGTGCGGCCACGTCGTCCACGCTGACGCTGCCCTCGGGCCGGTAGAGCGACAGCTTCTCGAGCTCGCTGTCGGCCAGCTCCGTCCGTCGTCGCCGGTCGACATCGGATTCGCGGATGTGGCCGCCCACGCGATCGGCGAGGAGCCGGGCTGCTGCCGGCTGCAGCTCGATCCCGAGCTCCCGGCCCGTCTCATGAGCCACGGCTCCAGCTGCCCCGGGCCGGGGACCTTGAACTCCTGGACCACGCCACCTGCGTCACGGATGGCGTCGTGCAGCACGCCACGCGCAGCGGGGACCTGGCACCCGCGGCGGTCAGGTCGGTGATGCAGAGCGCGTTGCCCGGCGGCACGGTCGCCACCAGCGCCAACAGGCGCTCGCGTGACGCCTTCTCCGCCAGCAGCCCGGCGGGCTGGCGGATGACCACGAGCGTGCCCGCCCCGAACAGCGGTGCCATGCCGAGATGCTGCTCGATGCCATCGAGCGTCCGCGCGCGCCGCCTGGTGGCGTTGGCGGTCGCGCGTTCCTCGCCGCTGTCATCGTCGAGGCTCGCCCGCCAGGTCTCCATCTGCTCGCCCGGAGGCGCGATCCGTTCGGCGAAGGTGCGAGCGGCGCGCTCGATGCTGAAGGCGTCCTCACCCCAGAAGTAGGCCAGCGGCGTCTCGTTCATGCCGCCGACGTGTCAGCGACGTGCTCGCCGAGGTTGCCGTTGGCGGCTGCCCGTGCCATGGCATCGTCCACCCAGCGCAGTCGCTCGATGCTGCCGGGCTCGACGCCGATGGAGCCACAGAGCTCGGCCTCCAGGCGCTGGGCCATGACGAAGGCCCGGTCCAGCCCATCGGCGTACTCGGGATGCTTGCGGCGCCAGCGATCGAAGCGCTGCGCCAGCGAGACGACGCGCTGTGTGGCGCGCTTGTCTGCGTAGGTGACGATGCGCTCCTCGATGGGGGCCTCCACGACCCAGCTGGCCGCATCCGCCTCACCAAGTCGCGACACCGGGTGAGCCTCCAGCGCTCTCGCCAGCTCGGCGTGGCCGGCTTCGGCCAGCCAGGCGGCACCGGCCATGCCGTGCCCGAGCCTGCGCAAGGGGTGATCCGCGGCAGCGCCTTGTCCACGTCATGGAGGAGCGCGGCTGTCTCCACCAGGCGCCGATCGACCGCGATGCCCGCGCGCGATGCGCGGTAGGCCAGGAATGACGCCACCTCCGCCACGACCGTCACGTGCTGCAGCAACCGCGGCGAGGGTGAGGTAGACATGAGCAGAGAGAGCGCTTCGGCCCTGGTGGGTACCGCCATCGGGTCGAGCGTAGCAGGGGTCGCCCGGAGCGGTCGACACGCTGCGCGCCGGGCGCCTCGGAACCGCGCAGGGTGGCACTCGCGGGGGACCCGACAGCAGTGCCGACGCCGTGCGCGGGCGGCCGTCCAGGGCCAGCGACAAGGTGCCCTGCCGGTCCGTGCGCCAGACCGTGGCTCCGACATCGTGCAGCCGTGCCAGCGTCGCCGGCGCAGGGTGGCCATAGCGGTTGCCCTCGCCGCTGCTCACCGCCGCCAGCCGTGGACGCAGCGCCTCCAGCAGGGGGCGGCTGGTGGCGGTGGCACTGCCATGATGCGCGACCTTCAGCAGGTCCCAGCGCGGGCCGTGCGCGGGAATGGTCGCCATGATGTCCGCGTCGTGGTCATCCTCGAGGTCGCCGGTGAGCAGGACGCGCTGCTGTCCCAGGCTGACCGCCAGCACGATCGATGTGCCGTTGATGGCCCGGCCGTCGGACAGGGCGCGCCGGGGGATCGCCTCGCGCGGTGGCCACAGCACCTCCACACTGGCGGCGCCCAGCGGGAAGCTATCGCCCTGGACCAGGCGCACGCGGTCGATGTCGTGACGCACGGCGGCCGCGCGCAACTCGCTGACACCGGGGCCCAGGCTGGCCATGCCGGTCTCGGCGATGCGGTCGAGCGTGTAGCGTGGAACGAGACCGGCCAGCCCACCGGCATGATCCTCGTGCGGGTGGGTCATGAGAGCCAGGTCGATGTGTCGGTCCCAGGCCGGGATGCGCTCGTCGAGCCGGCGCACCAGCAGGTCGGGGTCGGGGCCGCCGTCCACCAGCATCCTGCTTCCGTCCGATGCCTGCAGCAGGATGGCATCACCCTGGCCGATGTCAAGGACGCTGACGCCGAGCCCGGGCAGGGGACGCGCGACGAGCACGAGGGAGACGGTCGAGGCCACGACGGCGACCACGGCGACCCCGACCAGTCGCAACCGCCGGTGCCCGCGAGTCGCCGGGGCCGGTGGCGGCTGCCACGGGCGTGCGACCTGCGGCAGGGCCGACCGTCGGCCGGCAGCGCGCAGGGCTGCCAGGAGCGCGACCGTCGCTACCGACGCCGCCAGCAGGTCGAGGGGAGGGGCCAGCTCGACATTCGCCAGGGGAACGCCTGCGAGTACGCCTGCGCCGCGGGTCATCAGCGCCAGCGGCAGCCACGACCCCAGCACAAGCGGCGCCAGGATGAGGTTGGCCCCCGGCAGCCCCAGCGCCGGGCCGGCCACGACGCCGATGGCGGCACCCAGCATCGCCAGGGGCACGACCGGTGCCACCAGCAGGTTGGCCAGCGGCGAGATGAGCGAGAGCCGCCCGAAGTGCAGCAGGATGAGCGGCAGCGTGGACAGCTGGGCCGCCAGCGAGACGCCCAGCGTCTCGCGCAGCCAGCGTGGCGCGCGTCCGCCACCCAGCCGGCCGACGGCGGCCTCGGCGTGTCCGCCCAGCGCCAGCAACCCGGCGGTGGCCGCCATCGAGAGCTGCAGGCCGATGTCGTCGATCATGCGTGGCTCGACCAGCAGCAGCCCCCAGCAGGCGAGGCCCAGCGCGGCCGTGGCCCCGGATGGACGCCCGCCCTCCCGTGCGATGAGCACGATGCCACCCATGACCGCGGCACGGATGACGCTTGCCTCTGCCCCGGCGACGATGGTGTAGGCCACGATGGCGACGACGACGATGGCGCTGCGGGGCCGCCGGCCGACACCCGTCGCTCGCAGCAGGGCCGTGGCGATGCCGGCCACCAGCGCGATGTTCCAGCCACTGATGGCGACCACGTGGGTAAGGCCGGTAACGGTGAAGTCGTCGGCCACGGACCGGCTCACGCGTTCACGCAGGCCCACGAGGATGCCGGAGGCGAGGCCGGCCTCCGGCTCGGGGATGGCCCGTGAGAGCGACCGGTCGATGCCCCAGCGAAGACGCTCGACCGAGGCTGCGAAGCCCGTGCCCGTCGCGGTCAGCTCGAGCGTGTGTGCCTTCAGCGTGCCCGCGGCGCCGCGCGAGGCGAGGAACCCGGCGAACCCGGGCGCATCCGCCGGCGGCTCCTGGAGGCTGCCGCGCAGGGCGATCGCATCGCCGGGCACGAGGGCGGGATGGCGCGGCAGCCAGGCATAGACGCGCCAGGCGCGCGACCCGCGGGTGGCATCGAGCAGGTCGACCAGGGCGCGCTGCTCGGCACCGTTGGGCGACGACACGTCGACCACCACGCCATCCCACTCGCCGCTCCCCGTCGGCAGCGGCGTCACCACCGGCCCGGCTGCCAACAGCAGCCCCACGGCCGCGCGCAGTCCGACACTGCCGAAGGCCAACAGGAACGCGGCCGGCTCCACGCGCCGGAGCAGCGCGGCGGCAACGCCGATACCCAGCGCGACGGCCGCGCCGGCCAGCATGGCTCCTGCCGGCAGGGGCAGGGCGAACGGGCCACCGTCCGTGGTCAGGGCGGCCGCGATGGCGCCGGCCGCCAGCCAACCGGCGCGGGGCAGTGCCGGAACCACCGGTGCCTCTCCGCGGCGAGCCCGTCAGCCGACCCGCACGAGCGGGGTGATGTCCTCGAGGACCGCGTCACCGACCAGGCCCCTGCTGCGCAGGTCCTGCACGCTGCTGAACCGTCGTCCGGCTCGCGCCTCGATGATCTTGCGCGCGGTGACTGGCCCGACACCGGGGAGCGTCTCCAGCGCAGCCTGGTCGGCGGCGTTCAGATCGATGCGGCCGTCCTCGGACGCGGGCGCGTCGACCCGGTCGATGCCGAGCTCGGGCACCAGCACCTTCGTGCCGTCCTCCAGCGGCTGCGCCAGGTTGAGCACCTCGCTCGCGGCGGCCAGGTCCACACGCGGCGCATACCCGCCCGCGGCTTCGATGGCGTCCCCGACGCGATCTCCGGGGCGCAGCCGATGGAGCCCGGGCCGCTCCACGGCGCCGGCGACATCGACGACCAGCTCACTGTCTGGCGGCACGACCTGGGCCATCTCGCCCGCGAGGGTGATCTCGGCGCCCAGCGGCTCGCCGAGCCCAAGCGGCGCTCCGAGCTCCGGCATCTGCTGCTCATCGAGCGCGACCGCGGCCAGCAGCACGAGGACGCCGACCGCCAGCGCCGCACCGCCCGCCGCCCCACCCAGCGCAGCGAGCAGCGGCACCAGCCATGGCCGTGCCGGCCGCCCCGCCTCGTCCGACGACCCCGGTCCCCCCACTGGCGGCGGGGTGGGCGGGACGACCGGAGGTGGCATGCCGAACACCCGACCCTGCGGCATCGTGTCGTTCAAGCCTTCGCTCCTGCCGGCGGGCGGAGGCGGCGGGGAGGTGGTTCGGCGGGCCGCCCGGCGGACACGACCCGGACTCGGCGGACCGTCGTCGAACGGGAGCCTCACGATCCCAGCTGCCCGGCTCGGCAGTGGAACCCGCGATGCACCCGCAGAGTATCGGAGCCTGCTTACCAGCGGCGTATCTCAGGCATGGCCCGGTCATCCCCGGTCGGGGGAGCGCACCGGACGCCCGGGTCAGCCGCGAATGAGCGCCTCCAGTCGCGGCCGGACCTCGGTCGCCATGCGCCGCATCGACTCCTCGTCGTAGGGCGGCGGGAAGCCGCAGATGAGGTGTCGGTAGCCAGCCTCCACGTAGGGCCTCAGTTGCTCGGTCACCTCGTCCGGGTCGCCCGCCACGATGCGGTCGGAGCCTATCCCGGCCGACCCGGGCCGCTCCTCGTCATCCACGGCGCCACCGTTGTGGGCCAGCAGCTCGGCCTCGCGCGCCAGGGCCGCCTCGCGCGTGTCGCGGATGACGACCCGCTGCAGCTCCACGGTGCGCTCGATGGACTTCTCGTCCCGCCCGACCGTGCGGCAGTGCTCCTGCAGGATCGACTCCGACGTGAGCAGTGGCTCGATGGGGTTGCCCAGGTTGTTCATGTCGGCGTACTCGGCCACGAGGCGCAGCGTCACCTTGGGACCGGAGCCGCCGATGAGGATGGGGATGCGCTTCTGCACCGGTGCTGGCAGGTTCAGCGCCCGATCGACGTGGTAGCGCGAGCCCTCCGGCGACGACGGCCGTTCCCCGGCGAGCATGCCGCGGATGATCTGCAGTGACTGCTCCAGCCAGCGCAGGCGGGTCCCCGGCCGGTCCCCGAACTCGATGCCGAAGGCGGTGTGCTCGGGCTCCATCCAGGCGGCACCGATGCCGAGCACCGCGCGACCGCCGCTGATGTGGTCGATGGTGGTGATCATCTTGGCCAGCAGGGCCGGATTACGGAACGTGTTGGCGGAGACGAGATGCCCGATGGTCGCCCGCTTCGTCTGTGCTGCCACCGCCGCCATGGCCGTGTACGTCTCCAGTGCGGGACCTTCCCACGAGCCCACGATGGGGTAGACGTGGTCCCAGGTGAACAGCGAATCGAAGCCCAGGTCCTCGGCACGCAGCATGGCGTCGAGAAAGGCGGGCCAGTCGGTGTACTGGTTCCAGAGGTTGGCACCGAGCTTGAGCGGAGCATTCATGTCGGGCATCGGGTCATTCCTTTCGCGTACGTGGGTTCAGCGGGCCAGGTGGGCCTCGAGCTGTGGTCGGACTTCGCGCGCGAGCCGCTCGAGCGTCTCCTCGTCGTAGGGGGCCGGGAAGCCGAAGATGAGGTGGCGGTAGCCCTGGTCGAGATATGGGGTGCAGTGCTCCACGACGTCCTCGACGGTGCCGACTGGCATGTCCGTCCAGGTGCGCGCATCGCCGTTGTCGGCGAAGACGTCGGCCATCACCGTGAAGGCCTCCTCGCGCGAGTCGCGGATGAACGGTGTGCCCATGCCCACGGTCCGCTCGATCGTCTTCTCGTCTCGGCCCACGGCCTCGCAGTGGCCGACCAGGACGGCGTCCTTCTCCGGCAGTTCCGCCGCGGCGCCACCGATGTTGCAGGCGTCGGCGTACTGCGCGACCAGCCGCAGCGTGACCTTGCGGCCTGAGCCACCGATGAGGATGGGCAGGTGCTCCTGCACCGGAGGCGGCAGGTTCAGCACCTCCTCGGTCCGGTAGCGTGGACCGCTCGTCGTGGGTCGCTGGCCATCGAGCATGCCGCGCATGATCGGCAGCGCCTCGGCCAGCCAGCGCAGTCGTTCACCTGGGCTCCGACCGAACTCCAGCCCGAAGGCCTCGTGCTCGGTCTCGAACCAGGCGGCGCCGATGCCCAGCACCGCTCGACCCCCGCTGATGTGGTCGAGCGTGGTGATCATCTTGGCCACCAGGGCCGGGTTGCGGAAGGTGTTGGCACCGACCATCAGGCCGACGGTGGCTCGCTCGGTCATCGTCGCGACCGCGGCCATGGCGGTGTAGCACTCGAAGATGGGACCCTCGTGCGCGCCCACGATGGGGTAGAGGTGGTCCCACGTCCAGATGGAGTCGAATCCCAGGCGGTCGGCACGCTGCTGGGCGGCAAGGAACGAGGCCCAGTCGCTGTACTGGTTCCAGTTGTTGATGCCCAGCTTGAGCGGGGCATTCATATCGGGCATGGCGGTCCCTCCCGGGTGCTTCAGGCGTTGATGAGGGCCTCGAGGCGAGGTCGAACCTCGGTGGCCATGCGCACCATCGACTCCTCGTCGTAGGGTGCCGGCCAGTAGAAGACGAGGTGGTGGTAGCCCAGCTCGACGTAGCGGGCCAGCCAATCGAAGACGTCCTCAGGCGTGCCCGTGGGCTGGTTCTTCCATGGCTCGTTGTCCTGGGCGGCAAAGAGGGCGTCCTTGTCGCGGAAGGCCTGGACGCGCGAGTCGCGGATGGTGGGCACACCGACATCGATGCTGCGTTCGATCGTCTGCTCGTCCCGGCCGACGGCCTGGCAGTGCTCGATGAGGGCGGCATCCGCCTCCGCCACGCTGGCTGGCGAGCCACCGATGTTGCAGATGTCCGCGTACTCGGCGACGAGCCGGAGGGTGACCTTGCGCCCCGACCCGCCGATGAGCAAGGGCATGCGCTCCTGGAGCGGCGCTGGCACGTTGTGTGCGTTCCGGATCTGGTAGTGCGGGCCCGCGGAGCTGGGTCGCGTGCCGTCGAGCATGCCGCGCATCACCGGCAGGGCTTCCTTCAGCCAGCGCAGTCGCTCGCCGATGCTGGCGCCGAACTCGAAGCCGAAGCCACGGTGCTCGTGCTCCGCCCAGCCGGCGCCGACCGCGAGGATGGCGCGACCGCCGCTGATGTGGTCGAGCGTGGTGATCATCTTGGTCAGCAGCGCCGGGTTGCGATAGGTGTTGGAGGCGACCATGACGCTGATGGTGGGACGCGTGGTCAGCTCGGCGATGGGAGCCATGGCCATGAGCGCCTCGAAGATGGGGCCATCCTCGGGCAGGTTGGGCGGGTAGATGTGGTCCATCGTCCACAGCGAGTCGTAGCCCAGCTCCTCGGCGCGCAGGTGGGCGGCCTTGAAGGCGGGCCAGTCGGTGTACTGGTTCCAGATGTCAGCGCCAAGCTTCAGTGGCGCGCGCATGTCGGGCATGGAGGACCTCACGGGCTGCGAGTCGGAGCCCCTCGAGTCAGGGCCCCTTCAGGCTAGCGCACGCGCGGCAGCCAGGGGTGCCGGTCGTCAGCGTCTGATATCGACGTACACCGCAGCGGCGTCGTCACCCGCACCGTCCCAGCCAACCACGCGCAGCGCGAAGCAGCCCTCCCCGAGGACGTCGACCGTCGAGAGTACGCCGATGTCCGCCATGTAGGGGTCGTCCTCGGGCGGGATGTAGTTGACGTGCGAGCGATACCGGGTCGTCGAGACTGCCTCCACGATCTTCATGCCGCGCGGTTCGTAGCCATCGAGGCCTACTCCGTCGCGGACACCGTTGGCAAGCACGACGTTGATGCGCGACTCCGCGTCGGGATGAAGCGCCGGCGGTGCTCCCACGAACTCGCCCTCACCCTCGATCTGCTGCCGTACGGCGATGGAGGGTCCCACGCCATCGGCCGCGCTGCCGGTCCGTCGTAGCTGGTAGATCACGCGGTCGTAACCAGGGTACGTGCGGAAGTCGAGCTGGAACAGCTGCCAGTCGGTGCCCACGGGGCCGTCCACCGACGCTGTCTCGTAGCACACGAACGCGCCCGGGGGGCCCAGCGTGGGGGTCGGCCGTGGGGTCCGACGCGGCCGCGGGGTGGGTGCCGGTGTCGTTGCGGGGGCAAGTGTCTCCAGGACAGCGGTGGGTGACGCCGTGGCCTCGCCGCCGGCGATGCCGCCATCGCGCTGGTCGGCGAGCGTGAGGATAAGAAAGCCCGTGGCGAGCCCCAGGAAGGCCATGATCACGATGGCTAGCGCGATGAGCAGCGGGTTGCGGGCACCACCGCGCGCTGGCGGTT
>CAVORC010000006.1:0-4982 GCA_963698505.1 uncultured Chloroflexia bacterium | reverse complement strand
GTGCTCGCCGCCGTGTGGGTCGAGCGCCACCGTCCAGGCCCGGCGCAGGAAGCGGTTCACGCCCTCGATGCCGTGCGGGTTCCAGGGTCCACCCTGGTCCCAGGGGCCCATGAACATGAGGAACAGGCGCACGGTGTCGGCCCCGTAGCGGTGCACCAGCTCGTCGGGATCCTGCACGTTGCCGCGAGACTTCGACATGCGCTCACCGTCGGCACCCAGGATCTGGCCCTGGTTGAACAGCCGCCTGAAGGGCTCGCGCTCGGCGATGACACCGAGGTCGTTGAGTGCCTTGGCGAAGAAGCGGCTGTAGAGCAGGTGCATCACGGCGTGCTCGGCGCCACCGGTGTACTGGTCCACGGGGCACCAGCGCTCCTCCAGCGCGCGGTCGATGGCGGCGTCCTCGTCGTGCGGCGAGAGATAGCGCCAGTAGTACCAAGAGCTGTCGATGAAGGTGTCGAGCGTGTCGGTCTCGCGCGATGCTGGCCCGCCGCAGCGAGGGCAGCTGGTCTCCAGGAAGGCGGGTGTCCAGGTGAGCGGGTTGCCGCCTTCGGGCCGATAGGCGAAGTCGTCGGGCAGGCGCACGGGCAGCTCCGACTCGGGCACCGCCACGATGCCGCACTCACCCTCGCAGTAGACCACAGGGATGGGGGTGCCCCAGGGGCGCTGGCGGCTGACCAGCCAGTCGCGGATGCGATAGGTGACCGTGGCTGCGCCCTCGCCGCGTGCCTCCAGCTGGGAAACGATGTCGGCGAAGCCGACGGCCCACGGCTTGCCGGAGTGCTCGCCGCTGTTGACCAGGCGGACGTCGTCCTCCTTGGACACGAAGGCCTCGTGCAGCGGCGCATCGTCCGCGTCGCCGGGCCCGGCCACCACACGGCGGATGGGGATGCCGAACTGCCTGGCGAAGGCGAAGTCGCGCTCGTCGTGGCCCGGCACCGCCATGATGGCGCCGGTGCCGTAGCTGGCGAGGACGTAGTCGGCGATCCAGATGGGGATGCGCTCGCCGTTCACGGGGTTGATGGCGTCCGCCCCGAGGGGCACGCCGGTCTTCTCGCGATCGGTGGACAGGCGCTCGATCTCCGTCTCGCGGCGCGTCTGCGCCACGTATGCCTCGACCGCTTCGCGCTGTGCGGGTGCGGTCAGCTCCGTCACCAGCGGATGCTCCGGCGCCAGCACCATGAAGGTCGCGCCATACAACGTGTCCGGTCGCGTGGTGAAGATGCGCAGCTCCTCGCCGCCGGCGTGGTGCTCCGAGGCCGCGGTGCGGAAGATGACGTCGGCACCCTCGGAGCGGCCGATCCAGTTGGTCTGCATCAGGCGCACCGGCTCGGGCCACTCCAGGCCCTCGAAGGAGAGCAGCTCGTCGGCGTAGTCGGTGATGCGGAAGAACCACTGCTCGAGGTCGCGCTTGATCACCGGCGTGCCGCAGCGCCAGCAGACGCGGTCGGCGCCTTCCACCTGCTCGCGTGCCAGCACGACCTCGTCACGCGGGCACCAATCGACGGGGGCCATCTTGCGGTAGGCCAGGCCGGCTTCCAGGAACTTGAGGAAGATCCACTGGTTCCAGCGGTAGTACTCGGGCTGGCAGGTGACGACCTCGCTCGACCAGTCGAAGGTCGCACCCATCGAGCGCAGCTGGCCGCGCATGTTCTCGATGTTGCGCATCGTCCACTCAGCCGGGTGGACGCCGCTCTTGATGGCGGCATTCTCCGCCGGCAGGCCGAAGGCATCGAAGCCGATGGGGAAGAACACGTTGTGGCCGTTCATGCGCATGAAGCGCGCATGCGCGTCGGTCGGCGTCTTGATGTACCAGTGGCCGATGTGCAGGTCGCCGGAAGGGTAGGGGTACATCGTGAGCAGGTAGTAGGCCGGGCGCGGGTCGTTCTCGAGGTCGGTGTGGTACAGACCGAGCTCGTCCCATCGCTGCTGCCAATGGGGCTCGATGGCCGTCGCGTCGTAGCGCTCGACCGATGGGCGTGTGGCGTCGCCGTCCGCGACCTTGGGGCTGCTCATGCGTGCATTCTCACCGATGCGGGCCTGTGCCGGTCCGATGACGACGAGACCCCCGTCGTCGACGGGGGTCCGTGATACCGGGTTCGGGTGGTGGAGCGACGGGGACTCGAACCCCGGACCTTCTGCATGCCATGCAGATGCTCTCCCAACTGAGCTATCGCCCCGCGAGCGACATAGTAGCGCGTCGTCGCGAGGGCGGCTGGCGCCGCCGCGCCATCCCGCCACGCCGCCCGCGACTGCCGCGGGGCCACGGAACCACCGGCCGGCACGCCTTGGCCCTAGCATGGCGCCCGTGTCCCCTCACACGTCTGCCCGTGCCTACCATGTGCGCCGCTCCGATCGCGCCCGCCGTGCGCGCCTGACCGTCAGTCGCGAGGGTGCCGTCGTGGTGGTGCTGCCACGGCGCCTGCCGGAGTCGGTGGCGGAACGCCTGGTGCGGGAGCACGCCGCATGGCTGGACCGGCATGTCGGACGCATCGAGCGGCAGCGCGACGCCCTGGCGGCACGTCCCCGCCTGGGCGAGGGGCGCGTGCTGCTCGTCGGCGGGGAGCCCTGCCGGGTGTCGGAGGTGGACGCCGGAGCCGCCCGGCCGGCGCGAGGACGGGTGCAGCCTGGCGCTGGCGGCGTGGTCGTGCGGCTGGGGCGCGATGGCCGAGACACGCCGGAGCTGCTGGAGGCGTGGCTGCGGAAGCGAGCCCGTGAGCACATCGGCGAACGCGTCGCTGCCTATGCCCCCGCCCTGGACGTGCAGCCCGGAGCGATCAGCATCCGCGACCAGTCGAGCCGCTGGGCCTCTGCCTCCTCGAGCGGCCGGCTCTCGTTCAGCTGGCGGCTGCTGCTGGCGCCACCGTTCGTGCTGGATGCGGTGGTCGTGCACGAGCTGGCCCACCTGCGCATCCGCGGCCACACGCGGGCCTTCTGGGCGCTGGCGGAAGAGCACGCGCCGAGGACACGCGAGGCGCGGCGGTGGCTCCGCGACCATGGCGCCGAGGTGCGGGCCGCCCTCGACTGAGCAGCCCTCGGCGGGCAGGCGTGTGCTCAGCAGCGCGTGAGGATCACCAACGCCGCCAGCTCGTCAGCCACCTTCTGGGCGTCGTCCTCCACGTGGGGAACGGCGCGTCGTGGGCGCGAGTTGGTGCGGAAGTCCTCCACCGCCAGCTCGAGCTCGCCGATGCGGTAGCCCAGTCGGGTGAGCGAGCCTGCCAGCCGCTCCTCGGCGTCCCCGACGTCCGTGCCCGCCAGCTCGGCGTAGGCTGCCTGCAGCTTGTCCAGCTCGATATCGAGCGCGACCCGATTGGGCAACCGCAGCTCCACCGCGCGCAGGCCGGCGAGGCGTTGCTCGACGCCGGCCACCCGGAGGCACAGCTCGCCCTGCGGGTCGGGGCTGGCGAGGTCCATGCCGAACGCCTGCGCACTGGGGCTGGGCTGGGCGCTGGGTGTGGCGGACGGCACCGTCGCGGCACTGCCGCCACCGCAGGCAGAGGCGACCAGCAGCGTCAGGGCGGCCAGGGCGAGGGATGTACGCCGCATGTCGGCCACAGCCTATCTCCAGTCACGTGGTCACGCGCGAGGAAGCGCCGCAGCATGGCATGGCAGGACCATCGGAGCGAGTGGGGTGGTGGAGATGAGGGGACTCGAACCCCTGACCTCTGCGATGCGAACGCAGCGCTCTCCCAGCTGAGCTACATCCCCACGGTGACGGTGGCACGCAGCCACTCGGCGGCCGAAGTATACCCCGCTCCACGTCGCGGGCCGGAGGACGCTCACTCCGGCCCGGGCACGTTCGTGCGGCTAGGCGGGCCGGGTAGCATCAGGGGGTCAGCGTCGCATGCGAGGTGCCAACCCATGTTCCGGCTCATCAGGTTCAGCTTCAAGATCATCGTGCTGTTCAAGCTGCTCGGTCTTGCCTTCAGCGCCGGTATGGCCGCTGCGTACGCGCTCCAGCTGCGTGCCGATCAGCGCACGTGGGGCCTGCGTCCTGACGCGTCCGGCCTTGCCCTGGCCGGCGACGAGCTGGTGAGCGACGCCGACGTGGTCGAGACCCGCGCGGTCGAGATCGACGCGACGCCGGAGAAGGTCTGGCCCTGGCTGGCGCAGCTGGGCTACGGTCGCGGCGGCTGGTACGGCTTCCCGGCGCTCGACCGTCCCTGGAGTCCGGCCGGTGGCCCGCCTGCCCGCAGCGCCGATACCATCCTCGAGGAGCATCAGCAGCTCGCCGAGGGCGACGTCGTGCCCATCCACAAGGGCGGCGGCTTCATCGTGCGCGAGATCGACCCCGGCCGCTCGATGACCCTGTATCTCGATGATGCCATCGCGCGCGAGCAGCTCGAAGAGCTCGCGGCAGAGTTGCCCCAGGAGGCGGCCCAGGCCGTGGCCGACTCGGACATGCCGCCCTACGCGGTCAGCTGGGCTTTCCGGCTGGAGGACGCTCCCGGTGAGCGCACACGCCTGGTCGAACGGATCCGTGTGCGTATCGATGTTCGCAACGACGTCCAGCGTCGCTTCATGCCGCTGCTGGGCACCGGGGTGTTCGCCCTGCTGCGCAGCCAGTTGCTGGGCGTCAAGGCGCGCGCCGAGGGGGCGCTGGACGCGGCCGACTGATCAGCGCGAACCGGGGAGGCTGCTGCCACCCTGCGGCAGGCTGAACCAGAAGCGCGTCCGCCCGGCGGTCGACTCGGCCCCCACGCGGCCGCCCCAGCCTTCCACCAGCTGCTTCACGATGGCCAGGCCGATACCGGCACCACCGAGTGCGCGGTCGCGCGATTTCTCGACGCGATAGAAGCGCTCGAAGACATGCGGCAGATCCTCCGCGGGGATGCCCTCGCCGCTGTTGGCGAGGCTGACCAGGATGGTGTCCTCGCGGCTCTCCGCGCTGAGCGTGACGATGCCGCCCTCGGGGGCATAGCGCGCGGCATTCTGCAGCAGGTTGACCAACACCTGCGCGAACTGGTCGGGGTCGGCGCGAGCCG
>CAVORC010000005.1:0-102486 GCA_963698505.1 uncultured Chloroflexia bacterium | reverse complement strand
CGGCCGCTGGTCGAGGTCTGTCGTGATCGTGGTGGCCCAGAGCACCCCGACGGCGTCCGCCAGCTCGGTCATGCCGGTATGCGTCGTGTCGGTTGAGCCTGCCACCGTTGGCGACCGGGCCGCGAGACGATGGCCACGGGCCCCACGCTCGCGCCGCTGTCCCGTCGACCCCGGCGAGCTCGGCTGACGCTCAGGCCTTGCGGCGGGCCTGGCGGGCGGCTTCCTTGTCAGCCCGCGCCTGCTCCTTGGCCTTGCGTGCCTGCTCCTGCTCCTTGAGCGCGCGGTTCTGCTTGGCGCGCTCCTGGGACGAGCGCAGGAAGCGCCGATACCACGACGCGAAGCCGCCGGCGAACACGCCGATCACGACGCCCAGGCCGATGGTCTGCAGTGCCAGCTCGGCCGAGACGGCAGGGGCGGCGCCGTCGGTGGTGGAGAGCAGCGTATCGATGTCGCTGGAGGCAGCTTGGTCGGCGATGGCCACCACGGTGACGAAGAAGACGCCGCTCAGGAGGCCCAGCAGGCCGCCCACGAGGTATGACGCGCGTGGCGCCACGAAGCCTCCGATGAAGAAGATGAAGAGCGTCGTCGGGTGCAGCGTGAGGCTGATGTACAGCACGATGATGTCGCGGATCGCTGTCGGCAGCCCGTCGAGCAGGCCGTTGATGAGCGCCACCGCCAGCACGAACGTCAGGAGCAGCAGGCCGAAGGGCAGCCACACCAGTGGCTTGCGGAAGACCTGCGGCAGCGCCTTGATGTCCTCGACCACGTTGGGCAGTGCGAAGCCAGGACGCTTCGTCGCCTCGTCTGGTGGCGTCGTCGATGCGTCGACCAGCGCCGTCCCGTCGCCTTCGGGGCTGACCTCCGATACGCGCGTCTCCTCGCGATAGCGCCGGCGTGCTTCGACGCGGCTGGTGTCCTTGGGTCGGATGCGGGTATTCCTGGAACGAGGCACGTGGAGTCCTACCTTGACGTGGTGTTGGGGCCGGCGCGATGGTACCGCACCACGCGCTGCACCCGCCGCGAACGCCCGCGTAGCTGGGCGCAAGTCGGCGATAAGTGGTCTCCACGATGATGGCAGCCACGCGGCCGCCTCGTCGCCGCGTCCCGCACCACCGTTCACGCCCGCCGGACTCGGAGGTCCTCGATGTCCGCGCGATGGCGATCGCTCCTGGCTCAGCTCCTGTGCATGATGGTGGCGGCGTCGCCGTCGGGGGTCCACGCGGTGGAGTCCCCATGGCCACCGTCGGTGGGACTCCTGGTTGGCGAGGTCGTCACCGGCGGCGCGACGGGCTCGGACGAGTACGTCGAGCTGTACAACGCCGGCGATGCGCCGGCGTCGCTCAGCGGGCTCGAGCTGGCCTACGCCTCGGCCAGCGGCAAGACCGTGACGCGCAAGCACACCTGGACGCAAGGCACGGTCGCGGCAGGGTCGCGCGTGCTGCTGGCCAACGAGGACGGCGCCTATGCGCTGGCCGCCGACCACACCTACAGCGGAGGATTGAGCGCCACCGGCGGCACGGTCGTGCTGCGTCGGGCCGATGGAGCGATCGTGGACACGCTGTCCTGGGGAAGTGCCGCCTCTGAGCTCGTGGAGGGGACGCCCGGGCTGGCGCCGCCGCCATCTTCCTCGCTGGAGCGCCGTCCGGGTGGCGGTGCTGCCAATCGGCGGGACACCAACGACAACGCGGCTGACACGGTGCTCAACGAGTCGCCGCTCGCGGAAGGGTCCACGGTCGCGCCCGACCCGACACCCAAGCCCACTCCTGCGCCGACACCCAAGCCCACTCCTGCGCCGACACCCAAGCCCACTCCTGCGCCGACACCCAAGCCCACTCCCACCCCTGCGCCGACGCCCAAGCCCACTCCCACCCCTGCGCCGACGCCGGCGCCGACACCCAAGCCCACCGCCCCGCCGACCCCAGCACCGACCGCACGACCGACGCCCACCCCGACGCCTGACCCGACGCCCGCGCCGACACCTGACCCGACGCCGACCGCCGCTCCGGCGCCGACCCCCGCCCCGACCCCCGTGGGGACGCCGGCTCCCACGCTCGTGCCGCCCCCGACATCCTCGCCGCGCGCCTCCATCGCCATCGGCGCGGCGCGGTCACTGGGCGTCGGTGCCACGGTCGTGGTGGCGGGTACCGTGACCGTGCAACCCGGACGAGTCCTCGGCGAGCGGACGCTGGTGATACAGGACGAGACTGGCGGCATCGCCGTGCGCCTCCCGGTGGGCTACCCCGTCGCGTCGCTGCCTCGCGGCTCGATCGTGCAGGTCGGTGGCTCGCTTGCCGATCCGTACGGCAACCTGGAGCTACGGCCCGACAGCGACGGCGACATCTCGGTCATCGGGAATGGCGGTCTGCCTGAGCCGCTGGTCCTCGACTCCGCGCGCGTCGCCGAGCCCGCCGAAGGCTTGCTGGCCACACTGAGCGCCACGCTCGTCGACATCGACCGCTACAGCAGTGGCGCCGTGTCGCTCGCCGTCCGTGACGACCGGGGTGATGTGCGCGTCTACGCTTTCGAACCCATCGGGCTCGATCCCTCGGCGTTGACGCGCGGGCAGCGGCTGAGGGTCACCGGTGTGGTCGGCCAGCGAGCCAGTCGCACAGGCGCGCCCGACGGCTACCGCATCTGGCTGCGCGGCCAGGCGGACCTGCTGGTACTGGACACCGGGCCGAGGGTTACTCCGCCCCCGGCAGGCGGTGGCGCCGACCCTGGCGAAACCAGGCCACCACGCGTCGCCATCAAGGACGCTACCCCTGGACGCCGGGTCACCATCGTGGGCGTCGTCACCTCGAAGGCCGGGGTGATCGACAGTGAGGGCCGCCGGGTGACCGTGCAGGACAGGAGCGGCGCGATCCTCGTGCGATACCCAGTGGGTGTCCGTCCCGCTGGAGTGGGCCAGGTGATCCGCGCCAGCGGGGAGGTCGGCACCTGGTACGACGCCATCCAGCTGGAGGCCGAAATCGGCGCCGCGAACCAGGGGTCGCGGGCGAATCGTTCCGTGGCTCCTTCGGCGGCTGCCTGCGGTGGCCGACGAGTGGCGCCTGGTCACGGTGGCCGTGCGCATCACCGACGTCGAGCGCGACGGTGACACCTGGCGCGCGGAGGCCGAGCTGACCAACGGTGGGTCCCTGCCCGT
Organism: uncultured Chloroflexia bacterium; assembly: GCA_963698505.1. GTDB lineage: Bacteria > Chloroflexota > Limnocylindria > Limnocylindrales > CSP1-4 > JAFMJV01. Next base: position 99,341 of record CAVORC010000005.1, on the reverse strand, counting down.
CGTCGGTCTCGCCGGCAGCGGCATCGACCCCGGGCTCGTCGAACCCGGCCGGTCGGTGCGCGTCACCGGCCTCGTGCGACGCGCGCATCCCGCGGCCAGCGACCAACGCTTTGCCATCGCGCCGCGCTCGCGCAAGGATCTCAAGATCGGCCCCCGAGTGACGGATGGAGCGCCCGACGCTGACGCCGACCTGTTCGACGCTGCCTCCACCGACGGCTCGGATCTGCCAACCACGGCGGGCGATGGAGGGATGGTCACGACGGCCACGCTCGGCTCGCTGGGGACGCTCGCGGACCGGCTGGTGCGGGTGGGCGGTCGGGTCGAAGCCGTAGCTGGGCGCCGGCTCACCCTCGACGACGGCACGGCCAGCGGCACCATCCGCCTGGGCGAAGCCATCGAGCCGCTGGAGCTGGGACTCCACGTGGGTGAGGTGGTCAACGCTACCGGGCGCGTGCGGGCGCGGCGAACGGGCGCTGAGGTCGTGGTCGCGGCCGCTACTGACGTGCGCCGCGCTTCCCGTCCGGTGGCGGCCTCGATCGAGGCGCCGCGGAGCGACGCGGGCCGGCTCGACGGTGCTGGCGGGTCCACCGCTCCGGGGCCTGACACCCACGGTGCCGGTCTTCTGGCTGCGCCGGCCGCGGGCGGGCTGGACGTGCGGCCTGTCGTCGCGGTCGCAGGCCTGGCCGCAGCCGCATTGCTGCTGCTGTCAGCAGCAGCGGTGGTGGCGTGGCGCTCGAGGGCCGCCGTCTCGCCTGTGCCGGTCGGATCTCGCGCGAGCCGCGGGCGATGAGCGTCGTAGGCAGCACCATGCCTCGCGGTCGGGCTGGCTCGCCAGCCCAGGGATCGCAGCTCCCAGGGGCGGGCCCGACCGGCTCAGGCGTCGCGCTCGGTCGCCCAGGTGTCGAGGAGCTCCGAGACCGCGTGGATGACGGTGATGTGCATCTCCTGGATACGCGCCGTTTCAGCCGACGGCACATGCAGGCTGCGTTCGGCCGCCTCCGAGAGGTGCGACTCCGACGCTCCGGTCAGGGCCCAGGTGCGTGCGCCCAGCGTCCGCGCGGCACGGATGCCGCGCACCACGTTGGCCGCCGTGCCTGACGTGCTGATGCCGATGACGACGTCGGCTGCACCGACGAGAGCTTGCACCTGCCGCTCGTAGACACGCTCGTAGTCGTAGTCGTTGGCGATGGCTGTCAGCACCGACGTATCGGTCGTCAGCGCCAGCGCCGCCAATGGCCGCCGATCGCGCCGGTAGTGGCCGGTCAGCTCACCGGCCAGGTGCTGCGCATCGGCGGCGCTGCCGCCATTGCCGAAGACGACGACCTTGCCACCACGCTCGAGGGCGGCGATGAGGTCGGTGGCCAGCTCGGCGATGACGGGCACGAGCCCTGCACGGCTGGCCGCGGCCACCGCGAGGTGGTCGTCGAGGATGGCCCCCAGGGTGGCGGTGGGGTCGGTCACGGGCCAATCGTACGCGCCCCCGGACGGAGAGCGAGTCGCCAGCGTGACGAATGTGGCTTGCGCTCACGCTCGCTGGTGACTATCGTTCCGCGGAGCCCTTGGACCGGCCGGGGCGGAAGTGGAGGAGTCGCCGTGCCCGACGCGGACCCGCTGGTCACGCTGCCTGACACGGATCGCCAGTACCACATCGACCTCGCTCCCGGAGAGGTCGCCGACTACATCCTGCTCCCCGGTGACCCCGACCGCACCGACCTCATCGCCGGCATGTTCGACGACATCGAGGTCCATCGCCGCCACCGCGAGTTCAACTCCGTCACCGGCACGCACCGGGGCCTGCGCATCTCCGTCGTCGCCACCGGCATCGGCACCGACAACGTGGAGATCGTCATGGCTGAGATCCTCGCCATCGCGCAGCGCAAGCCCACGTTCATCCGCATCGGCTCCTGTGGCGTGCTGCGCGAGGAGATCATGCTGGGCGACCTCGTCATCTCGACCGCGGCCGTGCGCCTGGAGTCGACGACCAGCTACTACGTCGACGATGGCTACCCCGCGGTCGCCGACTACGGCGCAGTGGCCGCGCTGCTCGAAGCAGCTGCGCGGACGGGGCTGCCCGCCCACGTCGGGCTGACGGCGACGGCCCCGGGCTTCTACGGGCCCCAGGGTCGCCGCATCCCCCAGCTGCCCATCCGGTTCCCCGACCTCGCCGAGCGGATGGCCGCGCAGGGCGTGGTCAACTTCGAGATGGAGGCATCCGCAGTGCTGACGCTGGCCGCCCTGGCCGGCTGTCGCGCCGGCGTGGTATGTACGGCGTTCGCCCAGCGGACGAGTGGGGCGTTCGTCACGGGGGACCAGAAGCAGGCCGCGGAGGCCGGCCTCATCGACACGGGCCTGGAGGCCCTGCATGTGCTCGCCGAGATGGATGAGCACCGAGCACGTTCAGGGGAGCTGCACTGGCGTCCGTCACACTGGGCGCAGAAGGTGGCAACCTAATACAGTCAGGAATGGCACCGACGTTGCTGTTCACCACGTGAGGCCCGGCAGATGATCGGGTCCAAGAGGGTTCCGAGCGCGACCCAATGCTCGGAGGGATAGGAGGACACAGGATGGCCGAGGCATATTGCGTCAAGGACAAGCAGAAGGTCGAGATCCAGAACCCGCAGAAGATCACCATGAAGAACGGCAAGCCCGCGACCAAGGGCACCTGCCCCAAATGTGGCGGCAGCGTCTTTCGCATCGGCGGCTGACTCCTTCTCTCTGACGCGAACCATGACCCCGGTCGACCCGACCGGGGTCATGTGCTGTCTCTAGACTCCTGAGGCAACCACCGAGCACGAGAACCAGCCATGCCCGCCGACCACTCTCGCTACCGCCTGCGGGGACCCGTCCTCGCGCTGGACCTGGGCGGCACCAACGCGCGCGCCGCGGTCGTCACGCCGTGGGGCGAGCTGTCTGTCCGCCGCGCCGGCGCCACGCCGATGCAGGCCGGCATGGCCGCCGTCATCGAGTTCTGCCTGGAGCTGCTGCGGGATGCTCGAGACGAGCACCTCGCTGCCGGCGGCGCCGAGCCCATCGCGGTCGGCATCGCCGCGCCGGGTCCGCTCGATGCCAGGTCCGGCACGCTCATCGACCCGCCCAACCTGCGCGGCGAGTGGTGGGGCTTCCCGCTGGCGCCAGCGATCGGCGATGCGTTGGGCCTGCCGTGGGCCCTAGGCAAGGACACCAACGTCAACATCCTCGGCGAACGCGACTTCGGAGCCGGGGAAGGATCGGACGACCTGATCTATCTGACCATCTCCACCGGTGTCGGCGGCGCGGTGATCTCCGGCGGTCGCCCGGTCGTGGGGCCTGATGGCGCCGGCGGTGAGCTGGGCCACACGACCGTGGACATGGACGGTCCCACCTGTGGCTGTGGCGGCGTGGGGCACCTGGAGGCCCTCGCCAGCGGTACCGGCATCGCCGCCAGTGCCCGGGCCGCCCTGGACGCCGGTGCCGACGCCCCACAGTTGGCCCGCATGGCTGCCGAGATCGCACCCGCCCCGCTGACGGCGGTCCACGTCTCGCGGGCGGCGGACTTGGGCGATCCGGCTGCAGGCGTCATAATCGAGCGTGCCCAACGGGCCGTGGCCGTGGCGGTGGTCTCCATCGTCAACGTCTTCGGCCCGGATGTGGTCATCCTCGGTGGTGGCATCACGCTCGCGTGGGGGGAGCGCCTGATCGCACCAGCCAGGAGGGCCGTGGCCGAGACGGCGTTCAGGATCCAGGCGCAGCGTGCACGCGTCGTGCAGGCGGCCCTGGGTGATGACGTCGGGCTTATCGGCACGGTACCTCTCGTCGCATCGGCCCTGCCGGGGTCGATCGCCCAGGAGGACTATCAGGCGGCGACCGCCGTGTCGGCGGACGCCTCCACATAGGGCCAGGGCCCAAGCTCGCCACGTGCGGCGACGGCACCTGCCAGACGAACAGATGAACTGCTCGCCGGTCAGCGACCGCTGAACCGAGGGCGAAGCGCGAAGCAAGGAGTCCCATCCATGACTACTCGGGTCGGCATCAATGGCTTCGGCCGCATCGGCCGCCAGTCGCTCAAGGCCATCATCGAGCGCACCCCGGACGCGGAAGTCGTCGCCATCAACGACCTCATGTCGGTGGAGCTGAATGCGCTGCTGTTCAAGCGTGACTCCACCTACGGCCCCTTCGACGGCACGGTCGAGCACACCGACAGCTCGCTGATCGTGAACGGCAAGGAGATCAAGGTCCTGTCCGAGCGCGATCCAGCCGCCCTTCCCTGGGGTGACCTTGGCGTCGACATCGTCATCGAGTCCACCGGCATCTTCACCGACGCCACCAAGGCCGCCGGCCACCTCGAGGGCGGTGCCAAGAAGGTGCTCATCAGCGCGCCCGCCAAGAACGAGGACGCCACCATCGTGCTCGGCGTCAACGAGGACGTCTATGACTCCTCCAAGCACCACATCATCAGCAACGCCAGCTGCACCACCAACTGCCTGGCACCGGCGGCCAAGGTGGTGCATGACGGATGGGGCATCAGGCGCGGCCTGATGAACACCATCCACAGCTACACCAACGACCAGAACGTCCTCGACGTCTACCACAAGGATCCTCGTCGGGCGCGCGCTGCAGCCCTCAACATCATCCCCACCACGACCGGTGCGGCCAAGGCGCTTGCCCTCGTCATCCCCGAGCTGAAGGGCAAGTTCGACGGCTTCAGCCTGCGTGTCCCGACGCCCACGGTGAGCGTGGTCGACTTCACCGCTGAGCTGGAGAAGGACGCCACGGCCGAGGAGCTCAACGCCGCCTTCCAGGCCGCGGCTGACGGACCCATGCAGGGCATCCTTGGTGTCGAGACCCAGCCGCTCGTTTCGAGCGACTTCCGTGGCGACGACCGCAGTTCCATCATCGACGCGCCCAGCACCATGAGCCTGGGCGGCAACTTCGTGAAGGTGCTGGCCTGGTACGACAACGAGTGGGGCTACAGCTGCCGCGTCGCCGACCTCGTCAAGTACATGGGCGACCGCCTCTAGGCGCGCGGACCCCAAGACGACACCGTCGTACGACATGGAAAAGCTCACCATCCGGGACTTCGACCCGCAGGGCAAACGCGTCCTGATGCGTGTCGACTTCAACGTCCCCATCGAGGATGGCCGGGTGCGGGATGACTCCCGCATCCGCGCTGCCCTCCCCAGCATCGTCTACCTGCTCGAGCACGGCGCCTCGATCGTGCTCATGAGCCACCTCGGCCGGCCCAAGGGCAAGGTCACCGACTCGCTGCGACTGCGGCCGGTGGCGCAGCACCTCTCTGACCTCATCGGCCGGCCGGTGCCTGCCACCGGCGATGCCATCGGGCTAGGCACGACCGATGCGGTCAACCGCATGAAGCCCGGGCAGCTGTTGCTGCTCGAGAACCTCCGCTTCCACGCGGAGGAAGAGGCCAACGACCCCGAGTTCGCCGCGGCGCTCGCAGCCTACGGCGACGTCTACGTCAACGATGCCTTCGGCACCGCCCATCGCGCCCATGCCAGCACCGTCGGCGTGGCAGAGATCCTGCCGGCCTACGCGGGCCTGCTGATGGAGCGTGAGATCCGCAACCTCAGTGCCTTGCTGGAGAACCCGCGCAAGCCCTTCGCGGCCATCATCGGCGGGGCCAAGGTATCCGACAAGATCAAGGTGCTCGACTCGCTCCTGGAGCGCGTGGACAAGCTGCTCATCGGGGGCGGCATGGCCAACACCTTCCTCGTCGCGCAGGACTACACCGTCGGCAAGTCCCTCCTCGAGAAGGATCGTGTCGAGGATGCCAGGCGCATCATGAAGACGGCTGAGAAGAAGGGGGTCGAGCTCGTCCTCCCGACCGATGTGCTGGTGGCCAAGGAGGTCACCCGTGGTGCCGAGCACAAGGTCGTGCCGGTCAAGAAGATCCCCAACTCGTGGTCCGCGGTCGATATCGGCCCCGATTCCATCGTCGCCTTCGAGGCTGCGCTGGGAGACTGCGAGACAGTCCTCTGGAACGGCCCGCTGGGCGTCTTCGAGGTGCCGACGTTCGGCGATGGCACCCGCTCGGTGGCGCGCATGCTGGCCGACCGCTGTGAGGCCGGTGCCTCCGTGGTCGTCGGCGGTGGCGACTCCGTCGCGGCCATCGAGGAGCTCGGCCTGACTGCACGGTTCACCCATATCTCCACCGGTGGCGGTGCCTCTCTCGAGTTCCTCGAGGGCAGGGAGCTGCCGGGGATCGAGGTCCTCCAGGACCGCCAGAGCGAGGGAGCCTGATGACGCTCATCGACTATATCGACGCGCAGGAGATCCTCGACTCGCGCGGCAATCCCACGGTCGAGGTGACCGTCGTCCTCGACGAGGGCGCGGTCGGCCGGGCGGCCGTTCCGTCGGGTGCCTCCACCGGAGCCCACGAGGCCGTCGAGTTGCGTGACGGCGACACGTCGCGCTACAACGGCAAGGGCGTGCAGCAGGCCGTCGCCAACGTCGTGGAGACCATCGCCCCGGCGATCCTCGGCGAGGACGCTTCCGACCAGGGCGGCATCGACGCACTGTTGCGAGAGCTCGACGGCAGTCCCAACAAGGGCAACCTCGGAGCCAACGCCATCCTCGGCGTCTCGCTCGCCTGTGCCCACGCCTCGTCCGTCGCCTACGGCCTGCCGCTGTATCGCTACCTCGGTGGTGCCGGCGCCTGGACCATGCCGGTGCCGATGTTCAACATCCTCAACGGTGGCCAGCACGCAGCGGATTCCACCGACTTCCAGGAGTTCATGGTCATGCCCGTCGGTCTCGACAGCTTCGCCGAGGCACTGCGTGCGGGCTCCGAGATCTTCCATGCCCTGAAGGCCGAGCTGCACGACAAGGGCCTGGCCACCGGCCAGGGCGACGAGGGCGGCTTCGCGCCGACCCTGCCCTCCAACCAGGCGGCCATCGAGACCGTGCTGCAGGCCGTCGAGCGCGCTGGCTACAAGCCCGGTGCGGAGATCGCCATCGCGCTCGACCCGGCGACCACCGAGCTCATCGACGGTGAGCCCGATGCCGAGGGCGAGTACACCTACAAGCTGGCCAAGGAGGGCCGCTCGCTGAAGACCAGCGAGATGGTCGAATTCTGGGCCGACTGGATCGACCGCTACCCCATCGTCAGCCTCGAGGACGGCCTCGCCGAGGATGACTGGAAGGGCTGGGCCCAGCTGACTGCCAAGGTCGGCGACCGTTGCCAGCTTGTGGGCGACGACCTCTTCGTCACCAACCCCGAGCGGCTGGCGCGCGGCATCGAGGAAGATGCGGCCAATGCCATCCTCATCAAGCTCAACCAGATCGGCACGCTCAGCGAGACGCTGCAGACGGTCGACATGGCACGAGCGCGCGGCTGGGGCGCCGTCATCAGCCACCGCTCGGGCGAGACCGAGGACACCACCATCGCGGATCTGGCGGTGGCGACCAACGCCGGCCAGATCAAGACGGGCGCCCCGTCTCGGTCGGAGCGTGTGGCCAAGTACAACCGGCTGCTGCGCATCGACGCCGAGCTTGGCGACATCGCCGTGTATCCGGGCCTCCGCGCGCTGGCCGGCCGCTAGGCCGTGACCATTTGACCATCCAGGGGCCTCGCACCGACGAGGCCGGGCCCAACGTCGATGCCACCGGTGCGCCGGTGGAGGACGCCGGGCTGGACGAAACGCCGCTGAGTGCCCGGCCCGGAGAGGGCCGGGTGCTCGATCGCGGCGCCATCTATGCCGCCATCGTCGGCCTGGGCATGGCCGTCACCATCGCCATCAGCTTCGAGCTGGTGATCGCGATCCAGGTGCTGGTCTTCGTCTCGGCACCGTTCGCCGGCCTGATCATCGGCTACTACGCCAACAACAAGTCGCTGCGTTGGCGTCCCCGCTGGCGCCTGTTCACCAACGCCGCGTTCGCTGGCAGCGTCACGGGCCTCAGCCTCGCGCTGATGTACGTGGCGCTACGGCTGCTGTTCATCTACGCCGACTCGGGCTACCGGCCGGAGACGATGGGTGGCCAGCTCGAATGCGCCACAGGCCCCGAGTGCACCTACCTGCGATACATCGAGGACGAAGAGCAGGCAGCGGACCTGCTGGCGGACGGCATCATCGACGCTGCCTCGTTCGAGGCCGCGGTGTGGCGCTGGCAGGGCGAGACCACCCTGGTGCTGACGCTCGTGACCCTGAGTGGGGCGCTGGCGGCCGCCGGCTGGCGCGCCGTGCGTGAGCCGCCGCCGGCGGCAGAGATCGCTGCACGGGTGGCCGCCGCGGAATAGGCACGGCAGGAGGGCTGCGTCAGCATCGCCGCAGTCGTCAGCTGCCGTGGCCGCCCCCCATCTCACTCACCTGCTGCGGGTGTCGCTTCGTGACCTGTGCGCGACGACCGCGCTGATACCTGCGGCCGTGCTCCGCCGTTCGTGCTGATCTCGCGGGATCTCCCTGGCCGTCCGCTTGGAGTGGACGTCTCGGGACAGCAGCCCCCTCGATGGCCTGAGCGAGGCCGCTCCACAGCAGGTTCGTCCCGCTGAAGGGGACACAGGTGCCGCCGCCGGCATCGGCGGGATCGCTGGAAGCCTGGGCGTCCCCTCTGAGCGGCCGACTGGCACTGCCGCTCGTTCTCCGCCCGTGCGACGTGCCCTGTTCGTCCACCCGAAGTGGTCGGCGCCCGCTCGTCAGCGGCGACAGCTCGAGCCAGCGAAAGGACAGCGACTCACGCGACACGGAAGCCACCCCGTTCGCGGCCCAGCTCGTGGTGGCCAGGAGCCCGCGGCGGACACAGAAGAGCGGCGGTCTCGATCGCTCGAGCCGCCGCTCCAGGCTGCCGGGAACGGGGGAGGGCGAGTGCCCTACTCCTTCTTGGCCGTCGTCTTCTTGGCGGTGGTCTTCTTGGCCGTGGTCTTCTTGGCGCTCGACTTGGTCGTCGTCTTCTTGGCCGTCGTCTTCTTGGCCGCGGTCTTCTTGGCCGGAGCTGTGGTGCCGGTGGCCGACTCGGCGGCGCTGGCCTTGGCGGCACTCGACTTGGCCTCGTTGCTGCGGGCCGACTTGCTCAGCGCTGCACGGGCCTTGCCGGCGGCTGTCTGCTCGCCCTTCGCCTTGGATGCCTTGCTGGCGGCGATACGCGCCTTGGCGGCCTTGGCTGCGGCAGCCTTGCTGACCTGTCGCTGTGGCTTGCCGGTCACGGTCAGCGACTCGCCACCAAGGGCGGCGTTGGCGCGGCGCATCAGGCGACTCTTCCGCCGGGCGGCGTTGTTGGGATGGATGGCGCCGACCTTGGCTGCCAGGTCCAGCGCGGCGGCTGCCTGCGCGACGGCGGCGCGCGTGGCCTCGACATCGCCGCCTTCAGCGGCGATAAGGGCATTCTTCACCTGCGTCTTGGCCGCCGTTCGACGGGGCTGCAGGATGGCATTGCGGCGATGAGACTGACGAACGCGCTTCAGGGCCTGTGGCGTTCGTGCGCCCGACCAGGTCCGCGATGAATGGGCCAAGGTGATATGTCCTCAACAGCTCCGGGTAGTCTTCTGTGCGCCGGCGTCGGCTGCTGGGCACCATGTACCTCAGCGCCTACGACCACGCGCGAACGGTGATGGTACCGCAGGACGGACCCGCGCGCCAGCATCATCGCCCTGAGCCGCGCGCAGCATCATCGCCCAGAGCCCGACGGAGCCCGAGCCCGAGCCGCACCGGAGCCGCGATCGGCGGCAGGGGCAAGCCTGAGGCCATCGGCGGCTGCCGGCGAGCGCTAGATGATTGCCTGCACAAGCATCGTCCCGATTGCGCTAGCATCGTCGCATGCCGGCTCCGCCACCTCACGCTTCGCAAACCTCATCCGCCGTGGTCGGATCAGCGCTGTCACCGCGCGACCCACGCCTGGCTGCGTGGCGCTCGTTCCTCACCGCTCATGCGCGCATCGTCGAGCGATTGGACCACGACCTGCGTGAGGAAGCGAGCATGTCACTCGCCGACTATTCGGCACTCCTGCAGCTGGCCGAGGCGCCTGGTCGTCGACTGCGCATGAGCGACCTCGCCGAGGGGATCTTCCTCACCCGCAGTGGCGTGACGCGGCTCATCGACCGACTCCAGGCCGATGGCCTGGTGGCCCGCAGCCAGTGCGAGTCCGACGGCCGTGGCGCAGAGGCCGTGCTGACCGGACGTGGCCTGGAGACCCTGCGCTCGGCCAGCCGCGTCCATCTTCGAGGCATCAAGGCCCTCTTCCTCGACCGCATCTCGGACGAGGACATGGCGGTCGTGGAGCGCGCCATGGGCTCGGTCATCGCCGGGCTGTCGGCTGACGATCGGACCAGCACGATCCCCAAGTAGCCACACGCCTGCGCCTCGACGCGGACTGGTCCCGAACGTGGTCGGCCCTGGCCCTCGCGCTTGCTAGAATCGGGCTGCCCCATGGAAGCGATCCCTCAGTCACGCCTGCGCAACTTCTCGATCATCGCCCACGTCGACCACGGCAAGTCGACACTGGCTGATCGATTTCTCGAGCTGACCCACACGCTCGACAAACGCCAGATGATCAGCCAGGTGCTCGACAGCATGGACCTGGAGCGCGAGAAGGGCATCACCATCAAGGCTCGTGCCGTCCGCCTTGAGCACACCGCCCGCGATGGCCAGCTCTACGGGCTCAACCTGATCGACACGCCCGGTCACGTGGACTTCAGCTACGAGGTCAGCCGTAGCCTGCAGGCCTGTGAGGGTGCCATCCTGGTGGTGGATGCAGCGCAGGGTATCGAGGCGCAGACCCTGGCCAACGTCTACCTGGCGCTTTCGCAGAACCTCGTCATCATCCCGGTGCTCAACAAGATCGACCTGCCCAGCGCCCAGCCCGACCTTGTCATCGAGGAGCTGGAGAACGTGCTCGCCATCCCGCGCGAGGAGGTGATCATGGTCAGCGCCAAGGACGGCACCAACGTGCCCGAGGTGCTCGAGGCCATCGTCGAGCGCGTGCCACCCCCTGCCGGCGACCCCGATGCGCCACTGTCCGGGCTCATCTTCGATTCGCACTACGACGCCTACAAGGGCGTGGTGGCCTACGTGCGCCTGAGCGCGGGCACCCTGCGAGCCAATGACCAGATCCGACTGATGGCCTCTGGAGCGGAGAGCGACATCGTCGAGCTGGGTGTGTTCCGACCACAGCTGGTGCCGGTCAAGACGCTCGGCCCCGGGGAGGTTGGCTACGTTGCCACCGGGCTCAAGTCGGTGCGTGACTGCCAGGTCGGTGACACCCTGACCTCGGCCCGCAAGCCGGCCAGGGAGCCGCTTCCCGGCTACAAGCCGGCCAAGGCGCTCGTGTTCGCCGGGGTCTACCCCATCAACGGTCCCGACTACCCGGTCCTGCGGGAGGCGCTGGAGAAGCTGCATCTCAACGATGCATCGATCAGCTTCGAGCCCGAGTCCTCGGTGGCACTCGGCTTCGGCTTCCGCATCGGCTTCCTGGGACTGCTGCACATGGAGATCGTGCAGGAGCGCCTGGAGCGCGAGTTCGACCTCGACATCATCGCCAGCGCGCCCTCGGTGGAGTATGTCGTCACGCTCACGCACGGCCGGGGCGACGTCGAGGTCGAGAACCCGGCGCTGCTGCCCGAGCCAGCGGACATCGAGTCCATCTCCGAGCCCTGGGTCAAGCTCGGCATCGTCACGCCCTCGACCTACATCGGCACCCTGATGGAGCTGGCCAAGAACCATCGCGGCACATTCCGGGACATGGAGTACCTCGACCCCACGCGCGTGCTGATGAACTTCGAGCTGCCCCTGGCCGAGGTCATCATCGACTTCTACGACCAGCTCAAGAGCCGGACGCAGGGGTACGCCTCGATGGACTACGAGGAGATCGGATACCGCACGGGCGACCTGGTCAAGCTGGACGTGCTGGTCAACGGCGAGCCGGTCGATGCGCTCAGCATCATCGTCCATCGCTCCGACGCCCAGAGCGCGGGCCGTGAGCTGACCAGGAAACTCAAGGACCTCATCCCGCGTCAGATGTTCGTGGTGCCGGTCCAGGCTGCCATCGGCTCCAACGTCATCGCCCGCGAGACCGTTCGTGCCATGCGCAAGAACGTCCTCGCCAAGTGCTACGGTGGGGATATCACCCGCAAGCGCAAGCTGCTCGAGAAACAGAAGGAGGGCAAGGCGCGGATGAAGAAGGTGGGCAGCGTGGAGATCCCACAGGAGGCCTTCCTGGCCGTGCTGCGCGGGGGCGAGGGCGACTAGTTGATCCCCGAGCCGCTCCAATACCTGCTGTTCGTCGGCTTCGCTGCGCTCATGTTCCTGCTGCGGCTCGACGCGCGGCGCTTCAGCGCGGCCGAGTGGGATACCGAGGACGGCGCCTGGCGCGTCTGGCTGCCGCGCCTGTCCTGGTACGCCGCGGGCGTGGCCCTGGGCCTGATCATCTTCGCCCTGCATCCGTCGCCCGTCTCTGAGCTGAACCTGACGCTGGCACCTGACCGGGGCGAGGCCATGCTGCTTGGCATGGTCTATGGCGGGGCTGGCGTCGTGGGTGCCTTCGTGCTGGCCGTGCTCATCAACGGCCGGCTCGACTTCCCGCGTCCGGGGCGCTATCCCGGCGGGGTCGTCTTCGCCATCGGGACCGCCTTCTTCGACGAGTTCCTCTTCCGCGGCGTGCTGCTTGGCCTGCTGCTGGTCCTTGGACTGCCCGAGTGGTTGGCCGTGGGGTCGGCCGCGTTCATCTACGCCGGCGCTGTCCGGGCGGTGACCGGCAGTCGAGGGCTGCCACTGCTGCTCAACTGGATGATCATCGGCGTCATCGGCGGGGTGCTGGTGCTGCTGACCGGGGGCATCGCCGCCGCCTTCGTCGGCCACGCCATCACGCGCTTCGCCTTCTTCATGACGATGGGTTCGCCGCGGCGGGCCGCGGTCGAGCAGGTGCAGCCGCGTTATCGCGGCACCGGAGACGGTGGTGCCTACATCATCGGGCCTCACGATCCACGGCGCGGCTAAGGGGACCGGCGGCGGCAGGTCGAGCGCGCCAGGCCCGCCTGAAGGGCTGTACATCCACGTTCCGTTCTGCGTGTCGCTGTGCCCGTACTGCGATTTCGTGGTGCTGGCCGGAGGGGCGGCCCGAGGCCCGCGCAACCGCATCGCGCCACTGCTGGCGGCAGTCGCGCGTGAGCTGGACCTCCGCGCCCAGCAGGTCGAGGCCGAGTTCGGTGCCGAGCGACCGCCGTTGCGCAGTGTCTACCTCGGTGGCGGCACGCCCTCCCTGCTGGCGGCTGCGCAGGTGGATACCTTGCTCTCGGCGGTCGATGCACGTCTTGGGATCGCGAGTGACGCGGAGATCACCCTGGAGGCCAACCCGGGTGCCGACGAGATCGGCGACCTGGACGGCTTCCGCGCCGCCGGCGTGAACCGGCTCTCGCTCGGGGCGCAATCGCTGGCCGACGACGAGCTCAGGCGCCTGGGGCGACGGCATCGACGGTCGGACGTGTCCGGGGCCGTGACGTCGGCGCGCCGGGCCGGCTTCGAGTCGCTCAGCCTGGACCTGCTGACGGACGTCCCGGGCCAAACGCTGGCCTCCTGGCGCTCCACGCTGACGGCGGCGCTGGCGCTCGAGCCCGAGCACCTGTCTGCCTACACCCTGACGCTGGACGATCCCGATGCCGAAGGACTCACTGGTCCTGATGGCGACCACCTGCCGGTCAGTCGCGGCGCGCGCGCGTGGCGGGCGCGCGCCGAGGACGAGCAGTCGGATGAGCGCGCCGCGGAGATGGAGCTGCTCACCGATGAGCTCGCGGCAGCGGCCGGGTTGCACCGCTACGAGGTCGCCAACCTGGCGCGACCCGGGCACGAGAGCCGCCACAACCGGCTCTACTGGGAGCGACGTCCGTATCTCGCGCTGGGGCCCGGTGCGCACGCATCCGACGGCGGTCTGCGGCGCTGGTGGAACGGGGCCCGTCTCGATCGCTACATCGCGGCGCTCGACCGAGGCGAGCTGCCGCCCGGTGGCATGGAGGTGGTCGACGAAGCCACCGCCCTCGCGGAGCGGGCCATCCTCGGCCTGCGTCTCAGCGAGGGCATCGACGCGGCACTCGCCAGCCATCCCGCACTGGCTCCGGCGCTCGCGTGGGCGCACTCGAGCGGCCTGGCCGAGGACGTGGCCGGACGTGTGCGCCTCACACAGCAGGGTCGCCTGTTGGCCAACGAGGTGTTCGCCCGGCTGCTGCCCCCTGGCGAGGGCAGCGATGCCGCGAGTGCACCATCCGGGTCGGACGCGTAGCATCTGGCCATGCCGTCACTGACCATCCGCCGCCTTGCGCTGGCCATCCTGACGGGAGCGCTGCTGCTGGCGCCGGGCGGGAGCGCCGTGGCTGCCGATGAACCGCGCGCCGCTGTCGACCGCTTCTCGCCCCCCAGCCTGGAGCTGGCGCTGACATCGCTGTACGCAGCCGCGACCCGGGCAACGACGCTGGCCGCCACTGCGGCGACGGGTGACGATGCGTGGTCACCGGCCAAGGTGCGCCTGCCGGCGTGTGAGATCAGGGACATCCCCACGCGCTACGGCAAGGTCAAGCACTGGAAGCGCACACTGCTGGACACGAACCTGAAGCTGAAGCGGACCTATCAGCCGTGGGACCTGGTCTCGGTCTCCCGTGCCGGCATCAGCGGCAGCGGCAAGGTGCGCAAGATCATGATCGACGACCTGCGGGCCCTCGCCGATGCCGCCCGCAGGGCTGGCAAACCGCTGGCTGTGCGCTCGGCGCACCGAACCTACGACTACCAGGCGGCGCTGTTCTCCTCCTACGTGCGCCGCTCGGGCTATGCGCAGGCCATCAAGTTCTCTGCGCGCCCCGGGCATTCCGAGCACCAGCTGGGCACGACCGTCGACTTCACCACCGCACCGGGCGTGCCCTTGCGCACGTCCTTCGGCGCGTCCCCATCGGGCAAGTGGCTGGCGAGGAATGGCTGGAAGTACGGCTTCATCATGTCGTACCCCGAGGGCAAGAAGAAGGTCTCCTGCTACGGCTACGAGCCCTGGCACTGGCGCTACTTCGGTCGTGAGCTCGCGCGCAAGATCCACGAATCGGGCCAGGTCCCGCGGCGCTACCTCTACCAGAACTTCGAAGCCCGTCCCTGACCGAACCCACCGGCGGCCCGACGTCGCTGAGCGGCTGGCCGCGCTCGTGGCCGAGCGTCCCGACACCGCTGAACCAAGCGTCCCAGCGCCGCCGGTTGCAAGCGTCCCGACGCCGCTGGCTCCAAGCGTCCCGACGCCGCTGGTTTGACTGGGAGTTGCGTACCGACCGTAGGCTGCACGCACCTGTCGTCGCGCGTGTCTGACACGCACAGGGCTGACCATCTTGTCCGTGATTCGACTGGCAGGTAGGTGCGCTGCAGATCGAGCGTCGTATTCGGTCGCAACGTGCGTGCCAGTCAAGCGGAGCCGCCAGCCACCCGAGCGGAGCCGCCAGCCACCCGGGCGGAGCCGCCAGCCAGTCAGGCGGTGACGCGGCCAGCTAGTCAGGCGGTGACGCGGGCAGCCACCCCGAAGGCGACGCCGACAGCCCCCGAAGGCGACGCCGACACCCGGCTTCCGGCCTGGCCGAGCCCACCGGTGCCAACGGTCCCGCTGCGTGTGCCCTTCGGACCACGCCCCCGCTCGCATCCCCGGTCTACGATGGATGCGGAACTGGCTGGCCCACCGGGCGGCCTGCACAAGACGAGGAGATGCCGGGGATGAGTGCCACCATCGACGCCAGCGCCAGCGCCGTCCAGGAGAAGCTCCTGTGGGCCGTGGACCAGCTCGAGATCGAGATCCCGTCGTGGGGGTTCGCCAACACCGGTACTCGCTTCCGGGTCTGGCAGCAGCGCGGCACGCCGCGCACCGTCGAAGAGAAGATCGACGACGCCGGCACCGTCCATCGCTACACCGGCATCGCCAAGACCGTCGCACTGCACATCCCCTGGGACGAGGTCGAGGACTACGACGCCCTGCTCGCCTACATGGCCACGCAGGGCCTGGGCATCGGCGCCATCAACTCCAACACCTTCCAGGACGCCGACTACATGCTGGGATCGATCTGCCATCCCTCGGCGGAGGTACGCGCCAAGGCGCTCGATGCCATCATCCGCTGCTGCGACATCGCCGCCCAGATGAACGCACCGGCGGTCAAGGTGTGGCTCGGAGACGGCACCAACTACCCCGGCCAGGACGACCTGCGCTGGCGCCGCAACCGTCTCGTCGAGGGGCTGCAGGCCGCCTACGAGCACCTGCCCGCGCAGGCGCGCATGTACCTCGAGTACAAGATCTTCGAGCCGGCCATCTACTCCACCGACGTGCAGGACTGGGGCCAGTCGATGGCGGTCTGCAATCGCGTCGGTGAGCGCGCTGTCGTCTGCGTCGACACCGGCCATCACAGCCTGGGCGTGAACATCGAGCAGATCGTGGCCATCCTCCTCGCCGAAGGCAAGCTCGGCTCCTTCGACCTCAACGACAAGAAGTACGGCGACGACGACCTCATGGTGGGCTCCATCGACCCGTACCAGATGTTCCGCATCACCCACGAGCTCATCAACGCCATGCGCGACGACAGCGACCCGGTGGCCCAGAAGACCGCGCGCGAAACGGCGTACATGCTCGACCAGTGCCACAACATCGAGCCCAAGGTGCCGGCCATCATCCGCTCGGTGCAGACGCTGCAGGAGCTCTTCGCCAAGGCCCTGCTGGTGGACCGTGACGCGCTCGTGGCCGCGCAGCAGCGTGGCGACGTCCTGGAGGCCAACAACCTGCTCTGGAGCGCATTCTTCACTGACGTACGTGGCCCCCTCGGCGAGCTGCGCCAGGAGCGTGGACTGCCGGCCGACCCCTTCCACGCCTATGTCGAGAGCGGCGAGGACGAGGAGCGGGCTGCCAGCCGCGTCGGGGGTGAGGCTGCCAGCTGGTAGGCAGTGGACCCCGCGCTCGGCGCGGGATGTCGGCCTCACAGTAGCCACGCTCGCCGCTGCCGCTTGATCCGCCGGCCGCGTTCCGCCATGTCAGGGCGCTGGGAGTCGGCCGCGGACGTCGGGCGAGCCGCTCACGTACGTGCTCCGACGACGCCGCACCCCCATCGCCCATGCGCACCCGCTGCCGATTCGGTCCTCCTGGGTCGTTGACACTCAGGGTAGGGGACTGATACCATACGGCCGATGAAGTTAGCACTCGCATATGGTGAGTGCTAACCCACGGCAACGGAACGTCGAGGCAGAAGAGGTTCGATTGGCGAGGCGCAAGGTACGCCCGGGGCCGCTGGAGGACCGTTCAGCGGCCATCCTGCGGGCCATCATCGAGGAATACGTGGCCACCGCGCAGCCGGTGGGCAGTGTGGCGTTGGTCGAGAAGTACGCGCTGTCCATCAGCCCTGCCACCGTGCGCAACATCATGGCCGAGCTGGAGACCGCAGAGCTGCTCGACCACCCCCACACCAGCGCCGGGCGCGTGCCCACCGATCGTGGCTACCGGCTGTACGTGGAGCAGATCTCCGACCAGGTCAGCCTCGCACCGGTGGAGCAGCTGATGATCCGACACCAGTTCGGTCAGGTCGAGTTCGCCAACGAGCAGTGGTTCCGCCTGGCTGCGTCCACGCTCGCGAGCGCGACCCACTCGGCTGCCATCGCCACGCCCATCAAGCCGCAGGCGTGTCGCATCCGCCGCATCGACATCGTGCCGACTGCCGAGCGCTCGGCCAGCCTGCTGCTGGTGATGGCGGTCGGCCCCGTCAAGCAGGTGCTCCTGAACCTCGACCGCGAGTACACGCAGGCAGAGCTCGACGAGATCGCCAACGGCGTCGACCGCGTGCTGCGGGCCAAGACCACGCCGGAGGTGGACGCCGTGCTGGACACGCTGCGCGAGCGTCCGGGCTCGGTGGACAGGCTCTTCACGCAGGCCGTGGAACGAGTGTCACGGCTGATGCACGAATTCGACGCGGCGTCCGTGGACGAGGTCTTCAGCGAGGGTCTGCTCAACGTCATGCAGGAGCCCGAGTTCGAACGCTCCGAGCGCCTGCGCCGCGTGTTCAACGTGCTGCAGGACCGTGCCTACCTGGGCGAGCTCGTGCGGCGCCTCTCCAGCAGCGAGGACGTCAGCGTCTTCATCGGCAGCGAGAACGAGCACGAGGAGATGAACGATGTCTCCCTGGTGGTGGCGTCCTACGGTCGGGCTGACCGCGCCGTCGGCGTGGTCGGCGTCGTCGGTCCCACTCGCATGGCCTATCCGCATGCCATCTCAACGGTCCGCTACGTGCGCGGCCTCATGAACGAATTGGTGGATCACCTGTACACATGAATGACAAGACGAACGGCGCCCCCGGTGCCAACGGTAATCCCGAACAGAACGAACAGGCGAAGGCCAGCGCCGCCAAGCGCGGCGGCACGCGTGCAGAGGAACGCATCGCCTCCCTGGACACGAGTGGCGCCCTGCTGAGCGATCAGGTCGAGGAGCTCAGTGCGAAGCTGGCCGCCGCCGAGCAGCGAGCGGCAGAGGCAGAGGCCGGTTGGCAGCGCGCGCGCGCTGACTTCGCCAACCTCAAGCGCCGCACAGAGGAAGAGCGCCTGGAGTCAGCCACCATCGCCGGCGACCGGCTGCTGATCCGCGTGCTCGACCTGGCCGATGACTTCGACCTGGCCGTGGAGCACGTGCCGGCTGAAGCCAAGGGCAGCCCGTGGGTCGAGGGCATCGCCGCCATCGACCGCAAGCTACGCACGCTGCTCGAGGCAGAGGGCATCGTGGCCATGGAGGGCGAGGGGGATCCCTTCGACCCACACACCCAGCAGGCCATCTCCTATGAGGACACCGCTGACGTGCCCGACGGCACCGTGACCAAGGTGATCCAGCGCGGCTACACCATCCGCGATCGCGTGCTCCGGCCCGCGCTCGTGGCGGTCGCGCGCAACGACGACACGACAGACAACGACTGAGCACACACCACTCGCAAGGAGCGACTCACATGGGACGAATCATCGGTATCGACCTCGGCACCACGAACTCCGCCATCGCGGTGATGGAGGGCGGTGAGCCCACCGTCATCCCCAGCGCGGAGGGCGGGCGCACCGTGCCCTCGGTCGTGGCCTTCAGCAAGCAGGGCGAGCGGCTCGTCGGCCAGATCGCCAAGCGCCAGGCCATCACCAACCCGGCCAACACCATCTACTCCATCAAGCGCTTCATCGGTCGCCGCTGGGACGATCCCGAGGTCCAGCGCTCCATCGGCCTGGTGCCCTACAAGGTCGAGAAGGACAAGAACAGCGACGGCATCGTGGTGACCCTCGCCGACGGCAAGTCCTACAGCCCGCCCGAGATCAGCGCCATGACGCTGCAGAAGCTCAAGGCCGATGCCGAGGCCTACCTGGGCGAGCCCGTCACCGAGGCCGTCATCACCGTGCCGGCCTACTTCGATGACACGCAGCGCCAGGCCACCAAGGACGCCGGCCGCATCGCCGGTCTCGAGGTCAAGCGCATCATCAACGAGCCCACGGCATCGTCGCTGGCCTATGGCCTGGACAAGAAGAAGGACGAGCAGATCGCCGTCTACGACCTCGGTGGCGGCACCTTCGACATCTCCATCCTGGAGCTGGGCGACGGCGTCTTCGAGGTCAAGGCCACCAACGGCGACACGCATCTCGGCGGCGACGACTTCGACCAGAAGGTCATCGACTGGCTGCTCGAGGAGTTCAAGAAGGACCAGGGCATCGACCTGTCCAAGGACCAGCAGGCGCTGCAGCGGCTCAAGGAGGCGGCCGAGCGCGCCAAGATCGAGCTGTCCACCACCAGCACGACGGAGATCAACCTCCCGTACATCACCGTCGACTCCGACCGCAACCCCAAGCACCTCGTGACGACGCTGTCGCGGGCCAAGCTCGAGGACCTCGTGGCCGACCTGGTCGAAGCCACCAAGAAGCCGGTGGAGGCGGCGCTCAAGGATGCCGGCCTGAAGCCCGGCGACATCGACGAGGTCATCCTCGTCGGCGGCCAGACCCGCATGCCCGCGGTGGTCGAGGCGGTCAAGAAGATGTTCGGCGGCAAGGAGCCGCACAAGGGCGTCAACCCCGACGAGGTCGTGGCCGTGGGTGCCGCCATCCAGGCGGGCGTCCTCGCCGGCGACGTCAAGGACGTGCTGCTGCTCGACGTGACCCCGCTGTCGCTCGGCATCGAGACGCTGGGTGGCGTGATGACGCGGCTCATCGACCGCAACACCACCATCCCCACGTCCAAGAGCCAGGTCTTCTCGACGGCCTCGGACAACCAGCCGCAGGTGGAGATCCACGTGCTGCAGGGCGAGCGCGAGATGGCCAGCGGCAACAAGACCCTGGGGACCTTCATCCTCGACGGCATCCCCTCGGCCCCCCGCGGCGTGCCCCAGATCGAGGTCACCTTCGACATCGACGCCAACGGCATCCTCGACGTCAAGGCCAAGGACAAGGCCACCTCGCGCGAGCAGTCGGTGCGCATCACCGCCTCCTCGATGCTGTCCAACGAGGATGTCGACCGCATGGTCAAGGAGGCCCAGGAGCACGCCGCCGAGGACAAGGCCCGGCGCGAGTCCGTCGAGGCGCGCAACCAGGCCGATGCTCTCGTCTTCCAGGCTGAGCGCACCGTGAGGGAGCTGGGCGACAAGATCAGCGCCGAGGACAAGGCGTCCGTCGAGTCGCGCATCGAGGCCGTGCGCAACGCGCTCAAGGGCGACGACGAAGAGGCCGTCAAGCGCGCCTCTGGCGAGCTGACCAGCACGCTCGGTGAGGTCGCCACCAAGGCCTACCAGGCTGCCGGCCCGCAGGCCGGTCCGGACATGGACGGGAGCGGTGCTGCGGACGACGGCGCGGCGGGTGATACTGCCGATGACGGCGAGGAGGCCGTGGAGGGCGAGTTCAAGGAGGTCTGATCGGGGTCAGGAGGAGGCTCCCGCCCCGAGCACATGCTGGGACGATCACGCCGGGCGATGCAGCGCCTCCGAGGTGACTCGGGGGCGCAGCCGTCGTCCGTGCCGTCTCCCCCGCGCCGGCGGCAGCGGGCGACCCCGCCCAACGTGGTAGGCAAGGGGCCGCTGCTCTCGGCGCCCGGCCTGCAGCTCGGCGTCGCGGTCATCATCCGCGACGAGGCGCCCTACCTCCCGGAGTGGCTGGCCTACCACCACGCCCTCGGGGTGCAGCACTTCTTCATCTACGACAACGGCAGCACCGATGAGCTTCACGAGGTCATCGAGCCCTGGGTCAACCACGGCCTCGTGACGCTGGTGCACTGGCCCCTGCCCGGCGGCCAGATCGACGCCTACTCGCATGCCCTGCGCTTCTATGGCCCGTCGCTCCGGTGGCTGGCGTTCTTCGACGTTGACGAGTTCATCGTGCCGCTCGTCGACGACGACATCCTCACGCTGCTGGAGCGCTTCCCGGATGCCGCCGAGGTCCGCATCCCGCGCGTGGACTTCGGTTTCAGCGGACATCGTGAAGCGCCGGCACAGCTCACCATCGAGGCCTACACCGGCGTGGCCGATGTCTTCGGGCGGGATCCCGCCAAGCCACCCCGCGTCAAGACGGTGGTACGGCCGCCGAGCATCTCCGCGGTCGGTATCCACACCGCCACCGTGGCCGACGACGCGCGCGATGCCGAGGGTGCGCCGGTGCCCAGCCAGACGATCGGCAAGGCCTGCTGGCCGTACGTGCAGCTCAACCACTACTACACGCGCTCGTTCGAGGAGTTCGAAGCCAAGCGCTTCCGCGGCAGCGGCACCGGTCGCATCGCACGACCGCCGATCCCCTTCGATCTGCCCACCCTGCGCACCGATACCAGCGCGCTCCGCTTCGCCGCGCCGACCCGCTCGATGCTGGAGCACATGGCCAGCCTCGCTCCCAGCCCCTATCGCTACGGCAGCGAGCTGGCCCTGGTGCAGCTCCCGCGCTTCAACGACCTGGGGCTGTTCAGCGAGTTCGCCATCGCCAACACCGTGATGGAGGAGCCGGTCCCGCGGCGAGAGCCCGCGCTGCGGCTGCAGAACCTGTACGAGGGGATCGGGTTCGTGGGCATCATCAGCGGCCACGACCACGAGCCGCGCAGCGCCGAGCTGTCGGGCTCGATCCACCTGCAGCCACTGCTCGACCGCGCGCGGGCGAAGCTCGCCGCCACGCTCCCCGATGGACGGCTCGAGGACGGCACGGTGCGCTTCGAGCTGGATCCTGCGGGGACGCGGCACGTGCTGGCGCTGGGGTTCGTGGTGTCGGCGCCGGCGCCCTCCCGACTGCTGGCGACGACGACCGCGATCGGGGGGCAGCGCAGCGCGCCCGTGGACCTGAAGCTCGACGCCGGCAGCACGTACGCTGGGGTGGTGGAGCTGGATGCCGAACCCCGACTGGTCACCACGGTCGACGTCAGCCTGGCATCGGAGACCGGTGAGCTCGACGTCCTCGATCTCTTCGTCATGGCCTATGGCTAGGCCGGAGCGGACGAGGTGACGCTGCGACGCCGGCTCGGGCGGATCGTGGCCGGCGGGCCGGCGGCCACCACCCGCGCGGCGGCGCGCTCCTCGATGCCGGCGGCGGCCCCTGCCTCGTCGGCAGGTCCCACCAAGGGCCGGATGCTGCGGGCCAAGCCGCCCAACGTCGTCGGTCGCGGTCCGCTGCTCGCCGGCCCAGGCTTCGGGGTCGTCGTGGTCTGCATCGTCAAGGACGAGGCGGACTACCTCGAGGAGTGGCTGGCGTACCACGTGGCGCTCGGTGTCGACCACTTCGTCATCTATGACAACGGTTCCACCGACGGCAGTGCCGAGCTGCTCGAGCGCTTCATCAACCACGGCCTCGTCACGCGCATCGACTGGCCGCTGGGTGGAGGGCAGCTGGCGGCCTACAACCATGCGCTGCGCCTCTTCGGCGCCGCCACGCGCTGGCTGGCCTACTTCGACGTCGACGAGTTCCTGGTGCCGCTGCTCGACGACGATATCCCGGCCTTCCTCGACCGCTTCGATGACGCCGCGGTCGTGCGTGTGCCCCGCGTCGAGTTCGGCTTCTCGGGCCACCGGTCCGCCCCCACCGCGCTGACCATCGAGGCCTACACGCAGGTGGCCAACGTGCTCGACCTCGATCCGGGGTTGCCGCCGCGGGTGAAGTCGATCGTGCAGCCGGGCGCGGTCTCGGCGGTGGACATCCACCTCGCGTTCCCCGCCGATGTCCCCACCCCGGGATCCCGACCGAGACGGCCGAGGAATCGGTCCGTGGCATCGCCCAGCTGGACCACTACTACACGCGTTCCTTCGAGGAGTTCGAGGCCAAGCGCTTCCGCGGATCGGCCACCGGCCGCATCGCCCGCGCGGCCGTGCCGTTCGACATCGAGACGATCGCCACCGACACGGCGGCAGCGCGCTTCTCGGAGCGCACGCAGGCCAGCCTTGAGCGGTTGCGCAGCCTGTCGCCGAGGCCCTACATGTATGGCAGCCAGCTGGCCCTGGAGTACTTCCCGCGGCCCAACGACCTCTTCCGCTTCGGCGAGTTCGCCATCGCCAACACGGCTGCCGGCCTGGCGGAACCAGGTCGTGTCGCGGCCATGCGGCTGCGCAACCTGTACCCCGGCGTGGGCCTGGTGGCCGACCTGGCCGACAGCGGCTACGCCCCCGTGCGCGACGCGCTCTCGGGCTCGGTGCACACGCGGGTGCTGACCGAGCACATGCGCGGTCGCGTCGAGACGACGCTCTCCGGTGACGACGAGCTGCCCATCACCGCGGCAGTGGGGACGCTGGCGATCCCCACCACGGGACCGGCGTCGCTTCAGCTGTCCGCGGGGTCGGCCGAGGTGCTGCTGGCGCTGCCCCCGGACGCGCAGCGGCGATGCTACTCGCTGGGCTTCCTCATGGCCGCGCCGGCGCCGGTACGGATCGATGCCAGCGTCGTCGCCGAGGATGGGGAGGAGAGCCGACCCGCGGCACTGCAGCTGCCGGCTTCGGTGGCGCTGGCGGGCATCGTCGAGGTGGAGCCGCGGCCCGTGCATGGCAGCCGACTGCGCCTGGTCGTCCGGTCCGACGCCGAGCGGCTGGACATCCACGACCTCTTCGTCATCTCCACCGGCTAGGCTTCCGCCATGGCACTGAGCAGACGAGTCGGTCGCATCCTCGGCCGAGGCGAGGAACAGAAGGTGCGCCCCGCGCTGATGGAGCGGGGCCGGTTCGATGTCTGCGTCATGGCCATCCTCAAGAACGAGGCGCCCAACATGGCCGAGTGGCTCTGCCACCACATGGCCATCGGCGTCGACCACTTCTTCCTCTACGACAACGGCAGCACCGACGAGCTGCACGAGGTGCTCCGCCCGTACGCCGACCACGGCATCGTGACGACGGTCTACTTTCCCATGCGCGGCCTCCAGCGGGACGCCAACAACCACGTCGTGCGCTTCTTCGGCGACACCACCGAGTGGATCGCCTACGTCGACATCGATGAGTTCCTGGTGCCCGAGCGTGACGAGTCGATCAGCGCGGTGATGGCGCGGTTCCCCGATGCCGAGCAGGTGCTCGTGTCGCGCAAGGAGTTCTGCTACTCGGGCCATCGCACGCCACCCGACGGGCTGGTCACCGAGAGCTACCGCGAATACAGCGAGCAGGTGCCACGCATGGGCACGTCGGCCGTGCTGGCCAAGCCCATCATCCGACCGCGTGGCGTCGTGCGCGTGGGCATCCACAACGCTGCCACGGTGCACGGTCGCACGGTCAACACGGCCGGGCAGCCGACGTCGGAGGACGCCACGGTCATCGAGGACCCCAGCTACGCCAACCTGCAGATGAACCACTACTTCACCAAGTCGCGTGCCGAGTTCGAGGCCAAGCGCACGCGCGCCACGACCTCAACCCACGCCTTCCAGCTGCCCGACGTGCCCTTCGACATCCCCGGCCGCGTCGACCACGTCATCGACCGCTGGCAGCCGCGCACGCGAGCACTGATGGAGGAGATGGAGACGCTGGCGCGGAGCCCCTCGCGCTACGGCAGCAAGCTGCGCCTGAAGGGTTTTCCCGTCAGCGACATGTTCGGCCAGGAGGCGACCGCGATCGTCTCCAACGAGGCTGCCGGGCTGGCCGAGGCGCGCAAGAAGCCGTCCTTCCGCTCGCTGCCGATGCCGGGCGTACGGGGCGCCATGGCGCGCGCGGAGGACCACGGCTACCAGCCGGCAGCGGGACGCTTCCTTGCCTCGGTGCACATCGCCCAGGAGATGGCCTGGCTGCAGGCAGAGGTCGCCTGGGCCGTCGCCGACGGCGCGCCCGGCCTCGGCGTCGAGGGTGGCACCCTGCGCGATGGCGAGGTGCCGGTGGTGACCCTCGAGGGCGGCAGTGCGCAGGGTGGCAGCATCTCGCTGCTCATCCCGGCCGGTGGACCGCCGCTGCGCTGCCATGCGCTGGCCTACGTGCTGCGCGTGACGCGCGACGACCCGAGCCCCTTCGCGGTGGAGCTGTCTGCGCGCGAGGCAGGGCAGTGGCGCCCGGCGGCGAGCTACGAGATGCCCGGTCCCGGCACCTACCTGGGTCTGGTGGCGCTGGACAAGAAGCCACGCACGATCGACGCGGTCCGGCTGCGGCTCGACGGGGTGAGCGAGGTGACGCTCTACGACCTGGCGCTGCTGGCCTTCGGCTGAGCGCGGGTGCGGCCGCCGCTGGGCGTGGCGCCGCGGATGCGGCCCAGCGAGACCCAGGCCTCGGGGTCGTCGGCCAGCTCGGCGACGCGCGGGGGCAGCTGGCCGTCGCGCAGGTGCGCCAGGGTGGTGGTCTCGAGGATGTCGCGCAGCGCCGCCCGCACGGCGATCCAGACGTCCGTCAGCGGTTCAGCTGCGCCGCGGTACTCCATGTTCTCCGGGCGATCGCCGCGCACGTTGGCCAGCGGCCCATCCACGGCGCGGATGACATCGGCCACGCTGATGTCCTCCGGCGGGCGGGCCAGCGTGTAGCCGCCGTCGGGACCACGCTGGCTGCGTACGATGCCGGCGTGCTTGAGCTCGAGCAGGATGGTCTCGAGGAACTTGGCCGGGATGTCCTGGGCTTCCGCGATGCGGTCGGCCTTCACCGGGGCATCGGTCGCCGTGGCCAGCTCGGCAGCGGCGCGGGCGGCGTAGTCGGCCTTGGCTGAGACTCTCATGCAGGTCCATTGTCCCCTATTTAGGTAGGAATTGTGCGCGAGCCGTGACCGCATCGTCACACTGGCGCTTGTCGGTCCGCGGACGCCTTGCTACGCTCGCGGGGCACGAAACCGACTCACGCGTCGGAACTGTGGACGGAGGTCTCCAGCAGGTGAAGCAGGAACGAAGCGCCCGACGGCGCGAGCGCATCCTCGATGCCGCGTTCACCGTGTTCAGCCGGCGCGGCTACCGCCAGGCCGGCGTGGACGAGGTCGGCCGCCAGGCGGAGACCAGCAAGGGCGGCGTGTACTTCCACTTCCCGACCAAGGAGGCGCTGTTCCTGGAGCTGCTGCGCACGACCGCCGATCGACTGGTGGCCAAGGTGGAGCGCTCGATGACGGCCGTCGACGATCCCATCGAGCGCGCCGACGTCGCCCTGCAGACGGTGCTGGGCGTCTTCGCCGGCCACCGCACGATGGCGCGCCTCTTCCTCATCGATGCGGTGGGGGCGGGGTCGGAGTTCCAGGCCGAGCTGCAACGGCTCCACGAGCGCTTCGGCGGCCTCATCACCGAGCAGCTGGACGTGGCGGTGGCCGACGGCATCATCGCGCCGCTGGACACGACCGTCGCCGGCATGGCCTGGTTCGGCGCCCTCAACGAAGTGGTCATGCGCTGGCTCATGGCGGACGACCCCGGCCACCTCGAGGACACGTACCCCACGCTGCGCGCCATCCTGCTGCGCAGCGTGGGCATCCCCGAGGACCGCATCGCGACCCGCGCGGCGACATGACGCTGACGCTTGACCGATCGCCGCGGTCTGTCGCGCGCAGGCTGGAGGCGGCCGCTCACGGTCTCGCCGAGGGCACGCTGGTGTCGGTCAGCCTGCCGGTGACGTCACTCCAGCCGCTGGCGCTGCACGCCGCGGCCCTGCGCACGGGTGCGTCGCTCTGGCTGCAGCCGGCCAGCGGCTTCGCGCTCGTCGGCATCGGTGCTGCCTGGACGGCGCGAGCGGGCGTCGGGGCCGATCGCTTCGCGCATGGTCTCGCAGGCCTGGAGCGGCACTGCTGGCGGAGGCCGTGGTCGAGGAGAGCCGGCGGCTGCCGCGCGGGGTCGGGCCTGTGCTGCTGGGGGGCTTCAGCTTCGACGCCCAGCCGCGTGCCTCGAGCGTGTGGCAGGGGTTCGAGCCGGCGTGCCTGGTCCTGCCGGCGCTGCTGCTGACGACGACCCTCGACGGTGCCTGGCTGACGCTGTCGTGGCGGGTCGGCACCTCTCCGGCTCCGGCCGCCCTGCTGCGGACATGGGAGGAGCTGGCCGCTGCGGCCGAGGCGCGGACGCCGGTCGCGGACGACGCCACCGCCAGCGCCATCCAGCCTGCGTGTCACGCGACATCGACCGGAGGCGCCCGCCTGGCGCGACTCGGTGGCCCGGCTGGCCGGCGCGGTCGGTCGCGGCCGTCTCGACAAGGCCGTCCTGGCCCGGCGCGTCGACCTGCGGGCGGACGACGACATCGAGGTCCCGGCCGTCCTGCGGCGGCTTGCCGCGTCCGCGCCCGGAGTCCACCGTCTTCGCCGTCTCGCGTGCCGACCGCACCTTCGTGGGAGCCACGCCGGAGCGCCTGGTGAGCCTGCGGGGACGCGAGCTTCGCACCATGGCGATGGCGGGCTCGACGCGCCGCAGCGGGGATGTCGCGAGCGACGATGCGCTTCGCGCTCGAGCTGATGCGCAGCGACAAGGAGCGCGAGGAGCACGCGGTGGTGGTGACGATGCTGCGCGAGTCGCTGGGGCCGCTGGTGGAGCGGCTCGACGTCGCGCCGCGTCCGGAGATCGTTCGGCTGCGCCATGTCCAGCACCTCGTCACGCCGGTCACGGGGAGGCTGCGGGGCGAGGCCAGCGTGCTCGACCTCGTCGCCCGCCTGCACCCGACGCCGGCGGTGGGCGGGACCCCCCGGGAGCTGGCGCTCGAGCTGATCGCGGAGGAGGAGCCCATCGAGCGCGGCTGGTACGCGGGCCCGCTGGGCTGGCTCGACCGCCACGGCGACGGCGAGTTCGTGGTCGCGCTGCGCTCGGGCGTGGTGCGCGGCCGCGAAGCCTCGCTGTTCGCCGGCTGCGGCATCGTGGCCGATTCGGACCCCGAGCGCGAATGGGACGAATCCTCGGCCAAGCTGCTGGCGCTGGGCTCTGCCCTGGGACGCATCGAGCCATGAGCGCGTACGAGACGCCCGCAGCCCCGCTGCGGGCGATCGCCGAGGAGCTGGCACGGGCGGGCGTGCGCGATGTCGTCATCTGCCCCGGCTCGCGTTCCACGCCGCTGGCGCTGGCACTGGCGCAGAGTCCCGACCTGCGCTGCTGGGTCCATCTCGACGAGCGAGCGGGCGCGTTCTTCGCGCTGGGTGCGGCGAAGGGCTCGCGGCGACCGGCGGCCATCCTGGCCACCTCCGGCACGGCCGTGGTGAACTTCGCGCCGGCCGTCACCGAGGCCCGCTATGGGCGTGTCCCGCTGCTCCTGCTCACGGCCGACCGGCCGCCGGAGCTGCGGGGTCGCGGGTCGCCCCAGACCATCGACCAGGTCGAGCTCTACGGGCGGCACGCCAAGTGGTATGGCGAGATCCCGGTGCCCGAGCGAGACGAACGCTCGGTCGCGGCGGCACGCGAGATGGTGGCGCAGGCGGCCGCCCGGGCCCTGGCTGCGCCGGCCGGCCCGGTGCAGCTGAACCTGCCCTTCCGTGAGCCGCTGCTGCCGGCCGGCTCCCTGGCGGCGATGCCAGCCGGCGGCGACGCCCCGACGCCGGCCCGGCTGCAGCCGACAGGCGGCAGACGTGGAGGCGGCCGCAGCGGCCTTCCGCGGGCGCAGCGTGCCCTCATCGTCTGCGGCCCGCTCGACCTGCCTGGCTTCCCGGCGGCCGTGGCGCGGCTGGCCGCAGCGGCCGGCGCGCCGGTGCTGGCCGATGGCCTGGCCAACCTGCGTACCGGGGCCCACGATCGCTCCCGCGTGATCGTGCACCACGACGCATCCTGCGCAGCGCCATCGTCCGTGACTGGCCGGCACCCGACCTGGTCCTGCGCTTCGGCGCGAGGCCCACGTCGAAGGCGCTCGATCAGCTGCTCGACGCGTCCGGCATCCCTCAGCTGCTCGTCGATGACGGCGGCTGGCTGGGAGCGGCCACCCGAACCCACGCTGCTGGCGGCCGACCCGGTCAGCCTCGCCGAGCGCCTCGCCGAGGCCCTGGAGCCGGGGCCGCGCGCGAGTGCCTACCTGGGTCGCTGGCAGGCAGCCGATGCGGTCGCGGCCGCGGCCCTGCGGGCGTGGCGAGCGGGACGCGCCGAGCCGTTCGAGGGAGCCGTGTTCGAGGACCTGGCCGCGGCGCTCCCCGGTCCGGCCGTCCTGTTCGTCGGCAACAGCATGCCCGTCCGCGACCTCGACACCTTCCTGCCCGGCGCTGCCGCGGATCTGCGCGTCATCGGCAATCGCGGCGCCAACGGCATCGACGGCCTCCTCTCGACCGCGCTGGGCGTGGCGGCGGCACAGGCGCTGCCGGTGCTGGCCGTGGTCGGCGACCTCAGCCTGCTGCACGACCTCACGGCGCTGGTCGCGGCGCGGCGCCTGCAGCTCAGCGCCACCTTCGTGCTGCTCCACAACGACGGTGGCGGCATCTTCTCCTTCCTGCCGCAGGCCGCGGCCGAGCTGCCAGAGGCCGGGCTCCCGGCGCACTACGAGACCCTGTTCGGGACGCCCCACGGCACGGACTTCGGGCCGCTGGTCCGCGCGCTCGGGGCCGAGCACGCGCGCGTCGACGACGACGCCGGGCTGCGCGCCGCGGTGCGGGAGGGCATGAGCCGGCCCGGCGTGCGGGTGGTGGAGGTGCGCACCGATCGCCGCCGCAACGTCGAGCTTCACCGCGAGGCGCTGGCAGCGGTCGCAGGTGCGCTGGAGGGTGCCGCGTGAGCCTCAACGTGCGTTCCCTCGGCGAGGGACCGCCGGTCCTGCTGCTGCACGGGTTCACCGGCAGCGCTCGTACCTGGGACGAGCTCATCGACGCCTGGTCCAGGCGACCATCACTGCATCGCGCCGGATCTGCTGGGACATGGCCGGCTCGGAGGCGCCGGTCGACCCGGCGCGCTATGCGCTCGAGCGCCAGGCGGCGGAGCTGGCCGAGCTGCTGCGACTGCTCGACGCTCGCCCCGCCACGCTGGTGGGCTACTCGATGGGCGCGCGGCTGGCGCTGGTGCTGGCGCTGGAGCACGCGGCCCTGGTGCAGCGTCTCATCCTCGAGAGCCCCTCGGCCGGCATCGCCGACGCAGGTGCGCGCGCCGAGCGGCGCGCCCGCGACGAGGCCCTCGCGCGTGACCTCGAGCAGGAGGGACTGGAGGCCTTCGTCGATCGCTGGGAGGCGCAGCCGCTGTTCGCCAGCCACGCATCGATGCCGCGCCATCGTCGTCAGCAGCTGCGAGCCGAGCGTCTGCGCCACGACCCCGCCGGGCTGGCGGCCTCGCTGCGGGGCGGCGGCCAGGGCGCCATGCACCCGCTGCACGACCGTCTCGGGCACATCGATGTGCCCACGCTGGTCATCGCCGGGGAGCGTGATGCGCTGGGGCTCGAACGAGCCACCGTCGTGGCCGCCGCCATCCCGGGCGCGCGCCTGGAGGTCGTTCGCGGGCGTGGGCCACACGCCGCACCTCGAGGACCCGCAGGCATTCCTGCGTCTGGCCGACCCGTTCCTGCGTCCTGCCGACCCGTTCCGGCATCACCCGAACCACTAGGAGGAGGACCACCGTGCCCATCGAATGGACCAGCGCCCACGACTACGAGGACATCCGCTACGAGCACAGCGGCCACGGCATCGCCAAGATCACCATCGATCGCCCGCACGTGCGCAATGCCTTTCGCCCGGAGACCGTGACCGAGCTCATCGACGCCTTCCGGCGCGTCCGCGACGACAGCTCCATCGGCGTGGTGCTCCTCACCGGTGCCGGCGACATGGCCTTCTGCTCCGGCGGCGACATGAACGTCAAGGGCGAGGGCGGCTACATCGCCGACGACGGCACGGCACGCCTCAACGTGCTGGACCTGCAGCGGCTCATCCGCTCGCTGCCCATCGTGGTCATCGCGCTGGTCAACGGCTACGCCATCGGAGGCGGCCACGTGCTGCACGTCATCTGCGACCTCAGCATCGCCAGCGACAACGCCGTGTTCGGCCAGACCGGGCCCAAGGTCGGCAGCTTCGATGGCGGCTACGGCGCCACGCTGCTGGCCCGCATCGTCGGCCACAAGAAGGCACGCGAGATGTGGTACCTGTGCCGCCAGTACAGTGCGCAGCAGGCGCTCGAGATGGGCCTCGTCAACACCGTCGTGCCGCTGGCGCAGCTGGAGGACGAAGGCGTCCAGTGGGCCGAGGAGATCCTGGCCAAGAGCCCCACCGCCATCCGCATGCTCAAGCGCTCCTTCAACGCCGACACCGATGGCCTCGCCGGTATCCAGGAACTGGCCGGAGATGCCACCATGCTCTTCTATCTCACCGAGGAGGCGCACGAGGGCAGCAGGGCCTTCCTCGAGAAGCGCGCACCCGACTTCAGCAAGTACCCCCGCCGACCCTGAGGAAGCCCATGACGATCGCCACCGCACCACCGTCGCGCGCCCGGGCCTGGCTGGCGGCCAGCCGCCCGGCGACGCTGCCGGCCGCGGTGGGCCCGGTGCTCGTGGGCCTCGGTGTGGCCATCGGCCTGGGCGTCTTCGAGCCGCTCCCGGCGCTGGCCACGCTGGCGGTGGCGCTGCTGCTGCAGGTCCTCTCCAACCTCGCCAACGACCTCTCGGACTTCCGCTCCGGTGCCGACGCCGACGATCGCCTGGGACCGCCGCGCGCCTCTGCCCAGGGCTGGCTGAGCGAGCGCGAGATGCTCATCGGCATCGGCGTGGTGGTCGGGCTGGCCGGGCTGGTCGGGCTCTATCTCGTGTGGCTGGGCGGCCTGGTCATCCTGCTGCTGGGCGTGGCTGCCGTGCTCAGCGCCTTCGCCTATACCGGCGGACCGGTCCCCTACGGCTACCGCGGCCTGGGCGAGATCTTCGTCTTCATCTTCTTCGGGCTCGTGGCGGTGGCCGGCACGACGTACCTGCAGACGCAGACCTGGGAGCCGCTGGCGTTCATCGCAGCCGTGCCTGTCGGGGCGCTCGTCACGGCCATCCTCGTGGTCAACAACCTTCGCGACATCGAGCCCGACCGCCGCGCCGGAAAGCTCACGCTGGCGGCACGCAGGGGGCCCCGCTTCGCCATGCAGGAGTACGACACGCTGCTCGTCTTCGCCTACGCCACGCCGGTCGGCCTCGTGCTCGCCGGTGACGTCTCGCTGGCGGTGCTGCTGCCGCTCGCCAGCGTGCCGCTGGCCATCGCGCTGCGCCGCGTCATCCGCGCCGACGGCGACCCGCGACGGCTGAACCCTGTGCTGCGAGAGACCGCGCGGCTGTCGCTCGTCTTCGCGCTGCTGTTCGCCGTCGGTCTCGCCGTGCCGGGGATCAGCTGATGCGCATCGAGCGGGTGCGTGTCGATACCGTCAGCGTGCCGTTCAGACAGCCGGTCGTGAGCGGCAGCCGAACCTTCGAGCAGCGTCGCGCCGGCATCCTCACCCTCCGCACCGGGGAGGGCGAGGAGGGGCGAGGAGAGTTCAGCGTGCCAGGGCCCGCGGACCTGGGCGAAGACGTCTCGCCGCGGCTGGTGGAGAGGCTGGAAGGGCATCCACCTGGGCGATCCGGTGGCGGTGGAGGGCGCGCTGCGCGACATCGATGCCTGGCCCTTCGTCGGGCGAGCCGCACGTGCCGCGACCGAGTCCGCGCTCGTCGAGCTGCTGGCGCGGCTCTCGGGCCGCTCGGTGGCCGCGTTCCTGGGACCGACACCGGCGACGGATGTGCTCGTCAACGCCACGCTCGGCATCGCGCCGCCCGAGGTCACGGCCGCCGCCGCGGCCGGGATGGTCGAGGCGGGGTTCAGCTGCCTCAAGCTCAAGGCCGGTGACGAGCCGGCGGACGCGGTCGCGGCGCGCGTGGGCGCGGTGCGCGCCGCCGTCGGCCCTCGTGTGAGCCTGCGCGTCGACTTCAACGGCACGCTGGGCGTGAAGACGGCCGAGGCCATGCTGGAGGGCCTCGCCCGCTTCGACCTGGAGTACGTCGAGCAGCCCATCGCCGCCTCCGCCGGCTGGGAGGCCCTGGCGCACCTGCGCTGGACCGGTGCGGTTCCCATCGCGGCCGACGAATCGGTCCGCGACGTGGGCACGGCGCGTGCGCTCCTCGATGCCGGTGCGGTGGACGCGCTGGTGGTCAAGCCGGCGCGCGTGGGAGGCCTCCGCCAGGCAGGCGCCATCGTGGAGCTGGCCACCGCGTCGGCGGTGGCGGTCACGGTGTCCACGCTCTTCGAGACCGGCATCGGTCTCGCCGGTGCCGCGCAGCTCGCTGCCGTCGTGCCCGGACCCGGGGCGCACGGGCTCGCCACGGCCGACCTTCTGGCGTCCGACCTGCTACGCGCCCCGCTGGCCATCACGGGCGGCCGCATGACGCTGCCGGCGGGTCTCGGCCTGGGGGTAGAGCTCGACCCCGACGCGGTCGAGCGCTTCCGCGTCGCATGACTCGGCTCGCACCCGACCCGCTGGTGATGCGGGCCGCCCGCCGCCCGCAGGAGCCGGCGGTCCGCAGCCGCACGGTGGCATGGACGCGCGCACAGCTGCTCGACGCATCCGACGGCCTGGCCCGGTCGCTCGCCAACGAGGGGGTGGGGGAGGGTAGCCGGGTCGCGGCGCTGCTGGCCGACGACCTGCCGGCCGTCGTGCTCATCGAGGCGCTCCGCCGGCTGGGCGCCGTGTTCGTGCCGCTCAACCGTCGCGCCGCGGCCCCCGAGCTGCAGCAACAGCTCGGGCAGGTCGGCGCCCAGGCGCTCATCCACGACGGGGACAGCGCCGGACTTGCCAGCGCCGTCGCCCGTGGCGGCCCCGCGCTCCACCGCGTGGAGGCGTTGCTCGCCGCGGCCCCCTGTGCCGCACCGCCGAGGCTGCGCGATGAGGTCGACCTCGATGCGACCGCGGCCATCGTCTTCACCTCCGGCACCAGTGGCCGACCGAGGGGCGCGATGCTGACGCACGGCAACCTCGCGGCCAGCGCCCATGCCTGGTCGGCCGTGCTGCGCCCGCGACCGGGCGACCGCTGGCTGGCCTGCCTGCCGCTCTTCCACGTGGCCGGGCTGGCCGTCGCCACGCGCGCGTCGCGCTGGGGCGTGGAGCTGGAGGTCGAGCCCGGGTTCGATGTGACCGCGGTCGGCGCGGCCATCGACGCCGGCGTCAGCCACCCTCGCTCGTGGCGGCCCAGCTCAGGACCCTGCTCGAGGCACGCGGCCGGCGTGTGGTGCCGCCCTCGCTGCGGGCGATCCTGCTCGGTGGCGGCCCCATCCCGGTCGAGCTGCTCGAGCGTGCTCGCGCAGCCGGCTACCCGGTGCTGACCACCTACGGCATGACCGAGACCGGCTCCGGCGTCGCGGTGGGCGGGGCTGACGAGGCCACGCGAACGGACCCCACCGCGCTGCGGGCGCTGCCGGGCGTGAGCCTGCGCATCGAACCCGCTTCCACGAGCCGCCGACGGCGGCGAAGTGCAGATCCGCGGCGAGATGGTCTTCGCCGGCTACCTCGCAGAGCCGGCAGCGACCGCACGAGCCCTGCAGGACGGCTGGCTGCACAGTGGCGACGTCGGCACGCTCGACGCCGACGGCCTGCTGCGCATCGTCGACCGGCGTGACGATCTGATCATCTCCGGCGGTGAGAACATCGCGCCCGCGGAGGTCGAGGTGGTGCTGCTCGCGCACCCCGACGTGGCCGAGGCGGCGGTCGTGGGCCTGCCACACGACCGCTGGGGCGCGGTACCCGTCGCGGCCATCGTGCCTCGCGCGGGCTCGGCGCCCCGCGACGATGAGCTGCTGGCGTACTGCCGCGATCGCCTGGCCGCCTTCAAGGTCCCTGCGCGCATCGTCGCGACTGGAGGCCTTGCCGCGCACGGACTCTGGCAAGGTGCAGCGGCATCTGCTGCGCGAGCGACTCAGCGGAGGAACGTCGTGACCGCCATCCACTACCAGCGCCAGGGCGACGGTCCACCGCTTGCTGCTGCTGCACGCCACGCTGTCCTCCTCGCGACAGCTGCGCTCGCTGGCGTCCCTGCTGTCGCGCCGCTTCAGCGTCCTCAGCGTCGATCGCCGTGGGAGCGGCGAGAGCGCCGGCGAGGGGCCGGCGATCTCCCATCGACGTGGCCACCCACGTGGCTGACCTGGTCGCGCTGTGCGGTGCGGAGGGGATCGGCCCGCTCGTCGCCGTCGGTCACAGCTACGGTGGCTGCCTGGCGCTCGAGCTGGCAGCCCGACAGCCGCAGCTGGTGCGTGCCGTCTTCGCCTATGAGCCACCCTACGCGCCGCTGGCACCGGCACCTGCGCGACGGCACATGGAGCAGGTGGGTCGTCGAACGCTGGAAGCCAACGCCAGCGAGGGCCCGGCGGCGGCAGCGCTGGCGTTCATGGCGGGCGTCAGCGGGCCGGCCGCGGTCGCCGCCCTCAGCCCCGCGGCGCGGGAGCGTGTCGGCCGCGCCGGGCAGGGAGCCGTCGCGGATGCCACCCTGTGGGGCATGGACCCCGACGGACTGGCCGCCATCGAGTGCCCCACCCGCATCGCCAGCGGGGCCGGCAGCGACCCGCTCTACGCGCAGATCGCGGACGCTCTCGCTGCCCGCATCGCCGGCGCCAGCCACGTCCGGCTGGCCGACGTGGACCACATGGCGCCCATCCTGGCACCGGACGTCATCGCCTCGGCGGTGGCGGGGTTCGCGACCGGGGTCGCGCCATCGTGAACCAGGGCAACAGCGCCCCGCCGCAGCGGGTGGAGGAGATGTTCGACCGCATCTCAGGCGTCTACGACGGCATGAACCTCGCCATCAGCGGGTTCCAGGAACCGCGCTGGCGGCGTGCGCTCGTGCGTGCCAGCGGCATCGGCCCCGGCGGCCGGGCACTCGATGTCGCCTGCGGCACGGGCAAGGTCACGGCCGACCTGTACCGCGCGGCGCAGCCCGGCGGCCGCGCCCTCGGCATCGACTTCTCGGCGGGCATGATCGGCATCGCCGCGGAGCGCTTCGCGGACGATGCTCAAGGGCTCAGCTTCCAGCAGGGCGACGCCCTCGACCTGCCGGTCGATGACGATGCCTTCGATGCGGCGACCATCGCCTTCGGCATGCGCAACCTCGCCGACTACCGGCTGGGCTTCGCCGAGATGGCGCGAGCCGTCCGTCCCGGTGGCCGGGTCGCCTGCCTGGAGATCACCCGGCCCAGCAGCCGGCTGGGCCGGCTCGTGGCCGGCTGGTTCGACCACATCGTGCCACTCATCGGGCGCCTCATCGGGCAGGGCGATGCCTACGCCTACCTGGTGCAGTCGACGAAGGACTACCCCGACCCCAGCCGCATCGCGCAGATCATGCGCGAGGCCGGCCTGGTCGACATCGACTGGCGCCCCATGTCCGGGGGGCATCGTGGTGCTGCACGTCGGCACCGTGCCGGAGGCCGACGCGGGCGCTGCCCGCTAGCTGGCGGCGGCGCGGCCCGGCGGCTGTGGGGCGACCTCCGTCATGAGCTCGGCCAGCTCGGACGAGAGGCGGTCGGCCAGCTCTTCCGTGGCGCTATCGGCCTCGCCTGCGAGGAGGTTCTGCAGCTCGCAGGGGTCACCCGGGTCGCCCTCGGCCCATGCGTAGCAGAGGCCGCCGCTGATGTCGTACAGCTCGCGGAAGCCGTCCCGGTTCTCGATGTAGTGCCAGCGGCCATCCGGATGGTCCGCCGTCGTGCGGATGGACCACCAGACGGGCCGGTCGCCGCCTGAGGGGACCGTGTGCAGCAGCGGCTGGCCGCACCGTCGGCAGTGGCTCGTCGGTCAGCAGCGCGGCGAAGCTGAGCCCGTCCGCCGTGGCCTGGCCATTGGGGAACGGGCCCATCGTGCAGCCCGCCAGGTCACACAGGGTGGGCGCGATGTCGATCATGGAGAGGGTGGTGTCGTCGGCGCGTGGCTGCACGCCCCTCGCCGCCGGCCAGGCGACGTAGGCGGGCATGGCCGTGGCATAGGGCGAGACCTTGGCCACCCGTCGATGCTCGCCCCAGGTCATGCCGTTGTCGGCGATGAACATGAAGACCGTGTCGTCGAGCCGGCCCTCGGCCTCCAGCGCGTCGCCGACGCGGCCGATCATCTCGTCCACCGCCAGCAGGGACTCGCAGTGCGCCGTCAGGTCGAAGCCGCCGTCGTCGAGCGGCGCGAGCGCCTGGATGTAGGCGGGCTTGTCCGAGACGTCGGCCTCGTCGTAGTTGGGTGGTGCCCACGGCTCGATGTCGGCACAGCGCGGATCGTCCTCGTGGCGCGGAGCAGGCAGGTTGGGCTCGTGCGGCGTGAAGGGCGCGATGAGCGCGAACAACGGCTGGTCGTCGGGCGCGTCGCGGATGCGCTCGACGGCGATGTCGGCGATGACGTCGGTGGAGTAGTCCTCTGGCGCCGTCTTGTACTGGGTGATGGTGCCGTCCCGGTCGCGTATCTGGTAGTAGAAGTACTTGCCCTGGTTCGAGTTGATGACATCGAACGCCGACCAGCCCGGCGGATCGTACTTGCGTGGGCTGAAGTTGCGGTAGCCGTTGAGGTACTTGCCCACGTAGGCGGTGTGGTAGCCGGCGTCGGCCAGCTCGGTGGCGACGGTCACCGAGACGTCCAGCTGCTCTCCGTTGTTGCTGTTGCCACCGCTGTTGTGGGCGTGCTGCCCGGTCAGCAGGTTGGCACGGGACGGGCCGCACAGCGGGACCTCGCCGTGGAAGTCCGTGAAGCGCACCCCGCGGGAGACGATGAGCTCATCGAGGTTGGGCATGTAGGGGGCAGACCAGAGGCGCCCGTCATGGGGATTGGCATCGTCGATCATGATCATGACGATGTCCGGTCGCGGCGCCTCCGCGGTGGCTGGCGCGTCCGCGGCAAGGGTGCCGGCGGCGGTCGAGCCCAGCAGCAGCGAGGCGAGCGCCACGGGTCCGGCACAGCGCGCGAGACGGTTCACACGACGAAGAGTAGCGCGTCATCGGGAGGCCCCGGTTCCGTGACCGCCGGTTGGCCGATCGGGTCTACCATCGGGAGGTGTCCGCCACGTCCGTGACCCCGCTCATCCATGCCCGCGGGCTGACCAAGCGCTTCGGCGACTTCGTCGCTGTCGACGCCGTCGATTTCGACGTCCCGTCCGGCCAGGCCTTCGGCTTCCTGGGCCCCAACGGCGCGGGCAAGACCAGCACCATGCGCATGGTCGCCTGCATCTCGCCGGTGAGCGCGGGCACGCTGCGCGTCCTCGACATGGACCCCGCCAGCGACGGTTCGGCCATCCGTAGCCGGCTGGGCGTGGTGCCACAGGCAGACACGCTCGACATGGAGCTGACGGTCCGCGAGAACCTCATCATCTACGGCCGCTACTTCGACCTGCCCTACGCCGAGTGCCGCCGCCGTGCCGACGAGCTGCTCGACTTCGTGCAGCTGACCGAGAAAGCCGACTCACAGGTGGAGCCGCTCTCGGGCGGCATGAAGCGGCGGCTCACCATCGCGCGCGCGCTCATCAACGAGCCGGCGGTGCTGCTGCTCGACGAGCCCACCACCGGCCTCGACCCGCAGGCCCGACACCTCGTCTGGGAGCGTCTCTACCGGCTGAAGCGACAGGGCGTCACGCTCATCCTCACCACGCACTACATGGACGAGGCCGAGCAGCTGTGTGACCGACTGGTGGTGATGGACGACGCACGCATCGTGGCCGAGGGGTCACCCCTCGAGCTGATCGATCGCTACAGCAGCCGCGAGGTGCTCGAGCTGCGCTTCGGGGACGGAGAGCGGCCCCTGCTCGAGGGGCGCTTCCAGCAGCTCGTCGAGCGGGTGGAACAGCTGCCCGACCGCACGCTGCTGTACACCGACCATGGCGAAGCTGCGGCGGAGGCGCTCTACGCCGACGGTATCCGACCCATCAGCCAGCTGGTGCGCCGATCGTCGCTGGAGGACGTCTTCCTGCGCCTGACCGGCCGGAGGCTCATCGAGTGAAGGTGCGCCCGGCACTGCGAGGTGTGCTGCGGGTGGTGGAGCATCACGTCCTGGTCTACCGCCGCACATGGCACGGAACGGTCTTCTCGACATTCCTCAACCCGGTCCTCTACCTCGCGGCGCTGGGTGTCGGCCTGGGGGCCTTCGTCGACGACGCCAACCCTGCCGGTATCGAGGGCGTCTCGTACGTCATGTTCCTGGCGCCCGGCATCCTCGTGGCCACCGCCATGAACACCGCCACCGGCGAGTCGACGTACCCGGTGATGGCCGGCATCCGCTGGCTCAAGACGTACGTGGCCATGATCCTCTCGCCGCTCGACACGCGCCACGTCGCGACCGGGCAGCTGGTGTGGGTGGGCCTGCGGCTCGTCGTGGGCGCCGCCGTCTTCCTGGCCGTGATGGTGGCCTTCGAGGCGACCGATGTGCCGCACGCGATCGCGATGCTGCCGGTGGCGGTGCTGACCGGCCTGGCCTTCGCGGCGCCCATCCAGGCCTTCTCAGCGGCGCAGACCAGTGACGCCCCGTTCGCCACGCTCTTCCGCTTCGTCATCATGCCCATGTTCATCTTCAGCGGCACCTTCTTCCCCATCAGCCAGCTGCCGGAGGTGCTGCAGCTGGTGGCGGTGCTGACGCCCCTGTGGCACGGCGTCTCGCTGGCCCGCGGGATCGCCCTCGACGTGCTCGATCCGGCAGTGGCGTTCATCAACGTCAGCTACCTCCTGGCACTGGTCGTGGCGGGCCTGCTGGCCTCGTTCGTGACCTTCCAGCGACGACTGGCGGAGTAGGGCGTGTTCATCACCACCCGCTTCTTCCCCACGCGCCCGCTCGGTGGCTCCCGTGCCCACAAGGTGCTGGAGCGCGATGTCCTCGTCTACCGGCGCAACTGGACCATCATCGTCACCGGCTTCTTCGAGCCGATCTTCTACCTGCTCGGCATCGGCTTCGGGCTGGGCACGCTGGTGGGGGACGTGGGCGACATCCCGTACGCCGCCTTCGTGGCGCCCGGGCTCATGGCCACCGCGGCCATGAACGGCGCGCTGTTCGAGGCCACGTTCAACCTCTTCTTCAAGCTCAAGTACGCCAAGACCTTCGACGCCATCCTGGCGACACCGCTGGGCCCCTCGGACATCGCCATCGGGGAGGTCAGCTGGGCGTTGACGCGCGGACTGCTCTACGCCATCGCCTTCCTGGTCGTCATGCTGCTGCTGGGCCTGGTGCTGTCACCGCTGGGCATCCTGATGATCCCCGGCGCGCTGCTCATCGGCCTCGCGGCGGCATCGGTGGGCATGGCCGCCACCACCTGGATGCGGAAGTGGCAGGACTTCGATGTGGTCACGGTGGTGACCATGCCGATGTTCCTGTTCAGCGGCACGTTCTTTCCCATCTCCGTCTATCCCGACTGGCTGGAGACCATCGTGGAGCTGACTCCGCTGTACCGCGGCGTCCACATGCTGCGCAGCTTCTCGACCGGTGACGTGGGGCCAACGGTCCTGCTCGACATCGCCTATCTCGGCGTCATGGGCATCATCGGCGTGGCCATCACCGCCCGTCGCCTGCGCGGCCTGTTGCTCAAGTGACAGACCGAGGCGCCGCTCGCGATCGCTCGCGGAACGGCGCCTGCATCGCGACGGACTGGTCTGGGGCCCATCGGTCGGTCTGGGTGACCTGGCGGCGGTCACCCTGGGAGGAGGAATCGGTCTGAGTGTCGGAAGGGCCGCGACGAGCAGCCTCCGATACGTAGCTTTCGTACGTACTACCTACGGAATATACGCCAGTTGCTACGTACGTGTCAAGTCCTCTGTCTCGTAGCGGCCGATGTGCGCGGACGCACGCCGAAGAGGCGCTGCTCCAGGCCGTGCTGACCCCAGTCGATGCGACTGACGCCGCCGAAACGGGCATACGCCGCGAGCGCCTCCTTCATGGCAGCCACGAACGCGGCCTCGCGACGAGGCACGAAGCCGTCCTGCCACCAGATCCCGAGGATGCGGATGGAGCCCGAGCCGCGGTCGATGCGCGGCTCGATGCGGCCAACCATCCGGTCACCCCAGAGCAGCGGCAGCACGTAGTAGCCCCAGCGGCGCTTCGCCTGGGGCACGTAGACCTCCCAGACGTAGTCGAACTCGAAGAGGCTGCGCAACAGGTCGCGGTCCCAGGCGAGTGGGTCCAGCGGCGCCAGGAAGACGGCGCTGGCGTCTTCCTGGGGCCTGCCGGCAGCGTCGTCGTCGATAGCGCGACGAAGCTGGGGCAACTCATCACCAAGCACGTAGCGGGTGCCGCGGATGCCCTCCACGACGACAGGCGCGATGGCACCCGTCGCGACGAGGTCCGCGCGCAGCTCGGCACGGGTGATGGTGCCCGGAGGGTCCGTTGGCTTGCGCCGCGCCGGTCCGATGCCGTACCACAGCTCCGAGCCGCCGCCTTCGCCGAGCAGGCCGTGGGCGCGGTAGCGCGACAGCAGCTTGTGGCGGCGCTGCTCCACGGGGTCGGGCCGGACGTCCAGCAGTGCTGCCGGAAACAGGCGCTCGGTCAGGTCGAAGTAGCGGCGGCTCCCCTCCCGGCGAGCGAGGCTGATGACGCCCGCCTCGCTGAGCGCCTCCAGGATGGCGCGGACCTCTGTGGTGGGGCCCCAGTACCAGTCCACCTTGGCCCGGCGCTCGAAGTCCCGGCTCGACAGCGGACCTTCCGCGCGGAGGCGCGCGAGCACATGCTCCATGGCCTCGCGGTGGCGCACGAAGGCCTCGTCCTGGTGTAGCGCCAGGAACCGGTCCCAGCTCTGGCGGTGCCAGGGCAGCTCGCTGGTGGGCAGCAGGCTGAGCATCTTGTTGTACGTCTCGAAGAGTTCACGTCGTTCGTACAGCAGCTCGTTGGTCCAGGCGGGAACGTAGTCCCGGACGCGGGCGTGCAGCACGAGGTCGTGGTTGCGTCCGGCGACCGCGAGGGGATCGAACTGCACAGAACCCAGACGCGCGAAGACGGCACGGACGCCGTCGAGCCCGGCGGCCTGTGCCCGCGCCGGGGCGAGCAGGTGGCGCTGCACGAGGAAGCGGCGGGCGGCTGCGGCCGAGACCGTCATGGGCTGCATGGA
Source organism: uncultured Chloroflexia bacterium (assembly GCA_963698505.1). Lineage (GTDB taxonomy): Bacteria > Chloroflexota > Limnocylindria > Limnocylindrales > CSP1-4 > JAFMJV01. The sequence continues at coordinate 57,133 of CAVORC010000005.1, read as the reverse complement.
GAGCCGAGGATACGTGGCCTTGACAGCGGTGGCAGGGCTCTTGGGCGGTCCTTCCCTATACTCCGCTTTCGAATGGCCACGACCCGCGACTACTACGAGATCCTGGGGCTTGAGCGCGGCGCCAGCGACGACGAGATCAAGCGCTCGTTCCGGAAGCTGGCCCAGCAATGGCACCCTGACGTCAACGTCGACCCCGACGCCGACGCGCGCTTCAAGGAGATCAACGAGGCCTACCAGGTCCTCAGCGACCCGGGTCGCCGGCAGCAGTACGACATGTTCGGGCGCGCCGGGGTGGGCGGTACTGGCGCGGAGGGCTACGGCCCCTTCGGTGGCTTCCAGGGCTTCGGTGACATCTTCGATGCCTTCTTCGGCGGGGCCGCTGCCGGGGGCGGCACCCGCCGGACGCGCCGGCCTGCCGGAGCGGACCTGCGCTACGACCTGCAGCTGACGTTCGACGAGGCCATCAGCGGCACGGAGAAGGAGCTCAGCTTCACCTCGCTCGATACCTGTGAGACGTGTGCCGGCAGCGGCGCGGAGGAGGGCTCCGAGCCGGTGACCTGTCCGCGCTGCGACGGCAGCGGCGAGATCCGCGAGGTGCGCAACACGTTGCTGGGCCAGATGGTCAACGTCACGCCCTGCGGACGCTGCCGCGGAGCCGGCCAGGTCGTGGACAAGCCCTGCCCCAGCTGCCACGGTGACGGGCGCGCCGAACGCAAGCGCACCCTGCGCGTCACCGTCCCGCCGGGCATCGATGACGGTCACCAGATCCGCCTCACCGGGGAAGGGGAGGCGGCTCCTCGTGGCGGCACGCCGGGCAACCTCTACGTCGTCACCCACGTCGAGGAGCACCCGGTCCTGAAGCGTGATGGCACCGAGCTCTACCAGGAGCTCAAGCTGTCGATGACCCAGGCAGCGCTGGGTGCCGATATCCCCATCCTGACGCCCGACGGTGACGAGCTGCTGGAGATCAAGCCGGGGACACAGCCGGGGACCGAGATCCGCCGCCGTGGCAAGGGCGTGCCGCACCTGCGGCGGCCGGGAGTGCGCGGCGACATGCACGTGCTCATCGACATCGAGGTGCCGACGCGCCTGAGCGAGCGACAGCGGGAGCTGCTGGAGGAGCTGGCGGTGGAGTCGGGCGAGACCAGCTCGGACGGCGAGACCACGCTCGCCGACGGCCCTCGTACCCGCCGTGGGAAGCGTTCGCTGGGCGACCGCATCAAGGACGCCATCAGCTGAGCATGCAGCACGAGGGTCCACGCGCCACGGAGATCGACGAGGGCACCTCCGCCGCCGGCACCTGGCTGGAGCTGACCGTCGTGGCTGACCCCGAGGCCGTGGAAGCCGTCAGCGAGATCCTCTCGCGCGACGCCGCGGGCGGGGTCTCCGTCGAGCAGCCCTTCGTGGCTGAGCAGGACGGCCTCGCGGTGTCCGCCATCGAGGGTGCCCCGGTGACCATCCGGGCCTACCTGCCGGCCATCGACCGGACGGCGGCCGACGCGGCCATCGAAGCGGCCCGGGCACGCCTGGGGCACCTGACCGCGTTCGACCTGCGGCCCATCGGCGACCTGCAGGTGCGCGAGGTGCACGAGGAGGACTGGGCCAGCGCCTGGAAGGACTACTTCCCGGTCATGCGCCTGGGGCGCCGGATCGTCATCAAGCCCACGTGGCGCGACTACCAGCCAGAGCCGGACGACGTCATCATCGCGCTCGACCCCGGCATGGCCTTCGGAACGGGCCTGCATCCGACGACGCGCCTGTGTCTGCTGGGGCTGGAGCGCTGGGCGGACGACGGCCTCGTCGCCGGCGCGGCTACGCTGGATGTCGGATGTGGTTCGGGCATCCTGGCCATCGGCGCCGCCCTGCTGGGAGCTGCTACCGTCCGCGCCGTCGACACCGACCCCATCGCCATCGAGGCCACGCGCCAGAACGCCGCCCGCAACGACGTGGCCATCGAAGCCCTCCAGGGCAGCGTGCAGCCCGCTGCCGGGCCCTTCGACCTCGTCTTCGCCAACCTCGTGGCCAGCCTCCTGGTGCAGCTGGCCGGGGACCTCGCGACCGCCGTGCGGCCAGGGGACGGCTCCGCCGGCAGCGGCGGCCGACTGCTTGCGTCGGGCATCTTCATCGATCGTGAGCCCGAGGTGCGGCGCGCCTTCGCGGCTGCCGGCCTGCGTGTCGTGCGGCGCGAGCAGGAGACCGACTGGGTGGCGCTGGACCTGGAGCGCACGGCGACGTGATCCCGGGCGAGCTCTTCCCGCTGTTGCTCACCACGCACGTGATCCTGGCCATCTCGCTGTTCGTCCCGGCGTTCGCGCTGCCCTTCACCATGCGCACCCGCGGCACCGATGGCGAACCGGTCGTGGGCGCACAGTCGGGCCGTGTCGTGCGTGGGTTGGTGTGGCTGGAAGCCCATGGCACCGTCATCATCGGGGCCGGGGTGGCCATCACCGGCATCGGCATGCTGCTCATCCTGGGGGCTGCCTTCCTGCAGCAACCGTGGCTGCTGCTGGCGCTGTCCATCTACGCCACCATCCTGCTCGTCTCGTTCTTCGTCCAGCGGCCCGGAGTGCGCCGGCTGCTCGGGCTGCGCGAGGCGGCGACCGAGGAGGAGAAGGAGCGCTGGCGCGTGCGGGCGCGACGCCAGCGATACATCAGCTATGTCATGGCCGGTGCCATCGGCGTCATCGGCTGGCTCATGATGAGCAAGCCCACGTTCTGAACGGGAAGGAGACGCGCCAGTGACCGACGAGACCTGTCTGTTCTGCAAGATCATCGCGGGCGAGATCCCGTCCGACACCGTGCACCAGGATGAGGTCGTCGTGGCCTTCAACGACATCAACCCGGTGGCTCCGGTGCATCAGCTGATCGTGCCGCGGCGGCACGTCGAGTCGGCTGCCGACCTGACCGTGGACGACGCCCCCATGCTGGGGCAGCTGTTCGACGTCGCCGCGCGGCTGGCCGCGGCTGCCGGTCTGCCCGCGTCGGGCTACCGCCTCGTCACCAACGTCGGCGCCGACGGTGGTCAGTCGGTGCCGCACCTGCATGTCCACCTCATCGGCGGCCGGCGTATGGCGTGGCCGCCAGGGTGACCCGCTGGGGAGGCTTCGTCGGGACCGTGCTGGCCGCGCTGCTGGTGCTGGCCGGCTGCGCCAGCACGGGCCGGCCCACGGTCCAGGCGGACGAGGTGCCGCTGCCCACGCCGCTGCGCTCGTTCAGCGCCGCGATGGCGGGCACCGTGAGCCAGCTGCAGTCCGCCGTGGCCGTCGACGGGCATCCGTCTCGCCACAGCTACCGGCGCCTATCGCCCATCCGAGCCGGAGTCGCTGCTGCAGGTGCCGCGCGTCGTGCTGCGTGCCGACCTGGCGGACAGCGACGACGGCTTCGTCGTGGTCTACGAGGTCGCGGATGGCTCGGCTCGGCAGCGCGCCGAGGAGCTGGCTGACTACCTCGCCTCCGGCTTCGGGCAGACCAACTACCCGGCCGACACGCAGTTCTCCGTCGGCCTGCTGGACGACAGTGTCATCTTCACCAGCTGGTCGAGCCGGCGCTCCGACGACCCCGCTCGCGCCGAAGCGGTCTTCGACGCCATCGCCGCGGTCGGCGAGCCCATCGAGGTCAACAAGTAGGACCAGCTCCACGCCCGACGTCGACCGCTATGCTGCCGCGTCCTCAGCTGCCTCCTCCGCTTCGCGAACCTGCAGCGCGACATCGTCGCCGGCCCACGCGCGTACCTCGTTGCGACGGATCTTCAGCGTGTGCGTGCGCGGGAAGTCGCGCTCCGGCCACAGGCGCCAGCCGGCGATGCGCTGGTGGGTCGAGAGGTCGGCGTTGGTGGCCCTGACCCTGGCCTCGATGTCGGCGCGCAGCCCCTCGTCGACCTCGCGATCGTTCTCCGCCTGTTGCTCGGCTCGCAGGATCGGCACCGATCCAGGCGGCAGCACGACGGCCTCGATGCGCCCGGGCTCCGTCTCCACCACGACCGCCTGGTTGAGGCCATGGTCGGCGAGGGCCGCCTCGATGTCCTCGGGAAAGACGTTGAGCCCGTTGGGCAGCACGATGACGTTGCGCAGCCGGCCGGACAGCTTGAGATCTCCCGCCTCGGTGAAGTGGCCGGTGTCACCGGTCTTGTACCAGCCATCAGGCGTGCGCGACGCGCGCGTGGTCTCCTCGTCACGCCAGTAGCCGGCAGAGACGGTGGGACCCTTGACCTGGATCTCGCCCGAGTCGGGGTCGATGCGCACATCGGTGCCCTCGTGAACCCGGCCGACGAGGCCCTTGGGGTGGTGCCACTCGTCGTTGGCCGTGGCGAAGCCGCACTCTGTCGCACCGTACCCCTGCAGCACCACGATGCCGATGTCCTCCCAGGCCTCCTGCAGCTCCGGGGGCAGGTAGGCGCCGGCCGAGACGACCAGCTCCAGCGAGCCCCCCAGCTGGGCGTGGAGCGAGCGGAAGATGACCCTGCGCAGGCGATAGGGCAGGTGCCGCGCGATGCGCCGCGCCCGCTCGACCAGCCGTTCGCGACCCTGGGCCCTGACCTCGCGCATGATCCCGCCCCAGAAGAGCTCCAGCACCTGCGGGGTCATCACCATGGCGCTGGCCGGCAGCTCGCGCATGGCCTCGAAGATGACGCGCGGGTTGCGCGAGCGCACGTAGACCACCTCCGCGCCCATCATCGTGCCGAAGAAGAGCGTCGAGACCTGCTCCAGCAGGTGCGACAGGGGCAGGATCGACACGGCGCGCAGGTGGCGACCGTCCAGCAGGTTGCTGAACATGCCCATCGACTCGAGGAAGTTGCCGTGTGTCAGCAGCACTCCCTTGGGTGCCGCCGTGGTGCCGGAGGTGAAGTGGACCTCGAAGAGCGTGCTGCGGTCAGGCTGCGGCCACGATCGCACCTGCTGCTCCCAGTCGCGCGGCCAGTCGTCCGCCGGCTCCGCCGTCAGCTCCTCCAGCCTCAGGATGTCCATGCCGTCCAGGCCGACCTCCGCAGGGTCCGGAGCGTCGAAGCCGTCGTCCACCGCCAGCCAGCGCGTGTCCGCCACCGCGGCGATGCGCTCGACCACGTCCGCCTTCATGCGCAGGTCGACGGGCACCACCACGATGCCGGCGCGCATGGCGCCCCAGTAGACGGCAGGCAGGTGCGGTGTCGATGGCGACCACGTCAGCAACCGGTCGCCCGCCTGCAGCCCCGTGGCTCGCAGCCGCCAGGCCGCGTGCAGGGAGCGCCGCTGCATCTCCTGCGCCGACCAGGTCATGGCCACGCCGGAGTCGAGACGTAGGGTGTACATGTGGCGGCCGGCCGGCCAGCGCGTCGCGGCATCGTCGAGGATCTCGACCAGCGAGTCGAAGTCGGACGCGTGGGGGAACGTGACCATGGCCGGCAGTGTAGTGGGCTGCGGTGGCAGAAGGGAACTGACGGGCGGCCCCCGACGCGCGTGGCCCCACTGGCTGGCGACGTGAGCGGGCAGGGCCGTTGACACGTCTCCTGCGCGCTGCTTGACGCCGGGCAGGCGTCGCAGCATGCTGCCTCGTATGCAGGGGCCGAGGTCACGGTCCGGTCGATGGCGTCGCGCCGCGATGGTGAACGCCAACGCGCTCGTCGGCGGCGTGGCCGCGGCAGCGCTCGTGCTGGTCACGGTCGCGGCCGCACCAGCCCCACCGGCGTCCGCCTCGCCGACGATGGCTGCGCCGCCAGTGGCGGTCCCCAACGCCGAACGTCCGCTGCAGCAGGCCGAGCTGCTGGCGGTCCTGGCGCTGCCGCGGGCACCGGACTTCCGTCCGGACATCATCGCGGCGCAGACGACCATCCGGCGAGACCAGCCGACACGTGGGGCGAACTGCGCTGATGACACGCGCAGGACGTGCGCCTTGGGGGAGCTCGAGCGCACCGATGTCGATGCGCCCGGTCCCGTGGTCAAGGTGCGTCGCGAGGACCTCGAGCGGCTCCCCTCCGGTGACGCTGCCCTGGAGGGCACGTTCCTCTTCGCTTCGAGCTGGAATGGCCTGCGCTTGATGGCGCCGCTGGCGATGCCGACCGGGAGCCACACCGTGCCCCTCACCCCCGACGCCATGGCGCTGGCCGACGACCTGCCCATAGGCTCCATCATCGCCGCCAGCGGCTGGCTCTCGCGCATCGGAGAGCCGGGTGGCTGCCCGTCGGAGACAGACGGCGCGGACGAGGCAGCCCTGTATCAGTCACCGTTCGTGAGCTGCCCGCGGGGCCTGCTCACCGCCGAGCCGTTCGAGATGTCCGCCATCGAGGCTGCCGCTCCGGTGGCCCAGTTCGGCGTGCCCGTGCAGCCGTATGCCATCGAGCGCGCCCGTGACGAGGGCTTCACCACGTGGCTTGTCCCTCGGCGCCAGGACCTGCTGCCTGGTCAGCCGGGCCGGCTCGGGGTGACCACGACCCGCGAGCCTGCCACGTACCTGCTGCGCAGCGTCGCGAACCCTGATCCCGGGGCCGAGCCGATGGTGGGCTGGAAGGTCATCGGGCGGCTGGATGCCATCACCGCATGGCAGCCTGTCGAGCCGGTGGCGGGCGCCCAGCCCTCCGGGCTCGCCTGGGAGCCGCTTGCCGACGTCCACCCGGCGCTGGACGGGCGGCACGTCCAGGTCACCGCCTGGTCACGTGGGTTCGCCTCGGTCCAGTCCAGCGACGACGGCAACATCACCGCCTGGAGCTCGGCCGACGGACGGACCTGGCGGCGGGCCGCCATCCCGCTCGCCATCAAGCGAGCCGGGAACCTGCTGCCGCTGCGCACGGGCCTGGTGCTCACGGCGAACGAGAGGTCCGCCTATCGGCAGTCTGCATCCTTCACGACATGGCGCTCAGCGGACGGTCTCTCGTGGCGGCGCGCAGGTGCGCTGCACGTCGATGCCCCAGCGCGCTACCGGGATGACCGCCAGCTGACGTACGGGCCCTGGTCGCTCGACGGGCGGCTGGTCATGCTCGTGACGTACACCAACGAGCCCTGCTGTGGGTCCCGCCCCGGCATCTTCGTCGCGGCGCGGACCCCGGATCGGTCTCGCAGCTCCACGTACCACCACACGTCCGCCTGGGTCAGCCGCGATGGAGCCGCCTGGACGAAGCGGCGCACGAGCGGTCTGAACGGCGCGGGCGGCGGCGCGGGCGAGCGCTTCGGCTACCTCATCCAGCCAGGGTCGCGAGAGGTCCTCGCATCGCTCACCAGCGACCTGGGTCGCTCAGCGGACGGCCTGCGCTGGCTCAAGGACGTGCCGCTACCCTCCGCGTACGACGACACGAGCCCGGCGGTCGTCGCGCGCACACCGCGCGGCTTCGTGCTGGCGGGCGAGTCGTTCGATGGAGGCCCCGGTCCGGGCAACTGGCTGACCATCTGGAGCGGGACCCGTGACGGCAGCTGGACCCGCGTCTTCGAGCATGGCCAACGGTCACCTGACGCCATCGCTGTTGCCGGCTCGACGGTCATCATCGTCGGCGATGAGCTCGATCCGGCCACGGCCGACCTCGACGAGACCCTCTACTACCCCTGGATCCTGGTCTCGACCGACGGCGGCGCGACGTGGGACGAGTCGCTCAGCTGGACCGGCACCACCCCGATGTGCCCGGCGACGCTGACGGCGAACGACGACACCGTGGTGCTGACGTTCGGTTGTGTGCCGCCGGGCATGGCCACGACGTACGTCGTCGACCTGGCCACGAGGCGCTGACGCCGGTCGCTACGGCGCCTCCACTCCGGGCGCGGTTCCCACGGTCCGCAGGCGGAACACCAGGGCTGCCGCGGAGACGAGCACCTTGGCCGCGAGGCCCGCGGCGAACCCCAACGGCAGGGCCACCACGCCGTGGTCGTCGAGCAGCAGGTTCACGGTCAGCACCGTGACGAGCAGCCCCACCACCGAGGCGGTCACGGGCAGGATGGTGTTGTTGGTGGAGTAGAGCGCCCGGCTCAGCAGGTGTGTCATCGCCTCCAGCGGCACCGAGAGCGCGAAGGCGCCGAGCAGCATCGTGGTCAGCTCCACGTCCTCCGCGTCGAAGGCCTCACCGCCGAGGAACAGCTCCACGGCGAAGCCGCCCACCAGCCACAGGCCGACTGCCGCGCCCAGCGTCAGCACCGTGATGGTCGCCAGATTGGTGGCCACCAGGCGCGTGAAGCGCGCGCGATCGCCGTCGGCCGCGGCCGCCGACATCACCGGGAAGGCCGTGACCGCGAAGGCCACGCCGATGAGGGCCACCGGCACGCTCTGGAAGTTGCGCGCGAAGCTGACCGCGCTGATGCTGCCGGCGGCGAAGGTGGAGGCCACCGAGGTGAAGAAGAGGAACGTCAGCGGCTCGATGGGCTGGGCCACGGCCTTGGGGATCGAGAGTCGCAGGTATCGCCGGAAGCCGTGGCTGCGCACCGCCAGCGCCGGCCGGTAGCGGAAGTCCGTGCGCCCGATCTCGATCACCCGCACACCCAGGTGCATGAGCGCGCCGATGACGGTGCCGATGGCGGCGCCGAGGATGCCCATCGAGGGGCTCAGCAGCACCGCGCCAAGGACGATGCCGGTGTTGTACAGCACCGGTGCCAGCCCATAGCTCAGGAAGCGCTGGCGCACCACGAGCATCTCGCCCAGCGCGAAGGAGGCGGCGAAGATCACCGCCGTCACGCACATCACGCGGAAGAGCTGGGTGTACTCCGCCTGCTGGGCCGCATCGAACCCCGGGGCCACCAGGCTCACGGTCTGAGGGGCGAGGACGAAGAGGATGCTGACGGTCACGAGCATGACCAGCACCGAGGCGGTCAGCACGGTCCGGGCGAACACCTGGGTGCTGTCGCCCTCGTGCCTGAGCCGCGAGAACACGGGCACGAAGGCCGAGGAGAGCCCGGCGATGACGAGGACGTCGAGCACGAGCTCCGGCAGCACCAGGGCCGCGTTGTAGACGTCCAGCTCACTGCCGGCGCCGAAGGTGCGAGCGAAGGTGCGGTCCCGCACGAGCCCCATCACGTAGCTGGCGAACGTCAGCGCCGACAGGAGGATGACACCGCGGGGCAGGATGCCGGCCAGCCGGCTCACGCCACCGCGCGATCATCGAGGTGCCGGCCGGCTCGCTCGCATGCGGGCAGGGTAGGCGCAGCCGGACCGGCACGCGCGCCACCGCCGCCAACGGGCGTGCCGCGAGGCCTCGAGAAGTGGTTGAGAAAAGCACATGTTCAGGCGCAGAGTCGGCGGGTAGCATGCCGGCAAGCGCACATGACCGATCCTCGCCGCTCCAGCCGCCGTACCCTGCTCGTCGCCCTCGTCGTGTCGGTGATGCTGTGGGCCGCTGCCGGCACCGCCGTGCTGGCGACCGACACGCTGGGCATGGGCACACGCTTCGACCACCTCGTAGACCGCGTGCGCCTGGCGCTCGACCCGCCGCCCGACCGCGAGATCGCGCCCATCGTCGAGGTCACCGCGGCTGGTCCGCCCGAGCGTGACACCGCCGGGGCGGGCGGCGACATCGCCGGGCCGGCGACACCGCGTCCCAAGCGCAAGCCGGTGGACGTGCGCCTGAAGGCTGATCCGGCGCGCACGTTCGCCTCCCAGTACACCAACGACTGGTGTGCACCGGCCGGCATCCAGATCGTCCTTGCCATGCACGGGGCGATGGGCAACTCCGTGCCCGAGCAGAAGCGCATCGCCAGCTCGGTGGACCGGTTCGAGAGCTGGCGCGACAGCCACAACGGAGACTGGGGTCCCGCCGCCATCGCCGAGGCGCTTGCCGCCAACGGTGTCAAGGGCTACGAGGTGCGCGCCTACGGCAGTCGCAAGCTGGCCCTGCGAGACACCGCCATCGCGCTCTCCCAGACCGGCGCACCAGTCATCCTCATCGCCTGGAAGGGTGCCCACACCTGGGTCATGACCGGCTACCGGGCCGATGCGGACCCCGCGGTGTTCCGCAACGCCAAGGTGTCCGGCGCCTACATCTACGACCCCTGGTATCCGCGCGTCTCGTCGATCTGGGGGCCATCCGACAGCCCCGGCACGTTCCAGGACGAGGCAGAGATGGAGCGCAACTTCCTGCGCTGGGACCGTCCCGAGGGCAAGTACGTCGATCGCGATGGCAAGTTCCTCGCGGTCGTGCCCACCATCCCGCTCAAGGACCAGAGACCCTAGTCATCGGGCGTGCTGCGCCGCTTGCCCGCTGGCTGGGGTGACGCCGCGGTCTCCTGCCGCTGCCGCACGCTGGCGGCACCGCTGCCCCTGTCATCGGCACGTTCCTCACGGACGCTACTGTTCGGCCGACTTCGGGGAGCCTGGTGACGGCTCGAGCTGGCTGTCGGGCGGCCGAGCGCGTCCATCCGAGGGCTGCTGATCTCGCTTGCGAGTGCCGGTCTCGGGCGGCGGGTCGTCGTGCTCGCGGTCACGTCTGCGGCTTGCCGGCGAGTCACTGCCGACTCCGACCTCCGGCTCCTCGTCTCGAAGCTGGTCGTGTGGCGGCGATGGGGAAGCGTCGGGGTCGATGGCCAACGTAGGCGCCGGGCTGGGGATGACCGCAGGGCCGACGACCGGCTGCTCGACACGTGGTGCCTGCAGGCGATCCTCGATGACGCGGATGGCACCGGCGGCGGCGAGCGTCCCGCCGCCGCCGAGGGTCACGCCCAAGGCCAGCACGAGCAGCAGCGACTGGGCTCGCAGCAACGCCGGGATGGCGCCACTCCGCCCGAAGGCGAGATGGCCTGCGGTGGCGACGGTCGCCCAGGCATCGCCGAAGTGCAGTCGCGCCAGCGAGCGCAGGAGCACGCGCGACGGCGACGGTCGCGGCTCCTGTGCCACCGCGGCCATGACGCGATCGACGAAATCGGGCGACCACGGCGCGGGCGGCGGGAGGGAGGCTCTTCGCCGATCGCTCATCGGGCCGACCCGAGGCGTCGCCGCAGGCTGAGAAGCCCGCGGTGCAGTCGGGACTTGACGGTGCCGACCGGTGCGCCGGTCTCGGACGCGATCTGCTCCAGTGAGCGGTCGGCGAAGAACCGTAGCGACACGACCTGGCGCTGGGCGTCGGGCAGCGTGGAGATGGCGTCGGCGACCTCGTGTCGTTGCTCCGCGCCGAGGAGGCTGCTCACCGGATCAGCAGCCCGATCGAGGTCCACGAGCCAACCAGCAGCGCGGGACGGATCCGCCTGCAGCTCCGGTCGGCGCTGCTTGAGACGTGCCACGGCGAGGCGCATGGCGATACGCCACACCCAGGCTCCGAAGGGGCCGTCGCCGCGGTAGGTCGGAAGCGACCGATACGCCCGCAGGAAGGCCTCCTGGGCCACGTCCTCAGCCTCGTAGGGGTCGCCGAGCATGCGCCGGCAGAGCCCGATGACATTGGCCGATTCGCGCTCGACGAGGACGCGGAACGCCTCGTCGTCTCCGGCGAGGACGGCATCCACGAGCTGCCGCTCCAGGGACCCCCCAGTCATCGACCCAACGGTAGCGGATGACGGCGAGGGCCAGCGGCCGTGGGGCAGGCCTGGTGTTCACGACGCTCGACGGTCGCAGCCGAGCGAGTCGCGAGCCAGGGTGGCTCGAGGCTCGCTCGGCCGACCGGGCGCCCATGGGTGGTGATGGTTCCGGAGGGACGTCAGCCGGCTTCGCAGCCGGGACCAGAGCCGTCACATTCCCCGTCGCCGCTGCCATCGCCGTAGCTGTGCTCCTTGCCGTCACGGATGCCATCGCCATCGGAATCGGGGTTCAGGGGATCGCAGCCGTAGCGGTACTCGGCGCGGTTCGCGCAGGCCGTCGTGGTCGGCGTCCTCGCGTCCATCACGGATGCCGTCGTTGTCCGAGTCGGCGTCGCGCACGCGCAGGCGCAGGCGCAGCTCCTGACAGTTGGTCAGGCCATCGCCATCAGGATCCTCGTCGCAATCGGGGATACCGTCGCCATCCGAATCGGGATCACGCAGCTGGGTTCGTGTGCGCAGCTCCTGTCGGTTCGTCAGGCCATCGCCGTCGAAGTCCTCGCGGCCGTCCCGGATGCCGTCGCCGTCGCTGTCTGCGTTGCGGGCCTGTGTCCCCAAGCGGTACTCGACACGGTTCGTCAGGCCATCGCCGTCGAAGTCCTCGCGGCCATCCCGGATGCCGTCACCGTCCGAGTCGGCGTTGCGGGCGCGTGTCCGGATGCGCAGCTCGTACCAGTTCGGGAGCCCGTCGTGGTCGAGATCCTCCCAGCCATCTCGGATGCCGTCGTGGTCCGAATCGGCATCGCGGGGGTCGGTGCGGAGCTTGAGCTCCTGGCGATTGGTCAGCCTATCGCGGTCGGGGTCCTCCCTGCCGTCACGGACGCCATCGCCGTCGGTGTCGGCGACGTTCACTCGCGTCATCGTGCGCAGGCGCTCGTACTGGTTGGGCAGACCGTCTCGGTCGCGATCACGATCCTGCATGCCTGCACCGACCGCCGTCGGGCTCAGCAGCAGCGCCGCCGCTGCCCCCACGACCAGTGCCGCCCTGATGCCAGCAGCCTTCTTCATCCCCCCGTTCGACATGGACCCTTCCTTTCGTGTGTGACGACCTGGGCACTCGGGTGCCCACTCGCCCACCATGAGCAGAGGAAGGAACGAAAGGTTCCATCATTCTTGCGTGGAGTCACGAGGCCGCGCCCATGTTCGGGATGCCCGCGCGGGAACCGAGACGCCTGAGCGGCTCACTGACCGGCTGTCACTGAGCGCACAGCACTGACGGAGTCGCTGAGCGATCAGCACTGAAGGAGTCACTGAGCGATCAGCACTGACACATTCACTGAGCATCCACAGACGTTTGACCGCTTCGCACGCGTCCGACTACACTTCGGGCCGGCCTTGCCGCGTGGTTCACGCGCGTGGCTCCCCCGTCGGTCCTGGTCCCGGCGGTCGAGTGCGGCCTGATGATGACCAGCGGGAGGTGATTTCCTAGTTGGCTGAAGTCAGAGTCGGTGAGAACGAGTCGTTCGAGGCTGCGCTGCGTCGCTTCAACAAGAAGATCCAGCAGAGCGGCATCCTCGCCGAAGCACGACGGCGCGAGCATTTCGAGAAGCCCAGCGTCAAGCGAAAGCGCAAGGAAGCGAAGCGGAAGAAGGCGGCACGCGGCGAATAAGCCCGCGCGCCTACCCTCAGGGAAACGAGCCCTCCACCTGCCCTAGCGGAGGTTCGCCGTGAGCCTTACCGAACAGCTCCAGGCTGACATGAAGAGCGCCATGCGCGATGGCGACACGCAGCGACGTGACACCCTGCGCATGGCGATCGCGGCTGCCCAGAACGCCGCCAAGGAGAAGCGCCAGCCGCTCTCCGACGACGAGGCTCTCGAGATCGTCACGCGCGAGGTCAAGAAGCGGCGCGAGTCGATCGCGGCCTACCGCTCGGCAGGTCGCGATGACCTCGCCGACAAGGAGCAGGCGGAGATCGATGTGCTCGCCCCCTACCTGCCGGTGCAGCTGGGCGAGGATGAGGTGCGGGCGCTCGTGACGGAGGCCATCGCAGCCTCCGGTGCGAGCTCAGCGCGCGACATGGGTCGCGTCATGAGCCAGCTCATGCCCCGGGTCAAGGGTCGCGCCGACGGCAAGCTCGTCAGCCGCCTGGTCAACGAGGAGCTGGCCAAGGTCGCGCAGAGCGAGTAGCGTTCAGCCATGCTGGCACGTCGGGGGAGCCAGATCCTCGCGTTCACCAGGCGTGACGCGGTCCGCCTCGGGCTGATCTCCAGCCTGCTCGTGGCAGGGCTGACCTTCGTCCTCGCCTTCGAGGACCTGACCACCATGGCCGAGATGGGCGATGTCGTCGCCGTCTTCGGCTGGCTGCTGCTGTCGATCGTGGTGGTCACCACGCTCCTTGCCTGGATGTGGCGCTTCCGCTCCCGGCTGTGGCACCGCAACAACGCCATCCTGCTCATCTCGCTGGCATTGCTGACCGCGACCGCGCTCTTCGTGGTCACGGGGGACCGCAGCGTGGTCCCATACCTCGTGCCCACGGCAGCGGTCGGGCTGCTGCTGGCCGTGCTGCTCGACTCGGGCATCGCCAGCGTCGTCACGGCCATGGTGGCGGTCATGGCCGGCGTGGTGACCGGATCGATGGACCTGGCCGCCTACACCTTCCTGGGCGGCATCGTGGGCACCATCGTCATCGGTCGCGGCGAGCGGCTCAGCCAGTTCGCCCAGGCCGGCGCCGCCATCGCGTTGACCAACGTGGCCGTGGTCCTGGCCTTCAGCATCATCGTGGGCACGGACGACATGGAGGTCACCGCGCAGCTGTTCGCGGCGGCCGTGGTCGCGGCCTTCGGGTCCTCGGTCGCCGCGGCCGGCACGTTCGCCCTGCTGGGCTCGGTCTTCGGCATCACCACCTCGTACCAGCTGCTGGAGCTGGCCAACCCCACCCAGCCCCTGCTGCGGCGGTTGCTGCTGGAAGCGCCGGGCACCTATCACCACTCGCTGATGGTGGGCAACCTCGCCGAGCAGGCGGCGGAGGCCATCGGCGCCGATGCCCTGGTGACGCGGGTGGCGGCCTACTACCACGACGTGGGCAAGCTCTACGACCCGCTCGTGTTCATCGAGAACCAGGGTGGTGGCGAGAACATCCACGACGAGCTGCCGCCCGAGGAATCGGCGGCGATGGTCGTCGGGCACGTCGCCCGCGGCATCGACATCGCCTACCAGTACAAGCTGCCCAAGGCCCTCATCCCCTTCATCCCGCAGCACCACGGCACCGCTCTGATGGGCTACTTCTACGCCAAGGCGCGGCAGATCGCGGCCGAGGAATCGGGGGCACCGCCGGGTTCTGCCAGGGCCACGGAGGCGGCCGACAAGGTCGACCAGCGCCGCTTCCGTCATGCCGGCCCCAAGCCTCAGACACGTGAGGCCGCCATCCTCATGCTGGCCGACAGCGTGGAGGCCTCGGTTCGCTCGCTCTCGAGCCACGAGGAGCCGGCCATCCGCGCCATGGTCTCGCGCATCATCAGCGACCGCCTCATCGACGGCCAGTTCGACGAGTGCGACCTGACCCTGCGTGACCTCGACCGCATCCGTGAGTCGTTCATCGAGCAGCTGCTGGCGATGTACCACCGTCGCATCGCCTACCCCACCAACAAGATCGTGGAGCTCGAATCGCGTCGAACGGTGGAGAAGAAGGGCGCCTGAGACCGATGCTGCGGTGGCGCTGACCGTCGAGGTCGTGATCAGGCCGGGCGTCGCCGAGCTGCTGCCCGTCGATGAGATCGAGCGTGTCCTGGCGGCTGCGGTCGGCGCCGCGGGTGCGCCGGAGACGGCGACGGTGAGCGTGACC
This sequence comes from uncultured Chloroflexia bacterium, assembly GCA_963698505.1. Lineage (GTDB taxonomy): Bacteria > Chloroflexota > Limnocylindria > Limnocylindrales > CSP1-4 > JAFMJV01. Next base: position 41,906 of record CAVORC010000005.1, on the reverse strand, counting down.
CTGAGCGACGACGCGGAGCTGGCTGCGCTCAACGAGGCACACATGGGCAAGGCCGGCGCGACCGATGTGCTCTCGTTCCCGCAGCTGCCGCCCTCGGCCTTCCCGCCGCATCCGGGGCAGGATCCCGGGTACGCACCCCGGCCGAGGCCTTCCCGCTGCCGCCGGGAGCGTCGCCGCACCTGGGTGACATCATCGTCTCGGTGGAGCGTGCCGTCGACCAGGCGCTCAACGGCGTCGGCGGCCAGACGAGCGACGTGCGCTGGCAGCCGGCCGACGAGCTGCGCCTGCTCATCGTCCACGGCGGGCTGCACCTCTGTGGCTGGGACCATGCCGAGCCCGAGGAGGAAGCGGCGATGCGGGCGCTGGAGCGCCGGCTGCTGGACAGGGCTCGCTAGTCCGCGAGGAGTGAGCCGGCGGCCATCAGGATCGTCGCCAGCAGCGCCAGGCCCAGCGTGACCCGGTTGCCCCAGCGGCCGAGGCTCCAGTCGGGCTGGCGCACCGGACCACGGCGTCGTGCGTTCACGTACATCGGCAGCGTCACCACGGCGATGACGATGGCCGTCAGGCCGGCCGCCAGCTGCAGCCAGTCGAGGAAGCCCATGGCGCCCACGTAGAGCAGCAGCAGCGACGGCAGCGTCGCCACCAGCCAGCCGCGACGGAAGCTCAGCCCCGTGCGTTCGGCGACGATGTCTGCCAGCGCCAGCGACACGGCCCAGTAGGTGGTCAGCAGCGCGGCAAGGACGAAGACCGAGCCGACCCCGCCGGCCCAGTCGCCAAGGCGCTCCGAGATGCCGACGATGGCGACCTCGGTGACCTCGTCGGAGATGCCCAGCGCGATGACCGCGACGATCGCGATGAGCAGGCCGTTCAGGACGAGTCCAGCGGCCACCGCTCGAGCTGCCGCCCTGCCGTCGGGCGCCAGGCCCTTGACGACCTGCGGCACGGAGAAGAAGGCGTAGTAGCCGTACATCACGATGCCGAACAGGGCGAGCACGTCGGTGGCTGGGCCGGCGTCGGCGAGCGGCAGCTCGAAGGGCACACCGATGGCGCCCAGCGCGAGCACCCCGACGCAGGCGACAAGCGCCAGCGAGCCGATCGTCTCGAAGATGCCGACCACCCGCAGGCCGAAGAAGACCACGCCAGCCGAGACCAGGTAGACGACCAGGTGTGCTGCCGCGGGCGGCAGACCGGTCGCGTCGCTGACGATCTCACTCTCCGCCGCGACGTAGGCCGCGAGCGCGGCGACGAACGCCAGCGTGAGCAGGGCGAACACGAGCCACAGCAGCCAGCCGCCGATACGACCACCGAGGACCCAGCGCTGCATCAGCTCGACGATCTGCAGCGGCTCCCCGGTGCGCAGGACGATCTCGACCAGCATGAGGTGGATGAACGCGGCCGCGGCGTAGGCCACGATCAGCACGACCGCCAGCCACGCCAGGCCGACGCGCTCGGCGAGGATGGGCACGGCCATGATGCCCGCGCCCACCCCGGCGCCGACCATCAGGAAGGTGGCACGCCACGGCGTCAGGGCCGGAGTCGTCGGGCCCGTCGTCATAGCGTGCCGATCTCCACGTAGACCGGGCGCCCATCGAGCCGTGACCCCACGTCCGCGACCCCGAAGGAGCCCAGGAAGACCTCGCTGCGGTAGCTCCACGTGCCAGCTGCGAGCCAGTCCTCGCAGCTGCGGGTCGCGTTCGTCGAAGCCGAGCATGAGGAACGCCTGGTGCTGTCGCAGGGCATGGAGTCGGGCGGCCCGCAGGAGCGCCTCGAGCACGTCGGGGTCGTCATCGGCCACGCAGCGCAGGCAACCGAACGACGTGCGGATCGCGGCGCCCGCGCGCGGCAGCGGCCGAGCGCCGAGCAACCTCGCCAGCAGGTCGTAGGCCGGGCGCAGCGCACGCAGCCGCGGCGAGTAGCCGGCCACGATCTCCTGCTTGTAGGCGCTCTGGTCCCACGACCCCAGGACGCCTGCCAGCGCGCCGTCACGCCGTACGAGCTGCAGGTCCTCGACCCGCAGACCGCGATACGTGCGTCCGTCGCGCAGCTGCTCGGCTTCGAGCACCGGGAAGAGCTGGCGCCTGGGCCCCTCCCGGCGCAGGAAGGCGACGACCTCGTCGACGTCGGCATCGTGGGCCGGCTGCACGGGCATCGTCGCGGCGGGCTGCTTCATGTGCCGGTGCAGGACGAATGCCAGCGAGCGCAGTCTGGCGATGTGGGCGATCCTGGGCGATCCCGGCGCGCGACGCCCGGCGATGGTTCCCAGCGCGACCGGGTTGTCGCTGGCGATCACGCCGACGTACGGCAGCGAGTCCTCCCGCAGCGCCGCCAGCTCGGCGACGGCCCGGGCCGTGAGCCAGCGCCCGCGGAAGCGGGGAGCGATGCGGATCTGGCCGATGTAGGCGACGCGCTCGGGTGCGCCGTCGAGGTACACCCGCCGGTCCGCGCGGACCATCACCGCAGCCAGCTCGCCGTCGGGCTCGTGGCGCGCGATGAGCACGTCACACGGGTCGCCCTGGATGGTCGTGCCCAGGAAGTAGTCGGGCTCGCGCTCGAAGCGCACGTGCACGCTGCCGGGCATGGCCATCCCGCCCACCAGCGCCCGGATCTCGGGTTCGTCGGAACGCGTTGCCGACTGGAAGCGGAACTCGGGCCGATCGCTCATCGCAGCCCCAGCAGCAGGCCCTGGCGCTTGAGCGACTCGCGGCGGAAGAGCGGGTTGTAGATGCAGTAGAGCGCGAACCGCGTCGGCGAGTGCATGTTGGTGCTGCGGTCGATGGCGCGTCCGACGATCGAGCCGAGGCTGTTCCATCGCCGTCGGCAGCGCCAGGCGGTCTCGGTCAGCTCATCGGCGGTCATGCGGACAGGCCGGAAGGCCGCGCTGTTGAAGCGATAGTCCGGGTGCAGCCACCAGCGCCCGTCGTACAGCAGCCGGCCCTCCTCGTGCAGGCGCGCGTACAGCGGCGTCCCGGGGTAGGGCATCAGCACGTTCCAGGCAGCGAAGGTGAAGTGCTGCTCGATGGCCCACTCGCACTGCGCCAGCATCGACTCGGGCGTGTCGTGGTCGTAGCCGAGCAGGAAGGCGGCCCACGTCTGGAGATGGTGGTCACGCAGCACCGCGACGGCCGAGGCGTAGCGGTCGAAGCCGGTCAGGTTGGTGCCCTTGTGCATCTGGCGCAGGTTGTCCGGGTCGAGGGATTCGAAGCCGATGACGTTGCCCAGGCAGCCGCTCTCGACCATCAGGCGCATCAGCTCCGGATCGCGTACCTGGTCGATGCTTGCCTGTGAGACCCAGCGCACGTCGAGCGGGATGAGCGCCCGGAACAAGGCCTTGGCGGCTGCGTGGTCGGCGATGAGGTTGTCGTCGACGAAGAAGAGGTCACGCCGTGGCTGAGCGCGGATCTCGGCCACGACCTCGTCGACCGCACGGACGTGATGTCGGTGCTCGAAGTAGGCGCCGACAGCGCAGTACTCGCAGCGGAACGGACACCCCCGACCGAACTGCAGCAACGAGACCGGCAGGTAGCCCTTGTCGGCATAGATATCTCGGCGCGCCTGCGTCCCCGGTTGCGGTCTGCCGATGGGCGCGTCGTAGCGAGGCTGCAGGCGTCCGTCGTGCGCGTCCGCCACGACCTCCGCCCAGCGCGTCTCCGCATCGCCGGTGAAGACCGCGTCCACGTGCTCCGCGACCTCGTGGGGGAGGGCAGTGGCGTGGATGCCACCAGCGATGACCGGCACCCCTCGCTGGCGGTACTCGTCGGCGATCTCGTAGGCGCGGCGAGCGGTGAAGGCCTCCACGGTGATGGCCACCAGGTCGGTGGGCTCGTCGTAGTCGATGCTGTCGACGCGATCGTCCCAGAGGCGGATGTCGACCCCTGGGGGCGTCAGCCCCGCCAGCACGCCCAGGTTGAGCGGCTCCATCCGCCCCTCGTCGATGAAGGGACCGTCCCGACAGCGGCCCAGCGTGGGCTTCACGAGGGTGATCTGCACCGCGGCACCTCCACCCTCACGCTGGCAGCGACAGGTATGCGCGGCAAGAGCCGAAGGAACCCCTACCCGCGCTCGCCGACGCGGCGTGCCGAGCTCTCGTCAGCGTCGGTGGTCGCGACGTCGCCAGCGAGGGACGGCGATCATCCAGAGCCCGGACACGACGAAGCCCAGCACGATACCGATGACGATGCCGGCGAACGCGAGCAGGTAGGTGAACCATTCCATGCAGCACCTCCCGTGGCACTGCCACCTTCCCTCGCGAACGGCGCCGCGGCAAGGGGCGAATGGCCCTCGACCGCACGGCCGCTGCGGAGGTCGGTCACGCCCATGCCGCCGGCACCGATGAGTGTGCCGGCATCGCTGGCGCTAGCGCAGCTCGTCGTCCTGTGGCGCGATCAGGCGCATCCTGAGCACGAAGGTCGCCCCCGCGCCGGGCTGGTTCATGACCCCCAGGTCAGCGTCCTGGCGTTGCGCCAGCTGTCGTGCGATGGCTAGCCCCAGCCCTGCACCGCTACCCGAGCGACGGGCGCCGGCGCTGCGCTCGAACGGTTCGAAGATCCGCTCCATCTCCTCGGGGGGCACGCCCGGGCCGGCATCGGTCACCGAGATGCTGGCCTGTCGCATGGGCGCGTCGACCGCGAGCTCGAGGTGGATGCTGCCGCCGGCGGGGGAGTGGCGCAGCGCGTTGTCCACGAGGATGAGCAGCAGCTGGTCCAGCCGGTCCCGATCGGCACGGACCCAGGCATCACCGACGGGGCCCCTGGTGGACGCCGTCAGCCGCAGGCCCTGAGCTTCGGCGATGGACGCCGAGCGTCGGGCGATGTCCTCGAAGTGGTCGCCGATCCGCAGCGGCGCGAGCTCCATGGCGATGGCACCCGTCTGGGCTGATGCCAGGGCCATCAGGTCGCCCACGAGGCGGCCCATGCGGTCCGACTCACCAACGATGTCGTCGACCAGCGGCTCGCCGCCTTGCCCCACGAGGCCCTCCCGTTGCAGGATCTCGGCCGAGGCGCGGATGATGGCGACCGGCGTCCGCAGCTCGTGAGAGGCCGCCGCCACGAAGCGCCGCTCAGTGTCGAACGCCTCGCGGATGGGCACCAGGGCGCGCCGGGTGACGAGCAGCGTCACCGCCAGCGCGCCGATGAGGCCGATGAGGCCGATCAGGCCGATGGCGACGAGCAGCTGCTGCTCGAGCTGGCGCTGCAGCGAGAGGTCGTGCCCCGCCTGCAGGAAGAGCGTGGTCGTCTCACGGCGGTCATCCTCGTCGAGGTCCTCGAGGTCCTCGAGGTCCAGCTCCTCCACGTCCACATCGCGCAGCGGCCTGGTGAGGAGGCGCAGGTGGGTGTCCCCGTAGCGGCCCGAGCGTCGATCCTCGCCAGCGGCCGCAGCGGCGACGGCGTCCATGTCTGGCAGGCCTGCGAGCACCGCGTCGGTGGTGTTGCCGTAGACGTAGCCGTCGGCGTCGACGAGCATGACGAACGTGTCAGCCTCGGCCAGTGGGCCGCTGTACTCATACGGCTCCTCGTTCTCGAACAGCTCGTGCAGCGTGAGCGGATCCTCCGCCGCGGCGTTCAGCGCGCGATCGATCGATTCCCGCATCAGCGCCGTCGCCGTCGCCGCGGTCGTGATGCCCACCAGCAGGACGAGCGCCGTCACCGTCAGCATCGTCACGCTGGCGAGGCGAATGCGCGCGCGCCACAGCAGCGCCGCCGCCGGATCGCGTGGCGGCCGCAGCCGGCTCACGCGTCCTCCTCGGTCCGCAGCGAGTAGCCCACGCCGCGCACGGTCCGCAGCACGTCACGGCGACCCAGCGCCTCGAGCTTTCGCCGCAGGTAGTGCACGTAGAGGTCGACCACGTTGCTGTAGACGTCAGGCTCGGCGCCCCAGACCGCATCGAGGATCTGCTGCCTGGTGACGACCTCCCCGGCGTGTCGTGCGAGGAACGTGAGCAGGGCGAACTCGCGCGCGGAAAGGTCCTGGCTCTGGCTGCCGACGCTGACACGGATGCGCGTCGGGTCGAGCACGATGTCGCCCGCGGTCAGGGTCTCCGTGGTCATGGCGGGGCTGCGCCGCGCCAGGGCCCGGATGCGGGCCAGCAGCTCGTTGAAGGCGAAGGGCTTGGCGAGGTAGTCGTCAGCTCCGCTGTCGAGCCCCTCGACGCGATGATCGAGGCTCCCGAGGGCCGTCAGCATCAGCACCGGTGTCTGGACGCCGCGCGAGCGCAGCAGCCGCAGCACCTCCACGCCGTCGAGGTCGGGCAGCATGCGATCGAGCAGGATGACGTCGTAGTCCTGCCCGCCTGCCAAGGCCAGCGCCGCGACACCATCGGCCGCCACGTCGGTCGCGTAGCGCTCCGCGGTCAGGACGCGATCGATGGCCTGGGCGATCTTCTCTTCATCTTCGACGATCAGCACTCTCACCCGCCCATCCTCGCTCCCGCGACCCTCACGCGCAACGGGAACGGCGGATCCTTTGAGAACTCACATCTGGCAGACATGGCCGGCCAAGTGTCAGCGGCGAGACTCGTGGGCAACGCCACCAGCAACGGAGTACCCACGATGCCCCAGCGTCTCGCACTCGCCGCCGCAGCAGTCGCGGCCACCATCGTCCTGGCCGTCGGCCTCGTCGCCGCCGGCTTCGCACCCGTCCCGGCGGGCCAGCCAGCCGCCGCCAGCCTGGAGCAGCCCGCCTCGGATCTGGAAGCCGCGCACGTCGCTCGAGCCCGAGGTGGTCTATGTGAAGCCTGCCCCCACCCCGAAGACCGTCGTGCTCGAGCAGCGGGCGCAAGCTTCCCGTTCCGGCTCCACCTCGTCGCGCACGACGACGGTCCGCTCAGAGCAGCGCGAGCACGAGGCCGAGGAGCGCGAGAGCGCCGCGAGGATGAACGCGAGGCAGCGCGCAGAGCGCCGCAAGGAGGCCGCCGAGCGAGCCGGGGAGCGGCGCGAGCGCGAGGACGACGACGACTGATGCCCACACCTTCGCAAGCGGACACAGCGGCGCAGCGGCCACGCCCGAGCAACACCCGCGCCGCACGCGGCCGGCCTTCGGCACAGCCGGTACGCTGGGCGCTGGGCGCGGCGGCGATCGCCGCGCTCACGGTCATCGGTGCCGGACTGGTGCGGTTTCCGGTGGCAGCCGACGACCCGGTCGCCAGCGCACCCCAGGACGAGAAGACGGCCAGCCCCGCCAAGGGGGAACGGCCGGTGCGGTACGTCCGACTCAAGCCAGGCCAGAAGGCCCCCAAGGGCGCCCGAGTCATCCGGGAGGCGGCGCCGACGCCGCGTGTGGTCGTTCGCCGGGTCACGTCGCCAGCGCAGCCGCAGAAGGTGCGGAGCGTGACGCGCACGAAGCAATCCGGATGAGCCTCGTGATGGGCGTCGCGACCGCGCCGCCGACCGCGGCCCCGGTCGCGCCTGCCTTGCCGGAGCGCTCACTGCGGTTCAGGGCGATGGGCGGCTGGGTCGGGCTTGCGTGTCGCCACCGCCGCGGGCGGCGAGCGGCAGGCGGAGGCGGACCTTGCGATGGTGGCGGCCCGCATCGAGTCGCTGGGCCGCGCGCATCACGCGCTTCGACCCCTCCTCCGAGCTGGCCAGCCTCAACCGTGAACCGACGGCTGCGAGGAGCAGCATCGGCCCGTCACTGGGTGCGCTCCTGGCGCGCGCCCAGGGCCTCTCGCTGGCGACCGGTGGACTGGTCGACGTGACCTTGCTGGCGGCCAGGCTCGCCGCCGAGCAGGGCCTCGAGGCAGGCGCTCGACGAAGGGACCTGGGCGTTGGCTCGCGGCCCGCCGAGGCTGGCAGGTGAGCCGGCGAGGTCACGTGGCCTTCGATCTCGACGGTGTGGGCAAGGGCTGGATCGCCGACCGGGCGCTGGGGCTGCTCCGTCGACTACCCGCAGGCCATGGTCGATGCCGACGGTGACGTCGCGGTGCGCACCGCCGAGCACTCCGACTGGGGCGTGGCCATCGAAGATCCCCGTCGCAGCACCAGCGACCTCGCGATGCTGGCGCGGCCCGCGGGGCTGGGTGCGGGAACCTACGGCATCGCCACCTCCGGCACCTCCGTCCACCGCTGGCACGTGGGTGCCGGCTGGGCACATCATCTCATCGACCCGCGGACGGGCCGGCCGGCCCAGACAGACGTCGTCGCAGGCGACGGTCGTGGCAGCGGATGCGCTGACGGCCGAGGCGCTGGCGAAGTCCGTGGTCATCGCCGGCAGCGACGCCGGGCTGCGTACGCTACAGCGGTCGTGAGACGCACGCCGCGGTCCTGCTGCTGAACGACGGGCAACTCGTCATGCCCGCGGGCGCCGAGGCGTGGCTGGCCTGATGTACGTCGGCCTGCATCCGCGCACGCGCTGGCTGCGCTGGGGGCTCTTCCTCGGCATCGTGGCCATCATCGTGCTGGGCACCGGCGGCGCTGCCGTCGACTCGGTCTCGCGCTGGCTGCGCGACGAGTACGAACGGCTGCCCTGGTACGTGACGCGCATCTCGGCCCTGCTCGCCTACCTGGCGCTGACCGGCTCGGTGGTCTACGGCCTGCTGCTGTCGACCAAGATCCTCGATCGCATCGCTCATCGCGCGGTGTCGTTCACGCTTCACCAGGACCTCTCGTCGATCGCGCTCGCGCTGGCCCTCGTGCACGCGGCCGTGCTGATGCTCGATCGCAGCGTGCCCTACAGCCCGCTGGAGGTGATCGTCCCGTTCAGCGGGCCGTATCGGCCCATCTGGGTGGGCATCGGCCAGGTCACGCTGGGGCTCACCATCGTGGTGCTGCTGAGCTTCTACGTGCGCAAGCGCATCGGCCAGCGCACGTGGCGCCGGCTCCACTACCTCTCGTTCGTCGCCTTCTTCGGTGCCACGGTGCACGGCCTGATGGCCGGCTCCGACACCCCTGCGGACTGGGTCTTCCTGGGCTACCTGGGCATGACGGTCGTGGTGGTCTTCCTCTTCGTCTACCGCATCGTGCTGGCGCTGGCGGCCGACGCCCGCCGCTCGGATGCGGCTGCTGCCGCACCCGCGGCGACCTGGAGCCGAACGCCGGCACTCGCTGAGCGACGGCCGGGTACCATCGCACGACGACCGCGCCCGTACGACCACGGGTGGCGGTCCGTCAGCATGCCCGGATGTCGAAGAGGACGTCGTGAAGAAGATCGTGGTGGGCCTGGGCAATCCCGGCTCGCGCTACGAGAAGACCCGCCACAACATCGGCTGGATGGTGCTGGATCGCCTGGCCGATCGTGTCGGCGCATCCGGCCGCGTCAGGTCGCGTGACGCGGCCGCCACGGCGCGTGGCCGGCTCGGTGACGATGAGCTCATCCTGGTGAAGCCGATGACGTACATGAACGCGTCCGGCGAGGCCGTGCGCAAGGTCCTGGCCCGCGAACGTGCCCCGCTGCCGGACGTCCTCGTCGTGGTCGACGACATGGCCCTGCCCTTCGGCAAGCTGCGCATGAAGGCGCGCGGCAGCGCCGGCGGCCACAACGGGCTGCGCTCGATCATCGCCGAGATGGGGACCGAGTCGTTCGCCCGCCTGCGCGTCGGCATCGGGGCACCGCAGGGTGCCGCCGTGCAGCACGTCCTGGGTGACTTCGAGCACGCCGAGCAGCGTCATCTCGACCTCATCCTGGACGCAGCCGCAGACGCGGTCGAGCTGTGGGCCCTGGAGGGTCCCGACATGGTGGCGAACCGCTGGAACGGCTGGACGCCGGACCTGGGCGCCGTGGCGGCCCAGGAGGGGCACGGGACAGGTGGCGACGGCGTCCGACGGAGCGGCCGGGGCCGGATCCCGACGGTGTCGTCCGGACCCGTACCGGCTGGCGCCGGCTGCTGCCCGACATCCTTGCCGGGCGGGAGGAGGACGGCCCGCGGTGAGCGACGCCTTCCGGCGCAGCCGCACTCGCCGCCGCGATGGCGGCGCGAGCACACCGACGACGCCACGTCACCGCATCCCCGACCTCTCGCCACTGCCGCAGCTGCTGGCCCGAACCGGCGAGCTGGAGTCGCTCGTGGAGCGCTATCACCTCGCTGCCGGCGGCAGGGCGGGGAGCGACCTGCGGCACGTCACCTATGCGGCCATCCCGCACGGCGCCAAGACCTACCTCGCGGCCGCGCTGGCGCAGGCCTCGGCGGAGCGCCTCGTGTGGATCGCCCGCGATGCCGAGATCGCCGACCGCGTGGCGGAGGAGCTGGCCGCCTGGCTGGGTGGCAGCGAGCACGTCGTCACCCTGGAGCCGCGCACCGCGCTGGCCTATGAGCGCTCGGAGCTGGTGCGCGACGAGTCGGCGGCGCGGGTCGCGGCACTGGCAGCCTGGCGCCGCGAGGGCAGCCCGGCCCGAATCCTGGTCACCAGCGTGCAGGCACTCTTCCAGCGCACGCTCGCTCCCGACGACCTCCCGACCGCGCCCCTGACCCTGCAGCGCGGCCTGCGCCGGGGTCCCGATGCGCGTTGCCAGGCGCTCGTCACGCTGGGCTACGAGCACGTGCCCGAGGTCGGCGGTCGCGGCGAGTTCGCCCGTCGCGGCGGCATCGTCGATGTCTTTCCAGCCGGTCAGCCGATGCCGGTGCGCGTGGAGTGGTTCGGCGACGAGATCGATTCGATGCGGGCCTTCGATCCGGCCGACCAGCGCGGCCGGGCCCGATCGATGCGGCCATCCTGCTGCCGGCGTCCGAGTTCCTCCTGGGGCCGGACGTGCGCGACCTGCTGGTCGAGCGCATGGCTCGCTCGGTGGCCCGCCTGCCAGAGGGCCTGCAGGCGGACCTCGAGCGCTTCGGCACGGGCTCGCTGGGTGATGCCGCCGAGCTGTGGGGTGGCTACCTCGCGCCGCACACCGCCATCGACCACCTGGGGACGGCCATCTGGCTCATCGACGAGCCAGACGACGTGAGCGCGGTGGCCGAGTTCCTGCAATCACAGGCGGAGGACCGGCGCGGCGAGCTGGAGCGATCCGGGGAGCTCCCCCCGCGCTGGGCCTCGGCCTATCCGACGGCGCGCGAGTGGACGAGACGCCCTGGGGCAGGCCGCAAGCCTGGCGCTGACCTGGGAGCCAGAAGCGGACGCCGCGCCGCCCGGCGGCAACCCCTTCGGCTGGCACGAGCCGGGCCTGCCGCCGGCAGCCATCGGCGACCTGGCGGCGACCGTTCGGCGCTGGCGTGACGAGTCGGCCCGGGTCGTGCTGGCGTCCGACCAGTCGGCGCGCCTGGCCGAGATCCTCGAGGACGCCGGCATGGGCGTGGCCCCCTTGCAGGTGCTTCACGAGGCGGTCCCGCCGGGAGGCCTCGCGCTCATCGATCGCAGCCTCAACGGCGGCTTCGCCGGCGGTCCTGACGGGCTCGTCCTGGTCACCGACCGTGAGCTGTTCGGCACCGTCCGCGTGCGGCGCCCGAGGGCCATGCGTCGGGTGGTGCCGCGCGACCTGCTGGAGCGCCTGGAGCCGGGCGACATCGTCGTCCACGTCGATCACGGCGTGGCCCGCTACCAGGGCCTCGTGCGCCGTGCCGCCGGCGGCCGGGACACCGAGGAGCGCGACTTCCTCGAGCTGCACTTCGCCGAGGCCGGCCGCATCTGGGTGCCGGTCGAGCAGATCGAGCGCGTCTCGCGCTATGCGGGTGGCGACCACCCGCAGCTGAGCAAGCTCGGCGGTGGGGAGTGGCAGCGCGCCCGCACGCGCGTCAAGAAGGCCGTCGGCGACCTTGCGCGCGACCTGCTGCGACTCTACGCCGACCGGGCCAAGGCGCACGGTCGCACCTTCGGCGAGGACACGCCGTGGCAGGCGGAGATGGAGGCGGCCTTCCCCTACGAGGAGACGCCCGACCAGCTGCGCGCCGCCATCGACGTCAAGGCCGACCTCGAGCGCGACACGCCCATGGACCGGCTCGTCGTCGGCGACGTCGGCTACGGCAAGACCGAGGTCGCGCTGCGGGCGGCCTTCAAGGCCATCCAGGCCGGCACCCAGGTGGCGGTGCTGGTGCCCACCACGGTGCTCGCCGCGCAGCACCTCGTCACCTTCAGCCAGCGCTTCGCGGCCTACCCCATCACGGTCCGCTCGCTCAGCCGGTTCGTGCCCCGGCGCGAGCAGCAGGACACGCTGGCCGGGCTGGCGGCCGGCACCGTGGACGTCGTCATCGGCACCCATCGGCTGCTGAGCAGGGACGTCCGCTTCAGGGACCTCGGGCTCGTCGTGGTCGACGAGGAGCAGCGCTTCGGCGTCACCCACAAGGAGCGCCTCAAGCAGCTCAAGACCGAGGTGCACGTGCTGACCCTCTCGGCCACGCCCATCCCGCGGACGCTCAACCTGGCGCTCGTGGGCGTGCGCGACATGAGCGTCATCGAGACGCCGCCGGAGGATCGGCTGCCCATCCAGACGCGGGTGGCCGAGGCCTCCGCCGGCCTCGTACGCGATGCCATCCTGCGCGAGCTCGACCGCGGCGGCCAGGTCTTCTACGTGCACAACCGCGTCGAGACCATCGAGGCCCAGGCCGAGCAGCTGCGGCGGCTGCTGCCCAGCGCCCGCATCGCCGTCGGTCACGGCCAGATGCCCGAGGGTGCCCTGGAGAAGGTCATGCTCGCCTTCGCGGCCGGGGAGTACGACGTCCTGGTCTGCACCACCATCATCGAATCGGGTCTGGACATCCCCAACGCCAACACCATCGTCATCGACCGCGCCGACGCGCTCGGCCTGGCCCAGCTCTACCAGCTGCGCGGCCGCGTCGGGCGCTCGTCGCGCCGCGCCTACGCCTACCTGCTGTACCGGCGCAAGGCGGCCCTGTCCGACATCGCGCGCAAGCGCCTGGCGGCCATCTTCAACGCCTCCGAGCTGGGGGCCGGCTTCCAGATCGCGCTCTCGGACCTGGAGATCCGCGGCGCCGGCAACATCCTCGGTGCCGAGCAGCACGGTCACATGGCCGCCGTCGGCTTCGACCTCTACACGCGCATGCTGGCCGAGGCGGTGGAGGACGAGAAGGCCGTCCTCGAGGGCCGCGAGGCGCGCAGCGCCCGCACGCAGGCCAAGATCGACCTGCCCGTCGAAGCCTACCTGCCCGACGACTACGTGCCCGAGGAGCCGCAGAAGCTGGAGCTGTACCGGCGGCTGGGGCGCGTGGTCAGCGACGACGGCCTGGACGAGATCCGCGCCGAGCTGCTCGACCGCTACGGCGCGCTGCCGCCGCCGGTGCGAGCGCCTGCTGGAGGTCTCGCAGTTGCGCTACCGGGCGGAGGAGGCCGGGCTCACGCAGGTGGCACGCGAGGAGGGCCAGCTGGTGCTGCGCTTCGGGCCCGACTGGTCACGTGCCGACACCATGCGCGCCCTGGCGCCGCGGGCCGTGGACGATCCGCTGCGCGCGCTGCAGGGCCGTATCCGCTACGCCTCCAACCAGGTGCGCGTGCGCCCGCCGGCGGACGCCGACCGCGCCTGGCGGCTGGCGCAGGCCATGGTCGAACGCCTGGCGGACGCGGCACGCGCGCAGCGGTCGTCGGAGGGCGACACCTCCGCCGGCTGAGCCAGCCCGGCGGCGGCGTGGTCGATCGGCGGCGGCGTGGCCGCTGCCGGACTGCTCCTAGGCGCCCACGGTCGGTGCGCTGTCGCTCCGGTCGAAGCGCGCCAGGTACTCCGGCCGATAGCGGTCGTAGAGCGTCACCAGCAGGGTGACGAGCAGGACGAAGAAGGTGAGCCGGCCCGGATCGGTCGAGTCACCCAGCAGGTCGAACAGCAGCATCACCGCCACGATGCCGACGTTGAGCAGCCCCGTGACGATGAACTGGCGGAAGCGCCGGTCCGGGCCCGAAGCCGTAGCGCTCCAGCCACGTGCTGAGAGCGGCGTTGGCCACGACCACGATGCCGATGAGCAGCGCCAGCTCCACGACTCCGCCTGGACCTGCAGCATCTGGCCGAAGATGATCGACACCAGCGCGATGAGCGCGTACTTCTCCAGCAGGCTGGTGCCGAGGACGCGGCGCATGAGGCGTGAACGGACGGCCGCCAGCCGCTCTGGCGGCACCGCGCGGCCGGGCTCGGCGTCAGCGTCGATGGTGAGCGGCCGGTCGCGCGGCGGCAGCTTGTGCTTCATGAGCCAGTAGACAGCATAGGCAGCCGCGGCCGCCGCGACCACGGCCAGGACCACGATCCAGGGCCGTGCCGCGAACGTCTCGAGCCAGGGCGTCCCTGCCGGAACGCCGAAGATCGTCTCCTGCACCAGGTCGGTGGTGTCCAGCTGGGCGATGTGGATCCACCACTCCTGCGGCAGCTTGATGAAGATCCAGATGAAGGCCGTGGCCCCGATGATGACCCTCCGGCTCATCCGCCGCGGATCCCAGAACAGGCGCACCGACTCGTAGAAGATGAAGAAGTACTCGAACGTGTTGGGGAAGATGAAGAGGATCCCGCGCACCTCGCTCAGCTCGAACAGCACCACGCCGACGAGGCGGTAGAAGATGAGGAAGCGTGCCATCTCCACGGCGAACTGGTTGGTCCAGTTGCGCAGCGTGGCGATGTAGGCGATGACGAGGTAGTAGATGTCGAGCGCCTTGTCGTAGCTCTGGTAGCCGGAGAGGTCGGCATCGGGCGCGATGGCCTGGAAGACGGTCTGGTCGACCGCGTCGATGACCAGGCAGGCCACGATGGCCGGCAGCGGGAAGCGGATGATCAGCAGCGGCACCAGCAGGCGCGAGAGGACGACGCCGAGGAAGACGAGCTCGCCGAAGCTGATGTCCATCAGCTGCTCTCCCTAGATGCCCACGTTCTGCGGCATGCTGATCATGAAGATGAAGCCACCCAGGAACAGGAGCACGCCGCCGGGAGCATGCCCAGTCGGACGGCGCGGCCCTTCAGCTTCGTGCCGACGCCGGCGAAGAAGAGCACCGACGCCATGATCACCGCGACGAGCACGAAGTTGTCGCCGGTCTGGTTGGCCTCTCGCGCCTCGTCGGCGAGGGCGTTGGCCTCCTCGTTCAGCGCGTTGGCGCCGGTCTCCGCTGCGGGCTGGTACTGGGGCAGGTCGAACGGCGTCCCGGGGGGGTCTCGCCCTCGGCACGGACGCCGCCCAGGCATCGAAGGCCGGCCTGAACTCGTCCCTGAAGCGCTCGTAGAAGAAGGCCGTTCCGCGTTCGTTGTCGACAGCCCTCTGCTCCAGCCAGGTGATCCAGGTCTGCACATCGATCTGGACGCCCGCGGCGTAGAGGTTCGTGGCCTGCGTGGCCTCCACGCGCTTGGCGCCAGCGGCGCTGAACGCGTTGGCCTGCACCCCGCCCCAGCGCGTCGCCTGGTAGGCCGACCAGGCCGCCACGACGGTCGCCAGCGCCAGCAGGACGGCTGCCGCCAGCTCGATCCAGTCGGTGCGGCTGAAGCGCTCCTGCGCGATGGCGTCGAGCCGCCTGCCGTAGGGGAGGATGGCCTCCGAGCGCGGAGCCTCTGACGGCTCCGCGGTGCCCGGGACTGCCGGCTCCTCGGATGCCCCCGGGTGCCCGGGCTCGTAGCTCACTCCTGGACCCTCCGCTCCTCTCGCCGTCGGCCCAGAACGATAACAGGACCCGGGCACGCTAGATTCAGCGCATGCCCGACCACCCCGACACCATCGATGGCCTGCACGCGACGCTCGGCGAGCTCGACTACGTGGCCGATCGCGCCCTCGCCACCACCGTCTTCCTCAGCCTGCGGCTGGGGCGACCGCTGCTGCTGGAGGGCGAGGCCGGCGTGGGCAAGACCGAGCTGGCCAAGGTCCTCGCGGCAGCCCTCGGCACTCGCCTCATCCGCCTGCAGTGCTACGAGGGCCTCGATGTCAACACCGCGGTCTACGAGTGGAACTACCCGCGGCAGATGCTGGAGATCCGCCTGCTGGAGGCCCAGGGCAAGCTCGACGATGCCCGCGCCCACGACATCTTCGGGCCGCAGTTCCTGCTCAAGCGACCGCTGCTACAGGCACTCGAGGCCGACGATGGCGTGCCGCCGGTGCTGCTCATCGACGAGATCGACCGTGCCGACGAGGAGTTCGAGGCCTTCCTGCTGGAGATCCTCTCCGACTTCCAGGTGACCATCCCCGAGGTGGGCACGGTGCGCGCCGAGCAGCCGCCGCGGGTGATCCTGACCTCCAACCGCACGCGCGAGGTCCACGACGCCCTGAAGCGACGCTGTCTCTACCACTGGATCGACTACCCCGACGCGGCGCGCGAGTACGAGATCGTGCTGGCGCGCGTGCCCGACACGCCCGAGCGCCTCGCGCACGCCATCGTCGCCTTCGTGCAGCGCCTGCGGGCGGGGCAGCTGACCAAGGTGCCGGGCGTGGCGGAGACGATCGACTGGGCCGCGGCGCTGCTCGCCCTGGGTGCCGGTCGGCTGACCGCCGAGCTGGTGGACGAGACCCTCGGCGTGGTGCTCAAGTACGAGGAGGACGTGCGCGCCGTGCGCGGTGCGACCGTGGCCGCCTACCTGCAGGAGACGGCGGCCGGGGCCGCCTGAGATCGTGGCACCCCCCGGTCCGGTGCTGGGCGTCTCCGGCAGTGCCTTCTTCTGGAACGCCCTGCTGTTCACGCGGGCGCTGCGCGCCGCCGGCATCAGCACCGACATCGGTGCCGCCATCGACTACTCGCGGGCGCTGACGCTCATCGACATCGGCGAGCGCGAGCAGGTGCGCGCCGCCGGCTCGGCCATCTTCGTGCGCCGCCGCGACGAGGTGCCGCTCTACGACGAGGTCTTCGCGCGCTTCTGGCAGCGCTACGAGCTGGCCATCGAGCCGATGGCGCTCGACCTCCAGGTCGAGGCAGGTGTGGGCGACCACCAGCAGGCGGCGCAGCTCGCTGCCGGGCCAGGAGAGGAGGCCGACGACGTGGTCGGTGGCGTGGCCGACGAGGCCGACTCGTCGATGCCGAGGGTGCGGCGCCAGACGAGCGAGACCGCCGGCTCGCTCTCGTGGAGCGAGCGCGAGCGGCTGCTGCACAAGCCGTTCGATCGCATGAGCCCCGACGAGCTGCGTGATGCCGAGCGCCTGGTCGACCAGGTGCGGCCGCGCCTGGAGATGCGCCGCGCTCGCCGCCAGGAGCTGCATCGGCACGGACGACAGGTGGCCACCCGCCAGATGTTCCGGGCCAACCTGCAGAACGGCGGCGACCTGGTGGAGTGGCTGTGGCGTCGTCCCGCGCTGCGGCCGCGCTCGATCACCGTCATCTGCGACATCAGCGGCTCCATGGAGCGGCACTCGCGGCTGCTCATCCGCTTCGCCATGGCGCTGCACCGGGTGTCGGCCGTGCGCACCGAGGCCTTCGTCTTCGGCACGCACCTCACGCGCGTCACCCACGAGCTGGCCGGCCGCGACCCGGACGCCGGGCTGGCGCGGGTCAGCGCCAGCGTGTCCGACTGGTCGGGCGGTACCCGCATCGGCGAGTCGCTGCGACAGTTCAACCGGCACTGGGCGCGCCGGATGCTGCGCTCGAGCGGCGTGGTCATCGTCGTCTCGGATGGCTGGGATCGCGGCGATCCGGGCGTGGTGCGCGCCGAGATGGCGCGCCTGCAGCGCAGCTGTCACCGGCTCATCTGGCTCGATCCGCTGGCCGGCAGCGAGCACTACCAGCCGCTCGCCGGGGGGCATGGCGGCTGCCTACCCGTTCATCGACGACCTGGTCGCAGTCAACGACCTGGCCTCCCTGCAGCGCCTGGGTGAGCTGCTCGCCGAGATGGCCGACCATCGCAGCCGGCGCCCCGATCGCCGGGGACGGCCGCGCGTCCACCGAGCTGCCGCCATCCGCCGCAGCCCCCGTATCGGAGTCGTCGCATGAGAGAGCTGCTCGATGTCCTCGACGACTGGCGTGCCGACGGGGTGGCCGTCGCGCGCGCCGTGGTCATCCGCACCTACGGCTCTGCACCCCGCCGAGAGGGCGCGGTGATGCTGGCCGCGGCCGACGGCCGCATCGAGGGCTCCGTCAGCGGCGGCTGCGTCGAGGGCGCGACGGCGAGCACATGGCGGCGGCGCGCGACGCCGGCGAGCAGCGCGTCGTGCGCTTCGGCATCAGCGACCAGCAGGCCTGGGACGTCGGTCTCGCCTGTGGCGGCACCATCGACGTGCTGGTGCAACCGTTCGTGCCGCCGCAAGCCGTCGAGGCCGCGCGGGTCAGCTCCGAGGGCCGCGACGGCGGGCGCGTCGTCGTGACCCCGCTGCCGCCGGGATCGCCCGAGCCGGCTGTGGGGGCCTCCCTGGTGGGGCCCGCGGCAGCGGTCCCGGAGCCGCTGCTGGTGCACCAGGATGGCCGCCTGGAGGGCACGCTGGGCGACAGCGAGGCTGACGCGGCACTGGTCGCCGCCTGCCTGCGAAGCCCTGTCGAGCGGCACATCGCGGGTGCTGGAGCTGGCCGGGCAGCAGCTCTTCCTGGAGGCGTTCCCGGTCCGGCCGCGGCTGGTCATCGTGGGCGCCGTGTCCGTGGCCGCCCGGCTCGTGCGCCTGGCGCGGGACCTCGGCTACGAGACCGTGGTGGTGGACGGTCGGCCGGCCTTCGCCACGCGCGAGCGGTTCCCGGACGCGGACGAGCTCATCGTGGCCTGGCCGGACGAGGCTGCCGAGAGGATCTCGCTGGGCGCGGCGGACGCGCTGGCCGTCCTCAGCCACGATCCCAAGTTCGACGATCCGGCCATCGCCGAGGGCCTGGCGCGTGGATGCCGCTACGTGGGCGCCATCGGCAGCCGCAAGACGCAGCGCGAGCGGCGGCAGCGGCTGCTTGCGGGCGGCCTGAGCGAGGCGCAGGTCGAGCGCCTGCACGGGCCCATCGGGCTCGACCTGGGAGGCCGCGAACCGGCCGAGACGGCCCTCGCCATCATGGCCGAGATCGTGGCCGCCCGGCACGGCGCCAGCGCTCGCCCGATGCGCGAGCTCGGCGCAGGGCGCGTGCGACCCTGACGCCTCGCCCCACGCATGGGGCCAGCCCTCCGACCAGGCACGGCCGCGGGGTGTGGTGCCCGCAGGTCGTGCGCTAGACTCAGCAGCGCCCACCACCAGCTACCTTCGATGACAGGAGTCTCCTGCCGTGTCCGCCGACTCGCTTCGGGCCCAGATCCGCGAAGTCCCCGACTTTCCCAAGCCCGGGATCCTCTTCTACGACATCACCACGCTGCTCAATGACGCCGCGGCCTTCCACGAGGCCATCGAGCTGATGAACGAGCCGTTCAAGAGCGAGAGGATCGACATCGTCGTGGGGATGGAGTCGCGCGGCTTCATCTTCAGCGCTCCGATGGCGCTGCACCTGGGTGCCGGCTTCGTCCCGGTGCGCAAGCTGGGCAAGCTGCCGTCGGAGACCATCAGCGTCGAGTACGAGCTGGAGTACGGCACCAACACCCTGGAGGTGCATCGGGACGCCATTCGCCCCGGCCAGCGTGTCCTCATCGTGGACGACCTCCTCGCGACCGGCGGGACGGTGCTCGGTACCATCGAGCTGGTCAAGCAGCTCAAGGGCGAGATCGTCGGCCTCTCGTTCCTCGTCGAGCTGGGCTTCCTGAACGGCCGCGAGCGCTTGAATGATTACCGCATCCACAGCGTCATCGGGTACTGACGCTCCGGAGCCGGGCGACGACGCGGTCGCCGGCTCCTCGCTCCCGGCACCGGAGACGGTGGTCGCCCCACCCGAGCCGTCCCCGGCCGGGCAGGTTCACGATGCGGCGCGGCGTGCGTTCTTCCTCGACTTCGGCAAGCAGGCCGTGACCGCGGTTGGACAGGTCGCGGGCATGGCCGACCTCGTCGGCCGCGCCACGGGGGGCAGCGTGGCCGGCCTGCTGGGGCTGGAACCGCCCGCGATGACCGCCAGGCCACCCGAGTTCGCGCGCTCGTCGCGCGGTCCCGGCGTCACCGCCGCGACGCCCGCCGCCGATGGCGCGTTTCGCAGTGCCTACCGTCTGGGCGAGGAGGGACTGGTGCTGCTCGACCAGCGCGGCATCCCCGAGCGACTGGACGAGGTGCTGGCGAAGCGGGGCAGCGACGTGGCCTACTACCTGCGCCTGGGCGTCGTTCGTGGCGGCGCTGTGATGGCGCAGGTCGCCGCCTACGGCCTCGCGCTGACGGCGCAGGAGCGCGTCGGACAGCCGCGCGAGCAGCGCCACCACGAGCTGGGCCGGACGCTGTCGGCACTGGCCGAGGCTCGTCCCTCGGCACGCCTGCCGGGCTGGGCGATGGAGCGGATGCGCGACGTCATCCAACGCGATGGGGCGGTCGTGGACCGTGCCGACCTGGCCGCCGACACGATCGCGGAGCAGGATCGCAACGACGACGGTCTCGTGCTGGCCCAGCGACTGCGGGCGGAGGCAGACGCCATCGCCACCGACGTCGGGGCCTGGAACGCGACGGTCGCCGCGGCGCTGCACGACCACCTCGCCGATCTCGGGACCGGTCCACTGACAGTGCTGCTCCACGGCGTCCATGGCCCGCTCGCCGGGGGCGTGGTGGGCGGCGGACTCTCGGCGTTGCAGCGGCTCCGCGACGAGGGACGTGAGCTGCGCGTGTTCGTGACGGAGGCGCGACCGTTCATGGATGGGGCACGGCTGGCCAGCTGGGAGCTGCGCCAGGCCGGCATCGCGCACCAGGTCATCCCCGACAGCGCGGTGGCGTGGCTCCTGGGACGAGAACGGGTCGATGTCGCCGTCCTGGGCGCCGAGTGGATCGCGGCCAACGGCGACACCGGGGCGCTGCTCGGCAGCCGCGCCATCGCCCAGCTTGCCCGGCTGCACGGAACGACGGTCGTGGTGACCGGCATCAGCGCCTGCGTGGATGCGACCACTGCCGACGGCGGCGCCATCCCCGACGAGCTGCGTCCGGCGCGCGACCTGGCCGCCTACCTGGCGGACGTGCCCATCAGCACCTCGGCTGCGCTGGTTCCGGCGGCGGACGTCATCGCGGCCTCCACCATCGACCTGCTGATCACCGAGCGCGGCGCGGTGGTGCCGCAGGCGGCCGGCTGATGGCATCGGTGGCGCGCGACGGCGTGGCGTCGGAAGGGCACCTGGAGGTCCGCTCCACGCGCGACCGCGACCTGCTGCACCAGTTCCTCAACCGCGACCGACTCTTCGCCGCCTATGCCCTCGCCGACATGGACGACAGCGAGTTCGCCCGCACCCGCTGGGGCATCGCCTTCGAGGATGGTGCCCCCGTGGCCGTCGTCATGGAGTACCGCGGCATCTCGCCGCAGCCGCTCTTCGTGATGGGCGAGCCGCCCGGTGTCAGCGCCGTCCTACGCGATGTCATCCGGCCTCGCATCGCCTACCTCGCGGCCAAGCCGCACGTCGTGCCCGCGGTGCGCGAGCGCTACCGGGTCGAGGAGGCCGCCCCGATGGTGCGCATGGCCGTGGAACGGGCCACCTTCACCCCCGTGGTCGGCGATGCGGTGCGCCTCGACCAGGGTGACACGCAGCACCTCAACCGGCTCTACGAGCTTGGGTTCAACGCCTACCTGCCCCGGGAGGCCGTGGCCGCCGGCATCTACTACGGCGTCCGGCGAGGCACGCGCCTCATCGCTGCGGCCGGCACCCACGTCATCAGCCCGACGTACGGCATCGCCGCGGTGGGCAATGTCTTCACCAACCGCGAGTATCGTGGCCAGGGCCTGGCCAAGGTCGTGACCAGCGCCGTCACGTCCGCGCTGCTGCAGCAGGTCGAGACGGTCGTGCTCAACGTCCGTGCCGACAACCCACCCGCGCTCGCGGCGTACCGGGCCCTGGGCTACCGTGAGCACACCCACTTCGACGAGCGGCTGGTCCACCGCCGGACGTCGCTGTGGGATAGCATCGTCGGGCCCATGCGGGCCTACCTATCCGATCTCAGGAGGAATGGATGACCCAGGCTCCCGTACCCGCCGACCCGATGCAGACCACCTCCGGTGACGCCATGACTGGCCAGACCGCGTCCTATCCACCCCACGATGTCGCCGACTTCGGGCTCGTGGCGGAAGGTGTCCGTCGTATCGAGTGGGCCGAGCGGGAGATGCCGGTCCTGCGGCTCATCCGCGAGCGCTTCGAGCGCGAGCGACCCCTGGCCGGCCTGCGCATCGGGGCGTGCCTGCACGTCACCACCGAGACCGCCAACCTGATGCGTACGCTCAAGGCCGGCGGCGCCGAGGTCACGCTGGTGGCGTCGAACCCGCTGTCGACCAAGGACGACGTCGCCGCCGCCCTGGTGGCCGAGTACGGCATCAGCTGCTACGCCGTCCGGGGCGAGGACAACGAGACCTACTACCGGCATCTCAACGCGGCTGCCGACACGCACCCGCACATCACGATGGACGACGGCTGTGACCTCGTCGCGCTGCTGCACCAGCAGCGGCCGGAGCAGCTGTCAGAGGTCCTCGCCGGCACGGAGGAGACCACCACCGGCGTGATCCGGCTGAAGGCCATGGCCAACGATGGCGCGCTGGCGTTCCCGGTCGTGGCTGTCAACGAGGCACAGACCAAGCACCTCTTCGACAACCGCTACGGTACCGGCCAGTCGACCGTCGACGGCCTGCTGCGCGCCACCAACATCCTGCTCGCCGGCCGTCGCTGCGTGGTCGCCGGCTACGGTTGGGTCGGCCGCGGCATCGCCAGCCGCCTGAGCGGCATGGGCGCGCGCGTGGCCGTGGTGGAGGTCGACCCGGTGCGCGCCATCGAGGCGCTCATGGACGGGCACCAGGTGATGACCGCCGGGGACGCGGCGCGATGGGGCGAGGTCTTCGTGACAGCCACCGGAAATCTGAATGTCTTCCGCGAGGAGCACTTCCGGGTCATGCAGGACGGCGCCATGCTGGCCAACAGCGGCCACTTCGATGCCGAGCTGGACCTCGCAGCCCTGGAGCGGCTGGCCGAGGGGCATGTGCGCGAGGTGCGCGAGAACGTGCGTGAGTACGATCTCGGCGAGAAGAAGCTCTACCTCCTCGCCGAGGGTCGCCTGGTCAACCTCGGTGCCGCCGAGGGCCATCCGGCGGCGGTCATGGACATGAGCTTCGCCGGCCAGGCGCTGTCGGCCGAGTTCGTCGCCCAGAACCACGAGAGTCTGGACAACCGGGTGCACGTCGTCCCGGCCGACATCGATGCCGAGATCGCGCGCCTCAAGCTGGAGGCGCGTGGGATCTTCATCGAGGGCATGACCGAGGAGCAGATCAGGTACACCAACTCCTGGCAGCAGGGCACCTGAAGGCCGCGGGCCCGGCGCGGGCCCGCCCTGCTAGAAGGGCCGAAGCAGCTCGGCCAGGCCGCCGCCCGACGCGACCTGCCTGGTCGATTCGAGCAGCCGTGCTCCCTTGGCCCACTCGTCGGGGTGCTGCTGCCGTAGCCGCTTCTCTTCGGCCAGCATGATGGTCCACAGCCGGGGGTAGTGGTCACGCAGGTACTCGCTCGAGCGGTAGCGTGCCACGAACTCGCGCACGAAGGCGGCGTACCGTGTCACCGGGTCGGTGGCCGCCGCGAGCTTCTCGAACTCGTGCTCGTAGCCGGCGGCGGCACGGAAACGGCCGAAGAAGCCACCGACGCTGTGTGAACCGATATCCCAGCCCTGGGAGTGGCCGCCCCGACGCAGCAGGGGCGCCGGCGACTCGAAGACGCAGATGACCTCGCCGTCGACCCGCTCAGCGCGCAGGCTACCGCCGAACGTCAGGTAGCGATTGGGCACACCCTTGCGGTCGAGGACGGAGATGAGACCCCAGCTGAACCGGGTGTTGCGAGGCAGCCGGCTGGCAAAGGTGACCGTCTCCCGCACCCCGTGGCCCTTCTCGCCGGTGATCCAGTACTCCACCAGCTCGGGGTCGTAGTGGCGCAATGTCGGCTTGGCCCGGATGGCCACGAGCAGGTAGGCCGGCCCCGGTCGGTTGGGCAGGTCCGGATCAGCCAGGAAGCCCCAGTCGGCCAGCAGGTCGGACGCTCGCTGCGGATCGATCGAATCGGGAAGGTGCGCCATCTGTCGCCAGCATGCGACGGCACTGGCAGATGTGGGCACGGCCATCGGTCCCGAAGTCGCCTGCCGGGCGACACCGCGCCGCGGGTCCGATGGCCCGGTCGGTCTGTCGGCGGGCGCTCTCTGCTACGCTTCCGCCGACCCCACGACAGGAGACTGTGACCGCATGACGAGAATCACCGACGCCGGGCCGTATCTGTTCACCTCGGAGTCGGTCACCGAGGGCCATCCCGACAAGATGTGCGACCAGATCTCGGACGCCATCCTCGACGCCATCCTCGCCGAGGATGCCAACGCCCGCGTGGCCTGCGAGACCGCCACGACGACCGGCCTGGTGCTCGTGCTGGGCGAGATCACGACCGAGACGTACGTCGAGTTCCAGAAGATCATCCGCGACACGGTGCGGCAGATCGGCTACACCAAGTCCGAGTACGGCTTCGACTGCGAGACGTGCGGGGCGCTCGTCTCGGTCAAGGAGCAGTCGCCTGACATCGCCCGGGGCGTGGATCGCGAGGAGCTCGGCGCCGGCGACCAGGGCATGATGTTCGGCTTCGCCTGCCGGGAGACGCCGGAGCTGATGCCGCTGCCCATCGCGCTGGCCCACCGCATGGCCCGCCGCCTGGCAGAGGTGCGCAAGAGCGGCCAGCTGCACTACCTGCGCCCCGACGGCAAGACCCAGGTGACCGTCGAGTACGAACGTGGCGTGCCCGTGCGCGTCGGCACCGTGGTCGTCTCGACCCAGCATGACCCGGACGTTCGCAGCGAACGACTGCGTGACGACATCATCGAGAGCGTGATCCTGCCCAGCATCGAGCCGGAGCTGCGCTCCGTCGACCCCGTGATGCACGTCAATCCCACCGGGCGCTTCGTGCTCGGGGGGCCGCTCGGCGATGCCGGCCTCACCGGGCGCAAGATCATCGTCGATACCTACGGCGGCATGGCCCGCCACGGTGGCGGCGCCTTCAGTGGCAAGGATCCCACCAAGGTCGACCGCTCGGCCGCCTATGCGGCGCGCTGGGTCGCCAAGAACGTGGTCGCCGCCGGGCTTGCCGACCGCTTCGAGGTGGAGCTGGCCTACGGCATCGGCATCGCGGAGCCGGTGTCGATCTCGGTCGAGTCCTTCGGGACCGGGGTCATCGCCGACGCGGAGATCCAGGCGCTCATCGAGCGCCACTTCGACCTGCGACCGGGCGGCATCATCAACGCGCTTGACCTGTGGCGGCCGATCTACCGGCAGACCGCGGCCTACGGCCACTTCGGCCGCGAGGACCTTGATCTGCCGTGGGAGCGCACCGACAAGGTGGAGCTGCTGCGCGAGGATGCCGGCCTGGCGTAGGGATCAGCGGTGGCGCGCAGCCAGAGCTTCGCCTGCCACCTGCAGGTAGCGGTCCACCGTCCGCTCCATGCTCAGCTCGCGGGCCAGCCGCTGCACGTTGGGGTCGGGATCCGGCAGTGGCCGGGCCAGCAGCTCGCTGATGGCGGCCCCCAGCGGCCACGGCTCCGGCGGTCCGAAGAAGTGCAGCGCGCCGGGAACCCGTCGGCCGTACTCGCGAAGCCCGGGCAGATCGGAGACCAGCATCGGCTTGCCGGCCGAGATCCACGACGAGAGCGAGCCCGATGCCGAGAGGTCGGTGAACGGCAGGATGGCCAGATGCGTGGCCGCGATCCAGGTCTCCCAGGCGTCGTCGTCGAGGTAGCCGGTGATGCGGAAGCGGTCGCCGAGTCCCAGCTCGTCTGCCTTGGACAGGGCCAGGTCGTGGACGAACGAGCGTCCCGCCACCGGTCCTCCGGCGTAGACCATGACCGCGTCGTCGGGCATGAACGGCACCGCCTCGACGGCGTAGCGATGACCCTTGCGTCCATAGACGAAGCCCAGCAGCGTCACCACGCGATGGCCTGACAGGCCCAGCTTGGCGCGTGCCTCCTCCGGCGTCAGCGGCAGCTCGCGACGTTCCACGAAGTGGGGGATGACGCGGATCTTGTCCATGGGCACGATGCCGCGCAGCCGCTCCACCTCGATCTGTGAGTGCACCACGATGCGGTCAGCCGTGCGGCCCAGCCAGCGCAGGCTCCAGACATCAGGCTGCAGGTGTCGCTGCCGCAGGCCCTGGCGATCGAAGACATCGTGCAGGGTCACCACCAGCGCACCGCGGAAGGCCCGTCGGAAGCGCATCAGGCGGGGCAGCGAGCGGCCATGCTTGCCCCAGCCGCGCCGGTTCCACTGCATCAGCACGACATCACGGTCGGCCAGCTCGGCGGCCACACGCGCCAGCTGCTCCGACGACTCGTCGACGCGGCCGGCCTCGACCTCGCTGACCTCCACGCCCTCGCGCGTGCGCGCCTCGTCGGCGATGAGCTGGCCGTAGCGACGGACGCCGCTCTCGGCACGACCGAGGTGCAGGAACCCGAGGGTACGCAGCTCCACCGGCATCGTCAGCGCGCTGCGGTCAGTCGTCGTCGTAGCCGAGCTGCCGCAGCAGGTCGCCGGCCTCGGCGTCGATCTCAGCCAGCTCGGACGGGTAGAACGTGCTGCGCCACGTGCCCACCGACGAATCGTCCGCGCGCATCGTGGCGGAGAGGAACGTGTCGCGCGAGCGTTTCTTGTCGATGCCGAGGAAGTCAAGGATGCGCTCGCCCTCGTCGAGCGGCTGACGCACCAGGTCTTCGTAGCGCAGCTCGTGGTAGCGCTCGGGGCCCAGGGCCGGTCCCTCGCGCAGGCCGGTCTCGGTGTAGCGCCGCCAGGCCCAGGCCATGCGGCGCGCATCGGAGGTGCGCGTGAACTCCTCGCGGCGATCGGGCTCCACCCAGAACTTCGGCCAGGGTCCGTGCAGATAGCCGCCCGGCTCTCGCTCGCCCGACCAGGCGTCCTCGGCGCGCAGCCAGGGCTTGTGCATGTGCGAGCTGGCCGCGTCGCGCCCGTCGCGGATGATGTGGACGAACTGCGAATCCGGGAAGGCCCGCGAGAGGAACGGGATGAGGAAGATGTTGGTCGGCGTCTTCTCGCTGAAGCGGAGGTCGCCGTCACGTTCCACGCGCACCATCCAGCTGTAGACGAGGCGGAAGAACCAGCGCGAGCGACGGAAGCTCCAGAGGTCCTCGTACACGTAGCGCCCGGCTGCCTTGGTGGCCGGCGGCTCGTGGTGGTAGGTGATCTCGGGGATGCGGCCGATGCAGTCACCGAGGAAGGTCGTGCCGGAGCGCGCGGCGCCGATGATGAACACCGGCCGCTGCAGCTTGGGCAGGATCGAGCTCGACAGCCGCTTCGACGTCATGGGCCGGTGGCGATCGAGCTTGAGGTAGTAGCGACGCTCGGCACGGTAGGTCTTGCGCGCGATGCGCCACATGTCGGTGATGCCGATGGGCAGCGGCTCCGGATCGACGTCGGTGGGCAGGTTGGGGTTCATGCCCCGCGGCGGGGGGGAGGCGCTGCTGTCGGCAGCCGTCGCGGCTGTCGGATCGCTGATGGTCGGTTCCGTTGTCACGCTGTCGGTCACGCTCGTGCTCATCCTGCCTCTCGTCCCGGGGGTCCCGGCGGATGATAGCCCGGGTCGTGCACAATCGTCGGCATGTACGCAGTCATCATGGCCGGTGGTGGTGGGACGCGGCTCTGGCCGCTCAGCCGCGCCGAGCGACCCAAGCCGTTCCTGCCACTGCTCGAGGGCGGCCGCTGCCTGCTGGAGGCGACGGTCAGCCGGCTGGCGCCGCTGGTCGACGCGGCCGATGTCTACGTCGTGACCGACGCGCGCCACACGCCCCTCGTACGGCAGCTCGTGCCCACCATCCCGGCGGCCAACATCGTGGGTGAGCCGATGGGCCGGAACACGGCCGCGGCGGTGGCGTTGATGGCACACGTGGTGGAGCGGCCGGACCACGACAGCATGATCGTGCTTCCCGCCGACCAGGCCATCAGCGACGAGGAAGGCTTCCGTGATGCGCTACGCGCGGCGGCCGACCGCGCGGCCGGTGGCGACCTGGTCACGCTCGGGATCGAGCCGACGGAGCCGGCGACCGGCTACGGCTACGTCCTCGCGGTCGGAGAAGCCACGACCGTCGGGGCGTGCGACACATACCGTGTGGAGCGGTTCGAGGAGAAGCCGACCCTGGCACGCGCCCGCGAGCTCATCGCCTCCCGCTCCGCCTACTGGAATGCAGGCATCTTCGTGTGGCGCCGCGACGCCCTCATCGCCGGGTTGCAGCGGTACGCAGCCGACATCAGCGACCCCATCGCGCAAGTGGCTGCACACGACGCCGGGCGAGCGCACGGCTGGCTGGCCAGGGGCCGCCATGGCCACGACCTACGCCCAGCTGCGCGCCACGTCCATCGACTACGCGTTGCTGGAGCCGGCCTCGCTGGAACAGCAGGTCGCGGTCGTGCCTGCCGCCATCGGCTGGAGCGACCTGGGCTCATGGTCGGCGCTGCGCGACCATCGAGGGGGCGCGGGTACTCCGGTCATCTCGGTGGAAGCGCCGGCGCGGGTCATCGAGATCGGAGGACGGGACGTCTTCGTGCACGCCGCCGGTGGCCGCACGGTGGCACTGGTGGGCCTCGGCGACGTCATCGTGGTGGACACGCCCGATGCCCTGCTGGTCAGCTCGGCTGATGCCGCCCAGGACGTCAAGCAGGTGGTCGACCGCCTGCGCGACGAGGGCAGGGACGAGCTGCTGTAGCGGACCGCCCGCTGGCTTCGCGCAGGCTCAGCCCCCGGCCGCGGCACGGTACAGGCCGAGATAGCGGTCGACGATGCGCGGGGTGGCAAGGCGGCTCGCGAGCGCAGCGACGGCCGGGTCGGGCTGCTCGCTGCCCTGCTCCAGGGTCGTCCTGATGCAGCTCGCGAGCGCGCCGGGCTCGTACGGTCGGAACAGGTGCAGGGAACCCGGCTGCATCGCCTGCAGCTCCCGGAAGGGCAGCAGGTCCGAGGCGACGATCGGCCGCGCGGCGGAGATCCACGTGGCGAGCGCCCCTGAAGCCGACATGCGCTCGAAGGGGCAGAGGGCGACATCCGTCGCCGCCAGGAGCTCGTCCAGGTCGCTCGTCGGGCACGTAGCCCAGGAACCGGACGCGGTCGGCCACGCCGGCCTGCTCTGCCTGCTCCTGGAGCGCGCGCTGGACGTG
Source organism: uncultured Chloroflexia bacterium (assembly GCA_963698505.1). GTDB lineage: Bacteria > Chloroflexota > Limnocylindria > Limnocylindrales > CSP1-4 > JAFMJV01. The sequence goes on along the minus strand of CAVORC010000005.1, from coordinate 12,927 downwards.
CTCGCGGCCCTCGATGACGGAACCGGCGAAGAGCGCGGTGACGTCCGGCGGCAGCTCGCGCAGGGCGTCGATGACGAGGCCATGACCGCGGCGCCGGGTGAGGTAGCCGAGCAGGGTGATGACACGCTGACCGCTGACGTCGAGCGCATGGCGGGCCTGGCGCACGGTCGGGGAGCGCGCCGCGAACCTCGACGAAGTGCGGCACCACCTCGACCTTGGCCGTGGGCACCAGGCCAGCGAGCCGGCGCCGTTCCTCCTCCGAGTGCACCACGAGGCTGCTGGCGGCATGCCCCAGGCGGTGCAGCCCGAGGGCCGCCGGGGAGAGCCAGCGCTGCCAGAGTCCATCGCGGGCGAAGACATCGTGCATCGTGACCACCACTGGCCTTCGCAGTGACTGCAGAACGAGCTCCATGCGCGGGATGCCACCCCAGCGCGGGTCCCAGTCGGCCAGCTTCCATTGCAGGTGGACCACGTCGCAGTCGCGCAGCCGGCGAGCCGCCAAGCGCAGCTCGCTCCACGAGGCGCCACGGCGGCCGGCGTCGCTCTCGACGACCTCGAGCTGTGGTCGCGTGGCTGCCTCGGCGGCGAGGATGGAGCCGTAGCGGCGCAGGCCGCTACGTTCGCGCCCGACATGCAGGAAGCCCACGCGCAGTGGGCGTGGCAGGCTCACGGCCGCGCGTCACTCACCGAGGTAGCCCAGCGCGCGCAGGAGCTCGCCGTTGCGCCGTCGCAGCAATGCACGCAGGAACGGGTCCAGTGAGCGACCGCCCGCGCCGACGCGCGAGCGATAGATCAGCGCATCGTCGTCTCCGGCCTCGCGCCGCTGCGCGGTGAACCACTGGTAGCGCTCGGTGGCACGGTGGGCGGCGGGGTCGAGCTCCAGCACGGCCGGGTCCCACGGCTCGCCGAGGAACTCGAACAGCCGACGGCCCTGCGCGGCGGGGTCGGCCACGAGGTCCTCGTAGCGCAGCTCGAGGTACCGCCCTGCCGGCAGGCGCGCACCCAGGTCGCGCGCGGTGGTGACATAGCGGGCCCACTCGCCGCGCGCAGCGCGCGCTGCCGACACATAGCCCCAGCGATCGCGGAAGCTGGCCACGACGTCGTGGCCGTCGCGCAGCAGGTGCACGTACAGCGCATCGGGAAAGAGCTCGTCGATGAAGGGCAGATGCAACGTGTAGGTCGGGTCCTTCTCAGCCCAGCGTGCCTTGCCCGAGCGCACCAGCACCTCGGCCTGGAAGTCGCCGTACAGCGAGCGGATGTGGTCGAGCCACCAGGCCCGATCGAGGCCGTAGGTGGCGACCAGCTCCCAGTTCCGGCCGACGATGGCCTCCAGGTCACGCAGGAAGTGGGTCTCCTCGCCACAGGAGATGCGGGGGTGTGAGTCCAGGATCAGTCGCAGCAGCGTCGTGCCCGAGCGTGGCGAGCCGATGACGAAGATCGGCGCAGGCGCGTCGTCGCGATGCGGCGCAGGCGCAGCCGGGGCGCGTGCCGCGGGTGTCCCTGAGGCGTTGTCCGTGACCGACACCAGCTCCCTTCCCGTCCGTTGTGCGCTGCCGGCAAGTCTAGCGATGGCTCGGGGTACCATTCGAGCGCGTTCCGCCCGCGCCACGCGGCACGTCCACCAGAGGAGGCGAGAGGAGGGCTGATGCCCGTGTCCGATACACCCCCCGCGGCGCCACCCATCGTCTTCGGGACCGATGGTTGGCGCGCCAGGATCGGCGAGGACTACACCTTCGACAACGTGCGCCGGTGCGCACAGGGCGTCGCCGAGTGGGTCCTCCAGCAGGGGACGGCCACGAAGGGTGTGGTCGTGGGCTACGACCGGCGCTTCGCCAGCGAGCACTTCGCGGTGGCGGCGGCGGAGGTGCTGCTGGCGCACGACATCGGCGTGCTCTACGCCGAGCACGCCATCCCCACACAGATGACGTCCTACGAGGTCGTCGAGCGCGGTGCTGCCTGTGCGGTGATGATCACCGCCTCTCACAACCCCTGGACGGACAACGGGTTCAAGATCAAGTCGCCCACCGGCGCTGCCGCCGACCCCGCCCTGCTGCACACGGTCGAGTCGGTCATCGTCGCCCGTGCTGGCGAGGTGCCGCCACGGCGTGGCTTCGACGAAGCGGAGGCGGCGGGCGATGTCGAGCGCTTCGACCCGTATGTCGGCTACGAGGCCTTCGTTCGTCGCTCGCTGGACCTCGAGGCTCTCAAGGCTGCCGACATGCGCGTGCTGGTGGACCCGCTGTACGGCTCAGGCGCCGGCTGGATCAGCCGTCTGCTGGCCGGCGGCAGGATCGTCGTCGACGAGCTGCACAGCGAGCGCAACCCCTGGTTCGGTGGTGTCAATCCCGAGCCCATCCGGCCGCACATCGACGATGCACTGGCGCGCGTCCGCGATGGCGGCTACGACCTGGGACTGCTGCTCGACGGCGATGCCGATCGCGCCGGTGCCGTGGACGAGCAGGGGGTCTTCATCCACCAGCTGCAGTGCTACGGCTTGCTGATGTACTACATGCTCGAGCATCGTGGCCAGCGCGCACCGGTCGTGACCACGGTCAACGAGACCTCGATGGCGTTCCGACTTGGCGAGCGCTACGGCGTCGAGGTCCACGAGACCCCGGTGGGGTTCAAGTACGTGGGGCCGCGCATGATCGAGACCGGCGCGATGATGGGCGGCGAGGAGTCCGGCGGCTACGGCTTCGGCATGCACCTGCCCGAGCGCGACGGCATCTACGCCGACCTGCTGCTGCTCGACCTCTTCGTTCGCGAGCGCCGGGCTGGGCGATCCAGCGTGTCCGATGCCGTCGCTCACCTGCATGAGCTGGCAGGTGCCTCCTTCTACTTGCGCGACGGACGTCCACACCGACCGTGACGCCTACCCCGCCCTCAAGGCGCGGCTGCTGGTGGAGCTGGGCGAGCACTCGCCGGAGCGTCTCGGGGACCGCGCGGTCGCGCGGGTCAGTGCGCTCGACACCGGCGACGGGTTCAAGTTCTGGGTCGATGATGGCTCCTGGCTGCTGGTGCGCTTCAGCGGCACAGAGCCACTGGTGCGGGTCTACGCCGAGGCCAGCAGTGCCCGCTGCGCGATGCGCTGCTCAGCGAGGGCGAGCGCATGGTCAGTGGAGGGGAGGAGGGCTCGTGAGCGACGCCCCGGGGGCAACCAGCATCCTCGACGACCCTGCGGCCATGGCCCGCGCTGACACGCAGGGCATGCTCGGGTTCGTCGCGCGCTTCGCCGACCAGGTGGGCGAGGGCTGGCGCATCTCACGCGGGCTCACGCTGCCGTGGGGGTCCCCCCACTCGGTGGCGCTCCTCGGCATGGGCGGGTCGGCGATCGGTGGTGACCTGGTGAAGGGCATCTATGGCGACCGCATCACCGTCCCGTTCGAGATCGTGCGCGGCTACGAGCTGCCGGCGTGGGTAGGCCCAGACACGCTGGTCATCGCCAGCTCCAAGAGCGGGGACACCGAGGAGACGCTGAGCGCCCTGCAGTCGGCGCTGGAGCGACGCTGTCCGGTGGTCGCGGTGAGCACGGGCGGCGCCATCGCGACCGTAGCCCGGGCGGCAGGCCTGCCCTTTGCCGCCTTTCCCGTCACAGGGTTCGCCCCGTGCGACCCTGGGCTACTCGCTGGCCATCGTCGCCGGCATCCTCCAGCAAGCCGGGGTGCTGGACCTCGACGGGGACGAGGTCGAGCGCGGCATCGTCGCCTGTCGCACCACCGAGGCACGCTGTGCGCCGGGCGTGCCCACCGCCGGACAACCCGGCCAAGCAGCTGGCGTGGTCGCTGGTCGACCGACTGGCGATGATCGCGGGATCCGGGTTCCTGGCGCCGGTGGCCCGCCGCTGGAAGGCGCAGCTCAACGAGAACGGCAAGGCCGCCGCCATCTACGAGGAGCTGCCCGAGGCGACGCACAACACCGTCGTCGGCTTCGAGCAGCCCGACTCGTTGCGTGACCACCTGTTCGTGGTCCAGCTCAAGGGAGCCGCCGAGCACCCGCGCAACACCTTGCGCGCGACGCTCCTGGGCGACGTGCTGGACACCGCGCACGTGTCGCATGCATCCGTCGAGGCCAGCGGTGAGGACAAGCTGGGACAGGCCCTCAGCGCCATCGTCATGGGTGACTACGTCAGCGTCTACCTGGCTTTCATGTACGCCGTCGACCCGTCGCCCATCGTGGTCATCGACCACGTCAAGGAGCAGATTGGCGCTGGCCGATCAGGCCTCGGGCGAGTAGACCTTCGGCCCCTGTCGCCTCTTGGCGGAGTCGCTAGTCTAGGCGGCAGGGATCGACGCTCGGTCAAGCGGGTCCAGGATGGCCTGGCGCGGCGTCGACGAGCGGTGTGCCGGAGCGGACGGCGGCACACCAGGGAGGTTGGGGACTGATGCACTCGAGCGTCATCGGCAAGATCGAGAAGGCGCACCGCTACGCGCGGGAGCGCGACCGCATCACGGTGGAGCGGCTGAGCGTCACCTTCGCAGGGGACAACGACGCCCACCAGGTCACCCTCGATGCCGATGGCTGGCTGTGCAACTGCCACTACTTCGAGTCGGCCCGGACCTGCGCCCACATCGCGGCGATGCAGGAGATCCTGGGCGTGATGCTGCCGGAGGAGCGACAGACCTCGCTGTTCCCCGAGGCCGGCGATGAGGTCGCCGAGCCGGCTGGCGCCTAGCCCGGCGACCCTGGGGCGGCGGTCTACTCCGCCCGCAGGCGGAAGAGGAACCACTGCCAGCCGCGTTCCCGGTCGAGGTCGATGCGGATCTCCAGCAGCCAGTCGCCGGCATCGCCCGGTTCCAGGCCCCTGAGTTCGGCCGTCGGCTGCGGGTCCGTCGCGTAGTCCGCTTCCGCGGTGCGCTCGCCGCCCGTGGCGGCGTCGAGCGGCGTGAGCCTGCCGGTCCAGCCGGTCATCGCAGAGCCATCGTCGAGGCTGAGCGCGGGCGTCTCGCCGATAGCCAGCCCGACCGGCTCGAGCGCAGACGGGGGTGGGCGGTAGCCCACGTCCACGCAGAGGTACAGGAAGCAGCCGTTGCCGGGTTCGCCACCGATGGTCACCGAGCCCGACGACAGCACCGCCGTGGGACCGGGCATCTCGAGCAGCGCCTCCGGGCCGCCCTCGCGTTCCGGCACGAGCAGCAGCCAGGCATGCTCGCTGCTGCCGTACGGCTCGGTCACCAGGCTCGCCGTGACCGTGGCCATGCCGGGCACCGATCGGACCGGCGAACGTGGTGGCGCCTCCCGAGAGCTGCTCGTCCGGGCCGTCCTCGTCGAATGGTCGTGAGCTGACCGTGAGCTCGAGCAGATCCTCGAACGGGACACCGACATCGAGCGCGAGTGGCGCCTCGCGGATCCAGGTGTCCAGCGGCGCGCCACCCGGGGCCGCGCCCGCCGGCGTGGCTGGATCGGCTCCGAGCACGCGGCCGAAGGCACCGCTGAGCCACACCTGCGGCGCGGTCACAGGGGCCGACGAGGGCTCGTCGGCGGCAGTCGCACCCGCGACCGGCAAGGTCAGGCCCAGCAGCAGCGTGCCCAGCAGTCCTCGCTTCAGCCTCAATCTCGTACCCTCACTTCCACGATCTCGGACCGGCTGTAGCGCAGCCCTTCATCCGATGGCGCCGGAAAGGCGGCCTTGAACTCCCACGTCGCGTCCGGCGTGATGACCAGCTCGTAGCGACCCGACGAGTAGAGCGACCGCATCCAGGTCGCCTGCCAGTCGTCGGCGCTGCCGGCCCGGCGGTACTTGAGCTTCAGCAGGCGGCCGTTGAGTGGGTTGCCGGCGAGCTCGCGGTAGGCCGCGCGGTCCTCGATGCGCAGCTCGGCGATGAGCCTCACCGGGTCGCCGCGATCGACCAGCGGATCGCGAGGACGACAGGTGCAGCTCGGTGGCCACGTCGTTGCAGGTCGAGATGGCGGTCTTGTTGTCCGGCGTGTCGTACAGCTCCTGCAGCGTGGCCACGTCACAGCGGCCGAAGGCGTGCCGGGAGCTGCCGGCCTGGGCTTGGCCGGGGTGATGGCATGCATCACCGTCTCCTGTCCGGCCAGCGTGAAGCCGGCGCTCGAGGGATGGTGCAGGCCGCTCACGTGCCCCAGCTCGTGGAGCGTGACGCGCCTGATGTCGAAGCAACCGGCAGCGTCCGACTTCTGGCACCAGCGCAGCGTGCCCCAGGCGAAGTCGGTGCCGTGGGGCCGCAGCCAGACGCCCCAGTACGAGGGCATGTTGCGAGCCGCACAGGCGATGCCGCTGCGGCTGCAGTACGCCGGGAAGGTGCCCGTGTAGCTGATCCTGTTGGTGGCGTCGGCGCGATAGACGAAGCGGGGCCCGTCGCGCCGCCGAGGTGCGGGCGACGTCGGCCGCTGCCGATGTCAGCGGCCCCGCTGCCCAGCGCCGGTGGCACGGCCCCCGGTCCCCAGCGGAACGTGAGCTTCTTGTCCTGTGGCCAGCCGCCGGCGGCGAAGCTGGGGACCGGTCGGGCTGCACCCGCCGGTTCGTAGGCCGCCAGCGAGAGGTCACCGTCGTGGGGCTCGCACTCGCTGAGGCAGATCCCGTCGATCATGCCATCCGAGTCGCCACTCTCGACGTCGAGGGCGAGGTCACCGTCGAAGCGGCGCGTGTCCGGCCGGTGCAGCGAGAGCCGCAGCTGTCGTCGGTCGCCGCCCTCCGCGTAGGGGTAGGCCAGCCGGTCGACGTGGCGCGTCCAGAGACGACAGGCGCGGGGGATGTCGATCATCGCCAGGTCCGTGCCGGCGTCGGAGCGCTCCCCGACGAGGACGCGCCGCGGGCCCAGGAGCAGGGAGAAGCCGCGTGGTCCCGTCCGCAGGGTGGTCCGGGCACCCTCGCGCTCGAAGGTGATGCGGTGCTCCGCGACGACGCCTTCCGCGTCCAGCTCGACGCTCCAGGGTTCGACGATGCGGCCGTCGGCGCCCGGTCCGACGGCCTCGACAGCTCGGCACGTCCGAGAGCGGCTCGGCCCGGGCCGCGACGACGCCCGGCAGCAGTGCGGCCAGCAGCCCGCCGGCCAGCAGGGGTCCGGCGATGCGGTGGCGTGAGACATGCGTGTGCCCTTTCATGGACAACCCTTCCTCCGGCGGTCGATACCGGCGGTGGAGGCGGTCGCGGGCAGTATCGAGTGGGCCCCTTATGTGTGACTTATCGCCCTCCGCGGGCGACCGGCGGGGAGTAGACTCGGGGCACAACCCAAGAGCAAGACCGAGTTCACGCGAAGTCCGGTGAGAGTCCGGCACAGTCCCGCTACGGTGAGCAGCCAGCCGCTGCAAGTCCGGTCGCCGTGAGCCTGGTCGTGCGCCAGCCCTTCGCGTGAAAGGGGAAGCACATGGATGTCCGGACCGTTGCACCAGCCTCAGGCAGATCCGTCCGCCGGGGCTTTCTTCTTGCCCTCGTTGCCGCTGGCGCGCTGGCCATCGCGCTCATCGCGGGAACGACGCCGTGGACCCACGCGGCCGCGGCCGACGCGGCCTTCCCGCGGACCATCGTCGACGACGAGGGCACGGAGGTCGTCCTCGACGCCGGCCGCAGCGCATCGTCAGCCTCTCTCCCGCCAACACCGAGATCGTCTTCGCGCTGGGCGCCGGCGACCGCCTGGTCGGCCGCACCGACTGGGATGACTACCCCGCGGAGGCCGACCGCGATCACGCCCGTCGCCAGCTTCACCGGCGTCGACATGGAGCAGCTCGTGGCGCTGGAGCCGGACCTCGTGCTCGCGGCGGGCAACTTCTTCACGCCGCCCGACGACATCGCCCGCATGCGCGAGCTGGGCTACCCCGTGGTGGTGGTGTACGCGCCGGACATCCCCACGGTGCTGGCGGACATCGAGCTCATCGGTGCCGCCCTGGGGGCTGACGAGGCCGCCGCGGCGATGACGGCGACGATGGCAGCGCAGTTCGAGGCCATCGGCGAGGCGGTGGGCGACGTCGAGGCCCGTCCGCGCACGTTCTACCAGGTCGGGTCGGAGCCGGAGATCTACGCCCCCGCCCCCGGCTCATTCGTGGCCGACATGGTCACCTTCGCTGGCGGTGATCCCATCACCACCGCGGACGCCGCGGCCTGGTCCATCCCGCTCGAGGAGCTGCTCGTGGCCGATCCGGAGGTCATCATCCTCGGCGATGCCAACTACGGCGTCTGCCCCGACGACGTGGCGGCTCGGCCGGGCTGGAACGAGATGACCGCGGTCGTCACCGGCGCCGTGCGCCCGGTCGATGACGTGCCCGTGACCCGCCCTGGCCCCCGGCTCATGCAGGGCCTCGCAGCGCTGGCGCGGGCCATCCATCCGGAGCTGGAGCTGGCCGCGTTCCCGCCCGACACGCCCTTGTGCCAGGACGGCTGAGCATGACGACCACGGACCTGCTGCGCGAGCACGCGCCGGTCCGCCAGGGCACGTTCGAGGCCCTGCGGCACCGACCCGTCGTCCTGGGCCTCATCGGCCTGGTCACGCTGGTGGTCGCCATCGTGGCCGGTATCGCGCTGGGCAGCGTCTTCATCGCCCCGGGGGACACCGTCGCCATCCTGGCGCACGAGCTGCTGGGCATGCCCGTGAACGAGACGTGGGCGAGCGCACACCAGACCATCGTCATGGAGCTGCGGCTGCCGCGCGTCCTGACCGCAGCTGGTGGTGGGCACCGGGCTGTCCGTCGCGGGCGTCACCTTCCAGGGGCTGCTGCGCAATCCGCTGGCCGATCCCTACGTGCTGGGCACCGCCAGCGGCGCGGCGCTGGGTGCCGCCATCGGCGTGCTGCTGCCCATCCAGATCGCCTGGCTGGGCCTTGGACTGGTCAACATCTTCGCCTTCATCGGCGCTCTGGCCGCCATCGCCATCGTCTACCGCGTGGCCGGCGGCGGCGGCCGCTCCACGATGACCTCCATCCTGCTGACGGGCTACGCCGTGGGCTCGATGCTGGCGGCGGGGCTGTCGCTGGCGATGTACCTCTCGGGCTCGCAGCTGCGCCAGATCTTCTTCTACCTGCTGGGTAGCCTGGCCGGATCGGACTGGCAGAGCCTGGCCATCGGACTGCCGGTCGTGGCCATCGGCAGCGTCCTCATCATGAGCCGCGCTCGCTCACTCAACGGGCTGCTGCTGGGCGACGACACCGCCTTGCACCTCGGCGTGGACGTGCGGCGGGAGCGCGCCATCCTCCTGGCCCTGGCCTCGCTGGTGACCGCGGCGGCGGTGGCCCTCGCTGGACTCATCGGGTTCGTGGGCCTCGTCGTGCCCCACGTCGTGCGGCTGGTCGTCGGACCCAATGCGCGGCTGGTGCTGCCGCTCTCGGCCATCTTCGGGGCGGCCTTCCTCGTCTGGGCGGACCTTGGCGCTCGCATCACCGGCGAGCTGCCGGTGGGCATCATCACCGCGGTCATCGGCGCACCCATCTTCGTGGTGCTGCTGCGGCGCTACCGCACGGGCTACCAGCTGTGAACGCTCCAGGCCTGCGCATCGACGTCGAGGCCCTGGAGCTGCGCTACGGCCGGACCGAGGTGCTCAGCGGCATCGGGCTGACCGTGGAGGCGGGCGAGCGGCTCTGCCTGGTGGGACCCAACGGAGCGGGCAAGTCCAGCCTCCTGCGCTGTATCACGGGCCTGACCGAGCCGACCAGCGGCAGCATCCGGCTCGACGGCCAGCGGTTGCGCGACCTCGAGCGCGCGGCCATCGCGCGGTCCATCTCCGTCGTCCCCAGCCAGGTCGACCTGCCCTTCTCGATGCGCGTCGAGGAGGTGGTGCGCCTGGGTCGCCTGCCGCACGAGAACCCCTTCACCGGCGCGAGCCTGCAGGATCTGCAGGCGGTCGACGCGGCCATCACCCGCGTGGGCATCGACAAGCTGCGCGGCCGTGACGTGCAGCAGCTCTCGATGGGCGAACGGCAGCTGGTGCTGGTGGCCATGGCGGTGGCGCAGGGCGGTCGCCTCCTCGTCCTCGACGAGCCCACGGTCCACCTGGACCTGCGGCACCAGGTCGAGGTGATGACGCTGCTCACGCGTCTGAGCGAGGGCGGCCTGACAGTGCTGGCCGTGCTGCACGACCTGCCGCTGGCGGCCCACTTCTTCCCGCGGCTGGTGCTGCTCGACGAGGGCCGGCTGGTGGCCGACGGCGCGCCGAGCGAGGTCCTCTCGGCGGAGCGCATCCGCGACGTCTACAGGGTCGATCCCCGCTTCGTGCCGGCGCTGGCCGCCAGCGGGGCGCCATAGCCCGGCGCCACCTGTGCACGCAGGCGCCTGGCGCTACCTGCGCTTGCGGGGCGGGTCGAAGAAGGGCAACGCCACGACCTCAGCGCCGATGCGGCCGCGCTCGCCCTCCACGCTCCACTCCATCTCCAGCTCCGTGCCTGGCTCGGCCACCGCGGCAGCGACGGTCGCGAGGGCCAGGTTCTTCTTGAGCACCAGGCTCCACGCGCCGCTGGTGGCGCGCCCGACCTGCTCGCCGAACTCGTAGACCGGGATCTCGTCGCGCCAGGCGTTGGCCGACAGCGCCGGCGACAGGCCGTGCCGGCTGGTCAGCCGCTCCAGGTCGGCCCAGTCGAGGTCGAGCCCCACCAGTCGCCGTGGGGGTCCACCGGCGTCGTGCTCACGCCGCAGGGCCGCGCGGCCCACGAACGGCACGTCCTTGTCCAGCCTCACCAGCCCGCCCAGGCCAAGCTCGAAGGGGGAGTAGCGTTGCGCCGGTGTGAGCGCGTGCTGCGACGAGATGTAGTCCACGCCGGCCATGATCAGGCCGGCCTCAACGCGCACCACGTCCAGCGCCAGGATGCCGGCAGGCCGGATGGCAAAGGCCGTGCCGCTCTCCATCAGCGCATCCCAGACCGCCAGCGCGCCCTCGACCGGGATCCACAGCTCGTAGCCCAGGTCGCCGGTATAGCCCGTGCGGCTGACGTCGAGGTCGATGCCGCCGATGCGCAGCTGGCGCCGGCCGAAGTAGCGCAGGTCGGCGAGCGATGTCTGTGCCGCTGCCTCCAGCACGTCGCGTGACAGCGGCCCCTGCAGCGCCAGCGCTGCCGTCGCGTCGGTGTCGTCCTCGATGCTGACGTCGAGACCGCGGGCGTTGAGGCGCAGCCAGCGCAGCTGGCCCTCAGCAGCCGTCCAGCGCCAGGCGCCGTCGTCGAGCCGCATGAGGGTGCCGTCGTCGATGACACGCCCTTCGCTGTCGCACCAGGGCGTGTAGATGACGCGGCCGGGCGCGACACCCGCCGCCTCGCGCGTGATGACGCGATCGACGAGACGGTCGGCGTCAGGGCCGCTGACCCGATACTTGAAGAGGGGCGAGACGTCGATGAGCGCGGCCGCGTTGCGGATGGCGTTGTACTCGATGTCGATGTGCGGCGCGTACGCGCTCGAGCTGAAGACCCCCGACCATTCACGCCACTGTCGCCGGACGTTGAGTGCCAGGGTCCGCTCGTCGAAGGCTGATCCGACTGACATGCGCAGAGTCTAGGACGCCATGCGCGCGCCGATGCGCCCGGAACGCACGCGGCCGGCCGGGTACCATCGACGGCGAGTCCGGCGATGCTGCCCATCGCCGAGGGCGCGTGGGGGGCCCTGTCGCCCGGCAGGGGAGGCGCGCCGAGCGAGGAGAACGTGCCACAACGCTACGACGCGGTCGTCATCGGCGGCGGCCACAACGGTCTCATCAGCGGTGCCTACCTCGCCCGGGGCGGCCTGCGCACGCTCGTGCTCGAGCGCCGCGAGATGCTGGGCGGGGCGACGCTGACCCAGGAGGTCTTCCCCGGCTTCCGCTTCAGCGTCGTTTCGTACGTGGTCAGCCTGCTGCGGCCCGAGATCATCCGCGACCTGGCGCTGCCGCGCCACGGCCTCCACATCCTGCCGCTGGACGGCACCTTCACGCCGGTCGACGGCGACCATCTCTGGCGCACCGACGATCATGCGCACACCATGCGCGAGCTGCGCCGCTGGTCGGTCTCCGACGCCGAGGCCTACGCGGAGTACGGGCAGCTGATGGCGCAGATGGCGCGCTTCATCAAGCCCATCCTGGGCATGACGCCCACCGACCCGCGGCGACCCGACCCGCGCGATGCCGCCGCGCTCGGCGCGCTGGTCAAGGACTTCGCCGCGCTGCCGCGCCGGCTGCAGCTGACCTTCATCCAGCTGATGACGATGAGCGCCGCCGAGTTCCTCGACCGCTGGTTCGAGACGGCGCCGCTGAAGGGCACCATGAGCGCGTCGGGCATCATCGGCACGTACCTCGGCGTGCACTCCCCGGGCACGGCCTACGTGCTGCTGCACCACTACATGGGTGAGATCGACGGCGCCTTCCGTGCCTGGGGTATCCCCAAGGGTGGCACCGGCGGCGTGGCTGCGGCCATCGCCAGCGCCGCCAGAGCGCTGGGAGCCGAGATCCGCACCGAGGCACCGGTCGCGCAGATCGCGACCCGTGACGGGCGCGCCACGGGCGTCGTCCTCGAGAGCGGCGAGGAGATCGAGGCTGACCACGTCCTTGCCAGCACCGACGCGCGGCGCACGTTCCTGGGGCTGCTGCCGGCGGGCACGCTGAGCCCCGAGTTCGAGGCGGAGGTTCGGCGCTTCCGCTTCCGCGGCTCGTCCGGCAAGGTCAACCTCGCGCTCGATGGGCTGCCCTCGTTCACCTCCCTGCCGGGGGCCGGCGAGCACCTGCGGGGTGCCATGAGCTTCTCGCCCTCGATCGACTACATGGAGCAGGCCTATGACGACGCCAAGGCGGGTCGCTTCAGTCGTCGCCCGTACATCGACAGCATCATCCCCACCCTGGTCGACCCGACGATGGCGCCGCCGGGCCAGCACGTCATGAGCTGTTTCGTGCAGTACGCGCCGTACCACCTTGCCGAGGGCACCTGGGACGAGCAGCGTGAGGCCTTCGGCGACGCGGTCATCGACGTCATCGCCGAGCGGGCACCCAACATCCGCGACATCATCCTGCATCGCCAGGTGGTCAC
>CAVORC010000004.1:0-13621 GCA_963698505.1 uncultured Chloroflexia bacterium | reverse complement strand
GCGTGGAGCCGCGGGACTAGCGCGCCGTCGCCGTCACGCGTCGGGACCACCGAACGACCGGACCACCACGATGATCCCGATGGAGCTGGTCTACCTCGCCATCGCCGTCGGCCTTGGGGCGCTGGCCTATCGCTACGTCACCGGCCGCGGCGGGGTGGAGCTGCAGCGAGCCGACTACGCCGGCCTGCCCGAGCGCGGCCGCAGCAGCCTGCGCGATCGCGAGCTGCGCTGGTCCGTCGCCGACGACGGATCCTTCGTGGCGGGCTGGCAGCTGGAGGACGGCCACATCGTGGCCATGTCGGTGACCTTCGGCGGAGACGAGGAGGAGCCCGACCTGGGGCGGCTGGACATCACCATCGACCGGCGGACGCTGGCCCGGGACATCGGCTGGACGGAGAAGATCCGCGATCGCACGCTCCGTGCCGATGCGGAAGCGGCGCTCAAAGCCTTGGCGCGCGAGGCGCGGCGGGCGCGCTCCGATGCGGTCCGGGTCGCCGCCGCCAAGCCGGTCGGCGATGACCGCGGCACCGGCCACCGGGATGGGATGGGCGGGTAACGACGCTCACACAGGCGCCAACGACGCGCACGCAGGCGCCCACGCCAGTCGGACGCTCGCGCCGCCCGGTCGTTCTGTGCCGCTCGACGCATCTGTGCCAGATGCTCCTGTGCCGCTCGACGCTCCTGTGCCGCTCGACGCTTCTGTGCCGCCCAACGCTTCTGTGCCGCCCAGCGCTTCTGCGCCCCCGACGCTTGTGTGCCGCCCAACGCTTCTGCGCCCCCGACGCTTCTGCGCCGCCCGACGTTTCTGTGCCAAATGCTCCGCTGGGCAGCCTTCGGCCCGGAACTCCCGCTCGTCGCGGCGACGGATCGTGGTCCCCACGCTCGGCCGCAGCGTGGAGCGAGGTCCCCCGCGCTTGTCGGCGACGTCAAGGGCAGCGTGTCTGGGCCGAACCGCCTCCAATTCCGGGCCCACGGCCGCCCCAAGCGACATCTGGCCTTGAATCGTCCTCGTATCGCCCGATCAGCCGGCCATCGCCCGGCCATCGCCCGGCCAGCCGGCCATCGCCCGCCCAGCCGGCCCAGACGGAGCTCAGACAGGCGCCGCTCCCAGCGTGGCCACCCAGGTCACCGCGAGCAGCGCAAGCGCCGCTGCCGCCAGCGTCCAGCCGGCGTCGCTGGCAGCCGTGCGTGGCCAGACCGAGAGCAGCGCTCCGGCTGCGGCCATACCCGTGGCGACCGACAGCACCAGCAGCGTCTCCGTCGAGAGCGGCCCCTCGAGCGCCAGGCTGAGCCAGGCCAGCGTCCAGATCAGCGCGTCGAGGCCCAGCAGTACGACCCGGCTCCGGCGCGGGCCCAGGCGCGTGGCGAGGCTGGCAGCGCCGCTCCGGCGGTCGACGGGCGCATCGGCCATGCTGTTGGCGAGGTGGACCGCCGGTCCGGCCAGGGCCGCCAGCGGCAGCAGCAGCTGGGCCTGTGGCGGCAGCGTCCCGGCGGCAGCGAGCCAGACCCAGACCAGCAACGCCGGCAGTGCCAGCGCGAACGCCAGCCAGCCCAGGCCCACTCGTCGCGCGGCCACGTCGTAGGCGTAGCCGCTGCCCGCTCCCACCAGCCCGACCAGCAGAACGGCCGGCCCGAAGGACGCAGACACGATCAGCCCGCCGGCGGCGCCGATGATGACGACGGCCCAGGCGGCACGGACCGACACGAGGCCGGCAGCCAGTGGCTTGTCCGGGCGACCGATCCGGTCGCGCTCCAGGTCGGCGATGTCGTTGAGCGCGCCGATCGACACCTGGAAGCCGAGCATGCCGACGGCCAGGGCCGCGGCAGTCGCGACTGAGGCGCCAGCGACGAGCGCCAACGCCGCGACGGCGAGCGCGACGAGCAGGGAGGGGACCGGGTGGAGGACGGCGAACCCGCGCAGGCGCCGCACCTCGAGGCTAGATGAAGACGAGGGTCTCGAAGCCGTCGACCAGGTAGTCGATCTCCTGCTGGCGGGCCTTGGGCGACTGTGCGCGCAGGCCCGGCACGAGGTAGTGCAGCGAGATGGCCGGCACCATCAGCTCACCCTCGGCGGTCCGGCCGATGGTGGCCGGTGCCCCTCCCCCGGCGGTGAAGACGCGCTCGATGCCGGCATCGTCCAAACCGGTCGCCTTGCGGAAGTCGCTGAGCACCCGCAGCACGCCGCGGCGGATCGACATGTCACGCATGAACTCGATCATCCAGGCGTCGAGCTGCTCGTCGGACTGCTCGCCCAGGCGCTTCCGGTAGACCTTGGGATCTTCTGACAGGCCCTCAGACGACAAGGCGGGCTCCTTCGCAGGGTAGGTGGCTCGCTGCGAATGGTAGCGCGAGAGCGCGCCGGGCTGGGCGCCAGCACCGTCATGGGTTCGTGACCGGCCGCGCGTACCATTCACGCATGTTCCTCTTCCGACGACCCGCCGCCATGCCCTCGCCGGCCGACGCACTCGCCGGCCGCGCCGAGCCCATCGCCATCACCGAGCGCCACCACGTCAACGGCGCCTCGCTCACCCCGCCGTGGCCGGACGGTGCCCGCACCGCCATCTTCGGCCTGGGCTGCTTCTGGGGCGCGGAGAAGGCCTTCTGGCAGGCCGAGGGCGTCATCTCCACGGCCGTCGGCTACGCCGGTGGCTACACCCCCAATCCCACGTACGAGGAGACCTGCACCGGCAGGACCGGCCATGCAGAGGTCGTGCTCGTGGTGTACGACCCCGAACGCATCAGCTACGAGGGCCTGCTGAAGGTCTTCTGGGAGCACCACGACCCGACCCAGGGGATGCGCCAGGGCAACGACCAGGGCACGCAGTACCGCTCGGCCATCTACTGGGCGACCGACGAGGAGCGAGCCACGGCCGAGGCGTCGCGCGACGCGTACCAGCAGCAGCTCTCGGCAGCAGGCTACGGCGACATCACCACCGAGATGGCGCAGGCCGGCGAGTTCTACTACGCCGAGCCCTACCACCAGCAGTACCTCTCCAAGAACCCCAACGGCTACTGTCCCGACCACGGCACCGGCGTCGCCTGTCCGATCGGCGTGGGGGTCAAGGCCACTCGCCTGGGAGTCCCGGCATCCTGACGCGAACGCCCGGCCCCTGCTGCTGCCAAGCCAGGAGCCAGCGGCCACGGCCGCCGCGCGTCCATCGCGGAGCCACGACGTGGACGTAGACGGGTTCCACGCCCAGTTCGACCGACACCCCGATGACCGCATCCGATTGTTCGCCGCGGTCGCGGGCCACGTGGACAGCGGGCCCGTGCTGTACCCCGGCAGCTATGTCGACATCGCACCGTCGGTCTTCTTCGACGACGTCACGTACGTGGACATGGACCGCAGGGCCGAGCGCTTCTTCGCGGAGGCAGCGCCGGTCGAGCGACTTATCGACAGGAAACGGGCCGCGGTCGGTCGCCCACCGCTCGGATCAGTCGGCGTGCGCTTCCATCGCGCCGACTACACCGCTCCCCTGCCACTCGCCGACGCGTCTGTGAAGCTGCTCGTGTCGCTCTACGCGGGCTTCGTGAGCGAGCACTGCAGCCGCTATCTCACGACGGGTGGCTGGCTCCTCGCCAACGACAGCCACGGCGATGCCTCGATGGCCGTGCTCGATCCCGCCTTCTCGCTCGTCGCGGCAGTGGTCACCCGGGGCGACCAGTACCGCGTGGTCAGCGACGACCTGGGCCGCTACATGGTCCCCAGGAACGGGCTGATCCCGACCGTGGACGAGCTCCATCGGACCAACCGCGGCCCCGCGTTCACCAACCGAGCCTTCGCCTACATCTTCCGACGAGGTTGATGCAGGCCGCATCGGGACACGACCGGCCCCTCTGGGCACTCTCCCTTGTAGCGGGAGGCTGCGAGGCACGGCCCATCGATCATGGCCGCCAGGATCGTGCCGAGCCACTGGCGAACCCGACCCGCGGCAGCGAGGGGAGCTCCATGCGTACGGTGCGACTGTCCCTGGCAGGGATGATCTTGGTGGTGGTGCTCGGCGGTCTCGCTGGCGCGGCCGTGGCTCAGGACGAGCCGACGGTCGCGACGGGCCCCGAGTACGCCTGGGTCACGCTTGTCTCCGAAGATTGCGTCCCAGGGACCGGGACGGAGGCGTACGGCTACGGCGACGGGTTCAGCTGGTATCGCGACCGCGGCTTCAGCTGCGATCTCGTGTTCAGCGACCCCCGCGTCAGCGGGACGCTGACCGGCGTCTATCGCGACAACTGCTTCGAGAACGACCAATACTGCGTCTTCTGGAACAGCGAGGAGATCGCCGGACCCGATGGCACCTGGACCGGAGGGGTCTGGGGGACGCTTCGACCGGAGGATCCCGCGGCGACCTCGATGAAGGTCTTCAGCGGGACCGGTGCGTACGAAGGCCTCACCTTCCTCGTCCACGGCCTCGGCGTGCTGGGCGAGCAGGACTTCTACGGCCTGATCTACGAGGGCAACGTGCCGCCGATGCCAGGACTCACCACGGCCGACTAGCCACGGCGTCGGGGTCTCGTGGTCTCCTCTGCCTCAGCCGGGGTCTGCTGTGCCTCCGCGCGGTTGCCGAGGCGAGGTCAGGGCGCTTCGGCGAGCCAGGCCTTGGCCTCTTCGAGCTCCGAGACCGGGTAGGTGCGGACCTCCCCGTGCACCAGCCAGGCGAAGGCCCTGACCATGTCGGCCATCGCCCGATGGTCGGTCACCAGGGCCAATCGCTCCCAGCTGCCGCGCCCGTGGAAGCCGAGCTTGGTGTCTTCCCACACGGCCGCCGGGGAGTAGCCCTCGTATTCGGGACCGAGCACGATGAGCAGACGCACCTTGCCAGTCGTGTCCACGGCCTCGCTCACGGCCGGGTCAAGAGCCTGCCGATAGTCTTCCGCCTGCACCGTGCCGACGGCCTCGAACCCGACGACGTTCTGCGGCAGGCCAGGGATGGGCCTGAGCATGAGCTGCACCTCCGATCGCATGGTGGTCGCGACAAGTATGCTGCGGCGATGCGCCAGAGGACCAGGGCATGAGCAAGACGACGGCCGTCGACACCTACATCGGGTCATTCCCGCCGGAGGTCCAGCTGGAGCTCCAGTCGCTGCGTGAAACGATCCGCCACGTCCTGCCCACTGCCCAGGAGACGATGAGCTACGGCATCCCCTGCTTCAAGTCCGGCGGCAAGGACATCGTCTTCTTCGCGGGCTGGAAGAAGCACCTCAGCATCTACCCCATCCTGGAGCTGGACGAGGGCCTGGAGCGCGAGGTCGCACCGTTCCGGGCAGGCCGCGGGACCCTGCGCTTCACGCTCGGGCAGCCGCTCCCGCTCGACCTGGTGGAGCGTGTCGTCACAGACATCTTCCGGCGGCGCGTCGGCGACTCGGGTTAGCTGCGCCACGTTGTCGGAGCCCGCTGGGGGGCCACGCCCCGCGGGCCAGATGGACCGGCGCCGCGCGGGGTACCGATGGGCGGGCGGGGGCCCGTCAGGTCCACCGGCGGCAGCTCGTTCGTGGCATTGCCAGTGACGCGGCGAAGCGTCATACCCAGCAGTGTCGATCCGTGTCGATACCGTGCAGATGAGGGCTACCCGTGGATGTGCCGACGTTCCTGATCGTGGTCGTGATGCTGGTGATCGCGCTCAGCGCCTACCTGCTGTTCAACGAGGTCCCGCGCCTGGGTGGCAGCAGCAGCCGACGCCGCCGCTGAGCGAGCGGGGCCATGAGGCCGCTACCGTGTACTCATGACCGCCACCCAGAGCCGGACACCACTCGTCAGTGCCGACGATCTGCTCGCCGCCATCGACGATCCGAGCATCCGCATCGCCGACGTGCGCTGGTACCTGGGTGAGCCGGAGCGCGGGCACCACGAGCACCAGCAGGCCCACATCCCGGGCGCGGTCTTCGTCGACCTCGACCGTGACCTTGCGGCGGTGCCGAGAGCCGGTCGCCATCCGCTGCCCCACCCCACGGCCTTCGCCGACCGCATGGGCCAGCTGGGCTTCGGCGACGAGCACACCATCGTCGTCCACGATGCCCACTACGGCCAGTACGGGGCGCGCCTGTGGTGGATGCTCGACCGGCTGGGGCATGACAGCGTGTTCGTGCTCGATGGTGGCCTGGAGGCCTGGGCGGCAGCCGGGGGCGAGCTGACCGCCGAGCGCACCTCGCACCTGCGGGCGACGATGACCCTGCTCCCCGAGTGGTCCAGGACCATCGACCGCGACGGCATCGCCGCCGGGGACGGCTCGCTCGACCTGGTGGACGTGCGCGCACCCGAGCGCTACTCGGGTGAAGAGGAGCCCATCGACCCGGTCGGCGGCCACATCCCCGGAGCGCGCAACTGCCCGCTCGCCTCGCTCATCGATGCCGAGGGGCACCTGCTGCCGACCGACGAGCTGCGGACGTTGCTGCGCGGTGAGGGCTCGCGCTCGGAGCTGCCGCTGGTGCTGTCCTGCGGCAGCGGGGTGACGGCGTGCTTCGGCCTGCTCGCGGCGCGCGTGGCCAGCCTGCCCGATCCGATGCTCTACCCGGGCTCGTACAGCGACTGGGCGACCGCGGGCATGCCGGTCGCAACGGGGCCGGAACCAGGAGGCGCGTCCGCACACGGCTGAGCGGACAGCCCTCGCAGGGAGAAGCCAGATGCGCACGGTGTGGGTCTTCGGCGACCAGCTCAACCGGCACATCGGTGCGCTTGGCGAGGCCGACCCCCGCGACACGCGCGTGCTCCTGGTCGAGAGCGAGGCGCTGCTGCGCCCGCGTCAGCACATCCAGCGGCTCCACCTCGTCGTCGCGGCCATGCGACGCTTCGCGGCTGAGCTGGCAGCAGCGGGCTTCCTGGTCGACCGTCGCCGCTCCCCCACCCTCGCCGCCGGCCTGCGGGCCCACATCGAGGAGCATGCGCCCGATTCGGTGGTGGCCACGGAACCGAACGCTCGCGCGGCACGGGCGTTGTGTGACCGCCTTGGGGTCACGCAGGTGCGCTCCGACCAGTTCCTCTGCCATCCCGACGCGTTCCGTGACTGGGCAGAGGGTCGCTCGACGTTGCGCCTGGAGGATTTCTACCGCTGGCAGCGCAGGCGCCTGGGCTACCTCATGGATGGCGATGCTCCCGCCGGCGGCAACTGGAACTTCGACCGCGACAACCGCGAGCCCCCGCCGGAGGATGCCGCCATCTTCAGCCGGCCGCCGGTCTCGCCGCTCGACGAGCTCGACGCCGACGTGCTCGCGTCGTTGCCTGAGACGCAGGGGCAGCCACCTGCCGGCCTGTGGGCCAGCTCCCGTCGCGAGGCGCTGGCCCGCCTGGACCATTTCCTCGATCACGAGCTCAGCCGTTTCGGACGCTACGAGGACGCCATGACACAGGGCTCGTGGAGCCTGGCGCACTCGATGCTGAGCCCCTACCTCAATCTTGGTCTGCTCCTGCCCGCCGAGGTCTGCGATGCGGTCGAGGCACGCTACCGCGCCGGCGAGGTGCCCATCAACTCGGCCGAGGGCTTCATCCGCCAGGTCATCGGCTGGCGCGAGTACGTGTGGAACCTCTACTGGCTCTGGCCCGAGCTGGCCGACACCAACGAGCTGGGCCACCTGCGCCCGCTGCCGCCGGCGTTCACCGGCCAGGCCACGACCCGCATGCGGTGCCTGGCAGACGTGCTCGAGGGCCTGGAGCGCCGCGCCTGGGTCCACCACATCCCCCGCCTGATGGTGCTGTCCAGCTTCGCCAACCTCTACGGCGTGGCCCCCAGGCAGGTGATGGACTGGATGCTCGACCGCTACATCGACGCTGCCGAGTGGGTGATGGTGCCCAATGTCATGGGCATGGGCCTGTGGGCCGACGGCGGACGCATGGCCAGCAAGCCCTACGTCTCCGGCGGCGCCTATATCGACCGCATGAGCGACTACTGCGGCAGCTGCCCCTACGACCCACGCCGGCGGACCGGTGACGATGCCTGCCCCTTCACCACCCTGTACTGGGACTTCCTGGCCCGGCACGAGGAGCGTCTGGCCGGCAACCACCGACTGGCGCGGCCCCTTGCGAGCATGCGCCGGCTGTCGGACCTGCAAGAGGTGAGGGTCCGGGCGGCCGCTGTCATCGCGGATATCGCCGAGGGCCGAGCCTGACCGTCCCCGGCGAGACTACCGGGCCTGACCGTCCCCGGGCGAGACTAGTGGACGGGCCGGCTGGTGGCCTCCCTGATGGCGGCGCGCAGGCTCCGTTCAGCGGCCGCAGAGTGCGGTCCCGATGCGCGCCAGAGCACGAGTCCGTCGAGATCGACCAGGACGACCGCGACGTGGTCCTCGTCCGGGATGCCGAGCGGCTCACGGAAGCCGCTCGCGTCCACGTAGAAGGTCAGCGTTCGCGAGCGTACGTGGCGGTCGGGGATGCCCCGGCGCATGAAGAAGTCGAGACGGCGACGGCCTGGCGTGTCCATCTCGCCCACGACCGGCAGCTCGAAGTAGCCGACGCCGTCATGGGCTCGCTCGATAGCGGCCAGGGCGGGGATCCAGGTGTCCACTTCCAGCTGCTGCCAGCGCTGGTAGGCGACGAGCAGGATGTTCAGCCGCCCGTCCGGCAGTGTCCGGAGAACACCGTTGAGGTCCTTCGTCGACGACTGCGGCAGCCGGGCGATGCGCCGAGCCGCGCTCTCAGGTGCGGACATGGCGATCAGCGTGGGCAGGGCTGATCCTGTCGGGAGCTCGGGTGCCCGGATGGTCCATCGGCGGTCGTGCGGCCCCGGACCGGCTACTCGGCGATGACGATCGGCACGCCGATCTTCTCGAGCGTCTCGAGCGTCATGCCGCGGATGCGCTCAGCCACGGACGGATGGCGGACAGAGTCGGGCAGGACGAGCAGGCTGCCGTCGAAGCGACCGACCGCCTCGGCCAACCCGTCGGATCCCGATCGCGTCGGGAACCAGGCGCCGGCCTCGACACCCAGCACGGTGGCCGCGGTGATCGCTCTCGCCGTGCGTGCGCGGCCTTCTCGGACCGCGGTCGCGGCCCCGAAGAGCCGGTCAGGCCGGGGCTGGAACTCGTCATCGCCGCGAAGGTCACTGTAGGGCGTGCCGAAGACGCTCTCCGAGCTGCGGTCGACGATGACGAGTGGCCGCTGCTCCTGGCGTGCGATGGCCACGGCGGTCCGCAGCGCGCGGTCGCTGTCGTCCCGGCGCACGGCCAGCACCACCGCGCCCGCGGGCGCACCGGTGGGCGCGACCGAGGTCTGCTTGATGGCGTCGATGAGGAGCTGACTGGCGGGATCCGGCCGCTCCGCGTCCGCGGGTGATGTCGTACGGGGTGCCGGACGCAGCGGACGGCCCCACGTGCCGAGCACGCTCGCCAGCTCCGTCACCACCAGTGGGTCGTCGGTGATGAAGCCAACGAACTCCTTGCCCGGCGTGGCGGCACCCCCCTGCCCGAACGCGTCGGGCTGGCCGATCTCCCAGCTGACGAAGGCGACACGCTCGGGTGAGTCGGTCACCAGGAACCAGTTGTTGGCCAGGCGCTGGTGGTCCGGCCGCAGGGTGCGGTACTCGAGCCCCGGGATGCTCTCGCCCAGGTGGCCTTCACCGAAGGCCACGATGTCTGTCCCGGCAGCCACGAGCCGCTCGTAGCGCTCGCGCTCCAGCTCGAGCTTGACAGCGTTCTGGAAGCCGACGAACAGGCGGCCGCCGAGGGCCACGGACTCGACGCGCCGGGTGATGCGCAGCATCTCTCGCGCGTCGTTGGTGAAGGTGGTGGCGTCGGGGATGCGACCGATGTGCTCGGCCAGTCGGCGCCCGATCTCGTAGATCCCTTCAGGCCCCGCACCGCGGGGATAGGTCCAGTCCATGTCAGCTCCTGGGGCTGCGTCGAGGGGAAGGGGCAGGTGCCCGTCAAAGTGCAGTGTAGGCTTGTTGTCTAAGGTCTGTCAATGGTTTGTACAAGTACGTCGTTGCGCGGCAGTACTGGGGCTCGCGGTCGATTCGGCTCTTGCCGATGCCTGGGTGAGCGGTGCTGAATGGGAGCAGGTCGCGATCGAGGTGCGCATGGACAGGTGGATCGGCAGGGGCGTGACGCTCGGGCTCCTGTGCTGCCTCGTGCTCACCGCCGGCGGCTGCCGTGAGCTCACGAGCGACGAGCGCATCAGGGACACGATGCGGCGCGCCGAGGCCATCCGGGGGCTCAGCGCGCTCGAGCCGGTCCCCTATCGCTTCCTCGGGGCGGACACCGCCTTCGACGACCTGCTCGCCGAGTGGCGCGAGAGTGACGCCGCGAGCGAGGCGGAGGCAGAGTCGCTGGCGCTGGAGCGCCTGGGCATGCTGCCGCCCGACTTCGACATCCTCGCCGTGCTGGAGTGGTCGACACGCACCGGCGTCCTGGGCTACTACGATCCCGAGACCGCGCGCATGACGGTGGTGGCCGATGGGTCCGAGGTCGGCGATGGCGAGCTCATGGTGCTGGCGCATGAACACATGCATGCCCTGCAGGACCAGCACTTCGGGCTCGGCGCGCGCGACACGCTCGACGACGATGCGGCCCTCGCACTCGACGCCCTGGCTGAAGGGGAGGCCACGCTGGTCATGGCCATGTGGGTGATGAAGCGGCTCGGAGCGGCCGGGCTCGATGAGCTGGACTCCGCGGACATCCCCACCGACGCGATGCCCGTGCCGACGGTGCCGGACCTCCTGTACCGGGCAGGTGAGTTCCCCTACATCGATGGCTCGGCGTTCGTCTACACGGTCTTCGGTGATGGCGGCTGGGAGGCGGTCAACGCCCTCTGGGAGGACCCGCCGGTGTCGTCCGAGCAGATCATGCACCCGGAGCGCTATCCCGGGGACGTACCCGAGGTCATCGACCTGCCCGACATCGCGGGGGCGCTGGGCACGGGTTGGCTGCGGGCCAGCGAGATGGTCATGGGTGAGATGCAGATCGGTGTCCTGCTCGCCGACGGCGCCCCCTGGGGCGAGGACGACAGCGGGGATGCCTTCTCCTTCCCGCGGCTGGAGAACGCTCGTGCAGCGAAGGGGTGGGATGGCGACCGGCTGCTGCACCTGCGCGGGCCGGAGGAGGACTGGGCCATCGTGTGGCAGACGACGTGGGACCGCAGGACCGATGCGCGGGAGTTCGCCGAGGCTGCCCAGGCTGCCTTCGCGGATCTCCCCTTCGCGTGGCACGTCCGTGAGGGAGCCGACGTCAGCACCGGGACGCTGCCGCATCCGGTGCTCGTGCTGGTGACCCCGGACGATGATGCCCAGGCGCGGCTCCAGGCCGTGCTCGAGCTGGCCTGAGACAGGACCCCCGGGGACCGGGCTCTAGCGTTCGAACGCGTGCGCGGCCATGTCCGTCCCCGGCGCGGGCACGGCCTCGGCCGCCCGCCGACGCGCGAGCTCGGCATCCGCAGCAGCCTGCCAGTCGGCCCGCAGCCTGGCATCCCACTCGTCGGCATCTCGCTGCAGGACTCGCACCAGGTAGAACGTCACCAGGTAGCCAAGGGCGCTGACGACCTGGGCACCGGTCACCCAGATGTAGAGCTCGCGGATGGAGTCGGTCCCCAGGATGGGCAGGAAGCCCACGTAGAAGCCCATGATCACCGGCCCCCAGTAGCACAGCCACCAGGCAAGGACGAGGACACCGCGGCCCTCGCGCTGTGGGCTGATGCGGCGAGCCAGGTCGCGGATGATGAGCGCGGGCATGACGACATTGGCGATGGGGATGAACCAGGCACCGATGGCCCAACGCGGCCCGCGCCTGGCGATGCCCCCGCCGAGTGAAGGCGTGTTGTCCACGCTGCGGCTCAGCCAGGTGACCAGCGAGACGAAGGCGATCAGCGCGAGCCAGGAGGCGATGGAGGAGACGGACTCGAGCTGCGCGAGCCAGTCGTCCACCTCCTGATCGGAGAGCTGGAAGCGGTCGGCGCGGTCGAGCATGTCGAAGATCTGCACGAGGATCACGACCAGGGCCAGGGAGAGAAGCGCGGCCAGCACGTGGGCCCAGCGGGCAACCCTGGCGCGCGTGCCAGCACTACGGTAGCCGGCCGGTGGCCACGAGCCTGCGTCGGGGAAGCGAGGCTGCTGCGCGGACGGAGCCAGTGGAACTGGCGCAGGCGTCGAGGTCGAGGTCTCGGAACGAACTCATCGGGCCCTCCCGTGCCACGAGGCTCGCTGACGCGCGGGGTGGAGCCAAGTGCCGAACGGCCCGCGCGATGGCGTGGTGTCGGCGGCCCCCAGCGGGCTGGCCCTGCCAGGCTGGCGACGTGCCAGCGACAGGGCCCAGCAGCGGCTAGGCCGTTCGCTGCGCCTGGAACGCTCGCAGGCCGTCCTCGAGCGGCTGCTGCTCGGTGCGGGGCGCGGCGGCGGTCGAACGCAGCATGGCCCAGGCGGCAGCAGCAGTCAGGCTCGCCACCAGCACGGCCGTTGCCATCGCCAGGCCGGCGCGGACGGTCGCGCCCGCTTCGGCGAGGAGGGCCGAGCCATCGATGAGCGCGATGGCTGAGAACGCGACGGCGACCATCACCGTGAACCAGAGTGCGGTCACGAGGTACATCGTTGCGACGGTCCTGAAGGTGTGCTTCACGTCGGGCTCCTTGTCGACTGCGATCGGGGTGGCCTCTAGCCCTGGGGTACCTGTACCCCGACCGGATGACGAAAGTACCAGCGGGCCACTGCACCCAAGCCCACCGCACCGACAGACGTTCGGGATCCTGGTGCGCGCAGCCCACGGATCGTGCGGACGAGTGGGTGGGGAGCCCGCGGCTGCTGCTGGCGCCCGGGCGTGCCGTCGCTCTACGTCTTGCCGCGGGCCGACTACGGGTGCGCCCACCCGGTGGTAGGCTCCCCCGGTGTCCGATGGAGCACGCTCCCATGGGTGACCAGCGTTCGAACCGCGCGACGCTGCTCCTGGCCGACATCTCCGGCTACACCGCCTTCCTGGCGGCTGTCGGCAACGCTCACCAGGAGCAGATCGAGCAGGGTGAGATGCCGCCGGCGTATCCCCTGATGAAGACCTTCCTCGATGCCATCGTGGGCAGTCTTGCGCCGCCCTTCGTGCTGGCGAAGCTGGAGGGCGACGCGGTCTTCGCCTATGCGAACGACACGGACCTGGCCATCCGCGGTGACGAGGTGACGGCCTGCCTGCGAGGCTGCTACGCGAGCTTCCGCGACCACCTGCGACGCACCGAGGACGGGCTGACGTGCACCTGTGACGCCTGCAGCTCGGGTGCGCGGCTCGACCTCAAGTTCATCCTGCACCACGGCAGCTACGTCGCCCAGTCGATCGCCGGCAGCACCGAGCTGCTCGGTCCGGACGTGACCACGGCGCACCGGATGCTCAAGAACGATGTCGTGGCTGCCACCGGCTGGCATGCCTACGCCCTGCTCTCGGACGCTGCCGTCGAGCACCTGGGCGTGTCGGACAGCAGCGCCGTGCCGTTCGAGCTGGAGTACGAGCACGTCGGCCGCATCAGCGCACTGGTGCTGCCGCTCGGCGGAGAGGGTGCCTCACCGATGCGCGGCGGACTCGACTTCGTCTGACGACGCCTCGGCGATCAGGGAGCAGGTCGGGCGCACGCTGTCAGGCGAGGACGTCAGCGATGAGCGAGCGCAGCTGGGCGCGGTGCTGCTCGCTGCGGAAGTCCAGCAACGGGCTGCTCTCGAGCGTGGCATCGGCGTCC
>CAVORC010000003.1:0-91114 GCA_963698505.1 uncultured Chloroflexia bacterium | reverse complement strand
AGGGCCGCATGCAGCTCCTCGAGCCCGACGCGGGCATCCGCGACGAGGGGCACCGCTGCCGCCTTGGCCGCGTCCATCTCGGCGACGTTGAGTGCCACGAAGCCGACGTCGGGGTCCTGCCACGAGCTCCAGCTCATGGTGGGGAAGTCGGACAGCCGCGTGCCGATGGCGATGACGAGGTCGGCGTCACGGGCAACCGCGTTGCCGGCGCGCCCGCCGGCCGAGCCCATCGCTCCCAGGTTGAACGGGTGGTCCCAGTGCAAGGCACCCTTGCCCGCCTGGGTCTCCACGACGGGGATGCCGAAGCGAGTGGCGAAGGCGTCGAGTGCCTCCTCTGCCCCGCTGTAGAGCGTGCCGCCGCCGGTCACGATCATCGGCCGCTCCGCGCCGGCGATGAGCTCTGCGGCGCGCGCCAGGAGGGAGGCGTCGGGACGCGCTCGCGGGATGGTCCAGACGCGCGGCGCGAGCAAATCCTCGGGCCAGTCCCAGGCCTCAGCCTGCACGTCCTGCGGGAGCGCCAGCGTGACCGCCCCCGTCTCTGCGGGCGAGGTCAGCACGCGCATGGCGGCGGGCAGCGCGTCGATGAGCATCTCCGGACGTTCGATGCGGTCGAAGTAGCGCGATACGGGGCGGAAGGCGTCGTTGACCGAGAGGTCGCCGGCCTCCGGACGCTCCAGCTGCTGCAGCACCGGGCGCACGCGTCGGGTGGCGAAGCGGTCGCCCGGCAGGAGCAGCACCGGAAGTCGGTTGACGGTGGCGTTGGCGGCACCGGTGACCATGTTGGTGGCCCCGGGACCGATCGAAGAGGTGCAGGCGAACGTCCGCAGCCGCCGGCTCTGCTTGGCGAAGGCGGCGGCCGTGTGGACCATGGCCTGCTCATTGCGCGTCTGGTAGTAGCGCACGCTGTCCTGGGCGGCCTCGAGCGCCTCGCCCATCCCGGCCACGATGCCGTGACCGAAGATGCCGAAGACACCCTCGAAGAACCGCTGTCGCTGTCCGTCACGCTCGACATGCTGGTTGGCCAGCCAGGTCACGATGGCCTGGGCCACGGTCGTTCGCGGCATACCGCCTCCTCCCCTCCCTGTCGTCCCGGCTAGGACTTCTTGTCCGGATTCGGGATCATCAGCTCATCGATCATGGCCACCAGCTCCCAGTAGGAGGCCACGAACGCCCGCAGCGTGCGCGCGGTCGCGCCGTAGTCGGCGAACTCGCCGACGGCCAGGCCGTCGGGCTCATAGGCCTTGACGAATTCCGGGCAGCGCTCGCTGAGCTCCTCGAGGTAGGCCTGTGGAACAGGATCGCTCCAGCGGTCCTTGACTTCCACCGCGGATGCGTTGAAGAGCTTCTGCCAGCCGAAGGGGATGGTCATCGAGACGTCGCCCCCGATCAGCTCCGACCAGTGCAGGTGATGCCGGTAGGCCGCGGCCAGCAGGCGAGTTCGATAGCCCCGCTCCTGGTAGATGGCAGCGGCACGCTTGAAGACGGCCACGCCGGCCCAGTCGGGCGCGGCAGGGTCCACGATGATGCCGTCACGCTCGTTGGCCTTCTTCACCCAGTCGTCGGTCCGCCCGATCATGATGGTGCACGTCGGCGCCATCCAGGAGATGTCCTCACCGGCGGCCTCGCGCTTCGCGAGCGCACGCTCCATGGCCTCGCCCACCGCCAGCGCCTGTGACACGGTGAACGACACGGTGGCATTGACGGTGACGCCCTCCTCGGTCACCTGCTCCATGGCCTCGATGCCGGCAGCCACCGCGGGGAACTTGATCTGGACGTTGGGTGCGAGCGTCTGGAAGTGGCGCGCCTGCTCAAGCATCTTCTCTGCCGAACGGTTGAAGGTGGGGTTGATCTGGATGGACAGCCGCCCCTTCTGCCCGTGCTCCCGGTGGTAGATGGGCTCGAGCATCTTCCAGCCGCGGATGGCCATCTCCTCGATGACCTGCCAGGTCACCTGCTGGTCGGTCCAGGTCGGGTTCTGCGCCATGATCTCGCGGACCCGCGGCGCCCAGATGTCGTACTCCTGCTTCATGACCGTGCCGACGATGGTCGGGTTGCTGGTGGCCCCCACCGCGCCGTTCTCGATGGCGTACGCCAGCTCGGACTGGTTGCAGCTGTCGTTCCAGTACTCGGTCGGGAACTCGCTGGCGGTGCGCTGCAGGGGGGTGGGGGTCATGGCCATGGATGCTCCTTTTCTCTCGCGTGCATGCGGACGTGATGCTACCTGGGCAGGTTGGGGTCCCAGTTCATCAACCAGGCGTGGTCGGGGTCGAGGGTGAAATGCCATGCCCGATGGGGGCCGGCCATCACATTGAGGTAGTAGGCGTCGTAGCCCGCGGGGGCGCCGAACGGGTGGTAGCCCCGCGGGATGAGCAGGACATCACGATCGCCGGGGGCGAAGGACGCATCCAGTGACCGGTCCGCGGTGTAGACGCGGGCGAAGCCCCAGCCCTCCGGCCGCTCGAAGCGGTAGTAGTACAGCTCCTCCAGATAGGCCTCCGTCGGCGGGTCCTCGGTATCGTGCTTGTGCGGCGGGTAGCTCGACCAGTTGCCGCCGGGCGTGAAGACCTCGAACAGGATGAGGCGCCCCGCCGCCGTCGTGGGCGGCAGCAGGTGGTGGATGCGTCGCTCGGTGATGCCGGTGCCGCGGGTCTCGACGTGCAGGTCTGCCGGCTCGAACAGCCGCGTCCTGCGCACATCGCCTGCTGGGGCATCAGCGATGATGACGCTGGCGGCACCCTCCGCGACGACCTCCACGGCGGCGTCGGGCTCGAGCAGCAGGACCGGCGGCGGCGGACCATCGAAGACGCGTTCACGGCTGCCGAGGGACGGATAGCGCTGTCCCGCAGCAGTGATCGTGACGCTGCCCTCGAGCACGATGACGGCGACCTCGTGTCCGTCGGCGGGGCGCTCGAAGCCCTGTCCGGCCGATAGCTCGTGATCGGCGAACCCGACGTACTGCCAGCCGGCATCATCGGCTCCGATGCGATGCACCCGTCCGGTCACAGGGTCGGCCGGCTGGGCATGCCGAAGCAGGTCGTGGGGCGCGGTCACAGCCGTCATCATCGTGTGCATGTCCTCCGGGCCGCCGAGCCGCCTCCCGTGTTGGGCCGGCGGCGCTTCCACAGGTTGACACGGAACCCGTTCACTCCCCATCATACGCCCTGACGTAAACGATTACACAGGCACGCGGCGCGCATACCGCGGACCGCGCGACGACTGCCGGTGAGTGCTAGGAGGGCGCGCTGGTGAGGATCGGGCTACTGGGAGCCGGGCGGATAGGCCAGGCACATGCGCAGGTGCTGGCCGGCATCGATGATGTCGAAGAGCTGCTCATCGCCGATCCGGCCCGCGCGGCAGCGGATACCCTGGCCGCGCGAACGGACGGCACGGCCATGCCGGTCGAGCGCCTCCTGGCCGAGGCAGACGCACTCGTGATCGCAGCCATGACCGATGCTCACGCACCGCTCGTGCGCGCAGGCCTGGAGCGCGGCATCCCCATCTTCTGCGAGAAGCCGCTGGCGGCGGACCTGCCCAACGCCATCGTGCTGGCCGAGGAGATCGAGCGTGTGGGCACGCCCTTCCAGCTCGGCTTCCAGCGCCGCTTCGACAAGGGCTACCTGGAGGCCAAACGGATGGTCGACAGTGGCGAGCTGGGGACGCTGTACAGCATGCGGATGGCCGGGCATGACCCGGCACCACCGCACGAGTCCTACATCCCGGTGTCTGGCGGGCTCTTCCGCGACTTCAGCGGCCACGACTTCGATATCCTCCGTTGGCTCACCAGCGACGAGGTGGAGGAGGTGTATGCCGACGGTTCCGTGCGCGGGTTCCCGGTGTTCGCCAAGTACGACGACGTCGACACGGCGGTGGCGACCCTGCGCATGCGCAGCGGCGTCCTCGTGGTCATGACGGTGTCACGCCATGACCCCCGTGGCTACGACATCCGCACGGAGCTGTTCGGCAGCAAGGACAGCATCAGCGTGGGGCTGGGTCCGCGACAGGTCATCCGCTCGGTGGAGCCGGGAGTGCCCGCGCCGGAGGGACCGGCCTGGCCCAACTTCCAGGACCGCTTCGCGGAGGCCTATCGCGACGAGATGCTGGGCTTCTTCATGGTCGCCCGCGGCGAGATGGAGACCCCCTGTACCGCGCGCGACGGCGTAGAGTCAGCCAGGATCGCCGAAGCCGCCACGCTGGCACTCAAGGAACACCGGACCGTTCGTCTCGACGAGATCCCCGCATAGCGAAGGAGGTGCCCACCAGACAGCGGAGCGTGTGATGGAAACCGACCCACGACAAGCTGGCGGCACGTCCGCCAAGGGAGGAGTGATCCTTAAGATGCGAGCCAAGAAAGGCCTGGTAGGCCTCGTCAGCATCGGTCTGCTCGCGGGAGCAGCCATGGCCCCAGCCGCCGTGACGGCACAGGACGACATCCGCATCGTGGTCGTCAGCCACGGACAAGCGTCCGACCCGTTCTGGTCGGTCGTCCAGAACGGCGTCGTCGATGCCGCGGAGACGATGGGCGTCACCGCGGAGTACACCGCGCCCGACACCTTCGACATGGTCAGGATGGGCCAGCTCATCGAGACCGCCGTGGCATCCGAGCCCGATGGCCTCATCGTCTCCATCCCCGATGCCAGCGCGCTGGGGCCCTCGATCCAGGCGGCCGTGGCCGCGGGCATCCCGGTCATCTCCATGAACTCGGGTTCCGACAGCTACAAGGACCTCGGCGTCCTCGTGCACGTCGGCCAGACCGAATATGAGGCTGGCTACGGCGGTGGCGAGGCCATGGTCGCGGCTGGCGTGACCACCGGCCTCTGCGTCAACCAGGAGATCGGCAACATCGGTCTCGACCTGCGCTGCCAGGGGTTCGCGGATGCCCTGAACGACGCCGGTGTGACCGTCCTCGACGTGCTGCCCGTGGAACTGGCCGATCCGGCCGGTGCGCAGGCCACCATCGAGGCCGCTCTCAGCGCCAACCCCGAGATCGACGGCGTGCTCACCCTGGGCCCCACCGGCGCCACCCCGGCGCTGATGGCCCTGACCGAGCTGGACCTGCTGGGCTCGATCAAGCTGGCGACGTTCGACCTCTCACCTGAGGTCCTCGAGGCCATCGACGCGGGCGACATGCTGTTCGCCATCGACCAGCAGCAGTACCTGCAGGGCTACCTGCCGGTGGTGATGCTGACCCTGTACAACCAGTACGGCGGCCTGCTGCCCGGTGGCGGTGGCGTCGTCCTTACCGGCCCTGGGTTCGTGACTCAGGAGAACGCGGCAGCTGTCATCGAGCTGTCGGCGGCGGGTATCCGCTAGTCCCGCGACGGCAGGGGCCGGGCGCACCGGCCCCTGCCTGACCGCCTGCACCCAGGGAGGAGCGAGCGTGACGGCTGAAGCGACTGACGGCGGCGGTACCACCGGCGGGCCTGCCCGGGACGAACGCGTCAGGCAACGGACCTGGTTCCAGAAGGCACTGAGCAAGCCCTCGTCGGGCGCGGTCATCGCGGCACTGGTCGCCTTCCTCGTCTTCTCCTGGCCCCTGTGGGAGTGCATCGGCGATCCCAGCGCCTGCTATGGCAAGGGATTCCTCTCTGCGCGTGGCATCGCCAACTGGCTCGACGTGGCCGCCCAGGTGGGCATCCTTGCCACCGCCGTGACCCTGTTGATGATCGCCGGCGAGTTCGACCTGTCGGTCGGCTCCATGATCGGCGCCGCCGGCATGGTCATCGCCATCGGGATGGACCAGTTCGGCCTGCAACCGTGGATGGCCGTGGCCGCCGCGTTCGCCTTCGCCCTCGCGGTCGGCGCCTTCAACGGCTGGCTCGTCACCAAGACAGGCCTGCCCTCGTTCATCGTCACCCTGGGCATGCTGTTCCTCTTACGCGGCCTGACCATCGGCTTGACGCGCTTCATCACCAACCGCACCCAGGTGGGCGGCCTGGCCGAGAAGACCGAAGGCGACCTCTTCAGCGCCCTCTTCACCGGGGAGGTGACCATCCCCTTCCTGGAGATAGAGGTCGAGGCGTCCGTCGTGTGGTGGGTGCTGCTCACCGGCGTGGCGGCCTATGTCCTCTTCCGCACGACGTTCGGCAACTGGATCCTGGGCACCGGCGGCAACAAGGATGCTGCCCGCAACGTGGGCGTGCCGGTGCGACGGGTGAAGATCTCGCTGTTCATGGCGACGGCCGGCGCCGCCGCCCTCCTCGCCACCATCCAGGTGCTCGAGTTCAGCTCGGCCGACACGGCGCGTGGCAATCTCAAGGAGCTGGAGGCCATCGCCTCCGCCGTCATCGGCGGCAACTTGCTGACCGGCGGCTACGGCTCGCCCATCGGCACCTTCTTCGGCGCTCTGACACTGGGCATGACCCAAGTCGGCATCCCCATGGCCGGGCTGCCCGGTGACTGGTTCCGGGCTGTGCTCGGCGTTGTGCTGCTGGTTGCCGTGTTGGGCTCGAACTGGATCCGCATGCGAGGCACAGGAGTGCGCTCATGACGACTGCCAACACTGCCACGCCGCTCATCGAGGCGCGCGAGCTGACCAAGTACTTCGGCAACGTCATCGCCATCTCGGGCGTCTCGCTGACGGTCCGGCCGGGCGAGGTGGTGTGCCTCCTGGGAGACAACGGCGCGGGCAAGTCGACGCTCATCAAGACCCTCGCCGGCGTCCATCCGCCCGACAGTGGCGAGATCCTGCTGGAGGGCAGGCCCGTGCGCTTCACCTCACCGCGCGACGCGCTGCACCACGGC
Source organism: uncultured Chloroflexia bacterium (assembly GCA_963698505.1). Taxonomy (GTDB): domain Bacteria; phylum Chloroflexota; class Limnocylindria; order Limnocylindrales; family CSP1-4; genus JAFMJV01. The sequence continues at coordinate 84,373 of CAVORC010000003.1, read as the reverse complement.
ATCGCAACGGTCTACCAGGACCTCGCGATGTGCCCCTTGATGAGCGTTTCGCGCAACTTCTTCCTGGGCAACGAGCCGACGAAGGGCTGGGGGCCCTGGCGACGGTACGACACCGAAACGGCCGACCGCATCAGTCGCGAGGAGCTGATGAACATGGGCATCGACCTGCGCGACACCACGCAGGCCGTGGGTACCCTATCCGGCGGTGAACGGCAGTCGGTCGCCATCGCTCGCGCTGTCCACTTCGGGGCCAAGGTCGTCATCCTCGATGAGCCGACCTCCGCACTGGGCGTCAAGGAGGCCGCCATCGTGCTGCGCTATGTCGTCGCCGCCCAGGCTCGCGGTCTCGGCATCATCCTCATCACGCACAACGTCAACCACGCCTATCCGGTTGGTGAGCGCTTCGTCATCCTCGATCGAGGTCAGATGATCGGGACATTCGAGAAGAACGAGCTGCCCAAGGATGAGCTGCTCAAGCTCATGGGGGGTGGCGCCGAGCTGGACAAGCTCAGTCACGAGCTGGAGGAATACGCCGCAGAGGTCGAGCAGACAGGGGTCGGAGGCACCGATGGCGGAGCCTTCTTGAGCTAGCCATGGCCCCGCCACCCGGGCGCAGCAGGACGGCCACCATTCGGGATGTCGCCGCACGGGCCGGTGTCTCGACGGCCACCGTCAGCCGGGCCCTGCGTGGTGGCGTGGGCGTCGAGCCGGCCACGCGGATGCGGGTGGAGCGAGCGGCTCGAGAGCTGCGCTACCGGCCCTCCGGCGTGGCCCGCTCGCTCAAGCTGCGCCTCACCCGGACGCTCGGCCTCATCGTCACCGACATCGGGAACCCCTACTTCCCCCAGGTCATCCGCGCCGTCGAGGATGCCGCCCGCGGACGCGGCTACTCGGTGGTCTTAGCTGACGGCCGCAGCGACGAGGGCCGTGAGATCCAGTCGCTGGAGCTGCTCGCTGCCCGACAGGTCGACGGTCTGCTCATCGCCAGCTCGGCACTGACGGAGCGTCATCGAAGCTGGATCGACGAACGCCCCTGCCCCGTCGTCATCATGAACAGTGGCCAGGCCGTGGGCTCGGTGCCCGCGGTGCTCTCGGACAACCACACCGGCGGCAGCCTCGCCGCAGAGCACCTGCTGGACCTGGGCCACCGGTTCATCACCTACGTGGCCACGCCAGCCTCCGGAAACCTGGCGGTCGACGAGAGGCTGGAGGGTGCGCGCGCGGCACTCATCGCGCGAGGCCGAGCGCTGCAGGACCTGGATGTGGTCGTCGGTGACGGTGGCGTTGCCGGCGGCGAGCAGGCCGCACAGGAAGCGCTCGAGCGCCGGCCCGGCACGACAGCCCTGATCTGCTACAACGACCTCAGCGCCGTCGGGGCCTTGCGCGGTGTCCATGCGCTGGGCATGGCCGTGCCGACGGACATCAGCGTCATCGGGTTCGACGACATCGAGCTGGCGCCCTACATGGAGCCGTCGTTGACGACCGTCCGCCAGGACACGGCCGCCATGGCGGAATGGGCCGTGAGCACCCTATTGGTCATGATCGCCGACCGTGCGGCGGGAGTAGCAGGGGACGATGGCCCGGCGCGCGTCGGAGAGCCGCCGGTGCCGACGCAGCGCATCCCGGTCGAGCTGGTCGTGCGAGGGTCGACCGGTCCCGTACGCTGAGTCCCTCCCCCTGGATGACGCTAGCGGTCGCGGGTGACGCGTGCCACCAGCTGAGCGAAGGTAGGCACGGAGTTCATGCCGGGCCCTTCCACCAGCAGGCTCGAGGCTGCCGCACCAAGGTACAGATCCTGCCCCGCCGACTGCGCCCGTGCGCCTGCCACGAGTCGGGCGGCCACGAGCCCGGCGAGCATGGTGTCCCCGGCTCCGGTGGGGTCGATCTCGATGTCCGACGGGATGCTGGGGTACGCCCGGGCACCGGCGAGGCGGCCATCCTCGAAACGCAGCAGGACGCCGCCCAACAGACCGGCGGTCAGGAGCATGTCGCAGCGTGGGCCGAGCCAGGCGCCGATCTGACGCAGGGGTAGCTCGGCGGGCAGGTCGTGCCGGCTGGCGGCAAGGATGTCGGCCCGTCGCAGGAAGGGTGACGGACCCGGCTTGCGGGGTCGCACCCGCTGGCCCGCTGTCAGGTGGCGCAGGATGCCCTGCCAGGCGAAGGCGACGCACGCCCCTGGCGCCGGCAGCGTTGCCCACGCCTCGGGGATCTCGGCGGCGATAGGGGCGAAGACCCAGGCGGGAGCGGACCGCCAGGCCTCGGGAAGCGCCTCCACTGGCAGCGGGTCGCTGCCTGAGCCGCACGTCTGGATGCGACCGGCCAGCGTCTCGACATTGGTGAAGATCGGTCCCCGCTCGAGCGGAACGGAGATGATCTCCGCACCGGCGTCGCGGATCAGGTCCAGCTCACGCGCGGCAGCGGCGTCCTCGTCCACGCCGAGGATGACACCGGTGCGCAGGCCCAGCCGCGCCAGAGCGAGCGCGCCGAAGGTGACGCCGCCACCCAGCAGCCAGCCCCGCGGGTCGTCCTCGCTGAGGTCACGCGTGGCGGCTCCGACCACCACCACATCGGGTGCCTTCATGCCCACTCGACTCCCTCTTGCCGCTCCCGCTGCTCGCGCTGGTCGGGGCGTGTGACCCAGAAGCCTATACTCGGCCTCGTGACGACGCGCGACGGGGATGCACCTCCCTACTACTTCTACGAGCTCCACGAAAGCGACAGTGACCTGTTCGCCGACGTGCTGCTGGCCCACGACACCGAGTACGACGAAGCGGAGTTCCTCGACCTGGTGCTCGAGTCACGCAAGCGCGTGATCGACGGCTACGGGCAGGATTTACTCATCGAGGCGATCGCCGCCGACCTGGCGCAGCATGCCGGCTTCCTGGTGATCGACGACTCCCAGCTGCGGGTGGCCGTCAACGTCTCGGCCGACGACGAAGGGACGCTGGTGGCCGAGCTCGACCAGATGGGCCGGGTGGGTGGCGCCAGCGGCGACTTCCGCACCCTGCTGGTGGACGTGGAGCCGGACGATGCGGCCTGGGGCCTGGCCGATGGCACGCGCGTCAAGGACGACCGCCTCGGCGACGACTGATGGCGAGGGCGCCGCGACGCTGGTCAGCTAGACGTTGAACAGGACCTCGATGACGTCGCCGTCCTGCACCACGTAGGTCTTGCCCTCGGAACGCAGCTTCCCCTGTCGCTTGGCCTCTGCCATCGAGCCCAGCTGCAGCAGCTCCTCCCAGCCGATGACCTCGGCCCGGATGAAGCCGCGCGCCAGGTCGCTGTGGATGGTGCCGGCGGCGTCGACGGCCGAGGCGCCGCGGGTCACGGTCCAGGCTCGGGTCTCGTCCTCGCCCGCGGTGAAGAAGCTGATCAGCCCAAGCAGCTGGTAGCTGGCGCGGATGACGCGCTCCATGCTGGAGCCCTGCAGCCCGAGGTCGTCACGGAAGACGGCGGCCTCCTCATCGTCGAGCTCGCCGATCTCCATCTCGATACGGGCGGAGAGCTGTGCCACCTCCGTCTGGGCGTGGGAGATGCCCGCGGCCAGGTCCTCGGCCATCGCATCGGCACGAGCCAGGTCCGATTCACCCACGTTGAGGAGCACCAGCACCGGCTTCTCGGTCAGGAACCGGAAGCCACGGATGCGCAGCGCCTCGTCGGGGCTGAGGTCGACATCCCGGATGGGGCGACCCTCCGTCAGCGCTGGCAGGATCTTCTCCAACACCACCTGCTCGCGCTCGTTGGCCTCCTTCTCCGCGGCCGTGCCGTGACGGCCGGACTGCCGCAGCTTCTCGACGCGCTTCTCGACCACGGCCAGGTCCGCGAGGGTGAACTCGAGCTCGAGCTGCTCCACGTCTCGAGCAGGGTCGATGCTCAGCAGCGGATGCGGCACGGCATCGTTCTCGAACGCACGCACCACGTGCAGCAGCGCGTCGGCGTTGCGCAGACGTGCCAGCTGGTCCGCTGGGATGTCGGCGTGCGGCTCGCCCTCCGCGCTGGTCGCAGCGGCAGGCAGGTCGACGTAGGTGACGTCGGCCGGGATCTCCTTCCGGGGCTTGAAGAGGGCCGTCAGGCGAGTCAGACGGTCGTCGGGCACCTTCACGACGCCGGTGTTGACGGTCAGCCCGCCGAAGCCACCGGTCTCCGCGTCGCCCTTGGTGAGCGAGTTGAACACGGTCGTCTTGCCCGCTCGGGCCAGTCCGACGATGGCGATCTGCATGCGCTAGTACCCCGCTACCGGGTCCACCAGGTTGAGCATCTCGCGGCCGTCCCGGTAGCGCACGAGGTTGTCGCAGAAGAGTTCGATGCTGCGATCGAGCACGCGGCCGCTGGACCACGAGGTGTGTGGCGTGATGATGAGGCCGGGGGCGTCCCAGAGTGGAGAGCTGGGCGGCAGCGGCTCTTCCCAGATGGTGTCGAGCACAGCGCCCTCGAGCGGGCCTGACCGCAGCGCGCGCAGGAGCGCTCGCTGGTCGACGAGTCCACCCCGGGCCACGTTGATGAGCCAGGAGCCAGGCTTCATCTGGGCCAGTCGCGGGCCGTTCATGAGCCTGTCCGTCTCTGCCGTCAACGGCACCGCGAGCACGACGAAATCCGACTCCGCCAGCAGCTCCGGCAACTGGTCATGTCCGAGGACGCGGTCCATGCCATGAGGGATCGGCTCAGTGAAGTCCTTGCGCTGGTCGGGCTCCTTGCGCGTGCCGATGACACGCGCCCCGAACGCCAGGGCGAGGCGGGCCACGTTGCGTCCGATCGAGCCCAGGCCCACGATCCCGATCGTGACCTGTCGCAGCTCACGCGCCGGCAGCGGCTGCCACGTCCGCTCACGCTGCAACTCGAACAGCTCCGGCAACCGGCGTACCACCGAGAGGATCATCATCAGCGTGTACTCGGCGATGGGCTCGCTGAACACGCCGCGGGCGTTGGTGATGACCAGCCCGCGCTCGGCCGCGTCCCCGGTCAGCACGCGCTCCACGCCGGCGGTGGCGGAGTGTACCCAGCGCAGGTGCGGGCACCGGGCCAGCAGGCGGTCGAACGTGGGCGTCGGCATGGGGCCGCGCAGCAGCACCTCGACGTCATCGAGCGGACTGTCGGAGAGGCCCTCGAGCGACACGTTCACCAGGCGCGCCCGCGGTGCCGCGGCGCGGATGCGGGCCAGATCCTCCTCGCGATAGCGGGCTGAAAGGATCGGCGTGATGGCGATGGCAGCGGGTTCGCGCTCGCTTCGCGTGGCCCTGATCATGCGCTCTCCCCCATCTCGAGTGCCGCCGGCACCACCCGCCGCACCCAGGCGGCCGGGTCGTCCATCTCCACTTCGCTCGGCAGCGCTGACGGTCCCTCCCACAGGTGTGCGATCGCCATGTTGCCACCGGCACGATAGACGCCCGCGACGAAGCGCTCACCGCGGCGGTACTGCTCGAGCTTGATGTCCATGCCCGTGAGCCGTGCCATCAGCCGGTCGAGGGCACGACGCCGGCCTCGTCGCCGAGCCTCGAAGCGGCGACGGATGCCGTCCACGTCGCGAAGGATGTCGGCCCCGACCTGGTCCATCACCCAGTCACTGAAGCCCTCCATCAGGCTCATGATCAACTGCAGCTCCTTGAACAGCGACTGCTGCTCGGGGCCCATGAAGCCACGCACGGAACCTTCCGCGGCAGCGCTGCGCCAGCGCCGCGCGAGGTGCGCCAGACCGTGCTGCCGGAGCTGGCGCGTCTCCTCCGCGAAGAGTGCGACCTGCCGCTCCATGCGGCCGCGGATGTACGGCCGCAGCCACGGGTGCGCCTCGAGCTCGAACGCGTGTGTCGTCTCGTGCAGGGCGACCCACAAGCGGAACTCCTCGAGCGGCACGTTCAGCGTCCGCGCCGTCGCGCGGATGTTCTCCTCCACGTAGAGCAGCCGGCCTGGCTCCTGCTCGGCGGACAGCAGCGCCACGTCGTACTGGCCCAGCACGCGCGACCCCAGGTAGCCCAGCAGGAACCCGATCTGGCTGGTGGTCAGCATCCGATGGGTGGCCGCCGTGACGCCCCCACGAACGCCGTCGTGCGCACCGCGTGGTGCCAGGTGCGGCTCCAGGTGGGAGACGAGCGCTCGCAGCGTGTCCATGTTGGCCACCGCCCACTCGGAGCGGCTGACGACCGCGTGTCGCTCGACCACGCCCGGCAAGGGGGTGCCCAGTCGATCCTCGAGGAGGGGTACGACGCGATCCATGTGGCGCGCGTACGCTGGAGCAGCCGCCCGCAGCTGCTGCTCCGTCAGACGACCCGGCACCTTGCGCAGCCGGCCACGCGCGATGCGTTCAGCCCGCCCCCAGTCGACGAGTCCGCGGGGTACGTTGGCGCTGGCGCGATCGGCGATCGCGCGGACCGTCACACCCAGCCCGATGGCGACACCCAGGCGAAGCGCCCGACTCGCGCGCAGGCGGCCGGCGGCGGTCGTCGGCGTCACGTGCCCTCTCCTGCCATGGTCAGGATCGCCACGGGAGGCCGGGCAGTGCGGAGGCTCACGCCCTCGACCGAGCCGAGGTCTTCGCCGAACAGGCGCGACGCCGTCTGCCGGAAGGCCTCGACATCGCCCGTCGTCAGCATGACGTGTCGTCCGGGCCCTGCCTGGGGCGCTCCCAGCGCGTGGATCTCGATGAGGCTCGCCAGCGCACTCGCGGTGGCGGATGCGGAATTGATGACCGCGATGGCTTCCCCCACGATGGCACGGATGGCCGGGCCAAGGAGCGGATAGTGCGTGCAGCCGAGCAGCAACGTGTCGATACGCGCCTCTTCGTCCATGGGGAAGACGAAGGAGGGATGGTCCCGCCCTCTCGTCGGATCGTCGGTGACCTGGCTCCCCAGCAGCGGCGCGAGCGATCGGCGGATGGCCGCGTCCACGTCCGGGCCGTGCAGCCGGCCCGCCTCCACCAGCGGCACCAGCTCCGGCGTGGCGTGCTCGTACACCTGCACGAACGGATCCTCCTCGCTGATGGCCCCGAAGTAGGCGTGCGAGCGGACTGTCGCGGCGGTGGCGATGACGCCGACCGCGCGAGTCCGGGTCGCCAGGGCCGCGGCCGTGGCCCCCGGCCGCACGACGCCGAGGATGGGCAGGGCGTAGCGCCGGCGAAGCTGCGGCAGCGCCACCGCGGTCGACGTATTGCAGGCGACGACGATGGCCTTGACATCCCGACCCGCGAGCTCGTCGAGGCACTCGGTGCTGAAGCGCAGGACCTCGTCATCCGGACGAGGCCCGTACGGCGTGCGCGCATTGTCGCCCAGGTAGAGCGTGTCTTCTGCCGGTAGGCGCCGGATGACTTCGCGCAGGACGGTCAGCCCGCCTACTCCCGAGTCGAAGAAGCCGATGGGTCTCGGGTCACCCACGGGCGTCAGCTGGACGATCTCGCCAGGGATGGAGCGACGACACCTTCGGCACCGGCGGCGGGCTGGTCGGTGAGCCGCTGCATGATGGCCGCGATCTGCTCACTGGCCTTCGCGCGGGGCTGCGCCAGGACGAAGGGCACGCCCTCGGCGGTCGTGGCCTTCACAAGCTGCGGGTCATCGGGGATGGCGATGTCAGGCATGCGACCCAGCTCTGCGCTCATCTGGTCGGGCTTGATGCCGGGCGAGCCGGCGCGGTTGACCACCAGCATCATCTTCTGCGGCGGCATGCCGGCGGCGATGAACGCCTGGCCGGCGAGCCGGGCGGCGCGAACGGAGTTGCGGTCCGGTGTGACCACGCTGATGATGCTGTCCGCATCGTCCAGGTATGCCAGCGTGATGTCCGTGACCGCCGGCGGAGCGTCGATGATGACGACGTTGTAGATGCGACGCAGCAGCGAGACGACCTTCTCGACGTCGCGCGACGTGATCATCTCCGCCTGCTCGACGCGTGGTGGTGCCAGCAGCAGGTCGATGCCGGACGGATCGCGCCACAGAACAGAGGCCAGGTCGCTCTCCGCGATGCGGTCGGTGGGCAGCTGCAGGATCGACGGCGCGGTGTCCGGTACGCGCAGGAGACCACGCAGGTCACCGAACTGGAGGTCGCCATCGATCAGCGCGACTCGCACGCCGGCCATCTGGCCGAACGACACGGCGAGGTTGTAGGCGATGGTCGTGCGGCCCACTCCGCCCTTGCCCGAGTAGATGACGTAGGAGCGGGACATGGAGGCGGGCGCCGTCGCCCGGTAGCGAGCGTGGGAGCGGTTGAGCGCGTTCATCAGCTCGTAGCCTGAGAACGGCATCGACAGCACCTCGGTGATGCCCATGCCCTCTCCCGCCTTGACCGGCTTCTGCGGCACGGTCACGATGATGATGGGGATACGCAGGCCGGCCTGGCGAACCTGTTCGGCGACATCGAGGCCATTCACCTTGCCCTGCAGCAGGGCGTCGACGATCAGCGCATCGGGCCGCAGCTCACGGATCTGGTCCATCACCATCCGGCCGTCCGTGACGGTGTCGAGCAGGCGGATCTGCTTCTGATGCTGCAGCAGGCCGCGCACGTACTGTGATACCTGCGGGACATCCTCGACGAGGAGCAGGCGGATCTGGTCGTCGCTGGTCACGTTCGGACTATACCAATCGTGCTACAAGGATGGCCCGGTGACTTCCGGCACCGTAGGGCGTGAGCAGATGGTCCCCCCAGACATCGACCCTGCCGAAGCCGGCTGCGTGGGCCAGCTCGGCCAACCGCTCGGCCGTGAGCAGGTGCAGCAGGTCTACCTTCGTCACCCGGCTGAGCGTGCCGCCGTCAGGCGGCGTCCATTCGTAGACCTGCGTGAGCTCGAGCGTGTCGGCCTCCGGATCATGGTCGGCGATGATGGCCTTGCTGACCTCCTCTCCCGTCGCCGGGTCCCGGCGCAACCACTCGTGCTGCAGTCGTCGGTCGTAGCGCTGCAGCTCCTCATCGTCCGGCGTGCCCACCTCGACCACGGCCGCGCCGCCGTCTCTGAGGCTGGCGCGCATCGAGGACAGGATGGCGACACGGGCCTGGTCGTCTCCGGCAAGCAGGAACGTGTTGACGGCGAGCAAAGCCAAGCCGAAGCGCGGCTCCGGGCGAAGCGCCTCGTAGTCGCCCAGCTGCAGCCGCAGCCGGCCGCGGTCGATGGGGCCGCGCACGTCCTCCCACGCACGTTCGGCTCGCTCCAGCATCGCAGCGTCACGATCGATGCCGACGACCTCGTGGCCACCGAGGGCCAGCGGGATGGCCAGGCGCCCGCTGCCGACGCCCAGCTCGAGGACCGGTCCGCCTCGCTCGTGTGCGAGCTGTTGATACAGCTCGGCGTCGTAGGCGACATCGAGGAAGTCGAGGTCGTAGTAGCGTGCCAGCCGCGCAGCTCGCTCGTCCGGGGAGAGGGCACCCGTCACAGGATGGGCTCAAGGCGCACAGGAGCGCCGGAGGCCTTGCGCACCGCCAGGGCGCTGAGTGCCTCCATGGCCACGCGGTGGGCCGCCATCGCCGTGACCTCGGCGTGGTCGAAGGGCGGCGACACCTCCACGATGTCCATGCCTGCCAGCTGTACGCTGCCCACGATGCGACGGACCGCGCGCAGCAACTCCCGCGTCAGCAGTCCGCCCGGCTCCGGCGTTCCGGTGCCCGGCGCCATGGCCGGATCGAGCACGTCGATGTCGATCGAGAGGTAGACGAGCTCCGGGCCGTCGAGCGCCTCGGCGATGGCGTCGTCGATGACCGCTTCCGCGCCGCGCTCCTCGATCTCGCGCATGAGGTGCCAGCGCATGCCCTGCTGTGCCATCCAGTCGAGGACATCCCGGGGTGGCCAGTAGCCGCGCAGCCCGACCTGCACGAAGTTGCGACCGGCGACCGCGCCCGAGTCGATCAGGCGGCGCATCGGTGTGCCGTGCCCCGACAGCACGCCCCAGGACGAATTGGCGGTGTCCGCGTGCGCGTCGAAGTGCACGATGCCGATGGAGCGTGGTGCGAGTGCCTGCGCGACGGCGCTTGCCGCCGGCCAGGTGACGGAGTGGTCGCCACCGAGGACGATGGGGATGGTGCCACTCCGCGCGACGCTGAGGACCTTGTCGAAGATCATCGCGTGGCCGCGATCGAGCCATGCCGGCACGATGTCGGCATCGCCAGCATCCACGACGTCGAGCGCAGCCCACACGTCGATGTCGAGCTGTAGCGACTGCGCTCCTGTCTGGTAGGTGGCCGCGCGGATCGCGCGCGGGCCGAAGCGGGCTCCCGGGCGGTGGCTCACGGCATCATCGAAGGGTGCACCGACGATGGCGACGTCGGCGTGCCGCTCTCGAAGCTCCGCGGGGTCATCGACGAGGGGCCGTTTGCCAAAGGTGGTCGCTCCGAGGTACGTCGGTCGGTCCGCTTCCTCGAAGCGCGGGTACTCGGCATCCCAGCCGTTCTGCCGGCCGTAGTCGGGTCGCTCGTCGGTCACGCGGTCGGTTCCATGTTGCGCCTCATTGTGCGCCGCTCTCGAGCGCCTGTGCGCAGTGGTCAGCGACGCAGACTGAAGGCGATCTCCACGAGGACGGCACCCACGACGAGGAAGATCAGCACCGGCACCGTCACGACGTCGATGGCCCGCAGGACCACCAGGATCGTCACCAGGAGGCCTGCCAGCGCACTCCGGCGGCCCGAGGTGACGATCGCTCCCGGCGAGCTGCGCCCGGCGGACCAGAGCAGTGGCCACAGGGTCAGCGCGACTGCCGTTCCCAGGGCCAATGCCCCGAGCAGCTGGGCCACGGCGTCACGCTCGGGCGAGACCATGGTGAAGATGAACGCGACCACGAACCAGGCCGCGATGGCGGCGGCGACCAGGACGAGCGTCGTCGTGCGATCACGGGCAGACACCGGCCGGAGTGTAGTCCCAGGGATCACGTCGCGGCTGGACAGATGCGGCGATAGGGACACCAATCACAGGCGGGGAAGCCCGGCGTCGCCGTGAACTCACCGGCCCGGATGCCGGCGGCTGCTCGCTCGACCTTGCCGCGGGCTCCTTCCAGCTGACGGCTCGTCGGTACCACGCGGCCCACGACATCTCCTTCCAGGAAGTGCAGCTCGACCGCGTCCGGCGCTTCACCGTGCTCCGTTTCCCAGGCCAGCGCGTAGAGCTGCAGCTGGAGCGAGCTGCGCGCACGCTGGCGAGCCCGGACGGGGTCGCGCATGTCGCCGGACTTGTAGTCCGTGATGACCAGGCCGTCACGGGTCTGCCGCACCGCGTCATAGCGGCCGCGGATGCGGTCCACTCCGATGCGCACGGAGAACGGCTGCTCTACTGCCAGGATCTGCTCATCAGCCTGCTCGGCATGGGCCACGAAACGCGCCAGCGCCATCGAGCCAGCCTTGCGGCGGGCCAGCTCGTGCTCCTGCGAAAGGAAACCCTCGCTGTGCCAGTGCGCTGACAGCGTCTCTTCCAGGAGCGCGTGGTCGATCGGCTCACCACGTCGGCGCCGGTCGTTGGCGGCCGCGATCGCCTGGTGCAAGGCGTTGCCGAAGACGAGCGCATGGTGCGGGGGCGTGGGAACTCGAACCTGGTGCCGCAGCCGGTACTTGAGCGGACACGACAGATAGTCGTCGACCTGGCTGAAGCTGAGCGTCAACGGCTCAGCCGTGTCGTGCCGGCTGGCCTGTCGCGCGCGACCGGCAGGCGCCGCCTGGGATGTCAGCAGCGCCAGGGAAGGCTCGACTCCTCGCCCATCCTCGACCTCGCTGCCAAGCGCCTCGGCGAGGAACGGCGAGGGCCGGCGATGCCGACCATCCTCGCGCCCGCTGGCCGCATGGCTCAGCAGCAACTCGTCCCTGGCACGGGTGATGGCGACGTAGAAGAGGCGCCGCTCCTCGGCCCGATGAGCATCGGCGTCGTCCATCGAGGGTCGGCCGGTCAGCGCTGGCGGCAGCACGAGCGTGTCGCGTCGCGCTCGCACGGGGAAGCGTCCGTCGGCCAGTCCGACGACGTAGACGACGGGGAACTCCAGGCCCTTGGCCTGGTGGACCGTGAGCACAGACACGGTGTCGGCCACATCGTCGGCGTCGGGGCCGACGGGGTCGTGCCCGGCATCGATGAGCGCGCGCAAGCCGGGCACGACCGTGGCCAGGCGGGGATCCTCCACGAGGTCGGATTGCTCCCTGACCAGCTCGAACAGGCGGGCGACGCGACGAAGGGGCCCGTCATCGCCCCGCTCGGCCGCCGTCACCAGCCGCTTGAGCCAGCCGCTGCGCTGCAGGTGGTCGTACAGCACCATCGCGGCCGGCCGCTGGTGTGCCTGCTCGATGGAGGCCTGCAGGTGGCTGACCAGGCGTTCGAGATTCCGACGCGTACGTGGCGACAGGCGCAGGATCGCCGGCTGCTCGACGACCTCCATGGCCGTCTCCCAAAGGCTGCGACGACGACGGCCGGCACGGTCGCAGAGGCTGGTCAGGTCTGCGCCGCCCAGCCCGTAGGCCGCAGCGGTCATGACGGCGTACAGGTCCTCTGACGCCGACGGGGAGTGGATGGCCCGCAGCAGGCTGAGGACGTCTCGCACATCGCGATGCGCCAGCAGGCCCGAGGCGCCCGAGAAGCGGCGCGGGATGGCGCGAACGTCCAGGCTGGCGAGGACCGGGCCCGCGTCCGCGTTGGTGCGCACCAGCACGGCGATGGCCTCCGCCGGTGTCCCCTTGTCAAGCCGCCGTGCGATGTCAGCCGCGACCGCGTCAGCCTCATCCGCGGCCGTGCGGTAGACGTGATGCCTGACCAGCGCGGGGCGGCGCGCCCGCCGGACAGCGGTCAGCGTCTTGTCCAGCCCCCGCTGCACCTCAAGGCGATCCGGATCGTTGAAGCGGATCAGCCGGCGGGCGGCGTCCAGGATGGGCCTTCTGGAGCGGTAGTTGCGACGCAGCACGACGTCCTTGAGACCACGATACGTGTCGTCTAGCCGGGCCAGCCCCTGCCCCACTGCGCCACGGAACGAGTAGATGGCCTGGTCGTCGTCCCCCACGAACACGACCGCACCCGTCGGGCCGGCCACGTGGCGCACCAGGCGGTGCTGTTGGGGGTTGGCGTCCTGTGCTTCGTCCACCACGATGAAGCGGAAGCGTCGGCGGAGCTCCGCCCTGATGGCCGGTCGCTCGTCGAGCAGGCGCACGGCCTCGGCGACCTGGTCGGCGTGGTCGATGAGCGTGTGCTCCGTCAGCAGGCGCTGGTACGCAGCGAAGGCTCGCGCCAGCTCGGCATGCGCGCCCGCCTCGTCGACCAGTCCCGCCAGCACGTCCAGGACCCCCTCGTCGGCCGCACCATGCATCCCCGCTCGGGCGCCGGCGTCGAGCTCCGCGGCATAGGCCGCAAGGTCGGCCGGCGTGATCCCCTCCTCTTTCGCGCGTCCGAAGAGATCGGCCAGCGCCCCCACGAACCGCGTGGGATCACCCAGCGGCAGGTAGCGCTCGAGGCCCAGGTCGAACAGGTTGTCACGAAGCAGGACGATGGCCTGCGAGCGACCGATGACACGTGGATCTGCCGAACGTCCGATGGCATGACCATGCTGCCGCAGGATCCAGTCGCCGAAAGCGTGGAACGTGTGGACGGCTGTGTCGGTCTGTCCATACGGCACCAGCAGGTCCACTCGCGCCTGCATCTCCTCCGCGGCGCGCTCCGTGAAGGTGAGCGCGAGGATCTCCGATGGTCGCGCACGCTTGGTGGCGATGAGCCAGGCGATGCGACGAGTGATGACCTCCGTCTTGCCCGTGCCGGGCCCGGCCACCACCAGCAGCGGTCCATCCCCGTGCGTGACCGCCTGTCGTTGGCGGCGATCGAGACCGGCGAGCAGTCCACGCACGCCGTCGATGGCGACGGGCACGGATGCCCCGCTATCAGCCACGGTGCCCTGGGCAGGGCTCTGGGGGATGGTTCGGATCGCGCTCATCAGCACCCACACTGTGGGGCGCATGTGACAGCTACGGTGTCACAGCGTCACGGTGTGATGCCGGCGTCTCGTAGGGCCTGCTCCTCCTCGCCCGACAGCGGCGCGTCGGCCACGCCTCGGCGGATGGCCTTGACGTACACGCGAGTCGTGGGACGGGAGTGCAGGGAGGTCAGCACGATGCCGTCGCCATCGTCATCGACCAGCGCCAAGGCGAATGACTGTGCCCCTCCGGCATCGGCGAAGGCGTCGAAGCGAACCAGCCCGATGCGAGAGATCGCAGCGACGCTTCGACCGCTCGTGCGGATGACGCGCGTACCGTCCGAGGCCGCGCCTCGTCGCGCGTCCGACTCGGCCTCGACCACCTCGAGCCGCTGACCCACCTGTGCCAGACGGCGCTCGAGCTCACCCGCGCGGGCGCCGTCGGGCGAGGCGTCCAGCCAGGGGCGGTCTCGGCGCACGACGATGAAGAGGGCACCGGTCGCCAGTGCCAACGCGCCGAGAGCCAGCACGATCGCGAGTCCCTCCATGCAGCGATCGTAGCAGCGCTGTCAGCGTCGCCGGTGCTATCCTCGTCGCCGCTTCCCAGAACGATGCGATGAGGAGATCACGTGGCCAAGCGGGCACGCGCCAGCCGCTCCGCCCACCGACCCGGTGGCCAGGGGCCAAGCCGCAACAGGAAGACCGAGGATGCCCCCGTCAGCCCGGTCGGGTCCAGCGAGGACGCCGTCGGGGTCGGCGCGGCACGGGCGCCTGCGACAGGGGTGCCTGGCGAGGTCATGGCAGGCGACCTGCCCACGGAAGCGATCGTCGAAGGCGCCATCCAGTCGGCGACGCCGCCGGAGTCAAGGCGCACGCGCCGAGCGCGGCGCGCCAAGACGCGCCCCGATGACCTGGCCGCGCGCGCGGCGGCCGAGAACGCCTGGGTGCGCGCGGATCTGCGTCGCATCTGGGTCGTCTCAGCCATCCTGATGGTGGCGCTGGCGCTGTCGTGGGTGGTATTCGTCGCCGTGGACGTGCTCAGCCTCTACTAGGCGGCCGACTCGCTTCAGGCGGCTGCGGGAGGCCGAGCGCCCCAGCGACCGCTACTGGCCCGGTCGGGAGATGATGCCCTTCGCGCGCAACCAGCCCCACACGGCCAGCACCACGATGGCGCCGATCGCAGAGCCGATGAGGCCGCTGATGTGGAGCTCGAAGTCGCCATCGACCAGCAGGCTGAGCAGGGTTCCTCCCACGAACGAGCCGATGATGCCCGCGACGAACAGCTCCCACGGCTCGAAGCCCTTGCCTTTGCCGACGACGAGGTTGGCGATGTAGCCCGCGGCCAGCGGGATCACGACAAGGGCGAGAATGAAGAACACGGCGACCTCCGATTGATCCACTCGAAACGGTGACGACTGAGTGTACGGCCTTCAGGCCTCCACGAAACACGGACTCCGCATGCAGCGGGCACGATACTGCAGTGTGACTGGCCCCCGGACTGCCGCGAGGCTAGCCCACATGGACCGGTCCGTGTAGGTCTCCTTCCTGCTGCTGGCGCTCTCGCTCGCTCTCATGGTCGGTGGCCGAGCCATCGTGCTCACGCTGCGCTGCCAGCGACCTGCCACCGATGCCGCGTGCGGGGAACGTCCCGCCAGGTGGGCGAGCCTGACCGCTGGCGGCGGTCGACCCTCTGCCCCGTGCCGTTGGAAGGGCCCGAGCGACATCTCGTCCCATCGATAGGGAGATAGCTGCGCATCCGGCGTTGGTGGCGTCGAGCTGTCCCGCCTGGCGGGGCAGCTCCCGGGAGCGGGAGGGTCCCCAGCCAGGCACGGCGCCTCCGCCGGTTGGCTGGCTGCCGTGGTCGCGGGAGCTTGCATCGGCGCGTTGACCGGCTGGATCCGAAGCTCCAGCGACCTGCTCACCCCGCGTGCGGCGCGGATCTCCAGGTCGTCGCTCTCGTGGATCGGCCTCCAGTCGGGTCGACGGGCTCGTCGGGGAGGCGGGACGGACGTTCCCCACGAACCGCACCTCCATGGCCTCGCACTGATGCGGGCGCCCGACCGGAGCTTCGCGCGTATCTAGCGCCGCTGTCGCTCAGGTCCCCTCGTCCGCGACTCGAGAAGCGCGTTCATGCGCTCCCTGATGCGCACCTCCCAGCCCTCGGCCGTGGGCTCGTAGTAGCGCCGCGTCGCGAGTGCGTCGGGTAGGTACTGCTGCTCCACGTCGCCACCCTCGTAGTCGTGCGGCAGCTTGTAGCCGACGCCGATGCCGTGGTGACGCATGCCGCGGTGGGGAGCGTTCTGCAGGTGCTTGGGGATGGGCAGCGAGCCGTGCTGTCGCACGTCGGCGACAGCACGCCAGTAGGCCTGACCGGAGCGGTTCGACTTGGGCGCGGTGGCGAGATAGACCGTCGCTTGCGCGAGGGCGTACTGCGCTTCCGGCAGGCCGACCCAGTCAAGTGCCTGCGCGGCACTGACCGCGACCTGGAGGCCGCGGGGATCGGCGTTGCCGACATCTTCGGAGGCCGAGATGATGAGCCGACGCGCGATGAACCTGGGATCCTCTCCCGCCGCCACCATGGCGGCCAGCCAGTAGAGCGCCGCATCGGGATCATTGCCGCGGATGGACTTGATGAACGCTGACACGGTGCCGTAGTGACCGTCACCGGCGCGGTCGTAGGCCAGCACACGCTGCTGCGCGGCAGTCTCGATATCCTCGAGGGTGGGTGTCAGCGTCTCCTCGTCGCCTTCCCGTCCGACACTCGCCATCGACGCGGCCGACTCGAGGATGTTGAGGGCTGCGCGCGCATCACCCGCGCTGATGGAGATGAGGTGCGTACGAGCGTCGGTGGCCAGCGACACGCGCCCCCCAAGGCCACGCTCGTCGACGAGGGCGCGGTCCACGATGAGACCGAGCTCGTCGTCCGACAGCAGCTCGAGGCGGAAGACGCGGAGGCGCGAGAGCAGTGCCGAGTTGACCTCGAAGTAGGGGTTCTCCGTGGTGGCCCCGATGAGCGTGACCACACCTTCCTCGACGTGCGGCAGGAGCGCGTCCTGCTGCGCCTTGTTGAAGCGGTGGATCTCATCGATGAAGAGCACGGTGGAGCCACCTCCGCGCTCTGCCCAGTCGCGGGCGCGAGTGACGACCGTGCGCACGTCCTTGACGCCACTCGATGTCGCCGACAGCACCTCCATGGGTGCCTCCACCGCCTCCGCAGCCAGCCGCGCCAGGGTCGTCTTGCCGACCCCCGGGGGTCCCCACAACACCATCGACGCCAGCTGGCCGCCTTCGACCATGCGCCGCAACGCCCCTCGGTCGCCCACCAGTGGCTCCTGGCCCACGAACTCACCGAGACCTTGCGGTCGCATCCGTGCCGCCAGCGGCATATGGCCGACCGGCCACGGAGCCGGCAGCGGCTCCGGTCGTGCGTCGCCAGCGGGCCCGGAGCGAGGGTGCGTCATCTGCGGAGTCTAGTGCGCCACGCTCGGGCGGCGGCTACCATCTAGGGGCCCCAAGGCGTCGATCTCAGCCATGCCACGCTCTAGTCATCGAGGAGACCTCCGTGCCGCCCCAGAACCTTCGCATCCCTGGACCTACGCCACTGCCCGCCTCCGTTCGCGAAGCCGGCTCGCGGCAGATGGTGGGACACCGCGGCCCCGAGTTCCAGGAGCTCGTGGTCAAGGTCAGTGAGGGCATGCGTCCAGCCTTCGAGACGAGCAACGAGGTGATGATCCTGACGTCGTCCGGGACCGGCGGGCTCGAAGCGGCCATCGTCAGCTTCCTCTCGCCGGGTGACCCTGTCCTGGCCGTGAGCATCGGCAACTTCGGCGAGCGCTTCGCCAAGATCGCCCGCACCTACGGTGCGCAGGTGGAGCTGCTCGAGTTCGAATGGGGCCAGGCAGCCGATCCCGACGTGGTCCGAGAGGCCATCCGCGGCATGGTCGCGGCCGGCAGCCGCCCGGTGGCCGTGCTGGTCACCTACAACGAGACCTCGACCGGCGTGACCAACCCACTGGCCGATTTGGCCGCCGCGATCCGGGCAGAAGCCTCCGACGCGCTCATCCTGGTCGATGGTGTGAGCGCGGTGGGTGCGATGCCGCTGCGCATGGATGACTGGGACCTCGACGTGGTCGTGACCGGGGCCCAGAAGGCATGGATGATCCCGCCGGGGTTGGCCATGGTCGCCGCCAGCGAGCGGGCGTGGGCAGCTGCTGAGCGAGCGACGATCCCGCGCTTCTACTTCGACCTGGGCAAGCACCGCGAGGTGCTTCCCAAGGGGCAGACGCCCTGGACCCCCGCGGTCGGGCTCTTCTTCCAGCTCGAGGCCGCCTTGGAGTTGATGGCGGCGGAGGGCTGGCCGGCGATCTACGCTCGGCACGCCGCCTGTGGTGCCGCGTCGCGTGCAGGGCTCGCTGCGATGGGCTTCCAGCTCTACGCCGACCAGGCCTTCGCCTCCAACACCGTCACATCCGCGCTGGTGCCCGATGGCGTCGAGTGGTCGGCGCTCAACCGCGAGTTGCACGACCGCGGTCTGGTCCTGGCCGGTGGGCAAGGCAAGATGAAGGGTCGCATCTTCCGTATCGGGCACCTGGGAGACGTCAGCGTCGCCGACATCGTCAGCGCCCTCGAGGTCATCGAGGCGGGCGCCGAAGCCATCGGACTCTCGGTCCCGGCTGGGGCCGGTCCACGGGCCGCGCGCGCCGCCGGCGGGGAGGCCTAGCCGTGCGCGTCCTGGTCGCTGAGAAGCTGGCTCCCGAAGGCGTCGCCCTGCTCAGGGAGGAGCACGACGTCGACGTCCGCGTCGGTCTGTCGCGCGACGAGTTCCTGGCCGCGCTGCCCGAGTACGACGCGCTCCTGGTGCGCAGTGGCGTCAAGGCCGACGCCGACGCCATCGCCGCCGGCAAGCGGCTGGTCGTCATCGGCCGAGCCGGCGTCGGCGTGGACAACATCGATATCCCCGCCGCCACCGCCGCCGGCATCACCGTCGTCAACGCCCCCACGGGCAACACCATCGCCGCTGCCGAGCACACGCTCGCGCTGCTGTTCGCACTGGCGCGTCACATCCCTGCAGCCGATGCCTCGATGCACGCCGGCCAGTGGAACCGTTCGGCGTTCATGGGCCGGGAGCTCGTCGACAAGACCCTGGGCGTCATCGGGCTGGGGAAGATCGGCATGGCCGTGGCGGATCGTGCCCGCGCACTGGGTATGCACCTCGTCGGCTTCGATCCCTACGTCACGGCCGAGGCCGCCAGGCTTCACGGGATCACCCTCATGCCAGTGGCCGAGATCCTCACCGTGGCTGACGCGATCACGGTGCACGTGCCCAAGACGAAGGACACGGCGAACCTCATCTCCACGGCCGAGCTGGCCACCATGAAGCCGGATGCCTATCTCATCAACGTCGCGCGCGGCGGAGTCATCGACGAGTCCGCATTGGCGGCCGCGCTGGAGGCGGGCACCATCGCCGGAGCCGCCGTCGACGTCTACTCCAGCGAGCCACCGCCGGAGGACCATCCCCTGCGTGGCGCGCCCAACATCATCCTGACGCCGCACCTTGGCGCCTCCACCGCGGAAGCCCAGACGAGGGTGGCGGTCGAGGCTGCGGAACAGGTGCGCGAGGTGCTCGCCGGGCGCTCGGCCCGCTACGCCGTCAATGCTCCCATGCTGACGCCGGAGACGGCCGACGCGCTGGCTCCGTACCTGCCGCTGGCCCGCACACTGGGCCAGTTCTACGCCCAGTTCTCACGCGACATCTCCGGGCTCACCCTTGAGGTGGCCGGCGAGTTGAGTGAGTACGACAGCGCACCCCTGACCGCCGCGGCGCTCGGTGGCATCCTCGAGCAGCACACCGAGGAGCGGGTCAACGTCATCAACGCATCGGCGCTGGCGAAGGCACGCGGCATCTCGCTGTCGGTGCACAAGACACCCGACGCCGGCCGCTACTCCTCGCTGCTGACGCTCTCGGGCGAGCGCTCGGTGGCGGGCACCGTGTCATCGGGCGAGTCCCGTCTCGTGGCCCTGGACGGGTACGAGGTCGATCTCGCTCCAGCCGCCAACATGCTCGTGTCACGCCACCAGGACCGGCCGGGCGCGATCGGGTTGGTGGGAGGCGCCATGGGCGAGGCTGACATCAACATCAGCAACATGCACCTGGGCCGTTCGGACAAGCGCTCGATCGCCTTCATGGTCCTGGCCCTCGACGAGCCGGTGCCCGCGGAGGTCGCGGAGCGAGTCCGCTCGTACGAGGGCATGCTGGACGTCTGGCTCATCAACCTCGACCTGCCCGCGTGAGACACCCGACGATCCTGGCGCTGGTTCGCCACGGCGAATCGAGCTGGATCGCAGAGGGGCGCTTCCAGGGACGTGGTGATCCGCCGCTCTCAGAGCTGGGCCAGCGCCAGGCCGCAGCCGTGGGTGCCCGCCTGGCAGCCCCCGGCCGGATGCCCTCGTTGCCCGTGCCGAACGCTGCACCCCTGGCTATCTGGCACTCGCCGCTTCGGCGCGCTGCCCAGACCGCACGCGTCATCCATGCCGCTCGTGGTGCCGACGCCCCGCTGCGCCCGCTCGAGTCGCTCAGCGAGCTGGGGCAGGGCGTCTGGGAGGGCCTGACCCACGACGAGGTCCGGCAGCGTTGGCCAGCCGAGCTGGCTGCATGGCGCGACGATCCCTTGCACCACCATGCCCCGGGAGGTGAATCCCTGACCGAGGCGCTCGTCCGCGCGAGGAGTGCGGGACGATCCATCCTCGGCGAAGCGGAGCACGTCGTGCCAGGCGATGAAGCCGGGCCTGCGCCCGCGGAGCCCGTGCTGGGCTACGAGCGCACGTTCGCGGGCGCTGACGCACCGGCCTGGGCCGTCGTCGTGGCCCACGATGGTGTCCTTCGGCTGTTGATGCTCGACCTGCTGGGCATCGGGCTCGAGCACTTCTGGTCCTTCCCGCTGGCGCTCGCCTCGGTCAGCGTCCTGGACCTGAGTGCGGTCGTCGTGCGTCTGCGGGCACACAACCTCGACGAGCACATCGTGGCCCTTGGCCGACCATCGTGCTCGTCGGACGTCGGCTAGCCCCGGCGGCGCAACCAGAGTCTCAGCAGCGCAGTCCTGACGCGGGCGTAGGCCCGCCTGAGCGCGCCTTGCTGCTCGCCCGCGACCGAGCGCCGACCGTAGGCCGAGTCCACGCGCGCGCCCACCACCACGTAGATCTCGTCCCGCACGCTGGGCAGGGCTTCGGACAGGCTACCCGCGTACTCATACTCGGTCTGGGCCGGGTGCGGACCGCGACCCAGCCGCGTGGCCATGCTCACGACCCCGCGATACGCCAGGCCGCCGTCGGCCTCCGACAGTCGGCGCAGGCGAACCAGCAGGAGCGCCGAAGCCAGCGTCACGAGGGCGAGCAGCAGCAGTCCTCCGGCCAGCAATGGCATCACCGGTCCGGCCGGCGGCGCCTCATCGATCGCACCGGCCCCCAGTGGCTCGGGCGTCTGATCCGGCTCGAAGGTCGGCAGCTCGAATGGCGGCTCGGTCGGACGCGGGTCGCCCGGGTCGTCCGTCGCCAACGGCCCGGCCGGAAGCCTCGTCGGCGTCAGCCCGAACTCGTCGCGCGGGGTGGGCTCGAAGCGCACCCAGCCGTAGCCCGGGAAGTACGCCTCTGCCCAGTTGTGATAGGCCGCCTGTTCCACCACCCACACCTCGTCGATGCGCTCACCAGGCAGGTATCCGGTGATCACGCGAGACGGGATGCCCATGGCCCGCAGGAGCATCGCCATGGTCGTGGCATAGTGCTGGCAGAAGCCCTGCTCCGTGCGCAGCACGCACTCGGGCACCGGCTCGTCCGGCCCGCAGACACCACGCATATCGGTCGTGTATGTCATGTCGCGAAGCAGCCGCTGTGACTCCAGGGCCCGGTCGTAGGCGTTGTCGAAGCGATCCTCGATCCGTCGTGCCTCGCGGCCGATGCGTTCGCCGGACGTGGCGGCGTCGGCACCCTGCAGATAGCGGTCGGTCCAGTCGGGGTAGTCCTCGTCCGCCTCCTGCAGGTCACGCGCGGTGAGGCTATCCCCGTCACGGCTGTAGTCGCGCACCCACGAGTCGATGACGACACTCTCTCCGACCTCCAGGGGATCGCGGTAGAGCAGGTCGCCGATGCCATTGCCTTCGTCCACGATCAGCGCCTGGACATCGCGGGAGAGGATGCCGGCTTCGGCCGGGCGGAAGACGCTGCCTTGGGCAGGCCCCTGCCCCTCGATGGTGATGGTCGCGCTGAGGAGATGCTCACCACCCGCGCTGGCCAGCTGCCACACCGGCACCGGCTCGCCGGCCACCACGTCGATGGTCTCGAGTTCCTGGCGGTCCCAGCCGCGGCCGTCGAACTGGTCGTGTGCAGTGCCCCACCAGTAGTTGCCGCGCAGCTGACCGTCGACCAGTGCGCGAAACGCCGTGCCACTGGGTTGCTCCCAGCGGTCCCCCACCGCCCAGCTGTCGTCGATCGTCGTCGCTGGTCCCGCCGGTGCTCGCGCACCGACGATACCCAACCAGCGGGTGAGCTCGTCACCGATGTCGGCCAGGGGCCCGTGGAGCTCGCCCAGGTCCACGTCTGGTCGCTCGACGGTCGCCCAGGTCGTGAGCGAGGTTGCAGCCAGCACCACGACCACGACGAAGGCGGCGCCGCTGCGAAGGAACAGCCGACCGACCTCGCCACCATCGCTGATGTGGCGTCGCGCCCACTGCTGCCGCTGATGCGAGAGCTGCAACCGCATGAGCAACAGCAACGACAACAGGGAGTACATGGCCAGGACCGCGATGACCGGCAGCATCGCTGTCTCGGGGTCGAGAGGCCCCAGCCCCAGGTTGATGAGGAGCACCGTGCCGACGGCGATGACCGCGGGCCCGGCGCGCTCGTAGCGGAAGACGGCAAAGGCGCTGAATTGGGCGGTCGTCCAGCAGATCGCCCCCAGCAACAGGTGGGTCGCCATCGTGGGCGCGGCACGCGCATCGTCGAGGTAGGTGCTGACGTCGCGGTCCATGCGTTCCCAGACAGCGCTGATGCGCAGGCTCGTCTCGTCCAGTGACAGAGGCAGCGTCGGGGCTGTCTGAAGCTCGGCCGCACCTGCCATCAGCAGCAGCACGACAGCCGCCACGCCGGCTCCAACGAGGTGCGCCCGCACGACGCCAAGGGGGCTGCGAGCAAGCAGGAACCCGAGCAGGCCCGCCAGCATCATGACCCACGGCAGCATGCCGCTGGCCGACGGTCCTCCCTCATGCAGCAGCAGCGGTCGCGAGTCTGCCACCGACAGGCCCAACAGCAGGAGAAGCCCGAGCAGCAGCAGCAGGCTGGACCATCCCACGCCAGGCCGGCGCAGGAGCGCCGGGACACGGTGGCTCACGTCGACCTCGCGCCCGAGCTCTGGCGGGCGCTGACCAGTCGCTCCCCCAGCGGCTCGCCGGCCCGCACCACGTATCCGCGGACGTCGTGCTCGGCAAGCAGGTGCAGTGTCGCGCGCAGGTCCTGGCTGCTGGACCCGGCAGTGGTGGCCCGCGCGAGCGCGGGCGCGACGGGATCGATGATGCAGGCGATAGGTGCCACGCCTGCGGAACGCAGGGTGGCCAGCGGCGCCACCCAGCTGCGGTCGAGTGACGGCGTGATGACCAGCGCCACCGTGCCACGCCGCACGTGGAGCGAGCCCTCGATGATCATCTCGGCCAATGGTGTCTCGCCATCAGCCTGCGCGACCGCCAGCAGGCTGAGGATCTTGTGCTGCTGGCGCGCTCCACGATCGGCGCCGACGACAGCTCGACGGAGTCCGATGGCCTCCATCCCGACCCCGCGTGCGTCGTTCAACGCGTGCGCCGACAGCGCTGCCGCGGCCTTGACGCTCGTCTCGATCGTGCCGTCTGGGCCGCTGCCGACATGCACCCGCCGGTCAAGGTCCAGGAAGATCCACAAGTCTGCGGAGGGCTCGATATCGAACTCCTTGACCTGCAGCTCCTGCTGGCGTGCGCTGGAGCGCCAATGGATGCGGTTGAAGGCGTCGCCGGGCGTGTAGGGGCGCACCGAGGTCACCAGCGGGGTCAGGTGCGGCCCGTGCTCGGCTCGCACCGCGGCTCCCTCGATGGCCGCCGGCGGAAGGCTCCAGGCCGGCAGCGGCTCTACCTCCGGGTAGACCAGCACACCAGCACCGGGACCCACCGAGGCGATCGATTCGAACAGGCCGAAGGGATCGCCGGTGCGCACCAGCATCGGATCCACGCGGTACTGGCCACGCTGCGTCAGCGGCACTCTCGCCGCCCACGTTCGGGACATCCGCGGTCCCAGTGAGACCACGCGGCCCGGGATGGCGATCGGCAGCGTGGAGGGGCTGTATGCCTCCAGCCACGGCTTGGGCAACCGTGAGCTGGACCGGAGCGTGTAGGTCACCGTCAGCGTGTCGCCGACGGACGCGTGCTGGCGGTCAAGCCACGAGCCGGCCTCCAGGCTGGTCAGACCACGTCGAGCCAGCAGGTACGCGAGCCCGATCATGAGGACACCGAGGTACAGGAAGAAGTAGACCGCCACCGACCCGGTCAGCACGGCCAGGGTCAGGGCCAGCACCACGGCGGCGAGGGCTCCCAGCTTGCGCAGCATCGGCGCTTCCGTCGGTCCGCGGGCCGCTACGCCTGGCGGACCCCTCGCAGTCGAGCATCAGGGCGCGTAGCCTGGATCGGCACCGATGCCAGCATCTCGCGAACCAGGGCAGCGGGTTCGACACCCCGGATGGAGGCAGCCGTCTTGAGGATGAGGCGATGTGCGAGCGCCGGCTCCGCCAGCGCCTTGACGTCGTCGGGCAGCACGTAGTCCCGGCCCGATAGTGCTGCAAAGGCCTGGCTGGCTCGATAGAGGGTCAGCGAGCCCCGGGGCGAGGCACCAAGGTAGACGTCGGGATGGGCTCGCGTGGCGCCCACGAGCCGCACGATGTAGTCGGAGATCGCCGGGTCGACATAGATCTCGCGGACCGCGCTCTGCATCGCGCGCACATCGTCAGCGTTGGCGACTGGAGCGAGGCCCTCGACGGGATGGCTGCGTTTCTGCTCGTCGAGGATGAGCATCTCGTCCATCGGCTCTGGATAGCCCATGCGAAGTCGCAGCAGGAAGCGGTCGAGCTGAGCCTCCGGCAGCGGGAAGGTTCCCTCGTACTCGATGGGGTTCTGCGTGGCGATGACCATGAAGGGCCTGGGCATGGGCCGAGTCGTGCCATCGACCGTCATGTGCCGCTCTTCCATCGCCTCCAGCAAGGAAGACTGCGTCTTGGGCGTCGCACGGTTGATCTCGTCAGCCAGGACGATCTGGCTTACCACCGGCCCGGGCCGGAACTCGAACTCCTGCGTTTTCTGGTTGTAGATCGATAGACCGGTGACGTCTGAGGGCAGGAGGTCGGGCGTGAACTGGATCCGGCGGAACGTGATGTCCAGGCTGCGCGCGAGGGCGCGGGCAAGCATCGTCTTGCCGGTTCCGGGAACATCCTCGATGAGCAGGTGGCCTTCGCACAGCAGCGCCACGAGCGCCAGCCGGACCTCGCGGTGCTTGCCGACGATGACGCGCTCGACGTTGGCGGCGACTCGCTCGCCGGACTCCTGGATCTTGGCCACTGGCGCTCCAGTCTTCGTGCTCGGTGGGGAGGCCGCACGCGCTGGTGCGACCCGTCAATCGTAGCGGACGGGCCATGAACCCCCTGGCTGCACCCGGGACCATGGTGGTGCCCTGGTGCCCGTACCCCCGGGCTGGTAGCCTGCGACGACCAGTAACCAGTACTCTTCGCCTACATCCACCCTCAACCACCTCCGAGCCTGCCCGAGGGAGAAGCCTCGTCGCGCCATGACCGAACCCGTCCTCCAGTCGTTCTGTGAACGCTGCGGCACTCGCTACACGTCCGCTGACCCGGAGGCCAAGCCGCCCGAGGAGCCCAAGGGCAAGCTGGGTTTGTTCGGCCGGCGCTCTCCGCGCGGGGATGAAGAGGCCACCACGACCGTGGCCACATCGAGCGAGGCGTTCGCGAGCACGTTCCACTTCTGTCTCGACTGTCGTCAGTATGTCTGCACCGATTGCTGGAGCGAGGAGTCGGCCAGCTGTCTCACCTGCCGCGCCAGCGGCCCGGACGAGGGCAGCCTGCCTGCGGCGACGGGTGGGTCATCGGGACGCGGAAGCGAAGCTGCACGGGGGGTTCCGACTGCCAAGGGCGAGCAGACTGGCACGAGCGAGGCGCGACCATCCGGCAGCCCGTCGGTCGAGCTCGATGAATGGGGACGCCCGCGGCAGCCCGCTACCGCGACTGGCACCTCGGACAGCGAGAAGCCCGCGACGATCTTCGGCCAGCCAGGTGCCGAGGTCGATCCGTGGCGCGGCGTCGTGTTCTCAGCGGAGGAGGCAACCCCGGCCGACGTCGAAGGGACGACAGCGCCACCACCATCCGACCTGAGCACCCGGCTCGCCGCCCGCGCGGCCGCTGCCGCCTGGCCGGACAGTGACAGGCCGGCAGAGGCACCGGCCTCAGTCCCCCAGCCGGTCGAGGGATGGCCTGGCGTCGATGCGCCTCGTGAGTCGATCGGGGCGGACGAGCCAACACCCGCGCGAGCTGATGTCGAACCGATGGTCGAGCCGGAGCCCGAACCTGGGCCCGTGCTCGAGCCGGAGCCAGAACCCGAGCCCGTGGTCGAGCCCGAGCCCGAACCCGAACCTGAGCCGGTGCCTGAGCCTGAGCCCAAGCCCGCGCCCGAGCCCGAACCTGAACCGGTGCCAGAACCTGAGCCAGAACCCGAACCCGAGCCCGAGCCGGAGCCAGAACCTGAGCCCGAGCCCGAACCGGTGCCTGAGCCGGTGCCCGAACCCGAGCCAGAACCCGAGCCGGTGCCTGAGCCTGAGCCCGTGGTCGAGCCCGAGCCGGAGCCCGAGCCGGTGCCTGAGCCTGAGCCCGTGGTCGAGCCCGAGCCCGAGCCGGAGCCCGAGCCGGTGCCCGAACCTGAACCGATGCCCGAGCCGGTGGTCGAGCCCGCGCCCGAGCCCGAGCCGGTGCCCGAACCTGAACCGGTGCCCGAGCCTGAGCCCGAGCCGGTGCCCGAACCTGAACCGGTGCCCGAGCCTGAGCCCGAGCCGGTGCCCGAACCTGAACCGGTGCCCGAGCCTGAGCCTGAGCCGGTGGTCGAGCCCGCGCCCGAGCCGGTGCCTGAGCCTGAGCCCGAGCCCGCACCTGAGCCGGTGCCCACGCTCGAGCCAGAACCTGAGCCCGAGCCTGTGGCCACGCTCGAGCCGCAGCCTGAGCCGGAGCCTGTGGCCGCGTCAGACCCCGGAGTTGGGGCCCCGCTCGCCCGTGACCCTTGGCCGGTGTACGGATCCCCGATCACCGCCCAGCCTCCGGGTGAGGCTGCCACGTCACCGGAACCCGAAACCCCACTGGCACCTCCAGTCTGGGCTGAGCGCGGCGCAGCGTATGAGGGTGCTGGCGATGCCGAGAGTGGCACCGCTCCGGCGGCTGCCTCCGGTGCACAGCAGGAGGGGCCAGGGTTCGGCCCGCCCGACCAGCAGGTGCCTCCGAGCGAAGCTGCTTCGATGCCGACCGTGCCAGCCCCCGTCGTCCCTCCACAGCCGAACCCGGTGGCACCGCCGCTACCGCCTTCGCCCATCGCGCCGATCGTGCCCCAACCGCCCCCTCCGAGCATCGAGGTCTGGAACCCCCGACAGGAGCCTGGACCGTTCAACCAGCCATACCAGGCGCCGCCCGCGCCGATGCCTCCGCCCGCGTCGCCGCCCGTCTACGCTACGACGAGCAGGATGCCGCCAGGAGCGCACGAGGCGCCAGCGGTGCCACCGACCGCTCCGCCGTCAGCACCTCCGCCGCCGCGACCCCCCGCATCGCAGCCCGAACCGCCGCTGTCCACGCCACCTCGACCGGTGCCTCCGGCTCGGCCAAGCAGCGGCGTGTATGCCTGCGGGAGCTGCGGCCTGCCCCTGTCTGCGCAGGCCCGATTCTGTCGACGGTGCGGCTCCCCCCAGGCCTAGTCGCGCCCACCCGTCGCGACGCTACAGCCTGGGGACTCCGCGTCGGGCGCGGTCACGGTCGCGGCGCAGACGTGCGAACGCGGCCCCGTAGATGAGCGCCTGGAACACCAGGTTGAACCAGATGAGCGAGATGAACACGCTCCCGACGATGCCGAGCGTCAGCCAGTTCCGTACCAGCAGCGGCGCCACCCATCCGAACAGTGAGGTGAACAGGCCGATGACGATGCCCACGATGACCGCCGGCCAGAACGCCTGCCTGAAGCTGGGCCCGTCAGGCGGCACGACCACGTAGATCATCAGCACGGCCAGGAACGCGATGCCCATCGCGGCGACGACGGCGATGGCCCCCGTCACCTGCACGATGTCGATACTGCAGGCGCCGTCGACGATCGCCAGGTCCAGGCTCCTGAGCGCAGCACAGCGCGCCGTGAACCACTCGTTCAGGAGTGGCAGGCCGAAGATCACCAGCACAGCCAGCAGGAGCACGCCCAGGACCACCACCACCGTGATGGCGCCGCGAAGGCGCGTCTGCAGGAAGTCGCGCGCGCCGGGTCCGGGGAACATGCGCTGCATGGCTCCCTGGAGAGCTCCGTAGAACCCACTTGCGCCCCACATGAGGCCGAGCACGCCGATGATGGTGCCAGTCCGGCCGCTGTCGGCGAGGCTGTTGATGACCTCGGTGGCGACGTCCCGGATGGGGTCGATCTGATCGACGAGGTTCTGGATGAGCTGCTGTCGCAGGCCCTCGTCTTCCACGAGGACGCCCAAGAGGCCGACGAACAGCAGCAACGCGGGGACAAGGGTGAAGAACCCGAAGTAGGCCAGTGCCCCCGCGAGCATCCCGCCACCGCCTCGGTCGTAGGCACGCATCACGTCCATGACCGCCAGCACCGCAGGCGTGCGCATCGCGGCACGCTGCAGTCCTTCGAGGCGCGCGCGCCACCCGAGCACCGGCGGCTGACGCCTGGGCCGGCCGTGCTGACCCGGAGGCGTTGCGCCTCCGGGCGTCACGACTCCAGGTCCTCGAACAGACCTGGCTGGACGTCGCTGGCCTTCAAACCACGCCGCTTCCTGGGTCGCAACATCGCCCGCACCTGGGCGCGTCGTACGTAGATGTTCCTGCCCGGCTGGATCGATTGGAGCTTGCCGGTGTGGGCCCAGCGCGCCAGCGTCGACCGGCTGATCGGCACATTCGCCTCGGCGAAGATCTTCGCAGCCTCGGACAGGCTGATCCAATCGGATGCGACGCGCGGCATGCTCAGGCCTCCTCTGCTAGTCGGCCTTCGTGCTTGGACCCGAGCCACCGCCGGACCTGGATCCGTCCGACGCCGCCGCGGCCTTGCCGCCAGAGCTGCCTGTGTCGCCATCTCCGGTCGACGTGCTCTTGGCCGCGGTCTCGCCTGCCGCAGTCTCCCTGACGCGGTGGAGCCCGTCTTGGATGACGGTTTGGCCGCCGTGGCAGCGGCGTCCTTCTTTGCCCAGCCGCTCCCCTTGAAGTGGATCGCCGGCGACGAGAGCGCCTTGCGCATCGCGCCGCCGCAGTCGTCGCAGGCTTGCGGACCGCTCTCGTGGATGCCATGCATGACCTCCACCTCGCGGCCGCAGTTCGAGCAGCGATAGTCGTAGCGTGGCATCGGTCAACCTCGAAGCAGGCGCATGCCGCACTTTGGACAGAAGAAGGCGCTCTTGCCGACCTGGGCGAACTGGCAATGCGGGCACACCAGCCCGGTACCCGAATCCGGGGGCAACGGGCGATCGAGCTCCACGACTTCCGCCGCTCCGCGGCTGCTCACGATGGACACCAGGATACCGCTGAGGAAGCGCGTGGCGTTGCGCTCCGTATCGCCACGGACCCCTCTGCCGCCCCAGCCCACGACACCGCGCACCATCTGGTCTCCGCTGACCTCGTCCCAGTAGGACGCCACCGCACCGATGATGCCGGTGTAGTCGGGGTAACCCGCGGAATTGACCTCGCCATCGAGAAGGCAGATGGCGATGGACTCGAAGGCGGGATCGACCGCGTCAAGCGTCTCCAGCACCATCAGGCCGTAGCGTGTGATGGGTGAGCGGTGGTGATGCGCGTTGAGCCACTGCGATGCTTCGATGGTGCGCATGACGGCAGGATTGGCGTCGGCGAACTGGGGGTCCAGCGGCTCGACAAGCTCGATCGGTGTCTTCCTGAACTGCTCGAGCATGAGCGGCAGTGCCGCCACCGAGCCCTCCCCGGGCCTGAAGCGGACACCCTTGCTGCTGCGTGCCCGGTACGTCAGCTTCAGCTCATAGTCTTCTGCCGGAGGTTCTTCGGTGAGGATGCCGGGGTCAGGCAGGCCCAGCGACTGGGACGCAGCCACGGGCTCATCCTTCTTGCGCTTGAGGAAGTCGAAGGTCACGGGCAGGTCCCCTGGTCACGACGATGGCGAGGCAGCGAAGGCATCCATCGTAGCGTCTCGACTCGAGACGGGGCGGCAGTACCTTCCTCCCTCTGGAGTGGTCAGGCTCGCAGGTGCTGCCTGATGCGATCGGCCAGCGCATCCAGCTCGGCCTCGCGTGCCCTGACCCCGTCGACCACCTGCGCCGGCGCCTTGCTCACGAACGACTCGTTGGCCAGCTTCGAGCGCGTCGACGCCAGCAGCCGCTCTGTCTCCGCCAGCTCTTTCTCCAGCCGCGAGCGGTCACGCTCACGGTCCGCAGGATCGACCGAGAGTCGCGCCTCGGCGCCGGGGCCGACGACGACGAGGGCAGCAGTCTCGCCGGACGTACCACCGTCACCACGCGCGCCCGGACGGACGCGCGCGAGGCGCGCCACGACATCGGCGATGGCCTCGAACGCGGCCGCTCGCTGCGGGTCCTCGAAACGCAGCTCGGCATCCAGCCAGGTCGATGGCTCGATGCCGGCATCGGCGCGCGCGTTGCGCATCTGCGAGACGAGCTCGATGATGTCAGCCACGGCCGCCGCCTGTGCCTCATCGGCTGGCGAGGTGAGGTTGTCGTTGACGGGCCAGGCGGCGGTGATGAGCAGCTCGCCATCGTCCGGGCGGTGCGGCAACCGGCCCCAGATCTCCTCGGTGACGTGAGGCATGATGGGATGCAGCAGGCGCAGATAGCGGTCCAGCACCCACGCCAGCACCTGCCACGTCGCCGCCCGCTTCTCCGGGTCGCTGCTGGGCCCCAGGCCCACCTTCGCCATCTCCAGGTACCAGTCGCAGTACTCCGACCAGATCGCCGCGTGCAGGATGCGACTGGCCTCGGCGAACTGGAACGTCTCGTAGGCGGCATCTGCGTCTCGCTGCGCCACGTGACAGCGGGAGAGGATCCAGTGCTCGGCTGGGCCCATGCGGTCGTGATCGGGCAGCGTCAGAGCCATCTCGGCAGGCAATTCATCGGGCTTCGCCCCAAGCACGAAGCGCGCGGCGTTCCACAGCTTGTTGGTGAAGTTGCGGGCACCGTCGAGCCGTGATGGCCCCAGCCGCTGGTCGGCGCCGGGAGCAGCCCCGTTGATGAGCGCGAAGCGCAGAGCATCCGCTCCGATCTCATCCATGACCTCGAGCGGGTCGATGACGTTGCCCTTCGTCTTGGACATCTTCTTGCCGTAGGGATCGCGGATGAGGCCGCTGAGGTAGACCACGCGAAACGGCTCTTCATCGGTCAGCCACTCGCCGAGCATCATCATGCGCGCGACCCAGAAGAAGATGATGTCGTGCCCGGTCTCCATCACCTGCGTGGGGTAGTACGTCTTGAGGTCGTGCGAGTCGTCCGGCCAGCCCAGGGTGGAGAAGGGCCAGAGGCCGCTGGAGAACCAGGTATCGAACGTGTCCTCGTCCTGGGTCAGCTCGTACGAACGGCACTCGACGCAGCGTCCTGGCCCAGTCTCGACGTCGGACACCGTGACGTGGCCGTCAGCACAGTACCAGGCAGGGATGCGGTGGCCCCACCACAGCTGGCGGCTCACGTTCCAGTCGTAGATGTTCTCGAGCCAGTCGAAGAAGACCTTCTCGAACCGCTCGGGCACGAAGCGTGTGCGGCGCTCGCGCACGGCTCGCATGGCGCGTTCAGCCATGGGTTTGACATCGATGAACCACTGCGTCTTGAGGCGCGGCTCGACGATATCGTCACTGCGCTGGCAGCGGCCGATGGCCATCTCATGGTCCCTGACCTCGACGAGGTCACCGGCAGCGTCGAGGTCCTCGAGGATGCGTGCACGGCACTCTTCGCGACTGAGCCCCTCGTAGGGGCCGGCGTTGGCGTTCATCGTGGCGGCGTCGGTCATGATGTCGATGCGGGGCAGGCCGTGTCGCTCGCCGGTCTCGAAGTCGGTGTGATCGTGAGCCGGCGTCACCTTCACCGCGCCGGTCCCGAAGTCGCGCTCCACGAAGGCGTCGGCCACGATGGGCACATCGCGGTCGACGAAGGGGATGCGCACGAGACGGCCGACGAGGGCGCGGTAGCGCTCGTCGTCGGGGTGGACCGCCACCGCGGTGTCGCCCAGGATCGTCTCCGGGCGCGTGGTGGCCACGGTGATGGTCTCGTCGCCAGTGGGTGCGGAGCCGGGCGTCGCCCCGGCCGGCAACAGGTGGTAGGCGACGAGCCACAGCTTGCCATCCTCAGGCGTGCCGATGACCTCCAGGTCGGACACGCTGGTGCCGCAGCCGGGACACCAGTTGACGAGCTTCTGGCCGCGGTAGGCAAGGCCATCCTCGTAGAGACGCTTGAAGGCCACCCTCACCGCGTGCGCAGAACGTTGGTCCATGGTGAAGCGCTCACGGCCCCAATCGGCCGAGCTTCCCAGGCGTCGTTGCTGGCCCATGATCACCGGACGCGTCTCGTCCATGAAGCGCCACATCCGCTGGAGGTAGCGCTCGCGACCCAGCTCCTCGGGTGTGGTGCCCTCGTCGGCCAGCACCCGCCGCAGCACCCACTGGGCAGCGATGGACGCGTGGTCGACGCCCGGCAGCCAGAGCGCCGGGCGATGCTGCATGCGCGCGCGCCGGATCATCAGGTCCTCCGTCGCCGAGCGAGCCGCGTGGCCCAGGTGCAGGGCGCCCGTCACGTTGGGTGGGGGCATGATGATGACGAAGGGCTCAGCCGTGGGACGCGCCCGCGAGCCGGCGCCGTCGGGCGCGAAGACGTCCGCGTCGACCCAACGCGCGTATACCATCGGCTCGATCTCAGCCGGCTGGTACGCCTTGGCCATGGGTGCCGATCCGGCCTGCGGCGCGCTACGCTCGTTCGGCTGCTCTGCCGACGCCTCGCTCATGCTCACGGTTCTCCTGCTGGTGACACGGCTGACCTCGCCCGCGATGATGCGGACGAGGTCCCGAATGCCTGCTGCGATCGAGTCCTGCGGTGGTGACCACCGTGGCGCTCGAGTCTAGCGCACGCTCATGTCACAGCCGCCGCCGGGGATGGCACGCTGCGACGTGCTCCGCCCGCGGCCGAGGGCTCAGGCTCCCTTCTCGACGAGCGCCTCGTAGTTGGTCTCGTCCACGCCCTGTTCGAGGTGCGCCTTGGTCAGGAGCAGGGGCGCGCGGCCTTCGCGGATCACCTCTTCGGTGATGATGCACTTGCGCACGTCACTGCGCTCGGGAATGTCATACATCACGTCCAGCAGCGACTCCTCCACGATCGAGCGCAACGCTCGAGCCCCGGTCTTGCGAGCGAGGGCCTGCTCGGCAGCAGCCTCGATGGCGCCGTCGGTGAAGACCAATTCGACCTTGTCGAGCTGAAGGAAGCGCTCGAACTGACGCGTGACCGCGTTCTTGGGCTCGGTCAGCACGCGCATCAGATCCGGCTGCGTCAGGGCGGAGAGGGTGACCGTCACCGGCAGTCGGCCCACGAACTCCGGGATGAGGCCGAACTTCAACAGGTCTTCGGGCATCAGCCGCTCGAGCACGCGAGCGCGTTCGACGCGATCGACCTGGGACTGCGAGCCGAAGCCCATGGTCTTGCGCCCGACGCGCTCTTCGACGATCCGCTCGAGCCCCTCGAATGCGCCGCCAAGGATGAACAGCACGTTGGTGGTGTCGATCTGGATGAAGTCCTGGTGCGGATGCTTGCGACCACCCTGCGGGGGGACATTGGCGAGGGTGCCCTCGAGGATCTTGAGCAGGCCTTGCTGGACCCCCTCCCCGCTGACGTCGCGCGTGATGGATGGGTTGTCAGCCTTGCGGGCGATCTTGTCGATCTCATCGATGTAGACGATGCCGCGCTGAGCCCGCTCGACGTCGAAATCGGCCGCCTGGATGAGCCTCAGCAGGATGTTCTCGACGTCCTCGCCGACATAGCCAGCCTCGGTGAGCGAGGTGGCATCGGCGATGCAGAACGGCACATCCAGCACGCGCGCCAGCGTCTGTGCCAGCAGCGTCTTGCCACTGCCGGTGGGCCCCACGAGCAGCACGTTCGACTTCTGCAGCTCGACCTCATCGAGCAGGCCCTCGGCGGCGTTGACTCGCTTGTAGTGGTTGTAGACCGCGACCGACAGCACACGCTTGGCGCGCTCCTGGCTGATGACATAGGCGTCCAGGGCATCCTTGATCTGGCGCGGGTTGGGGAGCTTGGCCGCCTTGGGCTTGCCGGACGCCCGCGGCGCGTCGAGCATCTCCTCTTCGATGATCTCCTGGCACAGCAGGATGCACTCATCGCAGATGTAGACGCCCTGCCCTGCGATGAGCTTGCGGACTTGTTCCTGGCTCTTGCCGCAGAAGCTGCAGCGATACGGAACCTTGGTGCTCTTGCCGGAGCTGCTGGCCACGGATGCGCTCTCCTTGCGGGTAGGCGGATGCTACCCCTTTGGCGACTTGCTCTTCGACTCGGAGATGAGCGATTCGGCTCGCTCGGCATAGACCTCGTCGATGATGCCGTACTCCTTGGCCTGGTCGGGCGCCATGAAGTAGTCGCGTTCGGTGTCCTTGGCGACCTTCCTGACGGTCTGACCAGTATGGCGAGCAAGGATCTCGTGGAGCCGCTTGTTCAGGTCCTCCAGCTCGCGCACCTGGATGAGCACGTCCGGCGTGGAGCCACGGAACCCGCCCGAGCCCTGGTGGATCATGATGCGGCTGTTGGGCAGGGCATAGCGCTTACCCTTGGCTCCCGCCGCCAGCAGGACGGAGGCCATGGAGGCCGCCATGCCGATGCAGATGGTGCTGACCGGCGCGCGCAGGTACTGCATCGTGTCGTAGATGGCCAGCCCTGACGTGACCACGCCACCGGGCGAGTTGATGTACAGGCTGATGTCGCGCTCCGGGTCCTCTGCTTCGAGGAACAGCAGCTGGGCGATGATCAGGTTGGCCATGTGGTCCTCGATCTGGTCACCGAGGAAGATGATGCGATCCTTGAGCAGTCGGCTGTAGATGTCGTAGGCACGTTCGCCGCGGCTCGACGACTCGATGACCATCGGCACGAGCATGGCCGAGGTCGCTGCGGCGGCTTCTGCCGCCCTGGATGCGCTGGGGACCTGGGGGCGTCGGCTCATGCCGTGATCTCCGCTTCGCTCTCGTCGGCCTCGGCCAGGTCCTCGACCGCCTCGGCCACGGCGTCACCGTTGGCTTCAGCGTCGTCGTCATGGCGATGGCCGTGCTGGTGCTGCACCTGCTCGAACTCCGGATGCCCTTCGATCCAGCGATCCGCCAGCATCTCCACGACCTGTGAGCGTCGCAGCTGCGAGCGGATGTAGTTGCGGCCGCGGTCGGAAGCGAGGTAGGTCTTGATCGAGTCGCCGGCGTTGGGATCGGCGTTGACGCGGTCGATCTCCGCCTGGACCTCCTCGTCAGAGACGACGACCTCTTCCTTGTCGGCGATGGCACCCAGGACGAGCAGCACCTTGACGCGCTGCTCGGCACCCTCGCGATACTCCTCGCGCAGGGCGTCCTCGTCCTTCTCGGTCACGCGCAGGTAGTCATCGTAGGCGATGCCCTGCTCGGCCACGCGGACCTTGAGCTCATCGATCATCACGCCGACCTCGCGGTCTACGAGGATGGCCGGCAAGGTGACGCTGGCATTGGCGGTGGCATAGTCGATGATGCGATCGACGAAGGCGTGGCGCGCCCGGTCCAGCGCGTTCACCTCCATGCGGTGCTGCAGGTCGGCGCGTAGCGCTGCCATGTCATCGTAGGGGCCGACGAGGCCGGCGAAGTCGTCATCCACGTCGGGCAGTCTTCGCTCGCGCAGCTCCAGCAGCCCTGCGGTGAACTCGACCTCCTTGCCCTGCAGCGACTCCTCGGCGTAGTCCTCGGGGAACGTCACGCTGAAGGTGCGTTCGTCCTCCTCGCGCATGCCGATGAGGTTGGCCTCGAAGCCGGGGATCATGCGCTCCTTGCCGATGATGAGGGGGAAGCGATCCGACTGGGCGCCTTCCACCGGTTCGCCGTCCAGGCGACCTTCGAAGCTGATGACCGCGTAGTCGTCGTTCTGCGCAGGTCGGTCCTCGACCGGCGCAAGGGAAGCCTGCTGGTCTCGCAGCTGCTCGATGACCTGCTCGACCTGCTCGTCATCGACCTGGTCGATCTCGGGCGTGAAGGGATACTCGGTGAAGTCGCCCAGCTCGACCTGTGGTCGCACCGGCAGCGTCACCTCGTAGCTGGCACCGACGCCCTCCTCGAACTGCTTCCACTCTGGCTCGCGCGGGAGTTCCAGCACATCCTTGCCGGACTCGGTCACGGCCGCGACCACTGTCCGCTGGTAGAGATGCTCGCGCGCCTCGTCGTACACCGGGTCTGGCGCGTCGGGGTCAGAGCGGTCGATACCGAGCGCACGCTCGATGATGGGGCGCGGCGCCTTGCCCGGACGGAAGCCGGGTACCCGGGTGCGACGAGCGAGATGTCGGACGCCTTCGTTGATGGCGCTCTGGAGTTCCTTGTCGGTGATCTGGACCTCGAGCACGACGGTGCTCTGGTCGCCTTCGCGGATGTCGGTGTTCACAGGTTCCTTGTCAGCGCTGGGTGGGAAGTGCCGCACGAGTATAGGGAGGAGCCGCGGTCGGCGTCGTGGCCGCTGCGGTCAGCGGCCTGCGGCGGAGGGCTGATCGCCAAGGCGCCGCGCCCGGCGGCGTCAGCGGACTGGCGCGTACACTCGACGTCAGCGCGGAAGTGGTGAAACGGCAGACACGCTGGCCTTAGGAGCCAGTGCCCGAGAGGGCGTGGGGGTTCGAATCCCCCCTTCCGCACCAGTCCTCCTGGTGGCGGCTATCGCTGCGCCCGCTTCTTGGATCCGGCCCGATCCAGCGCTCGTTCGCGTGCCTGTGCGCGCAGCAAGGCACGATCCTGCTCCGCCTCCATGAGGCGCTGCACCATCACCCGTGCCCCGGCGGTGCCCAGCGGGCCGACGACCTTGTCGAAGGTGCGCCAGAAGGAGGCAGCTGCATTGGGCTCCGGGCCATACTTGCCCTTCTGCTTGAGGTAGTCGGCGAAGTCCTTGTTCAGCGCCCGCCGCACCTCGGGGTCCTTGGCCACACCCGAGTCCTTGAGCACCTTCTCGATCTCGGCCGGCAGGAGGCCGGCATTCGGATCAGGCCGCGGCTGCGGCAGGATGCGTCGGCCCAGTGAGCGCACGACCCGTCGTGGGCCACCCACGAGCAGGAACCCGGTGCCTCCGATGAGGGCGGCCGTCTTGACGGGGTTGCGCTTGATCTTGGCTGGCACATCGAGCGCCGACTGCGTGGCACTGGTCAGGTCGTCGAGCGAGGTCGCGAGCGTGGCGCGCGCAGCCTCAAGCTCCATCAACGCGTCCCTCACCTCCGGTGTCGGCGGTCCATGCTTCTCCAGCATCCGCTCGAAACCGTCGTCGGTGACGACATCGGTGCCGGTCTCAAGGGCGTCGTTCATCGGCCCAGCATCCTGCTCTTCTGGCGAGCGAACTGCTCCATCAGGAACTCCTTGGTCCGGGTGAACGACGCGATCGACTCGCGTGGCACCAGGTTGGCGTAGCGCGCCTCCGGATCGAAGCCCTTGCGCCAGGCCAACAGCACTCCGACCACGATCCAGGTGATGAGGCCGACCATGATGGCCAGGCCGAGCACACCGTCGGGGGCGTCGTATCGCGTGGACGCGTAGATGGCCCCGACGATACCGCCGACGACCGCCCCGGCAACGATGCTGCCGACGAGTCCACGACCCCGTTGGCTGGCCCGCCAGCCGAGGACGAATGCCACGACAGCGAGGACCAGCGCGCCGACGGCGAGACCCACGAGCGTGCTCACCCACTCCGGGCCGAAGGGCAGTCCATCGCCTGACAGGACATCGTCGCGAACCAGCCGCGAACCCCACTCGGCGGCCTCGTTACCGATGTTGGACAGGAGCAGTGCGGCCACCACCACCACGGCGATGACTCCCGCGAGCGCACCCCAGGCATAGGCGCGGACGTCACCACCGGCAAGGTTGATGCCGACGAACCCGATGAACGCAGCGCCCAGCAGGGTGCCGTGGATGATGCCCCAGCCCATGGAGCCGAAGAGCAACTCACCAAAGAAGAGGAAGCTGCCCACGTACAGCAGGATGGCGACCAGGACGGCGATGACGAAGGCACCGAGGGCGAGCCCGACGATGATGCCCAGCTCCTTGCCGGTGATCGCCAGCTCGGCGCGCAGCAAGGCGACATGTGCGTCGATCATGCGCATGAAGGCCGCGCGCACGCCCCCGATCGCGTCACCGACACCGGGGGCTGCGGCTTCCTCGGCCGACTCGCGCCCGGCAGCAGCCGGCCCGGCGTCGTTCTCGGGTGGGGCGGCGGTCTCTGGGTCCTGGTCGGCCGTCAGGGTCTACCTCGTCTCTCGCTTCAGCCGTGGGGGGTCGCGCGACCCCCTGATGCCCGTCCAGCATACCCGAGCGTGTCCCTGACGGGCCTGCCGGATGTCGCAGACGCAACGCAGGGACCCGGCCTCGCGGCCGGGTCCCTGGGCGCTGCTGGTTCGGAGCGACAGCTCCGGGGTGGTCGGCTAGAAGCCGCCCATGCCGCCCATGCCGTCCATGCCGCCGGGCGGCATCGCCGGTGCGGACTCGGGCTCGGGCTTGTCGGTGATCATGGCCTCCGTCGTGAGCACCATGGCCGCGATGGACGCGGCGTTCTCGACCGCCGAGCGGGTGACCTTGGCGGGATCGACGATGCCCTCCGCGATCATGTCGACGTACTCGCCGGTGAGGACGTTGAGCCCGATCAGCTCGGACTTCTTCTCCTTCTGCGCGCGGCGGATGTTCTCGAGCACGACCGAGCCGTCCATCCCGGCGTTGGCGGCAAGCTTCTTGGCCGGCATCTCCAGGGCCCGTCGGACGATGGCGACACCGGTCGCCGCATCACCCTCGAGCTTGAGACCATCGAGCGCCTTCTGGGCGTTCAGCAGCGCAACGCCGCCGCCCGGCACCAGGCCCTCCTCGAGAGCAGAGCGGGTGGCTGACAGCGCGTCCTCGACGCGATGCTTCTTCTCCTTCAGCTCGACCTCCGTGCCAGCGCCGACCTTGATGATGGCGACGCCACCGGCCATCTTGGCCAGCCGCTCCTGCAGCTTCTCGCGGTCGTAGTCGGAGGTGGTCTCCTCGATCTGCGCCTTGATCTGCGACATGCGGCCCTCGATGGCCTTGGTATCGCCCTTGCCCTCGACGATGGTGGTGTTGTCCTTGTTGGCCACCACGCGTCGGCAGACACCGAGGTCCTCGAGCTCGACCGACTCCAGCTTGCGGCCGACCTCTTCGCTGATGACGTTGCCGCCGGTCAGGATCGAGATGTCACGCAGCATCTCCTTGCGGCGGTCGCCGAAACCGGGCGCCTTGACGGCCAGCACGTTGACGACGCCGCGGAGCTTGTTCACGACCAGCGTGGCCAGGGCCTCTCCATCGACGTCCTCGGCCACGATCAGCAGGTCCTTCCTGCCGGCGGCGATGACCTTCTCCAGCGCCGGGACGATGTCCGCGATGGCGCTGATCTTCTTGTCGGTGATGAGGATGTGGGGCTCGTCGAGCACGGCCTCCATGCGGTTGGTGTCAGTCACGAAGTAGGGGCTGATGTAGCCGCGGTCGAACTGCATGCCCTCCACGAACTCGGTCTCGAAGGCCATCGTTCGGCTCTCTTCGACCGTGATCACTCCGTCCTTGCCGGTCTTGTCAAAGACGTCAGCGATCAGGTCGCCGATCTCCTGGTCGG
Source organism: uncultured Chloroflexia bacterium (assembly GCA_963698505.1). Taxonomy (GTDB): domain Bacteria; phylum Chloroflexota; class Limnocylindria; order Limnocylindrales; family CSP1-4; genus JAFMJV01. Next base: position 44,399 of record CAVORC010000003.1, on the reverse strand, counting down.
CGGCGCTGATGGCGGCGACCTGGGCGATCTCGGCATGACCTGCCACCGGCACGGCGGCCTTGGTGATGGCCTCGGACAGGGCCTTCTCCGCCGCGTCGATGCCGATCTTCATCTGCATCGGGTTGGCGCCGGCGGCAACGTTCTTGAGGCCTTCGTTGACGATGGCCTGGGCCAGGACGGTGGCGGTGGTGGTGCCGTCGCCGGCGACGTCCTCGGTCTTGGTGGCGGCTTCCTTGAGCAGCTGCGCGCCCATGTTCTCGAAGGGGTCGTCCAGCTCGATATCACGGGCGACGGTGACGCCGTCGTGCGTGACGGTGGGTGCCCCGTACTTCTTGTCGAGCGCGACGTTGCGACCCTTGGGGCCGAGCGTGGTGCTGACGGCATCGGCAAGCGCGTCGATGCCGATCTTCAGGCTCGCGCGAGCCTGTTCGTTGTAGGAGATGAGCTTGGCCATCGTGCCTCCCTGTGTGTTCGCTTCGTCCTGGTGACCCCTCGACAGCAGTCGGCTGACTCCTGCGCAGTGGTTAGCACTCTCAGTGCTAGAGTGATAACACAGAGCTGCCGGTCGCGTCAACCTCCAACTGGTCCCCACGCGCGATACGCCGCTAGACTCCTTCGACATGGCATCGACCCCGCCCTCGACCCCCATCGCGACCGCCGAGATGCTGGCCGTCGGCGCCGAGCTCCTCGTGGGCGAGACCCAGGACACCAACAGCAGCGAGATCGCGAGAGAGCTGTCGGCGCTGGGCGTCGAGGTCCTGCGCATGAGCCAGCTACCGGACCGCCTGGCCGTCGTGAGCGAAGCGGTCGCTGACGGGCTGGCGCGAGCTGACATGGTCGTCACCAGTGGCGGCCTGGGGCCCACACCCGACGACCTCACGCGGGAGGCCATCGCCGCCGCGCTGGGCGAGGAGCCGTTCGTGGATGCCGAGCTGGAGGCCTGGCTGCGGGACCTCTGGGCCGCCCGCGGCCTGCCCTTCTCGGAGGTCAACCTGAAGCAGGCGTGGCTCATCCCCGCTGCCGTCGCCATGCCCAATCCTCACGGCACAGCCCCCGGATGGTGGGTCGAGCGCGACGGCAAGGTGGTCATCGCCCTGCCCGGGCCGCCGCGAGAGCTGCGCCCGATGTGGCGGGAGCAGGCCCTCCCCCGTTTGCGTGCTCGCGGCCTCGGGCTCGACCGCGCGGCCGTGACCCTCCACCTCACTGGCATCGGCGAGTCGGCGCTCGTGGACCTGGTGGGCAAGGACCTGCTCGAGGTCGCCAACCCACGCATGGCCACCTACGCGCGGCCGGACTTCGTGGACCTACGCGTCAGCGCCGTGTCCGAGGGTGGCCGCCGTGCCGAGGCGCTGGTGGACGAGGCCGTCGCCAGCCTGAGTCCGCGACTCGACGCCTACGTCTTCGGGCGGGGCGACGAGGACTGGCGCAGCGTCCTTGGTGGCCGCATGGGCGGCCGACGACTGGCCACCGTCGAGGTCGGGACCGGTGGCTACCTGGCGCTGCTCCTGGGGGCATCGGCCTTCCTCTCACACGCGGAGCAGGAGATCGCCGCGTCGGGTCAGGCGGGGTCGCTGGCGAGCGATGTCCGCGAGCGATCCGGCACCGAGATCGGTCTGGCGGTCATCGCCCAGGAGGAGGGAGGCGACATGCGCGTCGACATCGCCATCGACATCGACGGCGTGGCGACGACGGTGACGCGCAGAGCCTTCCGCGGCGGTGACGCCGGACGTCGCCGAGCGGCCAACGCCGCCATCACCGAGCTGTGGAGACAGCTCGGCCACTGAGCGACCCTCAGGTGATGGTGAGGACGGGCGCCTCCGCCACCGCGCGCATGCTGACCCGGCCGGCCACGGCACGCGCGACCTCGCGCATGACCTCGGCAGCCGGCCCCGGCTCTCGCTGGGCCACCGCAGGCACGCCGGCATCGCCGCCCTGGCGCACCTTCACGTCCAGCGGGATGCCACCGAAGTAGTGGAGGTCATGGGCCTGGGCGAAGCGCTCCACCCCGCCGCGACCGAAGATCTCCGTGGCCTCGCCACAGTGCGGACAGATGAAGGCGCTCATGTTCTCGACGATCCCCAGGATCGGGACCGACATGCGCTCGAACATGTTGAGCGCCTTCTCGACGTCCGAGAGGGCCACGTCCTGCGGCGTGCTGACGAGCACCGAGCCGGTCACGGGCACCGACTGAGCCAGCGTCAGCTGGGCGTCCGAGGTGCCGGGAGGCATGTCCACGACGAGGTAGTCGAGCTCGCCCCAGTCGACATCGCGCAGGAATTGCTGGATCGCGCCGCCGACGAGCGGGCCCCGCCAGACGATGGGCTGGCCGGGAGGCACGAAGAACTGGATGGAGATGACCTTGACACCGTAGCGCTCGAGCGGCTTGATCTTTCCCTCGGGCGTGGCAGCCGGCTGACCCTCGACGCCCATCATCTGGGGGATGTTGGGACCAGTGATGTCCGCGTCCAGCAGCCCGACGCTGGCTCCTTCCAGGGCCAGCGAGGTGGCCAGGTTCACCGAGACGCTGCTCTTGCCCACGCCGCCCTTGCCGGAGGCAACGGCGATGATGTTCTTGACGCCCGGCAGGATGTTCTCCTGCTGCTGGCCGCTCGTCGCCCGACGCACGGACGCACCCCAGGTGATGTCCACCTTCGTGGCACCGAGGGGTGCCAGCTTCTCCTCGATGTCAGCGCCGATCTGGTCCTTCAGGGGGCAGGCCGGCGTGGTCAGGTCGACCTTCAGGGCAACGGCCGTGCCGTCGACGTGGATCTCCTTGACCATGTCCAGGCTCACGATGTCGCGATGCAGCTCCGGATCCTGGACGTTCCGCAGGGCCTCGGTGATGGTGGTGTCGTTGAGCATGCCGATATCTTACCTATCTGGTCAGGATTGACCCCGGGCACGGCATGAGCGTTGGTGCCTGTGCCTGAACAGACCATCGCCGGGACCCAGAGGGGCCCCGGCGACGATGCTGCTCGACGTCGCGCCGCACGGGCGCGCGTTGGAGTCGATGGTACTGGCTGGGCCGCGATTACGCCCTGAGGCCGGCGGGCACCGGCTTGTGTCGCTCGGGCGCGCGCACGTACTTCTCGACGGTGGCGCGGTTGCCGGTGATGCCGAGCTGCTCGAAGAGGTACTTCATCTTGGCCTGCTGGCTGGCGATGATCTCATCCTTCGTCTCCAGGTCCCACAGCTCGCGCTTGATCTCTCCCAGCGCCTTCTTGCGCGTCTTGTAGACGAACTGCGCGTCGGTCTGGCCCTCTGAGCGCTCGTCAGCAAGGTTGTCGAAGCAGTACTGCTCGACCTTGGCGTAGAGCTCCGCGGGGAACGCCGGGTGCTCGTAGAGCGCGTTCTGGAAGCCGGTGGCCAGGTGGATCTCGGCGGTCTCGACCTCCGGGAAGCGGTGGAACAGCTCGTCCGGCAGGGTGGAGGCGCCGTGCTGGACGGCGCCGGCGAGCCCGTACTCGCGAGCGACGATGCCGAGCTCACGCAAGACCTCGAAGTCGAGCTTGACCTCGGCGACCTTGCCGTCGGCCGTCGGAACGCCGCCGTGAGAGGTCCCTGTCTGCACACTCACCTTGGAGAGACCGATGGCGTCCTCGCCGGCGCGGGCCTTGAAGTCGCGGTTGAAGCCGTCGAGATACGCTCGCAGCTCGTCGGGAGTGGAGTTGCTCTTGCCCACCTCGCCGATCTCGCCCCCGATGGAGATGACCAGCTCCTCGTTGGCGCGGATGAGCGCTGCCAGCTCGGCGGCGCGTGTGTAGTTCTCGCGCTGCTGCTCGTCGAGCGTGTCGAAGGAGAGGTCCACCAGGGTCGAGGAATCGATGTCGATGTTGCCGTAGCCCACCGACATGGCATCAAGGGTCGCCGCATGCAGGGCGGAGGTCACCTTCTCCGGGTCCTGGGCGTAGTTCTTGGCGTTCCACTGGTAGTGGTCACCCTGGATGAAGATGGGGCCCTGCCAGCCGGCATGGATGGCGCCGGCCAGTACGCTGGTGATGTACTCGCCGGGGCGCTGATAGGTGTAGGCCTGCTCGGAGCGGGCGAGCTCCCAGATGGGCGAGCCGGCTCCCAGCTCCATGGCGGCCCGGCAGCCCGCGGCGGCCATGTCGAAGACTTGCGTGCGCAGGTTGATGGCCGGCTCGGTCCAGCCGCTGTACTCGTCACGTGAGCGAGCCATGTACAGCTCGTGGATGCTGGCCGAGGGGCAGCCCAGCTCCTGCGAAGCCTCCCACACGATCCAGCGCGCGGCCTGCACGACGGCGTCGTCGTCGCTGAAGGTGGCACTCCACGCGACATCCTTGATGCCACTGGCGCGGAACGCATCGACATCATCGATGACGAGCCGGTCGCCCTCGACGTGACTGATGCCGTCGAGGTACGAGACGAGGTCGCCGACGGACGCGGCGACACGAGGGGCAGTCATGGTGGAACCTCCAGTGGGCGTCGAGCGGACGCAAGTTGGCTTTCTGGTTCGCATGCTACTCCCTTCACTCCACCGTCACCCGTGCCCACTGACCCGCTGCGGCGGTCCAGCCGTCACGAACGGTCAAGGCGGCAGCCCTTGCGCCGCGGATGGATACTGCGCCGGTGACTCGTCGACTCCGAGGCCTGCTCGTCCTGGCGCTGGGGGCCTCCCTGCTGGCCGGGCCGCCGACCGCCCTGGGCCAGCCCGCTGACACCGGCTCGCTGCCGCTGGGCCGTGCCCCTGACGGGCGGCTGCCGTTGGTGGGCACGCCGTGGAGGCTCGAGGGCTATCGCTACCGGGGCAGCGAGCGCGTGCCGGGCCTGGAGGTCGCGGCGTGGATGACATGGGGGGCAGATGGCCTGCGGGCGTCCGGCGGCTGCACCCTCTTCCGGGGGCGCTACGGCCGCATCGGGGCAGCCATCGACATCCGACTGCGCGGCCTGAAGCGAAACGACTGCGCCGAGCAGACGACGATGGTGCAGCTGGCGATGGTCGATGGCCTGCGCCAGGCCAGCAGCTTCGAGATCATCGGGGGAATGGAGTACATGGACGACAAGCTGGTGCTGCGTGACGCCGATGGCGTGGAGCTGCTCCGCTTCGGACTGGACGACGTGGGAGCGCTCGAGATGGCCGACTGGCGCCTGTCGAGCTACACGGCCGAAGGCCGCACGATCCCCGCTGCGGGGGAGCAGCAGGCGGTCGTCTCGTTCCGACCCGACCGGGCCAGCGCCGCCCGCCGCTCCGCCAGCGGCCAGCTGACCGGATCGACCGGCTGCAACGGCGTGGTAGCCGAGTTCTCGCGCAGCGCCGATGTGCTGAGCGTGGGGCAGCTGGATCGCACCGATGCGCCCTGCACGCCCGAGCTCGCTGCCCAGGAGGCGGCCATGGTGCGGGTCCTCGAGGCCAGCTCGCAGATGCTGTCGCTACCGCCGGACCGTCTCGTCCTGACATCGTCCGACACGGGCGAGCGGCTCGACTTCGTCAGCCAGCGACCCCTCGAAGGCAGCACCTGGCTGCTCGCCGGCGGCCCGGGGATCGGGGACCCGGGCGGCGAGGTGACGCTCAGGCTCAGCGATGGAGTGGCCGTTGGCGAGGGGCCTTGTGGTCCCTACCGGGGGCGCTATGCGACCGACGGCGTGTTCGTCACATTCGCCGGTCTCGAGGGCGCCGCTGACGACACCTGCGACGAGCGCAAGTCCGAGCGAGCGCTGCTCGACGGGTTGCGGCGAGCGGTGCGACTCGACCGCGACCAACCGGGCCTACGCTTGCTGTCCGCCTTCGACGAGCCGACCCTGCGCTTCTCGAGCCCGGCAGGGCCGTGAGAACGGCGTCGATCAGTGCGTGTGGGAGTCGGGACCAGGGTCGGTCAGTCCTCCCCTGAAGGGTGATGGGCTGGCGGATGGATGGGGTGGCGCCGCTTGACGCGGCGGCTCCGCGGCGAGGAACCGCCCCCGCCGGGCCGCCTGCTCCTCCGGCCCGGCGCCGTCAGCGGCGGCAGCGGCGAGGAACAGCGCCCGCTCGCGGAGCCGCTCTTCGAAATCGGCCTGCGAACGGTCGACCCGGTCTGCCAGCTCGGGCGTGATGGCCCAGGCGTAGTGCTCGTGTTCGTCCGCCTCGGGATCCCAGGCTGCCAGCACAGCCGGCGGCCGACGCTGGATATGCCCCTGGCCATCACGCTCGGTCGGCCGCAGGTAGTGCGCCGCGACACAGCGCAGGCCCACCTCGGTGCGATCGACCACGATGACGACACCGAGACGTCGCACCCCGTCCTCCGGCAGGCCCCCCGCGATCAGGCGCTCCATGGCCTCAGAGAGCCCTGCGACGGGGATGGTCATCCCCAGCGCAACACCTCCTCGCAGCAGGGAGACCAGGCGTTCGGTGGTCAGCAGGTCCGTCGACCCGTCGAGGACCAGCCATTCGCGTTCCGGGTCCAGGGACAGGATCGCGGCGGCCACGTCGGAGCGCATCATCTGGTCCGCATCGCCTACGACCATCAAGGGGACGCCATCCTCCGTCAGGAGCCACAGCAGCGCAGCCAGCTGCGGGTCGATGGCGCCTCCCCGCAGGAGCGCATAGGCGTCAGTTCGGTCCATGGCTGAAGTATCGGTCCGGCCGGCAAGCGGCGCCCGTCGGCAACGTGGACGACGTTTGCGTTCGCTCCGCGGACAGATCCGCTGAGCAGCAACACTGTCCAAGCGCCGACTTGACAACGGGTATATGCTTCCGTGCGGCCGGACGACTCGGCCGTTCGCACTGGATCCCGCAGACGGAGATTCGATACCAGATGACAAGCATCCGCCTCACCAGCACCGCTGCCCCTCGGCTGCGGTCGGGCGCGCCCTGCGGCGCCCCGGATGCGGGAGATCCGTGCCCTTCGTAGATCCATGAGCGCCACGAGCGCCAGTCGATCGAGCCGGAGGGTCGGATGGGCCCCCCGGCTTTTTTGATGCCTCCGAGCGTCTCCCTGGCATCGAGAGCCGAGACTCCCGCGCTTCACCCAGGAGCGGGCCCGTCAAGACGACCTCGACACCCAGGAGCAGACCCATGGCTATCAGCACAGAACCTCGCCCGGTCATGGCGCCGCCGGCCACGCCGCTGGTCGTGGAGCAGCCGATGATCCAGACGGCCCGTCCCTGGGCCGACGGCTCCACGGCATTGCTCATCGACCACGTCAGCAAGCGCTTCAGTCTCGGACGCAAGAAGAAGACGGTCACGGCCGTGGACGACGTCTCGCTCGCCGTCGAGCGCGGTGAGACCTACGGCATCCTCGGTGCCAACGGTGGCGGCAAGTCCACCCTGATCCGCCTGGTGAGCACCCTGCTGACCCTCGATGCAGGACGCATCGAGGTGTTCGGCAACGATGTCTCGCAGGATGAGATGGCCGTCAAGCGGCTCATCAACCGGGTCTCCGTGGATGCGGCCTTCTTCAAGAAGCTCTCGCCCCACGAGAACCTGCTCTATGCCGCCCGGCTCTACGGCCTGCGTGCCGGCGACGCCAAGCGGGAGGCAGAGCGGATCATGGCTCGGCTAGGCATCGCCGCGTCGCGCCTGGACAGCCCGATGGAGCAGATGAGCCGCGGCATGCAGCAGAAGGTCGCCATCGCGAGGGCCATCCTCACGAGCCCGACCCTGCTGCTGCTCGATGAGCCCACGACCGGGCTGGACCCGCGCAGCAAGCTGGACGTGCAGGCCTTCATCGAGGACATCACGGCCAGCCACGACGCCACCATCGTGCTCACGACGCACGACCTCGCGGAGGCTGACCGTCTCTGTGACCGGCTGGCCATCCTCGATGACGGTCGCGTCGTCGTCGAAGGCACACCCGACGAACTGAAGCACAAGGTCGAGAACGAATTCGGCCTTCCCGCCACGCTCGAGTCGGTCTTCATGACCTGGACCGGGCGCTCGCTCGACGACGACGTCGAGGAAGAGGAGAACGATTGACATGCGGATCCCCATCCGTCGCAACGACAGCGTCAACCATCGCCGACCCGACCCGCGCCTGCCTCGCCGGCGGCGCCCCGATCGACATCCAATCCGCCACCCGCACCTCATAGGAACCGAATTCCCATGGCATTGCTGACGCGTGAGCTCATCGCGAGCTACGCCTTCATCGAACGCAACTTCTTCCTGACCAAGCGCTACTGGGGCTGGGAGATCGCCTGGCTCGTCTACGCCACGACCAGTGCCCTGGCCATCGCCTTCATCGGCGTGGAGCAGGACAACCCACAGCTGGTGCTGACGCTGATGATCGGCGCTGTCTTCTGGAACTTCCTGTCCATCGTCTTCGGCTTCATCGCCGAGACGGTGGCCTGGGAGCGCTGGGAGGGCACGCTCGAGTACACCTTCATGGCGCCGGTGCGCCGCTGGGCGCAGCTGCTGGGATCGACGCTGTACGCGGTCCTCTACGGCCTGGTGCACACCTTCGTGATGCTGCTCGTGCTGGCGCTCTTCTTCGGCATGGACTTCACCCAGGCCGACCCGGTCACCGCCATCGTGTTCCTCTTCGTCGGCTCGCTTTCATTCATCGGCATCGGCATGATGGCTGCCATCCTGCCGCTGATGTATGTCGAGCGAGGTGCCCAGATGACCTTCGTGCTGCAGTCCGCGCTGCTCCTGGTGAGCGGTGTCTACTACAGCGTGGAGGTGTTGCCCGAGTGGATGCAGGCACTGTCACGCCTGTCGCCGGCAACCTATGTCCTGGAGGGCATCCGCGCCGGCCTCATCGACGGGGTCCCCATCGGTGACCTGTTGCACCTGGTGTGGCCGCTGCTGGTCATGGCCGTCGTCTTCATCCCGCTTGGGATCTGGACCTTCGGCAAGGCCGAGGTGTACGCCAAGCGCACCGGCAAGCTCAAGCGAGTCGGCTGATGCGCCAGCACGATCACAGCAGCACGCCCGCCTTCGACGAGCTGGGCTGGACGGCGGACCGCGCCATGGCGTTCGCGCCACACGCGGCCGCCGGCCTGTATCCCGGCCGAGTGATCAGCAGCGAGGGCGGTCTTGCCGTCAGCGCGGCCGGCCCGGTGGACGTCGTCATCCAGCGGCGCTTCGCCCGGGAGGTCGCCGACCGCACCGAGCTGCCCGCGGTGGGCGACTGGCTGGCCCTCGAGCCGGTCAGCGGGAACGCTCGACAGGGGGCACTGCGCGAGGTCCTGCCCCGCGGCGGCACGTTCGTGCGCCAGCGCCCTTCGGACGGGCGGGCGCAGGTGCTGGCCGCCAACGTGGATGTCGCGTTCCTCGTGTCGGGCCTTGACCACGACCTCAACCTCCGACGCATCGAGCGCTACCTCCTCCTCGCGCTCGACGGTGGCGTGACGCCCATCGTGGTGCTCAACAAGGTCGACGTCGCCGTGGACCTTGAAGGTGCCATCACCGACGTGCACGCTGTCGCCGCCGGCACTCGCATCATCGTCACCAGCGCCATCGAGGGCACGGGGCTCGCCGAGCTGCGCGGTACGCTGGAGCGCGGACAGACCGCCTGCCTGCTCGGTTCCTCGGGCGTGGGCAAGTCCACCATCACCAATGCTCTGTTGGGAGAACAGCGACAAGCGGTCAAGGCGCAGCGCGAGGATGACAGCAAGGGTCGCCACACGACGACCCATCGCGAGCTCTTCGCCCTGCCTGGCGGCGGCCTGCTCATCGACACGCCCGGCCTGCGCACGGTCGGCGTCCTCGGCGACGCCGACGCAGTGACGGCGACCTTCGACGAGATCGAGATGCTTGCCCGGGGGTGCCACTTCGGCGACTGCCGGCACGATGGCGAACCCGGCTGTGCGGTCCGGGCCGCACTGCTCGCGGGCACGCTCTCGGCTGCCCGCTTCGCCAGCCACCAGAAGCTGGAGGCCGAGCGCCAAGCCGCCGAGGTTCGCGCCGACGAGCGTGCTCGCCGCGAAGCGGACCGCCGGCTGGGCAAGTTCTTCAAGCAGCACAAGAAGAACCTGCGACGACAAGGAAGGAAGGACTACTGACCCGTGACCCAGACCAGGCCCTGGATCGACGTTCCCGGCGCGCCTGACATCCCCGGACGACGCTTCTGCCTCTACTCGGTCGAAGAGGACACCCCCGCGATGGTTGAGGCCGCCAACGCCTTCGACACAGCCAACGGCGATCTGTATGAGCGCCACCGCTACGCTGCCGACCGCTCGGCATCGGAGTGGCACAAGCCCCTCGAGCTGTGACGAACACTCTCGGGCCTCGATTGCCGGTACCGCCCACAAGCCTCCCCGGCCTCACGTTCAGAACCTTCCGTGGCGAACCGGACCTGCCGGCGCTGGTGGAGCTGATCCGCGCGGCCGATGAGGCCAACGGCGAGGAGATGGTCGTCAGCCTCGATCGCCTGCGCGTGCGATACGCCAACATGACGCGGGTCGATCCGCTGCGCGACGTGGTCCTGGCGTTCGTGGGTGGGACGCTGGTCGCCCATTCACTCATCGAATGGGCTGACACCGCCTACGGCGAGCGCCACTTCAACTCGCTCGGAGACGTCCATCCCGATTGGCGCCGGCGCGGCATCGGGACCGCCATGGCCGTGCGCAATGAAGCTCGACTGGTGGAGCTCGCAGCCGGGCAGGCATTCGAGGCTACGCCAGTGCTGACCACGTGGTTCCAGGATCGTGACGTCGGCGCAGCCGAGCTGGCGCGCGCACGGGGCTACCAGCGCGTTCGGGTCTACCACCACATGCTGCGCCCTACGCTGGCCGACGTCGAGCTCCCGCCCGTACCCGCTGGCATCGAGGTGCGCCCACTGACCCGCGATCTGCTGCCCGCGTACTGGGACGCCCTGTGTGAGGCGTTCCGTGACCACTTCGGAGCATGGGACGACTCGGCCTCCGCCTATCGGTCGTGGGTGGAGAGCCCGCTCTTCGACCTCGGACTACAGATCGTCGGTTTCGACGGTGCTGAGATCGCCGCCGGCATCCACGCCGCCATCGACCCCGTCGAGAACCGTGAGCATGGCTATCTGCGCGGTTGGACCGAGCCCATCTTCACGCGTCGCCCGTGGCGCCGGCGCGGGCTCGCCTCGGCACTGCTGGGAAGGACTCTGCTGGCCCTTCGCGACCGGGGCATGCAGGGGGCGCAGCTGCATGTCGATGCCGAGAACCCCAGCCAGGCTCGCACGCTCTACGAGCGGCACGGCTTCCACGCCACCCGGTCATCCTCGGAGTGGCACAAGCCGATGGACCTACCCGCCTGACGGCAGGCACCCTCCCACCCGGCCGTCACCAGGGCAGCGCGTTCTTCTGCGCCACCGTCTGCAGCCACGGCTTCTCGCGGCCGATGGTGGTCTCAGGCCCGTGACCGGGCAGCACGTCCAAGCCGTCCTCCAGGGTCGCCAGCCGCGAGAGCGACTCGACCATCGCGTCCGCGTTCCCGCCGGGAAGGTCCGTCCGACCCCAGCCCCCCGCGAAGAGGGTGTCACCGCTGATGAGCACCCGATCCTCGGCGCTCAGCAGGCAGACCGAGCCCTCGGTGTGGCCCGGTGTGTGAAGCACGCTGAGGTCGACTTCGCCGAAGCGGATGTGTGAGCCCTCCGCCAGGTCCACCGCGGGCACGCTCGGAGGGATGGGGAACGGCGCCGACATGGGGTCGGGCTGCGTCAGCCCGTGGCGGTCCGCGCTGTGCACCGCCAGCCTGGCGCCTGTGGCGATGACCGCCTCGGCATTGTCACCGATGTGGTCCCAGTGACGATGTGTGCTGACGATGAAGCGGAGGTTCCAGCCTTCGTCGCCCAACACCTGGGTCAGCCAGCGCACCGAGGGCGTGGCCGTGTCGATGGCGATGGCCTCACGCGTTCGGACATCAGCAAGGACCCAGACGTTCGTGGCGACCGGTCCCGTGGTCAGCTTCAGCACCTTCATGTCGGCAGCATACCTGCCGGCCGCGGGCAGGCTGGAGTAGCTAGGATTTGCCTGTCACCCGCTACGTACGTCAGGAGGAGACCGATGGGCGAGGAGCTGGGGTTCCGATTCACCTGGTACGGGCACGCCAACGTGCATCTCGAGAGCGAGAACGGCACGAGCATCCTCATCGACCCCTGGTTCGGCAACCCACGCTGCCCGGTCGGGCCCGAGGCCATCGCGCGCTGTGACGTCGTGCTCGTCACCCACGGGCACCATGACCACCTGGGCGCCATGGCGGGTGAGATCACGTCAGCCGACGCGCTCACCATCGCCCGGCGCACGAAGCCGGTCTGGCCGGCGATCCACGAGCTGAGCCTCTGGCTGGGCGCGCAGGACACCGGTGCTGATGTGGTGGGCATGAACAAGGGCGGCTCGCTGGCCGTGGGGGGCATCCGCGTGAGCATGGTCCCGGCAGAGCACTCGGCCGGCGACTGGTTGACCGACGCGGGCATCCCGCTCTACCTGGGTGAGCCGGCCGGCTTCGTCGTCGAGCTCGAGAACGGACGGCGCCTCTATCACGCCGGCGACACCGCCCTGTTCGGGGACATGCGGCTCATCGGTGAGCTGCATCGGCCCGAGGTCGCGTTCCTGCCCATCGGCGGGCACTTCACCATGGACCCGCCTGCCGCGGCGCGGGCGGTGGAGCTGTTGGGCGCCTCCACGGTGGTGCCGATCCACTACGGCACCTTCCCCATCCTCGCGGGGACGCCGGACCAGCTGCGCGAGGAGCTCGAGCACCTCGGCCTCGGTGACGTCCGCGTGCTCGCGCCGGAGCCCGGTGAACAGGTGAGCTGAGCGTCACGTTGCCGACCGGGCGACCCAGGTCACGACCCCGTCCTGCATCGGAGGCGCCGGCAGCCCCCAGCCGCTCTCCTCCTCCACCGCACGCGATCGGAGCAGCTGCCGCAGTCGGCGGTCCTTGCTGGAGCCGGAACGCAGCCACAGCTGGCGGCGGGACGCATCGACCAGTGCCTGGAACGTGGGGTACCCCCACCGTGGGCGCTGGACCAACCGCACCTCAGGCACGGCGCCGCGAGCGGTCAGCAGCACGAGGAGCTCGCCCAGCATGGGATATGGGATGCGCGGCTCGCCGTGGATCTCCTGCCACAAGAGCTGACCCGGTCCGCTGCCGTCGCTCGCTCGCATGACCACGACGCATCGCTCGGATGCGGCCGCCTCTGCCGCGTCGAGGAACCCGGCGAAGTCCTCGATGTCGTAGCCGATGTGGGCCATCAGCGCCACGTCGGCCAGGGGAACGCCGCCGGGAACGGGCCACCGTGCGGCGGTGATGTCGATGTTGTCGATGCCGTGCGCGGCCATCCCGGATCGCAGCACCTCCAGCATCGAGGCGGAGGGCTCGACGACCTGCACGCGCGCCACGCGCAGGGCCAGCGGCAGGGCGTAGCGCCCACCGCCGGCGCCGAGATCGAGCCATCGCTGGCCCGCCGATGCCAGCTCGAGCACGGCGTCCAGCGATGGATCGTCACGCCGCAGCGGATCCTGGCCGAAGCGTGCAGCCATCGGCGCGTAGAAGTCGGCGAGGTCCGCGATCTCGCGCAGTCGTTCGACCTGGTCCCGTTCCGCGCGAACGCGTTCCGCCCAGGCATCGCCCGCCGCAGAGCTGCTCGGTCGCAAGGGGTCAGGCCGCGGTGCCGTCGTCATCGCCTGAGCCTACCCCTCCCCCTTACGCAGCGCTGACATGGCACGACCCCGGGGCCTCGTCCAGCGCCGGTATGCTCGGACGCGTGAAGACCATCCTCGTCGTCGACGACGAACGCAATATCGTGGAGCTCGTCCGCCTGTACCTCGAGCAGGCCGGCTACAACGTCGTCGATGCCCGCGATGGGCAGGAGGCGCTCGATCAGCACGATCGCGTGGACCCGGACCTCATCGTGCTGGACCTGATGCTGCCCAAGCTCGACGGCATCGAGGTCACACGTGAGGTACGACGGCGCGGCGAGACGCCGATCCTGATGCTGACCGCACGCAGCGACGATATCGACCGCATCGTCGGCCTCGAGGTGGGGGCGGACGACTACCTCACCAAGCCCTTCAACCCGCGCGAGATGGTGGCGCGCGTCAAGGCCATCCTGCGCCGCGCCGATCCGGCACTGCGCGGAACACGGCCGATGGACGTGGGCGACCTGCGGGTCGATCCGCGCCGCCGTGAGGCGTATGTGGCCGAGCGTCGGCTCGAGCTGCGCCCGCGCGAGTTCGACCTTCTCGCCGCACTGGCTCGTGACCCCGGCATCGTCTGGAGCCGGGACGACCTGCTGTCGTCCGTCTGGGGCACCGACTTTCCCGGCGAGACGCGAACGGTCGACGTCCACGTCTCGGAGCTGCGGCGCAAGCTCGGAGCCGATGGCCCACCCATCGAGACGGTGAAGGGCGTGGGCTACCGGCTGGTTCCGCCACCGCGAGCTCGCTTCGGGTGAGCGCACCGCGGTGAGCACCCTCCGTGGCCGCATCGGGCTGGCCCTGCTCGTCTTCGGGCTGACCACGCTGATGGCCATGGGCGGCGCGGTGTGGGTCTCGCTGCGAGATCTGCACCGCGATGCAGCCGAGGGTGCCCTGGCCGAGCTGACCATCCCGTACGCGGTTCGTGCCGGCCAGCAGATCCCCCTCGAGGCGCTCCGCCGGAGGAGTCCCGACGAGCGCCTGTCGAACGACGCCATCGAACGCTTCCGCGAGGCCCAGACGGACCGACGCGCCGCTGTCGCGTTCGGCGCGTTCGTGGACGAGGCACAGGATGAGATCGATGCTGCGGGCATCTCGGTCATGCTCATCGGGCAGGGTCAGGCCGTCGTGCGCTCACCCGATACCGGCGAGGTCGTGACCCTCGACGCCGTGCCGGACATCCAGCTTCCCGGCGAGGGAACCGACGTGCTCACGGGCACGACCACGACCGCTGACATGGGCCAGGTCATGTACGCGGCGACGGCGGTGCGGGGCACGCGTGCCGACCGGGTGGCTCCGGTGCTCCTGCTGCTGCGGACCGACGATTCGGCAGCGCTGGCGACCGCCGACCTGCTGCGAGCGCTGGCGTTGGCCGGACTGGTGCTGGTCGTCATCGGGGTCCCGCTCGCCATCGGCCTCAGCCGCTCGGTGACCCGTCCGCTGGGCCGGCTCGCCGCCGCTTCCCAGACGGTCGCCACGGGCAGGGTGCCAGATGCGCTGCCCACCACGGGGCCGGTCGAGGTGGCAGAGGCGAGCGCTGCCTTCAATGCCATGGCGACGGAGGTCGGAGCGACGCGCGAGGCCCAGCGACAGCTGCTGGCGGACATCCGACACGACCTTCGAACGCCGCTGACGGTCATCGGTGGCTTCAGCCAGGCGCTGCGCGACGGCACGGCCACCGGTGCGGCGGCCGAGCGTGCTGCCGATGCCATCTCCGACGAGGCCGATCGACTTGGACGCATGCTCGATGATCTGGATCACCTGACGATGCCGGGCGTCGCAGGACCGCCACTACGCCTGGAGACCATCGATGGCCTCGACGTCGTCCGTGGTGCCGTCGAGCGCTTCCGAGCCGAGGCCGAGTCGAGGCAACAGGAGCTCAGCGTGGACCAGCGAGCCGTCCATGCCACGTTGACCGCCGACCCGGATGCCCTCGACCGCATCCTCGGCAACATCATCGCCAATGCCCTGGCCCACGCACCGTCGCCGGGCGGTCACATCAGCATCGAGGTCGAGTCGACCACGAGCGGCGTCACGCTCGCGGTGCGCGACGATGGGCCCGGCATCCCCGCGGCTGCCCTGCCACACGTCTTCGACCGCTTCTACCGGGCGGATGCGTCACGCAGCAGCCGCGGCTCGGGGCTGGGCCTGGCCATCGTGCGCGACCTGGCCGACGCCCTCGGGGGCCGCGCCTTCGCCCAGAGCGTCGACGGTCGTGGTGCCCGCGTGGGTGTCACGCTGCCGGCGGGGAAGGCTCCCGGCCCGTCATCATGACGCCGTGAACCACGGTCCGGAGCCCGCCAGCATGCCCGCGCGTCCCCTTCGTGGTCGCCACGGAGCGGTCGCCAGCCCGCATCATCTCGCCACGGCCGCGGGCATGCTGGTGCTGCGCACGGGCGGCAGCGCCGTCGACGCCGCCATCGCCACCAACGCCGCCCTGGCCGTCGTTGCCGGCCACAGCTGCGGCCTGGGAGGCGACGCCTTCTGGATCATCTGGGATGCCACGGCCAACGCCGCGGTCACGCTCAATGGCAGTGGCCGCGCCGGCTCCGGCGCAAGCATCGCCGGCGCCAGGCAGGCCGGTCACACGGCCATGCCCGCCCGTGGCCCCTGGTCGGTCACGGTCCCGGGTGGCGTGCACTCGTGGGGTGAAGCCCACCGACGCTTCGGCCGGCTCGACTGGCGCTTCCTGCTGACGCCGGCCATCGACCTGGCCTCGGGCTTCCCGGCATCACACGGCTGGATCGACGCCATCGAGCGCTCGGCCACGGTCTTCGGGACCGCGGGCGACTGGGCACGCGTCTACCGCCCGACCGATCGCGCCGTGCACCCGGGCGATATCGTCCGCCTGCCGGCCCTCGAGCGCACGCTTCGCTCGCTCTTCGATGAGGGTGCCGATGCCCTGTACACCGGTTCGCTCGCTGGCCTCACCGCGACCTACTTCGAGTCGCAGGGCGTGCCGATCGTCGCCGCCGACCTCGCGGCCCACCAGTCCGACTGGGGCGTACCGCTCTCGATCGACTATCGGGGCTTCACGGCGCTCTCGCATGAGCCCAACAGCGTGGGCGTGGTGGCCCTCCAGACGCTGGCGATGCTGGGCCGCTTCCCGGCACCTGCCTCCGCCGGGTTCGACGGGCGCGGCTGGGCCGATGCCGACTGGATCCATCTCGGGCTGGAGGCATCGCGCCTGGCACTGGCCGAGCGTGACGCGCACGTGACCGATGCCCTGCACATGGCCCCCGGCGAGGTCGACGAGATGCTCTCCGATGCACACCTCGACGAACTCGCCGCGCGCATCGACCCACGGCGCACGATGCCCCTCCGACCCGGCTCGCTGCCGGCGGGCGGTGGCACCGTCTACATCGCGGCCACCGATCAGTGGGGCAACGCCGTCAGTCTCCTCGAGTCCAACTACCAGGGCTTCGGCTCAGGGCTGGTCGATCCGGCGACAGGCATCGCCTTCCATGATCGCGGGGCCTTCTTCCGGCTCGACCCCCGGCATCCCAACGCACTGGCCCCCGGCAAACGGCCCACCCACACGCTCGCACCGGGCATGCTCCTGCGCGGCGGGGCACCCTGGATCGTGCACGGCTCGATGGGTGGTGAGATCCAGCCGCAGATCTTCGCCCAGCTCGTCTCCGCCGTGGTGGATGGCAAGAGCGACGTGGCGACCGCCGTCGCCGCGCCCCGCTGGGCGGCGATGATGCGCACGCAACACGGTCCGGCCGACCTGACCGAGCTCGAGTCGCGCCTGCCCCCCAGCGTCGCCACGGTGCTGAGCGAGAAGGGCCACGACGTGGTCATGCGCGAGCCATGGGCATCGTCCATGGGTCATGCGCACGCCATCGAGATCGTGCGCGACGAGAAGGGGGACGTGGTGTCCTTCGCTGCCGCGGCGGACCCCCGGTCGGAGGGCTCGGCCGCGGCGTGGTGAGGCGGACCCGTCGGTATACTCGGCTCGTCCCGCAGCCGTAGCAGCCTTCCCAGGAGCGGTCCGCACGTGAGCTCGAACGTCAGCCAGAACTACCCCTACAGCAGCGAGTCGGAGGCGGCTCGAGCGGACGCGGTGCGTGCCGCCTTCAGCGCCAACGAGGGCCTGCAGGAGCAGGTGGAGGCGGAATCGACGCCACTTGGGGACGTCCAGCCGGCTGATCACGGGGCCCCGGTGACCTGGTGGACCTGGGTCTGCCATGCCTGCATCGTGGGGCGGCTCCACGTCGCCGGCTACGCACGTGACCGCCACGCGGTCTACACCGTCTGCGACCAGTGCGGTCAGACCTCGTTACGCTGACTGCCTGAGCAGGCCCCGCGGACCGAGCAGCGCCGCGGACGGAGCAGCGGATCAGACCGACAGCACCAGGGCGGCCAGCGCTTCAGACCGACAGCACCAGGGCGGCCAGCATGGTCGTGCGTGGCACGATGCTGCCCGTTTCGATGTACTCGAGCGGCGTGTGATCGTTGCCACCGACCGGGCCGAGGCCGTCGAGCGATGGCACGCCCAACGAAGCCGTGGTGTTGGCATCGGACGCGCCGCCGGTCTCGGCATCGGCGAGCTCGAACCCCAGGTCGGCCGCGATGGCCACGGCGCGACGGACCAGCTCCGCCGACGCCGCGGTCCGCTCCATCGGGCGCGATCGTGCCAGCACCTCCACGTCGGTGCTGGTATCGGGCACGGTGGACGTGCCAAGGATCCCGCGGATGGCTGCCTCCGCCTCCTCTTGATCACGCGCGAGGCGGGCGCGCATGTCGATGGTGATGACGGTCTCCTCGGCCACGATGTTGGGCCTCGTGCCGCCGTTGATGGCGCCGACATTGACGCTGACACCGTCCCAGCGCCCGTTGAGCCCGTGCAGGGCGACCGTCTTGTGAGCAGCCTCCAGGGTGGCGCTGCGTCCCTTCTCTGGCTCGACGCCAGCGTGGGCGGCTCGCCCGTGGATCGTGGCCCGCAGGTGCATCATGCCCTTGCGCGCAGAGACGATGTCCCCGTTCTGGCGGGCCGCCTCCAGCACGAACGCCGCATCCGCCCCACGAGCCAGACGGGCGATCAGCGACGTGCTCACCGGTGAGCCGATCTCCTCATCGGGGTTGACGATGTAGACCAGCCGGCCCGACCGCGGCCACTCGGGCGACAACGCGCGGATGGCCTCGAGCGCGTACAGGCCCGCGAGCAGGCCGCCCTTCATGTCGCTCACGCCGGGGCCAAGGATTGCTCCCTCGCGCACCTCGAACGGCCGACGTGCCAGGGATCCGGGCTCGAAGACGGTGTCGCCGTGGCCGATGAGGAGGATCACCGGTCCTGCTCGTCGGCCCCCGAAGGTGGCCACGACGGCGTCGCCGAGCTGGTCGTGGGGGTGACGCTCGATGACAGCGCCCAGCGTCGCCAGGCGTTCAGCCATCCAGGTCGCGACGGCGTCGACACCGGCCTTGGTGTAGGAGCCGGACTCGATGGAGACCAGCTCCTCAAGGTCGGCCAGGAAGTCGGGCAGGCGGCGTGAAATCTCCTCGCGCAGCCGGCCGAGGGGGATGGCGTTCGGGCGTCCGTCCACGCAGGCGAGTCTATGGCCTCCGTGGCGCGGCGGTAGGATGCGTGCAATGCGGGCAGACACGGGGTTCCTGCGCGATCGGTCGCGGCTGCTGGCGATCCTCATCCTGGTGGTCTGCGGTGCGGCCATCGTGTCGTGGATCGTCGCTCGCGGCGACCTGGTCGGGGCAGACGCGCGCGCCTACTGGGGTGGCGTCCGCCTGTGGCTCAGCGGCGGCGATCCCCTCGACCCGCCGCCACCGTACATGCCCTACGTCTATTGGTCGTGGTCGTTGCCGATCTTCACCCCGTGGGCCGCGCTGCCATGGGAGACGGCCTGGTTCGTCTACCGCGCGTTCAACGTCATCATCTTCGCCTGGAGCGCCGCATGGGCATACCGCCAGCATCCGCTGGCCACGGCGCTGCTGGTGCTGCTCATCACGCCGGCGCTGGCCGCCACCCTTGACACGGGCAACATCACGCTGCTGTGCGCCATGGGGATCTGGGCGGCCCACTTCACGGGTCCCCGGCTGGGTGGCTTCATGTGGGCGCTGGCGACGGCGCTCAAGTGGTTCCCCGCCCTGCTGTTCCTGCTCCTGCCGCCACGCGCGCGCCTGTGGGGCATCGGCTGGGCCGCACTGTTCGCGATCCTGACGCTGGCAGTCTGGCCGGATGTCATCCGCCAGCTCGAGCAGGTCATCAACTTCCCACGCCCGCTGCGCATCGACTACGTGCTGCTGGCCTGGGCTGCCGTGCCCTGGTTGTGGGCGCACCCGCAGTGGTTCGAGTGGCGCACCTGGGGACAGCAGCTGGCAGCAGCTCGCGACAGCGTGACACGTGCGCTGCGGACCTGGTGGCGCTCACCGCGCCGGGTCGCGAGCGCCTGGGACGCGGGCATCCGTCACGGGCGCAGGTTCCTGGGCCTGGGCGACCCACGAGTCACGAGCTGACCTATCGCCGGCACGGGCGGGTCCCTGGCATCGCAGACACCGTTGCAGGTGACGGGGCGGTTCTCCAACGCTGGCTGAACGGATAACGCTCAGCCGCTACGTTGCAGCTTGCAGGTGCGCTTGGCGTGGTGGAACATCCCTCGCTAGGTCGCGCCATCGCCGGAGGTCCATGCGGCTCTTGACCGACCCACAGTCCCGTGCAGAGACTTGGGCGGCGCGAGCCGATAGCGATGCCGTGGCTAGAGGTAGAAGCGATGCTGTGGCTCCATGATGCGTTGAATGCGGTGGTGCTCGGTGTCGGGCATCGCCTGGAGGTCCTCGACGACATCTGGCTGCCCAAGTGGCTCGACCGTCGCCTGGAGTGGAGCAAGAAGCTGGGCGAGCGTCGCCATCGTCGTGTCGAGCACATGGAAGATGCCCCGCCCGTAGGCAAGGACGCCACGAAGGACTGGTAGCGGCCGTCATCAGCCGCTACGTCGGAACTTGCCGGTCGGCTGGCACAGCGGGCACCAGTAGACTCGGCGAGGAGGTTGCCCGACTGCGGCTGACCGGACGAGTTCGCCACATCGTCGGCATGGTCGTCCGGTCCGACCATAGACCAAGCGCTCCCCTCGCCTCGCGTCCACGATCGTACGGCGCACGCCCCCGTCGAGGTTCCAGCGGAGCATCGTGGCGGCCGTGCCGAGCAGATGGGCCAGCGTTTCGCGCGCCAACGATCCAGCGGGTTCGTACGGCGACAGCAGATCGTGGGCAAGGACCTCGCTGCGGTAGACGTTTCCGACGCCGGCAACGATGCGCTGGTCCAGCAGCGCCTCAGCGATGGTGAGGCCGCGCGCGCCGGCCGCGACCAGGCGGGCATCGACCTCCTCGAGGTCGGGATCGCCGGCGAGCAGGTCTGGGCCGAGCCCCGAGAGGAGCGGATGGATGGCCAGGGCGCGAGTCTCCAGCAGTTCCACGGTGGGGGCATCGAAGCAGACGGCGACCGCAGACGCCGTTTCCAGCACGGCCACCGCTCTGTCGGCCCGCAGGAGCCACCGCTCGCCCGGTCGATAGCGGTGCCATGTGCCTCGCATCTGCAGGTGGGTATGCAGTGTCAAGCCACCGTCGAAGTCGATGAGCAGGTGCTTGCCTCGCGTGGACACCGACCGTACACGCGTGCCCACCACCCGTTCCAGTCGCGCTCCGCCCGGCCGCCCCCGGGCGGCGATGATCTCGTCGCCCAGCAGCACACGTCGCATGACAGCGGCGATGCGGTAGAGGGTGTCACCCTCAGGCAACGGCCGGGCCCAGCACGAAGCCCCGATAGGCTGGTCTAAACCCGAGCCCGGCGAGACGATCGTGGTGCGGCGACTCGACGATGGGTTGCCCGTCCACCTTCTCGACCTGGAGTCGTTTCACCCTCCCGTCTAGCACCCCGCGCAGCGCGGCCACGGCGGCGGCGGCGATCTCCGCGTCATCGAAGGGCGTGAAGGTCAGCAGCGATCGAGCGCCACGCTCGAGGTAGAGCACCGGGTATCCGTCGTGCAGGACAACGTAGGCGCCGGCGGCGCGGCTGGGCGAACGCTGGTGGCGCGACTCGTCGCGTGGCCAGGCCAGCGTGGCACCGTACGGATTGGCCGGGTCGGCTGCGGCCAGCAACAGCGTGCGCGGCTCACGGCTGCTGGGGGCACCCGCCTCCGTTCGCAGCGAGCGCAGCCTGTCCACGGCGCCCGCCAGCGCGAACTGGGCGCCACCGAGCCCCTCCACGAAGTAGCCACGCCGCACCCGGCCGCGCTCCTCCAGCTCGCGATATACCGGGTAGACCGCACCGAAGCCGCCCCGCACACCCTCGGCTGCGACCGCGTCGCGCACGACGACGCCGTGCCGCTCCAGCAACGTGGCCGCCAGGGCTGCCCGTTGCTCAGTCGGCGTGGGTTCGGCGCCACCGCGCAGTGCCGCCGCGGTGCGCAACGTGTCGGCGACGAGCGACCATCGGCCGGCGGCCTCGGGCGGCCCCATCCGGCTGCCGAGTCGCGCGCTGGGTCGTCCCGGACGGTGCCCACTGCCGCGGCGAGGCCAACGCAATGCCCGCAGAGGTGCGAACGTGTCGTTGGTGACCTCGCCGGCCCAGACGAGGTCCCACAGCGCATCGAGCATCTCGCGTTCGGTCGGGCGCCGCTGGCCCGCCGACGCAGCGGCGGTGAACGACGCTGCCAGCAGCTCGCGATGGAATGAGGCCCCGCGCCGCGCCAGGTGGTCTCTCAGGGCCGGTCGCAGCCAGTCGCCCTCGGCTGGAGGTCGCTCCTCCACCGCTCGCGTGGGCAGGAGCAACGCGAGCCGGTCCGGTCGGTAGAGCGCGATGCGCCCGTCGTCGCGACCCAGGCTCCCAGCGCCGACCCAGACGACCTCGCCGGAGGCACCCAGCTCGTCGAGCATCTGCGGCGAGTAGCCGGCGACCCGCGCTGGGAGGACGTCACGCTCGAGCACGCTCGCCGGCAGCGCCACGCCTTCGAGCTGTCCGATGACCTCGGCGAGCCGGTCGAGGCCACCCACCGACCCCCCGACCCCATGCCACAGCGGCAGGAATCGCGCCAGCGCTGTCGGCTCCACCGGCTCGATCTCGCGTCGCAGGCGGGCCAGCGAGCGACGACGGATGCGGCGCAGGACCTCCGGATCGCACCACTCCCGCTCGACGCCGTCGGGACGGAACTCGCCACGCAGCAGGACGCCGTCGGCCATGAGCGCCTCGAGTGCGGTCTCCACGATGCCGCGGGGGAGCCCCCAGCGAGCGGCAGGTTCCTCGGTATGGAAGGGGCCGTGGCTGCGGGCCCAGCGCGCGAGCAGTGAGCCCAGCGCGTCCGATGTCGGTTGCATGAACTGCTCGGCCACCCCGACGGGCGGCGAGACGCCCACCGCATCGCGGTAGCGACCGACGTCCTCGGCGGCGATCCAACGCTGCTCGCCGGCGAGATGCACGCTGAGCGCCCGGCGGTCGGCTTGGAGGGCCTCCAGCCACTCGCCTGCCGCGGCTGCCCGAGCCCGCGCGTCAGGGCCACGGACACGCGCTGCGACCTCATCCGGCGTGAGGTCACCGAGGCGACGCAGCAGGTCATGCAGCTGGTCAGCCGTCGCGGCCGCACGCTCCTCGGTGAGCGCCTGCAGCTCAAGCTCGAGCTCGCCCAGGGCATCGGCGTCGAGCAGCTCGCGCAGCTGCTCTGCACCCAGCAGCTCGCGCAGCAGGTCGCGGTCGAGCGTGAGCGCCTGCGCGCGCCGCTCCACGAGCGGGGCGTCGCCCTCGTACATGTAGGTCGCGATGTAGTCGAACAGGAGCGACGACGCGAACGGCGATGCGTGCGAGGTCTCCACGCTGACCACGCGGATCTCGCGGCGCTCGATGGCAGCCAGGAGCTCGCGCAGGGCGGGCAGGTCGAAGACGTCCTGCAGCACCTCGCGATAGGTCTCGAGGATGATGGGGAACGAGCCGTAGCGACTGGCGACCGAGAGCAGCTGCGACGACCGCTGGCGCATCTGCCACAGCGGGGTGCGCTGACCCGGTCGCCGCCGCGGCAGCAGCAGCGCCCGGGCGGCATTCTCGCGGAAGCGGCTCGAGAAGAGCGCCGAGCTGCCGACCGTCTGGGTCACCAGCTCCTCGATGTCATCAGCGGCGATGAGGACAGCGGCCTCCGCGGCGTCAGCGAGCGCGACCTGACCGGTGCCGGGCTCATAGGCACCGTCCGTGGCCGGCAGGCGCACGACGATGCCGTCGTCCGACCAGATCGGCTGCACCTCCACACCCAGCGCATCACGCAGGCGAGCCTCGATGGCCAGCGCCCAGGGTGCATGGACGCGCGCACCGAAGGGCGTCAGCAGGCACACCCGCCAGTCGCCCAGCTCGTCGCGGAACCGCTGCAGCACCACGGTCCTGTCGGTCGGCAGCGCTCCGGTCACCTCGCGCTCCTCGTCGAGGTAGCCGAGCACGTTGCGTGCCGCCATCTCGTCAAGGTCGTGGCGCTCATGCAGCTCCCGCAGGGCCTTGTCGCGGCCATCGCGGCCGGAGGCTGCCAGGGCCGAGATCTCACGCGTGAAGGCCCCCAGGGCACGTCCGAGCTCGACCGGCCGCCCCACGCCGTCTCCCTTCCAGAACGGGACCTTGCCCGGCTCGCCGGGAGCCGGTGTCACCAGCACCCGGTCGTGATCGATCGCCTCGATGCGCCAGCCGCTGGCACCGAGGAGCACGACCTCGCCCTCGCGCGCCTCGTAGACCATCTCCTCGTCCAGCTCGCCCACCCGACGCCCACCGCCTCGGGCCGAGCGTGAGCGAGCGGCCGCGGGCTCGGTCGAGACGCCCTCATCGGCGAGGAACACGGGGAAGAGCCCGCGGTCCGGGATGGTGCCGCCGGAGGTCACCGCCACCGTGCGCGCATCGCGTCGTGCCTGCACGGTGCCTGCGACCCGGTCCCAGATGAGGCGCGGCTTGAGGTCGGCGAACTCGTCGGCCGGGTACTGCCCCGCCAGCATGCCCAGCGTGGCGTCGAACGCGTCGCGAGCGAGCTCGGCGAAGTTCTCCGCCCGGCGCACCAGGGCGAAGAGCTCGTCGACGGGCCACACGCGATCGACGGTCATCGCCACCAGCTGCTGCGCCAAGACGTCCAGCGGGTTCCGCGGCACGACGGTGGACTCGATGGCCCCATCGCGCATGCGGCGCGTCACCACTGCCACCTCCAGCAGGTCGCCGCGGTACTTGGGGAAGATGACGCCGCGTGACGGCTCGCCCACGCGGTGACCCGCGCGCCCCACGCGCTGCAGACCACGTGCGACCGACAGCGGCGATCCGACCTGGATGACGAGGTCGACCGCACCCATGTCGATGCCCAGCTCCAGCGACGATGTCGCAACGATCGCCGGCAGCCTGCCCTGCTTGAGCTGCTCCTCGATGATGAGGCGCTGCTCGCGAGCGATGGAGCCGTGATGGGCGCGGGCCAGGTCCTCGCCCGCCAGCTCGTTGAGGTTGAGCGCGATCCGTTCGGCCAGTCGGCGGCTGTTGGTGAAGACGATGGTGCTGCGATGGGCGCGGATGAGCTCGAGCAGCCGCGGGTACATCGAGGGCCAGATGCTGGTGCGGGCGTCAGGGCTGGTCATGGGCCCGCCGGGCGATTCCTCGAGCGGGATGACCTCGCCGAGCCGGCCCATGTCTTCCACCGGCACGACCACGCTGAGGTCGAGCTCCTTGCGCACCCCCGCGTCGACGATCGTCACGGGCCGAGGCGTCCCCGCCGCATCAGTCCCGTCACCGTCCTGCCGACCACCGAGATAGGCGGCCACCGCGGACAGTGGTCGTTGCGTGGCAGACAGGCCGATGCGCTGCGGGGACCGCGGCGTCAGTGTCTCCAGGCGCTCGAGCGACAGCGCCAGGTGCGCTCCGCGCTTGGTGCCGGCGAGCGCATGGATCTCATCGACGATCACCCACTGCACGTTGCGCAGCGCCTCGCGTGCCTGCGAGGTGAGGATGAGGTACAGCGATTCCGGCGTCGTGACGAGGATGTCCGGCGGCTTCCTGCCGAAGGCCCGACGCTCCTGGGCGGGTGTGTCACCGGTCCGCATGCCCACCCGCACGTCCCGCGTAACCGCACCGAGGCGCTCGGCCGCCAGGCTGATGCCGGCGAGGGGTGAGCGCAGGTTCCGGTCGACGTCATGCACCAGGGCCTTCAGCGGCGAGACGTAGAGCACGCGCAGCCGGGACCTGGGGTCGCTCGGGGGGTCTTCGCCAAGCAGGCGATCGAGGCACCACAGGAAGGCTGCCAGGGTCTTGCCACTGCCGGTGGGAGCACAGATGAGCGTGTGCTCACCGCCGGCGATGGCGGGCCAGCCCTGCGCCTGGGCATCGGTAGGCCCGGGAAACGAGCTCGCGAACCACGCCTGCGCGGCCGTGCTGAAGGGAGCCAGCGGATCAGGGGCGGAGCGTCGGCGGGAGCGTGGCACGGGAGCGGAATCCTACCATCGAGGCAGTGTAATAGCACATCTGTTCTAGCACGGCCGGGCGATGTCCCAGCCGCCCCGGCTCGCTATCCTGCCGGCACAGGAGGGACAGCCGTTGCAGACCACGCGCACGCCGTTCAAGTACAGCTACTTCCAGCTCACCTTCGGCCAGGAGGAGGCCTACCGCAAACCCCATCTGACATATGAGCGCCTCACCCGCTGTGGCTACGACGCCATCGAGATCTGCCCGCCCAAGGGGCGCTACGGCCTTGGCGTGTCGATGGAGGACTATCTCGCGACGCAAAAACAGCTGAAGGCCGACTTCGGATTGGAGGTCTCCAACGTCAACGAGTGCTGGGGTGAGATGTGGGACCCCTACTCGCCGGACTACAAGACGCTGACCGAGCCCCGGACCGCCGAGCTGGCTGTGTCGGAGACGAGATCGACCATCGACTTCGCTGCCGAGCTGGGCGCGATGTCCGTGACCATCGCGACGGCCATCCACGCGCCCATCACGGCGGACAACGTCGACGAGGCCACCGCTGTCGCCGTGGACTCGCTACGGCGCATGGGAGAGCACGCCGAGCAGCGCGGCATCAAGCTCGTCTTCGAGGCGACCAACCACCTCGAGATGGGCAAGTTCATCAACACAGCGTCCAACCACAAGCGGATCATCGAGCTGACCGGGCGTGACAACATCGGCATCCAGCTCGACTTCTTCCACGTCAACCTCGAGGAGCTCGGCCCGTACGAGGCGGTGATGGACGCGCAGCCGTACCTCTGGCACGGCCATTTCCGCGATTCGAACTCACTCACCCCGGGCTACGGCAAGACCGACTGGCACGCCATCATGCGCGCCCTCATCAGGACCGGGTATCAGGGCTACTGCACCATCGAGAGCGCGCCGATGGTGCCCAGCTCCGATCGTTCGGCCGAGGACGGCATCGCCTGTCTCAAGCTCGCGGAACGTGTCGCCGAGTACCAGGTCGGCGCCGAGTACCCCAACGGGTTCGCCATCCCTGGCGCCACCTGGTAGGCCTCCCGACCGCACCTCCCGCGACCTGCGGCGCAGGTGTCGGGCACACGACCCGCAACGGAAGAGCAACGGAAAGGTCACCGCTCGAGGCCGTCATCCGAACCATGGCCTTCGCTACCGTCAGCGTCCATGGTGAAGGAAGACGCCCAGGAGCCCGACGAGATGCTCGAGGCCCACGAGGTCGTGACCACGGGTACCGCCAGCGAGCGGATGGCGCTGACCGCGGAGCAGCGACGCAAGAGCCGGCTGAGGGCCGTGACGATGACAGGGACGCCGGTGGGGTTGTTCCTGCCGCGGGGCACCGTCCTTCTCGACGGCAGCCTGGTCCGCGCCTCCGACGGTCGCATCATCGAGATCGCCGCCGCGGCCGAGGATGTCTCCACCATCGCCACCCCCGATGCGGTCCTGCTGGCCCGCGTGGCCTACCACCTGGGCAACCGGCACGTGCGCACCCAGGTCGGCCCCGGCTTCATCCGCTACCGACATGACCGCGCCACCGATGAGCTTGTACGCCTGCTCGGGGCGGAGGTGATCGTCGAGGAGGTGCCGTTCGACCCCGAGCGTGGGACGACGGACCACGCTCACGATGACGACCTGGCCTCCAGGTCGGCGTGAACGGGTTGCGGCCGGCCCTTCGAGTCGGCATCGGCGGACCGGTCGGCGCCGGCAAGACCACGCTGCTGGCCGAGCTGTGCCTGCGCCTGCGGGACCGCTTCGAGATCGCCGTCATCACCAATGACGTCAACGCCCGCGAGGATGCCCAGTTGCTCATCCGCAGCGGGGTGCTGGCCGAAGACCGGATCGTGGGGCTGGACGCCGGCACCTGCGTGCACACCGCGCTGGGCGACGATGCGTCGCTGAACCTCGCCGCCGTGGACAGGCTCATCGCGCTGCATGATGGCCTGCAGGTCGTCTTCATCGAGGGCGCTGATGACCTCGGGGCCAGCACGTTCGACCCGGCCCTGACCGATCTCGTCATCTACGTGGTCGATGTCGCGGCTGGCGAGAAGGCCGTCCGGCGAGGGCTGCGTGGGATCGTCGAGAGCGACCTCCTGGTCGTCAACAAGAGCGACCTGGCGCCAGCCGTGGGAGTCTCGCTCATGAACATGGAGCGTGATGCCATCTCCGTGCGCCAGGATCGGCCCCACGTCTTCACCAACCTCAAGGCTGGTGACGGCGTCCAGAAGGTGGCCGACTTCGTCATCGAGCAAGGGATGCTCGACTAGTCGGCAAGGAGAGGTCGACGCCGGAGCGCCGTGGCCGACCCGCGGGCGCTTCGATCAGACCGAGCCCGACGGTTCCTGGTCTGCGCGTTCATCGCACCCGATTTGGAGCGATGTTCGATAATCGATGATTACAGGCCGCCGCGGCACCACAGGCAAGCCACTCAGGAGGAACCGGCATGGGTCAGCTGGACAGGTTCAAGCTCGATGGTCGTATCGCGCTCGTCGGAGGCGGCGGTGGGGCCATCGGCGGCGCCATGGCGGTTGCCCTTGCCGAGGCCGGCGCCAAGGTCGCGGTGACCGATCTCGCGCAGGAGTCGGTCGATGCGACCAAGGCTCGCGTGGAGGCTGTCGGAGGCGAGTGCCTGGCCATCGCCGGGGACATGACCAAGCGAGACGATGCCGAGTCGGTCGTCGACCGGGTCGTGCAGCACTACGGCCACCTGGACATCATGGTCAACGCCATCGGTGGCGGGGCTGGCAAGGTCCTCTATGACGCCCAGGACTACCCCGACGACGCGTGGGACTGGATCTACGACATCAACGTGCGCTGCACGCTGGTCCCGACCCAGGCCGCAGTCAAGGCCATGATCAAGGCCGGGAACGGCGGCAAGGTGCTCAACATCAGCTCGGTCCGGGCCGCGCTCGGCATCAACGCAGGCTACTCCGCGTACGTCGCGGCCAAGGGCGCCATCTCCTCGCTCACCCGGCAGTGGGCCACCGAGTGGGCCAAGCACGGCATCAACGTCAACGCCATCTCGCCCACGTTCGTCGACACGCCGCAGGTGGCCATGCTGCTGGAGGACCCCGAGTTCAAGAAGAGCGTCGTCGCGCGCATCCCCATCGGCCGCGTCGGCGGCACGGGCGATCTCGTTGGCGCCGCCATCTTCCTGGTGTCGGACGCGTCCTCGTTCATCACCGGGCAGATCCTCGGCATCGACGGTGGCCTGACCGCGACCCAGTAGCAGCACCTCACTCAGCACCACCGTCGGGGAGGAGTCAACCACCGTGGAACCAGCCATGGAACAGGTCACAGCCAACGTCTACGCGAATACCAGGATCCGGGGCTGCAACCCCAGCTACGTGGTCACCAACGATGGCGTGGTGGTCATCGACACACCGCAACTACCCACCAAGGCCGTCGCGATGCGAGCAGAGGCCGAAGCGCACGGCCCCATCCGCTACGTCATCAACACCGAGCACCACGTCGACCACATCTTCGGCAACTACTACTTCAAGCCGGCGCCGGTCATCCACCACAAGGGCGTGGCCGACAACTTCATGGTCGTCGCGCCCATCCTCGACCCCTTCGCCTACGCCCAGGAGGCCATCCCCACCGACGACCCCGAGGGCGCGGCCATCTTCCCCGACCGTGAGGAGTACTACCGCGAGCCCAACGACGGCGCCATCGTCTTCACCGGGAACCTGAAGCTGCGCGTCGGTGACACACACTTCGACCTCATCCACGTCGCCGGTCACACGCCCGGGCAGATCGCGGTCCACGTGCCGGAAGAGGGCGTCGTCTTCACCGGTGACACCATCTTCAACCAGTGCCAGACGTGGCTCATGACGTCGGACGTGGACGGCTGGCTGGCCGCGCTCGAGACCATCCGCGCGCTCGACTTCGAGCACCTCGTTCCGGGACACGGACCCATCACCGGCCGCTCGTCGCTGGATGACCAGCGTGCCATCCTGCTCGAGTGGAAGTCACGAGTGGCGGCCGCGGTGGCCGAAGGGCTCTCGCGCGAGGAGACCCAGGAGCGGGTCAACCTCAAGGACCGCTTCCCGGTCGACATCGGTCAGGAGTACATGATGGACTACATCATGAGCCACAATGCGGGTGCCCTCTGGGACCAGATGGCGGACAAGAAGGGCTGATCTCGGACCACTCACGCGTGGTCCACGCGTAGACAGGCCCCAGCGCAAGCGCCCCGCCGGGATCGACCGGCGGGGCGCTCTTCCGCTAGGCCAGGAGTCCGCGGCAGTCCGACGCTGGGCGCAGGCGGGGCGAGCTACTCCGGGACGTGCGGCGTGGGTGGCACGCCCTCGACGATGAGGCCCTCCATCTGGAACCGGCACCGCTCGGAGGCGGCGGTGAAGCCCTTGCTAGCGAAGCAGTAGCAGTCGTCCCAGTTGTCGGACCCGAGCTGGAACAAGACTGTGAGGCCATCGTAGGCGCCCGAGCCTGTGAGGTAGCCGACCCCGCCCACGCTCTCCTCGCTCGTCGATCCTGGGAGCGCGAAGTGGCCCCAGGGTCCCTGCCACGAGCCCTCGTCGGTGACGATGTGGAGCGCGCCCGGGCCCATGACGAGCGGCAGGTTCGGATCCACGCCCGGCCAGAAATACTCATCGGTCGAGGTGTAGACCGTCCATTCGCCCTGAAGGCGCTCGTCGTCTGACTCGGCCTCGAACCGGCCGAGCTCACCACGCGTCTCGCGGCGTACGAGGTTGCCGCCCTCCACCGGCCCCACGACCACATTCATCTGCTGGCCATCTTCCCAGTAGGTCGAGCACTCGAAGGAGGCGCGGAAGTCGGTCGGCGCCTGCACCGCCACCACGTCCTCGAGCGGCGTCGGGGAGACAGCAGCGGGAGGCGGCTCGCCGTCCTGCGGCTCGCCCATCACGCCGGCGAGCAGAAGGCCGCCCAACAGTGCCACGATCGCTGCGGCGGCCACGATGCTGGCTGCTGAGACCATGGAGAGCCCCCTCGCGGGGGTCCCTCCGGAAGACCGGAAGCCAAGACGGACAGTAACGGCCGATAGCCGGCCGCGTGGAGCCCCACTCACCGCCACGCGCGCGACGGCCATGGCGTCGTACTTCGGCTCCGCTCCACCCATGCGGTCGAGCACGACTCTGATCTGCTGCTCGAATGGGGTCAGGTCGTTCATCTTTGCAGCTCCCGTCGCAATCGGTCGAGGAGTCGCTTGAGGCGCGTGCGTGTGCCCGCGGGGCTGAGGCCGATGACGCTCGACAGCTCCGACGCGTCGAAGCCCGCCACATACCGAAGTGCCAGCAGCGCACGGTCGTCTGGGTCGAGATGCTCGAGCGCCGCCTGCATGTCCAGGTGGTCGATGCCGGTGGCGGGATCGACGCCGCCCGGCTGACGTGATGGGTCGACCGACACCTCGTGCCTGGCCTGTCGTCCCCGCCTGCGCAGGAGCTGGCGAGTCTCGTTCACCGCCACCGAGATGAGCCAGGCACGAACCCGCTCTGCCTGGCGGACGGTTCCCAGCTTGCGCCAGGCGATGGCCCAGGCCGACTGGACGGCTTCCTCGGCGAGCGTCGAGTCGCGCGCGATGACGACGCAGATGCGCATCATCTCCGCGTGGTGGGCAGCGACGATCCGGGCGAAGGCGAGCTCATCGCCGCCGGCCGCCGCCTCGACCGTGCCGTCGATGTCCCGTTCGAGCACCTCTGCCATCGCCCCCATACCTATCAGATGCGCGGCGTGGCTCCAGTGTGTCAGCTACGCACAAGGACGCGGGACGTATCCACACGCGACATCGGCGGAGACGATACGCTCGAAGGCGACCTCGTCACCCGCGACCGCCGACTCGACGAGACCGACCGGCTCCAGATCGGCCGTACCAGCCATCGCCCCCGTACCCGGATCGATGCAGCCTGCGGGCCAAGTGTCTCAGCCATGTCCATGCTGGTGCGCCGGGCGATCCGCTCGCCGCGCTCGACGCCATCCCTCTCACGGCCGGTCCTGCAGGAGGGTGCGTGGTTACGTCCGCGCGCCCAGGCCTCCGGCTACCGCCAGTCTGGCTGGCCGGTGGTCGCCAGGACCGCATTCCACAGGTCACCGTCGGTGCTCATGTTCCTGCGCTCGGCGACGGCCGTCGCGATGGGCACCCAGATGGTCGTCTGGTTCCAGAGTCCCACCAGCACGTCGGTCTTGCCGGCCATGGCTGCGTGCACCGCACTGCGAACGAGGCGGTCCGTCAGGAAGCGGTCGTTGGCGTTGGGGGCTACGCTGCGGATCGAGTAGCTGGGGTCGAAGTACTTGACCGTGGTCTCCACGCCGCGCTCGGCGAAGTGCTGCAGGATGCGCTCCTTGAGGAAGGGGCCGATGTCGCGGTAGCGTCGATTGCCGGAGGCGTCGGTGCCGTCGACACCGTCCTCGAACAGGTGCTGGCCGGCACCTTCCGCGACGACCACAACGGCGTGCTGCCGTGCCTCGATACGCCGGTCAAGCGCCTGCAGGAAGCCGTTCTCACCCTCCAGCGGGAACGGCACCTCCGGTACGAGCACGAAGTTGGCCTCTTGCGCCGCTACCGCCGCGCCAGCGGCGATGAAGCCCGCATCCCGGCCCATGAGCTTCACCAGGCCGATGCCGTTGTGATGGCACCTGGCCTCGACGTGCGCATGCCGCAGGACGTCGGTGGCCTCTTCCAGCGCCGTGGCGTAGCCGAACGACTGGTACACGTAGGGCACGTCGTTGTCGATGGTCTTGGGGATGCCCACGATCGACCGCGCGCCCCCACGCTTGCGGACCTCCTCGGCGATGGCATGCGCACCACGCTGGGTGCCATCGCCTCCCATGCAGAAGAGGATGTCGATGTCGTGCGTCTCGAGGTAGTCGACCATGTCCACCGGGTCGCGACCCCCGCGCGACGTGCGCAGCACGGTGCCGCCCATGTCGTTGATGTCATCGACGAAGTCGGCCGTGAGCACGATCGGCTCCAGCCCTTCACGCGGATCGAGCCCCTTGTAGCCCTCCTGGATACCCACGATGCGGCGAACACCGTAGTTGAACGTGAGCTCGTAGAAGCCGGAGCGGATGGTGTTGTTCAGGCCGGGCGCAAGTCCTCCGCAGGTGACGAAGGCAGCCGTCGTGGAGCTGGGGTCGAAGAAGATGCGTTCCCTGGGACCGGCCTTCTCGAAGGTCAGGTCCTGCCCGTCGAGCCCGTCCGCGCCGACCCGCGCTTGGTAGCGCACGCGGGTCGACGGGTCCCCGAAGCGGCGCCCCTTGGCGACAAGTGGCGATTCGTAGCGAGCCGGCCCCAGGAACGGGACACGTGGTTCGGTCTGCGTGGCCATGGAGCGCACAGCGTACCGCTACGAGTCACTCGAGTCGCGACGCTCGTGACTCACGCGCGGCCGGCCGCGACCTCCTCCTCGCGGGTCTTGCCGGCGAGCCGGATGAGGTCCTCGTGCAGCTCGAACCAGACGCCGTGATAGCTGTCCACGCGTGGCGACGCGATGTACATGCCGTCACCGCCGGCCGCCGCCGCTGCTGCGGCATCGAGCCGCGTGGCATAGCTGGCGAGTCGCGGCAGGCCTGCCAGGAGCGGTGCCATCCAGGCCGTGGTGTCTACGTGCAGCTCAGCGAGCCGTGCCAGCACTGCGGCGTCATAGTCCGGGTCGGCGTGGTCGTTGAGCACCTGTTCCCCGCCGACATCCTTCATCTGCCAGGCCGTCACGATCTCCTTCATCCGTCCGTCAAGCACGAGGAACCCGTCCAGCGCCGCCGCTGCGGCATCGGGGCCCCAGGCCTCCCGATCGGCGGCGATCATCTCGGCGCCGAGCGCCTTGCCATCGTCGGTCAGGCTGAACATGCCGCCCGACTCCTTGACGATGCCATCGGCTGCGAGCCGGTCGAGCAGCTGTTGCGCATCGTCGGCTGAGATACCGAGGGCCGTGCCGAGCATGTCCGGCATGACATAGCCCTTGATGGCAAGTGCCCGGACGACATCCGCGTTGGCCACGTCCGCCGTTCCGCTGGACGGCTCGGTGGTGTTCATCTTGCGCATCTCCTCCGCGACTTCGATCTCGATCCCGAGCTCCCGCGCCCAAGCCAGCAGCGTGACGGCCTCCGGTGCCACCGTGGAGATCGACTCCACTGCTCCACCGAAGACTTCGCCGCTGCTGCCGTCGATGCTGAGCACATCGCCCTCCCGGTAGAGCTGTTCTCCGATGGCGACGGCGCCCTCCCCCACGACGACCCCGACGGCACCCACCACGGCCGGGATGTCCCAGCCGCGGGCCACCACCGCGGCGTGCGAGGCCAGCCCACCGGTGGAGGTCAGGATGCCGACGGAGCGGGCCATGCCGTGGACGTCATCGGGTGACGTCTCCGAGCGCACGAGGAGCACGTCGATGCCGGCGTCGGCCATGCGCACGGCGGCCTCCGGCGTGGTCGCGATGGCTCCCGTGGCCAGTCCCGGCGAGGCCGCCAGCCCTGCCGCCACGACCTCGACGTCGCCGCTGCGTTCGGCCGGCACCAGCGGCGGGTCGAGGAGGATGTGGCGGACGCGCTCGATGGCCTCCGGGCGCGACAGCGGGAACGACTCGTCTTCCGCCATTTCCAAAGCTGCGCGACAGG
Source organism: uncultured Chloroflexia bacterium (assembly GCA_963698505.1). Lineage (GTDB taxonomy): Bacteria > Chloroflexota > Limnocylindria > Limnocylindrales > CSP1-4 > JAFMJV01. The sequence continues at coordinate 9,838 of CAVORC010000003.1, read as the reverse complement.
CGGCCTGCGCCGTGCGCTTGCCCACCCGGTTCTGGAGCATCCACAGGCGCCCCTCCTCGATGGTGAACTCGATGTCGCAGATGTCGCCGCTGTGCTGCTCGAGGCGGTCGGCATAGGACCGCAGCTCGGCGGCGACCTGCGGCAGGCGCTCGTCGAGGACGGAGATCGGCTCGGTGGCGTGGGTGCCAGCCACGACATCCTCACCCTGCGCCCCGAAGAGGACGTCTCCGTAGAGCACGTTCTCGCCGGTCGCGGGATTGCGCGTGAAGAGCACGCCGGTGGCCGACTCCGGGCCGCGATTGCCGAACACCATCGCCTGCACCACGACCGCCGTACCCAGGTCGGCAGGGATGGACTCCTTGGCACGATAGCTCCGCGCACGGTCGCTGTCCCAGCTGCGGAAGACGGCTTCTACCGCCTGGCGCAGCTGCTGCCATGCATCGTCGGGCACGGCGTCGCCGCCGACGATGTCGAGGAACATGGTCTGCAGCCGGGCCTGGCAGGCCGCCGCGAACGCGGCGTCGCCGGATGCCGCCGCGAGACCGGCCGTGGTGGCGTCGTTGAGCCCCAGGTTGAGGATGGTGTCGAGCATGCCGGGCATGGAGACCGGCGCTCCCGAGCGCACGCTCACCAGCAGCGGGTCGGCAGGATCGCCGAACCGGCGGCCGGCTTGCTGCTCGATACGTGCCATCTGGCTGCGCAGCTCGTCGTCCAGGCCGTCGGGCCAGCCACTCCGTGTGTAGGCCTTGCAGGCCGCCGTGCTGATGACGAAGCCGGGTGGCACGGGCAGCCCCAGCTCGGTGGTCATGACGACGAGGTTCGCACCCTTGCCCCCGAGGAACGCCTTGAGCTCATCGGCGGGCAGGTCGGGCGGGCGATCGAATGCGAACGACCAGGTCATGGCTCTCTATCTCTCCGCTGCTACGGCTTGATGGTGATCTTGATCGCTCCGGTGGAGCGGTCCCGGAACGTCGCCAGCGCCCGTCCGAAGTCGGCCAGCGCGAACTCGTGGGTCATGATCTCGTGCAGCCGGATGCGGCCGTCGGCGATGAGCGGCATGACGCGCCGCATCTCGCCGGCGGAGGCACGCGAGCCGGCCAGCTCCAGCTCGTACAGCACCAGGTCCCGGACGTCGATCTCGACGCCCTTGGTGGGGATCCCCACGGCAGCGATGCGGCCGCCCTTGCGCAGGGCCGCCAGGGCCCACTTCAGCGTGATGGGTGTGCCGGCGGCCTCAAGGATGACGTCGGCGCCCTGGCCGCTGGTCAGATCACGCACGGCCGCGACCGGGTCGCCGGCGGTGCTGTCGATGCCCTCGAAGCCCATGTCGAGCGCCTTCTGCAGCCGAGGTCCGCGGCCCACCATGATGACGCGACCCGCGCCCATCGCCAGCGCCGCGTCACCCCCGAGCAGCCCGACCGGTCCCGCACCCATCACCACCACGGTGTCGCCCGGCTTGACCTTGCCACGGCGTGCGCAGTGAAGCGCCAGCGATGCCGGGTCGATGACGGCCCCGGCCTCGTAGCTGACCGACTCCGGCAGCGGGAAGATGCACTTCACGCCGTGGACGACGTACTCGGCATCGGCGCCCTGGTAGTTGTGACCGTACTGGCGGTGGAGGTCCATGACGCCGTAGTTCTCGCAGAGGTTGTAGCGACCCTCCACGCACTGCTGGCAGACGCCACAGGCATCGTGGCTGGTGCCCGCGACGCGGTCGCCCACCGACCAGCCGGCCTTCTCGGCCCCGGGACCGAGCTTGACGATGTCGCCGGCCCACTCGTGCCCCGGGATGATGGGGAAGGCCGGCGGCCAGAAGCCGGGATAGTCACCGGCGATGAGGTGCGAGTCGGTGCCGCAGATGGACACGGCCCGGACCCGGCACAGCACCTCCATGGGGCCGGGCTCCGGGACCGGGACCTCCTGGATCTCGAACCGCTCGGGCTCGAGCACGACGAGTGCCTGCATGGTCTCGGTCACGGGGTGGCTCCTTTCGGTGGGGCGACGAGCCCGCCGACTAGGGCTTGACGATGATCTTGATGGCTCCGCTCTCCGGGTCCCGGAACGTGGCCATGGCCTGGGCGAAGTCAGCCAGCGCGAACTCGTGGGTCATCACCTCGCTCACGCGCATCCGGCCATCGGCGACGTGCGGCATGACGCGCCGCATCTCGCCGGCGGAGGCACGCGAGCCCGCCAGCTCCAGCTCGTACAGCACCAGGTCCCGGACGTCGATCTCGACGCCCTTGGTGGGGATCCCCACGGCAGCGATGCGGCCGCCCTTGCGCAGGGCCGCCAGGGCCCACTTCAGCGTGATGGGCACCCCGGCAGCCTCGATGATCCTGTCGACACCGAGACCGCCCGTCATCGCGCGCAACGCCTGGCCGGCATCTCCGGTACCCGAATCGATGACCTCGAACCCCATGTCCAGCGCCTTCTGCCGGCGAGCCGCCAGCGGCTCTACCACGATGACGCGACCCGCGCCGCGGATCCTGGCGGCCTCACCGCTGAGCAGGCCGATGGCGCCGCCGCCCATGATGCCGACGTTGTCGCCCGGCTGGATCTGGGCCCGGTTGGCCACGTGGAGTGCGATGGATGCCGGGTCGATGACGGCCCCGGCCTCGTAGCTGACCGACTCCGGCAGCGGGAAGATGCACTTCACGCCGTGGACGACGTACTCGGCATCGGCGCCCTGGTAGTTGTGACCGTACTGGCGGTGGAGGTCCATGACGCCGTAGTTCTCGCAGAGGTTGTAGCGACCCTCCACGCACTGCTGGCAGACGCCACAGGCATCGTGGCTGGTGCCCGCGACGCGGTCGCCCACCGACCAGCCGGCCTTCTCGGCCCCGGGACCGAGCTTGACGATGTCGCCGGCCCACTCGTGCCCCGGGATGATGGGGAAGGCCGGCGGCCAGAAGCCGGGATAGTCACCGGCGATGAGGTGCGAGTCGGTGCCGCAGATGGACACGGCCCGGACCCGGCACAGCACCTCCATGGGGCCGGGCTCCGGGACCGGGACCTCCTGGATCTCGAACCGCTCGGGCTCGAGCACGACGAGTGCCTGCATGGTCTCGGTCACGGGGTGGCTCCTTTCGGTGGGGCGGATGCGTGGGCTGCGCCGGGCCGGATCGCGCCGGCCCGGGAAGGACTAGATGGCGGCGACCGGGTCCACCATGGAGGCGGTGGCGCCCTTGATCTTCAGCGGCAGGGCGATGAAGGCGAACTCGTAGAGCTTCTCGCGGGCAAGCTCCTCGAGATCGAGGCTCTCCATCAGGTAGATGCCGTTGTCGATGAGCAGGTGCTTGTGGACCGGCTGCGGGTTGCCTTCGGGACCTGGGTCGGGGGCGGGCTGGACCTCGTAGGTCTCGGTGTCGGTACCCGTGGCCACGACGCCCTTCTGCAGCAGCCAGTCGGCGGCCGAGATGTCCGGTCCGGCGGTCTTGTTGGCCATCATCGCGTCGAAGTCCGGCCACAGGCTCATGTAGCCGGTGCGGATGACGACGACGTCCCAGCGACGGACCTCCACGCCCTGCGCCCTGGCGATGTCCTCCAGCTCGGCAGCGTCGACCACCTCGCCGTGCTTCAGATGGGGCACGCCACGGTAGGTGGGCACGTCGAGGAAGACACCTCGCGTGAAGAACGGCGGCATGGCGGATGCATCGCCGAAGGTCGGGCCGTGGTCACTCAGGTGCTCGTCGGCGTTGCCGCCGCCATACCAGTGCATGTCCTCGCCGATGGTCATGTGCGCCAGGCCATCGATGTGCGCACCGGAGTGGGAGGTGCACATGAGGTACTCGGCCATGTAGCCGAGGTTGACGCCGTTGACCGGACCCCACGGCTGCCGGCCGCCAGCGACGATGCCACGCGGGCTCACGGCATTGAGCACCTGGAAGGGTGGATGGCCGGGGAACAGCGGCATGCCATCGAAGCGCGTCGCGGCCAGCGAGATCATCCTGCCCTGCTTGATCATCGAGGCAGCCTTGACGACCTGCTCCGCGGGCATGTTCTCGATGGGGCCGACTTCTCCGGGCCTGGGCATCGCGTTCTCCTCCTCGTGGCTGGGCTGGTCAGCGCCGCTGGCTGGCCTGAGTGGGCTGGGACGCGCGCGCGTCGCGGATGGAGCGCCAGACGTTCTCCGGCGTGAGCGGGAGACGGCGGATGACCACGCCGGTGGCGTCGGCGACGGCCGAGCCCACGGCCGACTGCACCGCCAGCAGCCCGCCCTCGCTGACGCCCTTGGAGCCGTAGGGGCCGGGCCCATCCTCGTTCTCCACGGCCATGCTCCTCATCTGCAGTGGCAGGTCCATGGACGTCGGGATGCGGTAGTCGATGGCGCCGAGATTGCGGATGCGGCCGCTCTCGTCGAGGATGATGTGCTCCATCAGCGTGTGGCCCAGGCCCATGATGGCGGCGCCCTCGTCCTGCCCGGCGACCTGGGCCGGGTTCAGGGACTTGCCCGTGTCACCCACGATGACGTGGTCGTGGATGGTGATGTGGCCGGTCTCCTCGTCGACCGAGAGCTCCACCGCGGTGCAGTTGAACTCGTAGAACGCCGGACTGCCACCGAGCGGGTGGTCGGGCTCGACCTCCTTGCGGTAGACGCCGTTGCCGATGACCTCACCGCCCAGCTTGCCCAGGGCGGATCGCACGACCTCGATGATGGGCACGTCGCGGTCGGGCAGGCTGACCACGCCGCGGTCCACCACGATCTGGCTCTCTGGCACGCTCTCGAGGCGAGCTGCCATCGCCTGCACCTGCGACTGGATGTCGCGGCAGGCGCGCATGATGGCGTTGCCCATGAAGACCGTCGAGCGGCTGGCCGAGGTCTGCTGGTCGTAGGGCACCACGGCGGTGTCACCCATGACGACGTCGACCTTCTCGAGCGGCGCGCCCATCTCGGTGGCAGCGATCTGCGCGAAGATGGTGCGGGCCCCCTGGCCCATGTCGCTGGTACCCGCGAAGACCAGCACGCTGCCGTCGGCGAGCAGCCGCACCGTGGAGTACGACAGCCCGGTGGTGGCGCTCGACTTGATGCCCACCGCGATGCCGCGGCCGCGACCATCCGGCACCGGGGTATCCCAGCCGATGGCCTCCATGGCGGCACGCACGGTCTGCGGCCAGAGGCCGTCGGCCGGCGTGTCGTCCTTCACCACCTCGTCCCCGCGGGTGGCGAGATTGCGCAGGCGGATCTCCGCCCGGTCGATGCCGAGGGCGCGGGCGCCGGCATCCATGTTGCCCTCGACGGCCCAGTTGACCTGGGGCGTCCCGAAGCCGCGGAAGGCGCAGGCCGGCGTGGTGTTGGACAGGATGGAGCGCGCGGTGATACGCACGTTGGGCACCTTGTAGGGCCCGGCCGCGGTGTACTGGCTCTTGGCCACCACGCGCTCCGCGATATCGGCATAGGCGCCCAGCAGGTAGTCGCTGCGGATGTCCTGGAAGAGGACGTGCCCCTCGCGGTCGAAGCCGCTGCGCACGGTCATCTCGGCCGAAACGCGCCGGCTGGCCTGGAAGGACTCGTCGAGTGTCAGCACCAGCCGCACCGGTCGGCCGGTCTCCAGGGCCATGAAGGCGACCAGCGGCTCGAGCTTGATGTTCTGCTTGCCGCCGAACCCGCCGCCGGGGTCGGGAGCGAAGACCCGCACCTTCGAGAGCGGCATGCCGAGCAGGCGCGGCCATCAGCTTCTGCAGCAGGTAGGGGTGCTGGATGGTCGACCAGATGCGGATGCCGTCCTCGTCTGGTGCGGCTGCGAAGGCGTGCGGCTCGATGGCGAAGTGCGTGATCATGGGGAAGGAGTACGACTCCTCGATGACGACCTCGGCATCATCCTCCGCCGCCTCCACGTCACCCCAGCCGTAGTGGCGCACGGTCAGCACGTTGCTCTCGGCGAGGTCGTCGCCGGGCCGCAGCTCCGGCTCCCGAACCAGCGGTGCACCTGCCGCCAGGGCCTGCTCGACCGTGTAGACGCCGGGCAGCTCCTCGTACTCGACCCGCACCAGCCGCGCCGCCTCCTCGGCGGCATCCTTGGTGTCGGCGGCCACGGCGGCCACCGGCTCCCCGTGGAACTTGGTCTCGCCCACGGCCAGCACGGGCCGATCCTGGTACTGCGGACCGTAGCGCGGCACCGGCTGCGGCAGGTCGTCGGCCGTCATCACCAGGCGCACGCCGGGGACGCCCAGCGCGGCGGACTTGTCGATGCTGATGATGCGGCCGCGCCCGCAGGGGATGGTCACGAGCTTGGCGTGGAGGACGTCGCTCAAGCGGGATGTCGGCGAGGTACTCCTGTTCGCCGGTGACGCGCTCGTAGCCACCCACACGATGGGGCGAGAGCCCGATCTGTGAGCCGGTCATGCGCGCTCACCCCGGGCGGCCTGGTGGACGGCGGCGAAGATCTGCTCGTAGCCGGCACAGCGGCAGAGGTTGCCCGCCAGCGCCTCCTGGATCTGCTCGTCGCTGGGGTCCTCGATCTCGTCGAGCAGGGCCGTCGCCGACATGAGCTGGCCGGGGATGCAGAAGCCGCACTGGGCGGCGCCCTGGTCGAGGAAGGCCGTCTGCAGCGGGTTCAGCTCGCCATCCTGGGCCAGCCCCTCGACCGTCACGACGCTCGCGCCATCGGCCTCCACGGCCAGCATCAGGCAGGAGTTCACCGAGCGGCCGTCGACGAGCACGGTGCAGGCGCCACACTCGCCCACGACGCAGCACTCCTTGGTGCCGGTGAGCCCGACGTCGTCGCGCAGCACCTCCAGCAGGGTGTGATGGACGGCCACGTCCAGCTCCCGCGGGCGGCCGTTGAGCGTGAGGTTGATGGTGAGTCGTTGGGCCATCAGGCAGCACTCCCGGAGCGACGGTGCAGGGCGCTCGCCAGTGCGCGCGCGGCGAGCACGCGCAGCATGGCGAGACGGTAGTCGGGGCTGGCGCGGATCGAGCGTGGCGAGGGCGTCGCCTGTGAGAGCAGCTCATCGAGGACGGCCGCTCGCGCCTCGGCGGGGGCCTGCTCGTCGGTGAGCACGCCGCCCTCGTCGCGCACCAGGAAGGCTCGCGGGCCGACACTGCCGTAGGCCAGCTGCACCACGGCGGCGGTATCGACCGAGGCACACAGCGTGACCGACGCCAGGTCCGTGCCGCGACGCCGGACGAGACGCGTATAGGCAGCGCCGAACCCAGGCCCCGGGAGAGGGATCTCGATGGCCCGCACCAGCTCGCCCCGGCGCAGGTCGACCTTGCGCGGAGCCAGGATGAAGGCGTCGATGGGCACGCGGCGGTCACCGTCCGGTCCCGTCACCACGACCGTGGCACCGTAGACCAGCTGCGGTGGCGCGGTGTCCGCAGCTGGCGAGCCGTTGCAGATGTTGCCGGCCAGCGTGGCACGGTTGCGGATCTGCACCGAGCCCACCACGCGCGCGGCCTCTGCCAGCGCCGGTAGCTGGTCCAGCACACGCGCGTCGCGCTCGATCTGCCCCATCGTGGCCAGCGCGCCGAAGGCGAGGACCCCATCGCCGGCGACGATGGTGTCGCCCCCGAGCTCGTCGACCCACTTGAGGTCGACGACCACGGTCGGCTCGATCGAGCCGTCGCGCAGGCCCACGACCAGGTCCGTGCCGCCCGCGAGGACACGGGCGCCATCTCCGGCGTCGGCCAGCAGGCTGGTGGCCTCGGCCAGGGTCCTCGGTCGCTCGTAGGCGAACCGGCGCATCGTCCTCCCCTGCCCTAGAGGACCTTGTCGACCTCGTCCATCAGCACCTGTGGGGTGGCTGCACGGACGAAGTAGAAGGGGCGGTCGCCGAACCGCTGTACGAAGGCTGCGCGCGTCCGGCGCAGCTCCTCGGTGTCGGTCAGGGGCATGGGGAAGCCGGGTGCCAGCAGCTCGTTCGTCAGGAAGTAGTTCTGCAGCGAGTGGAACGCCTGGAACTGCGACTCGAACTCGCCCAGCTGCTTGGTGCTGGGATCGAAGTTGCCGTCGATGGCCGGCAGCACCACGACGTCGATCTCGCTCACGTCGGGGTACTCCTGCCACGTCGGCATCTCGCCCCAGAACTTGCTGACGCCCTGCGTCGGCGCCGCCTTGTCTGCGCGCTCGGTGCCCTTGGCGCGCTTCTCGCGCAGGAAGACCGACTTGGAGCCCATGGCCGCCCGGATGTCCTCATCGATGACGGTCGTCTCGGTGCTGATGAGCAGCCCACCGCGGCGGCAGGCCTCGATCTGGCCCATCGACTTGCCGTGGTTGGACTCGCCGCCGAGGAACAGGATCGACTTGCCCTCGTAGCGCACCGCCGACGAGTGTGACGGGTGCAGGCCGACGGCCTCCATGCGCAGCGCCAGCATGGTCACGAGGACCTTCTGGATGGCGCCGACGCTCCAGTCGCCCGCGAGGCGCATGGCGTGACCGTCGTAGCTGATGTCCTTGTCGGCCTCCACGTCCCAGACCACGTCCGGCTCGGTCGAGCGTGACGGCACGCTCCATGGTCACCGCGGCCAGCCGGTAGTTGAGGAAGTCCATGTCGTCGACGATGCTCTCGCGGGCCGGGCCGCCAAGGACGTCGACACGGAGGCGTGCCGGACCGGCTGACATCTCCTGGCTGAGTACTAGCTCTGGGCTCATGTGTTCCTTTCGCGTTGCTCGGTGGCTAGATGGGGATGGCTGGAACCTGGTCCGGCCGCAGTCGCGTCGCCGCATCGCCTTCGCCGACATGGTCGGGCCAGACCTCGGCCAGGGCCGCCGCCGCCGCCTCGAAGTGGTCCCGCAAGGCCTGTTCGATGAGCACCGGATTCTGGCGCCGCAGGAACTCCACGATGGGGATATGACGGTCGGCGACCGCCCGCCGGTCGACGCCGGCGAGACGATGGTGATGTACGTGCGCAGGAACAGCTCGAGCGTCGACGACCCTTCGAGGTGGCATTGCCGGCGCTGTGGATGATCGCCGTGGAACTCGGTGTCGGCCGCCGCCTCGCGGTAGGGATCGCCGGCCGTGGCAGCTTCGCGCATCCGCTCGATCAGCTCCTCCAGCTCGGCGAGCTCGGCGTGTGTCACGTTTCCAGCGGCGAGGACCGCCCCTGCCTCTCGAGGATGGCGCGCACCTCGAAGGCTTCGAGCAGCTCCTCCGTCGTCGGCTGGCGCACGCGGGCGCCCTTGAACGCGCCGTCTCCACCACGCCCAGTGCCTCGAGGTCGCGTAGCGCCTCGCGCACGGGGCCTGGCTGGTGCCGAACTCCCGTGTACCCGCGTCTCCACGTGCGGGCACCCGGCGAGTAGCCGGCCGTACAAGGATCGCCTGCAGGAGGCGACCCTTGACCTGCTCGCTCAGGACGCTGCGCGTGATCTCCGCGTCGCCGTCATGCCGGAAACGGTCGCTCGCAGATTACTCGACCACGCCGGCGCTGCCGTCGACGCGAGTCGGTCACCGAGGCTGATCTCGAACATGCCGGTGGATCTGCCGTAGACAGCGGGATTCCCGTACTCGCGTGCCAGGACCGCTGGATGCGGGGGCGCTGCCACCGGCGTCGGTCGAGACGGCGATGATCTTGCCGTACAGGACCTGCCAGCGGGGTTGGTCGTCTGGCGGCCCAGGATCTCGCCCTGCTGCAGGCTGTCGATCAGGCCTTCAAGGACACGATGCGCGCGATCCTCGACCGCGCCGGCGGAGCCGACGATGCCCTTGACCTGCCCCTGGACCTTCTCCTTGGAACGATGGAACTGTCCCGGAGGCCCCAGAGGTTCGGGTCGGGGGAGGGCCAGTTCGTCGGTGACGGTACCGGTCCGGTCCTTCAGCTCGACCTTCCCGCGCATGCCGCTTCTGGCGGCAGCCCGCTGAGCCCCGCCGTACCATGTATCAGGTCGCCGATGAAGGCG
>CAVORC010000002.1:0-19530 GCA_963698505.1 uncultured Chloroflexia bacterium | reverse complement strand
CGTTCGCGCAGCAACCCGTGCATGACCGCACGGGACACCGTGGCCGGCAGCGTCCGCTCACCCGTGATGGCCGGCAGCGCCACGTGGGCGGACATGACCATGCCCGCACCAGCCTCGAAGGCCGACCGGAAGGGCGTGAACTCCCGGGCCTCAAGCAGATCCCGGTCCGCCTCCACGACCGCCAGACCGTAGTGAGGGTCGCTATCGACCGCCCCGAAACCCGGGAAGTGCTTGGGGGTCGCTCCCACCCCGCCGGCCTGGAGACCCCGCGTGAGCGCTGCAGCGTGTCGGGCCACATGGATCGGGTCTGACCCGAAGGCCCGCGTTCCCAGGCTCACGTTGGCCGGCGTCAGGGCCAGGTCGCAGACCGGCGCGTAGCAGACGGTGATGCCGAGTGCCCGCAGCTCGGCCGCCGTCGCGCGCCCCACCTCCTCGGTGAGTGCCTCATCATCGGCGGCTCCCAGGGCCATGGCCCCGGGGAAACGGGTCGTAGCGCGACCCAGGCCCACCAGCTGACCACCCTCCTGGTCCGCCCCGATGAGCAGCGGCACCCGGCCAGGGGCCGCGGAGTGCAGGCGTTCGGTCAGCCCGCCGAGCTGCCCGGCGTCGCGGGCATTGGCGCGCAGGAAGACCGTGACACCGTGTGCCTGGCCCGCCGCGACACGCCGCAGCAGCCATGGCGGCGGCTCAGGTCCATCGAAGGCCGGCAGCAACTGACCCAGGACGTCGTCTTCAGGGCGGCGCGGCGGCGCCATGCTCAGCCGCCCCCTTGACGGAGCCGGAGAGGATGCCGCGTACGAAGTAGCGCTGCAGCGCCAGGAACACCACCAGCGGCACGATCATCGTCACGAACGCCCCGGCGGTGAGGATGTGCCATTGCTCCCCGCGGTTGCCGACCAGCTGGTTCAGGGCCACGGTCGCCGGCGCCACGTCCTGCTGCGGACCCAGGAACACCAGCGCCACGAGCAGGTCGTTCCACACCCACAGGAACTGGAAGATCGCGAATGCGGCCAGCGCCGGGACCGAGAGCGGCAGGACGATCCGCGTGAACATCTGGAAGTGCGTGGCCCCGTCGATGCTGGCCGTCTCGAACAGGTCTTCGGGCAGCTGCGAGATGAAGTTGTAGAGCAGGAACACTGCCAGCGGCAGGCCGAACCCCGTGTGCGCGAGCCAGATGCCCAGGAATTGTCCCGGACAGACCGAGCGCCGAGAAGATCTGGACGCCGGGATGAGCGCCATCTGCAAGGGCACCACCAGCAACCCGACCACCAGGATGAACAGAGGAGACGGAGTCCGCGGAAGGGGAAGCGCATCCACGCGAACGCGTACGCCGCGAACGCTGCCATCGTGATGGGGATGACCGTGGCCGGGATGCTGACGATGAGGCTGTTGATGAACGCGGTCGCCATGCCCTCGGCCGACCCTCGAGGACGTTGACGTCCAGTTCTGCAGCGTCCATTGCGTGAAGTCGAGCGGCGAGAGCAGCGCCTCCCACCCGCCCGTCCTGGTCCGATGGCCCTGGGGACACGGACAGACGTGACCAGCAGGCCAACGGGTCGGGATGGACCAGATCATCGCGATAGCGATGACCGCGAATCGCAGCGGCGCCCGCCGCACGAACGTGTTGCGCCAGGGCTGCGGTCCGGGGGCGCCCCGGGTGCTCCCGCCTGGCGGCTGGTTCGCCATCAGCGCAGCCCCTGTCGACGCATCTGCCGGACGTTGAGGACCAGCAGCGGCAGGACCGCGCAGAACAGCACGACCGCGAGGACAGCGCCGCGCTGCTCATCGTAGAACTGGAACATCTGCCGGTACATCTGGGTCGCCACGACGTCGGTCTGGAAGTTGCCGCCGGTCGTGACGAAGACGATGTCGAAGATCTTGAGTGTGAAGATGGCCACCGTGATGGTCACCGTCACCAGCGAACCCCTGATCATGGGGCACGATGATGCGCAGGAACTTCTGGCGCTCACTGGCGCCATCGAGTCCAGCCGCCTCGGTGATCTCGACGGGGACGCCCTTGATGGCCGCCGAGAGGACGACCATGGCGAAGCCCGTCTGGAGCCAGATCAGGATGATGATCATCAGATACGTGTTCAGACGGCGGCATGGCCAGCCAGGGATGCGGCTCTCCTCCCAGACCGGTCCAGATCGCGTTCAGGAGCCCGTACTGGGGCTGCGATCCGGGCGCCCACGCGTAGACGAACCGCCAGATGACCGATGCGCCGACCAGCGAGATCGCCAGCGGCAGGAAGATGAACGTCTTGACGAGTCGACTCATGCCTGACGCGGTCCACCAGGCCCGCGATGAGCAGACCGAGTCCGACCGCATCCGGCCGTACCGACGACAAGCCAGACGAGGTTGTTCCAATAGCGTTGGTGGTTGGTGGGGTCGGTCAGACCCCACTGCCAATCGGAGAAGCCGGCTCCGTCGGTGACCGTGAGCGAGGGCGGGATCAGCCGGACGTCGATGCCGAAGCTCAGGAAGATCGTCGGCACCGCCGGCCAGATGAGGAAGATGAAGAGCAGCAGCAACGCCGGTCCGACGAAGACCCACGGCATGAGCCGATGCGACCATGGGCGGCCGAGTCGCTCGACGAGCACGTTGAGCCCGGTGTAGAAGAGCCAGACGCCACCGACGCCGATGATCAGCGCCGCGACGAGACCGACGAGCTTCGCCAGGCAGGTCCGCCGCGCCGCTGAGACGCAGCCGATTCGGCCTGCTCGGAATCCCCGATCAGCTCGTAGAAGAGCGCCGCCAGGTTGGCAGAGTTCTGGTTGTCGGACAGGAAGATGAGGCCCAGGACGATACCGACGAGCCCGACGATGGCGCCGATCGGCAGCAGCAGGCCACGCCAGCCACTGGGGTGTTCCGCGGGCGCCATGTTAGTCATCGCTGCTCGCCCTCTCCCACGCGCAGCGTATCAGGATGGCTGCGGTGGGGGGCGCCGCTCCTGCGACGTTCCCCACCCATGCTTCAGTCCTATGACGGCCAGGAGTCGTCGATGGCCTGGAGCACCGCGTCGGTGTTCTCACCGTTGGCGGAGATCCAGTTGACCATCTCGGTCCAGAAGGACCCGGCGCCGACTGCGGCCGGCATCAGGTCAGACGCGTCGAAACGGAAGTCCGTGGCGCTTGCCAGCAGGCCCGCGGCGACCTCCGATTCGTAGTTGCCCTCGTACCACTCCGCGGGCACGGCGGTGTTCGCGGAGATGGCAGCGCCCTTCTTCACCCAGGTCTCGATGCCGGAGGGCGTCGAGAGGAACTGGGCGACGGCACGGACCTCGGGCCGGTCGACGAAGACCATGATGCCGTCGCCGGCACCCAGCGCCGGGTTCAGCTCAGGAGTGACCGGCGGGATCGGGAAGATGCCGATCTCCTCGCCGACCGTATACGGGGTCACGTAGTTGGGATCGTCCGCACCCTCGATGCGCACGTCCGGGAAGAAGTCGGGGCCGTACCAGAACGGGATGATGTGCATCCAGCAACCCGGCATGCCGCCCATCTCCTCGTCGAAGGCGTCGAACATCGGGTCCATCGGCTCGGTCTGGGGGATGTTGATGATGGCCGTGTTGCCACCCAGGACGTAGTCCGGGGTGAAGTAGATGCCTGCCGACCAGGTCGAGGGCTGCCTGGACCTCGGGGGAGTTGAAGAGGAGCTCGTGCGCAGATCCACTTGTCATAGGCCTCGGGTCCAGCCGTGCGCAGCATGGCGACCTCGACCAGGTCGGTGCGCCTGCCAGCCCGTCGCGGTGCCGGCATTCATGCCGACGCAGAACGGATTGCCGTTGCCGTCGGCCACGATCTGGTCGGCCAGCGCGATCCACTCGTCCCAGGTCGTGGGGACGGTGTAGCCCGCGGCCTCGAAGGCCTTGATGGGGTACCAGACGACGCCCTTGACGTCGACCTTGTAGGGGATGGCCCAGATGCTGTCGCCGGCTGGTACAGGCCGATGGTCGCGGCGTGCTCGGCCGCGAGCTTCTCGGTGTCCATGATGGTCGCGATGTCGACGATCTTGCCGTCGGCGCCGTACTCGCCGGTGATGACCGAGGGCTGCGCGAGCACCGCCATGTCGGGCGGGGCGCCGCCGTCGACGCGGGACTTCAGCACGGTCTCATGGCTCGAGCCGATGCTGTCGACCTTGATGTGCGATGCCGGTCGCGTCTGGAAGTCGGCGATGGCCTCCGCGAAGTTGTCGCCCTCGCCGCCGATCCACTGGGTCTGGAACGAGACCGTCGTGCCGGCGAAGTCGCCGTTCAGCGCCTGGTCGAGCTCGGCGTACCCGGTCGGCGCGGTGGGCACGCCCACCATCTCGTCCTGGGCGACCACGCCGATGCTGCTGAACGTGAGGGCCAGGGTCGCCAGCGCGGTGCCGGCGATGGTCCATCTCTTGGTGTGCATCACACCTCCTCCTTGATCCCGCCCGACCGTCGGGCGGGAAGGGTTGACTGGATGGCCGGGACGCACCTGTGCGTCCGGCCGACGAAGATCAGACCCTCGCTGCCCTCCTCCCTGTTGCGTCCTCCACTCCGGAGGCGCGATGGTCCTCGTGACGGGGAATGGTAGTCCTGATGGGCGGCCGTTCCGGCCGCTTGCGCGTCTCATGCCGCGAGCGCCAATCCCAGCTCGGAGGTCATGAGCATCGCCGCCGCGCCCAGCTCCACGACATCGGGGCCGGTGGTACCGATGTGGATGGTGGACTGCTCCACGAGCAGCCCAGCGCCGAGCGGTGCGTCTCGATGCGCACCTGCTCGAGCCAGGGCTCGCCGAACTCGGTCATGGGGCCGACGAGTACGACGTCCCGTGCGCCCAGCGTGCCGATCATGGCTCCCAGCACGCGCCCCAGCGGAGCGGGCGGCGTCGAGCACCACCTGGCGCGCCAGGGATCGCCGGCGCGGAACGCGGCCATGACAGCCTGCCGCGTGTCACCGGTGCCGCCGGCGAGCGACGGATGCCGGGTCGCGCGCGGCAAGAGCGCGCGATGGCCCGCTCGAGCACGGCCCGGAGGCTGGCCACGGTCTCGAGGCAGCCGGTGCTGCCGCAGCGGCAGCGCTCGCCGTCGTCGATGACGCGAGTGTGGCCGATCTCGCCGGCCCCGAAGTCATCGCCAGCGTAGAGACGACCGCCGATGACGATGCCGGCGCCGATGCCCTCGCCCACCTTGACCACGATCATGGCCGACGACGTGTCGTGGTGGCCGAAGGCCCACTCGGCCATGGCCGCGGCCTGCGAATCGTTGACCACCACCGTGGGCAGGCCGGTCAGCGCGCGCCAGCCGCTCGCCCACCGGGACGTCGTGCCAATCCAGCCCGACGGCCCAGCGCACCGTGCCGGCGGGCTGGTCGATCAGCCCGGGCGTGCCCACGCCGACGCCGACCAGCGGGCGGTCGGCGGCAGCCGTGCAGCGCGGTCACCAGGTCCTCCAGCTCGCGCAGGGCCGCTTCGCCGTCGCGGCCGTCGAGGTCGCGCGACTGGCGCGCGCGGATCTCACCGTGCAGGTTGACGACGGCGCCACTGAGGCGGTCGCGATCGACGTCCACGCCGACGAGGTGTCGGGCATCGGGCGGAACCGCGCAGCAGGATGGGCGCCTTGCCGCCGGTCGACGGACCGATGCCCGCCTCGACGACGAGCCCGTCGGCGATGAGGCCCTCCACCAGGTCGCTGACACGGTGGTCCGGGTGAGACCGGTGGTGCGCGCCACATCGGCGCGGCTGAGGGGTCCCTGCTCGTACACGGTGCGCAGGACCAGCCGCGCGTTGGAGCGTCGGGTCAGCCGATGGGTCGCCTTGGCTAGCGTCGCGGTGGGCACGGACCTCACTTCGTCAACGGTCTGGACAGCCGTCAGCGTAGCGCCTTTGTCAAGACTGTTTACAAAGTGCCCCTGCGGCCGTCCCAGGCTGCGCGACCGTGGCTCGCGGGCTCAGGTCAGCGATGTCGCCTCGGTCAGCCCAGGCTGCTCGGGTTTGCCGCCTGGGGTGCGCGGCGCCAGCCGCGTGTCTCGCGCACGCCCCGGCCGCCACCCGACGCGCGAGCGCTTGTGCGTGTACATCGCCGCGTCGGCCGCGTGCAGCAGCGCCTTGCCGGTGCGGCCGTCGCGCGGGTGCAGCGCGAGGCCGACGCTGCAGGTGACGTGAACGACCGAGCCATCCGCCATGGGATGCGCCAGCCCGGCCACCGCCTCAGCCGCGCGCCGCGCGACCTGGCGCGGCCTCGTCGGCATCGGTGTCGGGCATGAGCACCACGAACTCGTCGCCACCGTAGCGCGCCACCACATCGCTGGTGCGCACGGCCGCGCGCAGCGCGCCGGCGATGGCCCGCAGGACGCGGTCGCCGGCCTGGTGGCCGTGCTCGTCGTTGACGCGCTTGAAGTCGTCGAGGTCGACCATCAGCACGCTCAGCGGCGAACGGGACCGGGCCGCCCGGGCGGTCTCCTGGCGAACGCGGTCCTGCAGGTGTCGGTGGCTGTAGACGCCGGTCACCAGGTCGGTCTCGGCGGCGTCGCGCAGCTGGCGCACGAGGCGCGCGTTCTCCAGGGCCGCGCCACCTGGTTGGCCATCGTGCGCAGCAGGGCCGTCTCGCCGTCGTGGAAGTGGCGCCCGCCGCTACTCGAGATGAACTCGACGATGCCGACGCACCCGCCGGTGGAGAGCGGCAGCAGCAGGGCGGCCGCTCCGCCGAGCGCCCGCAGCCGCGCCAGCTCCGCTGGCTCCAGCTCGTCGACGGCGGATCCAGCCGCAGCGGCTCATCGCTGAGCAGGACCTGTCGGACGGCACGATGGACGGACAGGTCCGCGTCGGGCCGATCGAGCGGCCGGCCATCGGCGCCGATGGGCAGGAGCTTGCCGCTCTCCTCGTCCCAGCGCGAGATGAGGCAGGCCTCCATGCGCCGCGGCCCTCCGCAGCTTGGCGGCCAGGACGTTGGCCAGGTCGCGCTCGTCGGTGGCGCCGCCGCCGGCCTGGCTGATGTCGAGCAGGGCCGCCAGCTCGCCGACGTGGCGATCGCGCTCGGCCAGCAGGTGCGCGTTCTCGATGGCCACGGCGGCCTGGTCGGCCAGCACGCCGAGCAGGCGCAGCTCGTCCTCGGAGAAGCGGTCGAGGCCCAGTCGGGAGAGCACGACCACGCCGATGACGCGGCCCTCCGAGCGCAGCGGTGCCAGCAGCATCGACTCCTCGGCCAGCTCGGCCGAGCCGGGGACATGCACGGCGCGCGGGTCGCGGGCGGCGTCGTGGACGATGAGCGGCTGGCCGGTGGCGGCCACCCAGCCGGTGATGCCCTCCCCGACCGTGACGCGCAGCTCCGCCGCGGACTCACCGTGGTACTCGGTCGCGTGCGGCCGGAAGGCCACCGGGTCGAGCGTCCGGCCGTCCTCGCGCAGGACGTAGACACGGGCGTTGTCGAACGCCACCACGCGCTGCGTCTGCGAGCAGAGCGCGGCGCTCACCTCCTCGACGCTGGTCAGGCGTGTGAGCTGCGCGGCCACGGTCTGGACCGCCTCGAGCTGGGCCGACCAGGCGATGGGCCGAGGGCCCAGGCGGGTGGTCACGTTGCGCACGAGCTGCCGCGCCTGGACGCGGGCCAGCGCCAGGTCCTCATCGCTGAAGGGCTCGCTGCGCTTGCGCTCGAGCACCAGCAGCCCACCGCGCTCGTCGGGCAGTGCCAGGCGGGCCACGGCACCGGCCGGGCGTGCCGCCCCGCGGGCGGTGGTCAGGAACCGCCGCAACCTGCGGCCGCCTCCGGCGGGCGCCTCGTCGGAGGCGACGGAGAAGACGCGGACTCCCTCTCGCAGACGGACGCCATCAGCTCGAGCACCCCATCGCCGCGGTCGAGGTAGAGGAGGGCGCCCCGGTCGGCGTCCACCGCCAGGGCGAGCCTCCGCAAAGCCGCGCTGGCCTCCTTCGCCTCAGCGCTCATCAGCGCGGTGCCGGCTGCGCTGTCGGGCAGACACCGGCGTGAGGGCCGTGGCCCTGACGCCACCCTTGCGGGCCAGCGCATCGCCGCGACGAGGAAGACGACGGCGCCCAGCGCGATGAGGGCGTCACCGATGGAGAAGACGGTCGCCAGCGGCAATGGCCGCGGGAAGACGAAGATGTCGCCGAGGAAGGGGAAGAGCGTGTCCGGGCCGATGAGCGCGACGTTCGAGAAGTGGGCCACCGGCAGGGCCGCGCTCCCGGTGAGCTCCAGCCAGGCCTCGGCCGAGGACGGCATGGAGCCACCGTTGGCGACGACCGCGACGAGGTTGAGGATGGCGCCGACAGCGAGGATGGGGAACCCCGGCAGGCGCACGTTGCGCAGCAGCGCGAGCAGCACGGCGACCGTCGAGGCGACGTAGATGAGCGGGCCTTCGGTACCGACCCGCTCCTCGATGGGGTCTGCGAACAGCACCAGCTGCACGACGAGGCCCGCCAGCGCGAGGGGCCACCAGGCGAAGCGAACCGCCTCGAGGTTGCGCTACGCCCACCGACCAGCCGACCGATGATCAGGCCGGCGGCGATGGAGTACAGCAGCAGCACCTCGGTTCCGGAGCCTCCGCTATCGACGACGCCGGCGCGGGAGGGCGCCGGCGGCTGGGTCGATGGGTCGTCGCGCAGGATGGAGGGTCGGGCCGGCGACTGGCGCGAGGATGGGTGTCGCCGGCCCCGGGACTCAGCTGGTCGTTACCAGCGGAAGGGGGCCGCCAGAACGAGCACGAACGAGGCGACCACCGCGAGGCGGAGCGCCAGATCCTTGTATCGGCTCATCATGTTCTCCACGTGAGTCCGGGCTGTGGCCCGTGGTGGTTGCGAGTGCTCGGGGCTCGGTCGGGAGGGAGGTTCCTGACGCTCCGCATGCTCGCGGTCACACGCGTCACCTCCATGGCGCAGTGGTACTAGGACGGGGTTTGACAGCACGCACCGCCCGCGACCGGGCCGCTTCGCACCACACGACAGCGAACGTCAGCGCACGAGGCTCGGCGGCGGGGCCTGAGCCGCGGAGCTCGTCAGGATGGCCTGCGCGTATGCTGCGCACATGACCGACGAACACCTCATCGAGACCACCGTGGAGCGGCGCGTGCTGCATCGTGGCCGCTTCATCACCTTCCGTGTCGACACCATCGAGGACGCCAGGGGCAAGCAGCACCCGCGGGAGGTCGTGGAGCACCCCGGCGCCGTGGGCGTCGTACCGCTCGACGGCGAGGACGTGCTGATGGTGCGGCAGTACCGCACGCCCGTGGCACAGGTGCTGCTGGAGCTGCCGGCCGGCACCCTCGACCGGTCACCCGACGGCAGCGTCGAGGACCCCGAGGATGCCGCCCCGCGCGAGCTCGCCGAGGAGACCGGCTACCGCGCCGCCACGTGGCGCTCCCTGGGCCGCTTCTGGACCGCTCCCGGCTTCACCGACGAGCTGATGCACCTGTACCTGGCCACGGACCTGGCGCGGCTGGACGACTACCGCGGACCGGACGTCGACGAGTACCTCGACCTGGTCCGCATGCCCTGGCGCGAGGCCGTGGCCATGGCCGAGGACGGAGAGATCCACGACGCCAAGACGCTGGTGGGCCTGCTGCGGCTGGCGCGACTGGCAGACGCTGGAGAGCTACCCGGGTAGCCACTCCCGAAGGTCGACCACTCCGAGGCGGGGGCTGGGCGTGATGCCCGGGATGCGGCCGCGCTTGGCGATGGCGACGCCGTCGATCTCCTTGAGGTCGCCGGTGAAGTCGATGGGCGAGGCACCGCTGATGTAGCTGCCGACCGCGAAGTAGTCGACGGGCGCGCCGGCATCCTTGAAGTACCAGATGCGGTCGGGCGTGAGCCCGCCGGAGACGATGATCTTGACGTGCTCGAAGCCATCAAGGTCGAGCCGCGCACGGACCTCCATGACCAGGTCGGCCGTGACCCGGCCGCGCTCCGAGGGCGTGTCGAGCCGCACGCCGTACAGGCGGTCGCCGAGGGCATGGGCCACGCGCAGCGACTCCTCGGCCTCATCCTTGAACGTGTCGACCAGCACGATGCGCGGGACATCTGCCGCGACATGGCGGTCGAAGGCCTCGGCGGCGCGGACCGTATCGCCGATGACCAGCACCAGCGAGTGCGGCATGGTGCCCGTCGGCGCCAGGCCAGCCAGGCGCGCGCCGGCCGGCGTCGAGGCGCCGACGCAGCCGCCCACGATGGCGGCGTAGTCGAGCGCGTCGGTGATGTGGGGATGGACGTGACGGGCCCCGAAGGAGATGACCGGCTGGGGCGATGCTGCCGTCACGCACTCACGCGCCGCGTTGGCCCAGCCCGTCGACTGCGCCAGCATGCCCAGGATGGCCGTCTCGTAGAGGCCGAAGGCGCGGTAGCGCGCCCTGATGCGCATGACGATCTCCTTGGGCGAGAAGGTGTCGCCGTCGGCGAGCGATTCGACGACGTGGTCCTCGCCGCTCTCGACGAGCACGGACGCCAGCAGGACCTTGGCCTCGTCGATGCCGCACAGGATGCCCTCCGCACGGGAGAAGACCTCCATCACCACGACGGGGTCCATGCCCTCGCCCTCGAGGATCTCCTCGGCGCGCCGGAAGTAGACGTCGGCGGAATCTCCGCTCAGGACGTCGGTCGAAGGTCTGCGGCGTTCCCGGGTCACGCTTTCCATCAGCTGCGCAAGTGTAGCGACTGCACGAGGCGCAGCGAAGACGATCCGAGCGTGCCGAGCCTAGTCCCGGTCATCGCTCAGGACCAGGCGTCCGGCATCGGTGTCGGTCCCCAGCAGCTCGGCCAGCTCCGACGCATAGCGCTCGAACAGCGCGGCCTGGCGTGACGGTCGATCCATCGTCGGCGCCTTCCTCGCCCCGGGAAAGAGCCACACCACCGCGCGGTCGAGCGTCAGGTCACAGACCGCCAGCAGTCGCCCGATGGCGACACCCAGGGCATCCCGGTCGAGGCTCGACAGCGGCAGCTCGGTGGTCAGCACCGGGCGGTCGTCGGCCGAGAGCGCGAACTTGACGAAGGGCAGCTCATCGTTCCAGCGCAGGAACTGCCGGTAGGAGACCCGGAAGGAATCGTTCAGCGGCGGGGCGTAGTGCACCCACAGCAGCATCGCGCTGGCGGGGTCGAGGATGAGCGTGAGACGGATGTCAGCCCGGCGCTGTCCGTCGAGCCGCAGGTCCCAGCTGCTGATGCCGTCGCGCTCGCCGCGGTCGATGGGCTCCAGTCCGAGCTCGGCGAGCCAGGCATCCACGCTCGCGGCCGCGACGGTCGGCACCAGTGGGTCGGTCAGGTCTTTCGGGCGCGGGTGCGGCGCGCCTTGTGTTCGACGCTGCCACCGCTCGGGACACGCTTGGACCGGAAGTCGGCAGGCCGTACATCGCCGCCGATGCGGACGTTGCGCCCGATGCGCGCGGACGCCGGGATGACGGCGCGCTTGCCGATGACGGTGATGCCGGTGTTGAGGCGCTCGGGCTCGTCGACGTTGGGCGTGTCGAAGTCGTTGCCCGTGCCCACGATGGCATTGGGCCCGACGTTCACCTCCTTGTCGAGGATGGCGCGGTCCACCACGGCACCGGCGCGGATATGCGTGTCGAACATGATCACGCTGTCGCGCACGATGGCACCAGGGTCTACCCGGACACCGGGCGAGAGGACCGATCGCTCGACCGTCCCCGCGATGATGCAGCCGTGGCTGATGAGGCTGCGGTGGACGTTGGCGGTGGAGCCGATGCGCGCCGGCGCACGCTCCTCGGAACGCGTGTGCACCACCCAGTCGCGGTCGTAGAGGTCGAGCGGCGGGTGATCGTCGAGCAGCTCCATCTGGGCTTCCCAGTAGCTGTGCACCGTTCCCACGTCCTGCCAGTAGCCCTCGAAGCGGTGGCCGTAGACCCGGGCACCGGCTTCCAGCATCGCCGGGATGATGTTCTTGCCGAAGTCGTGACGGCCTTCGCCCAGCCACTTGTCCAGGGCCTTGCGGCTGAAGACGTAGATCCCGAGGCTGGCCAGGTTGCTGCGCGCCTGGCGCGATTTCTCCTGCCAGTCCACGACCGCATCGCTGTCATCGAGTGCCAGCACGCCGAAGCGGTGGGTGTCCTCCATGGGCACCGGCTTGGCGGCGATGGTGACGTCGGCACGCTTGCGACGGTGCTGCTGGATGAACGGCCCGTAGTCCATCTTGTAGATGTGGTCGCCCGCCAGCACGAGCACGATGTCCGCGCCCGACTGGTGGATGGCATCGAGGTTGGCGGCGACCGCATCCGCGGTGCCCTGGTACCACTCGCGCGGACGGCCGCGCGACAGGAAGGGCTGGAAGATGCGGATGCCGCCACTGTTGCGGTCAAGGTCCCACGGACGGCCGGCCCCGATGTGATCGTTGAGCGACATCGGTGCGTACTGCGTCAGCACGATCACGTTGGTCAACCCGGAGTTGACGCAGTTGGAGAGCGTGAAGTCGATGATGCGGAACTTGCCCGCGAAGGGCACAGCGGGCTTGGCGCGGACCCCGGAGAGCAGGGAGAGGCGCTCCCCCTCGCCGCCGGCAAGAACGACCGCCAATGTTCGGCTCACGGGTCCGATGCTACACCGCTCGCATGGTGGTCCGTGGCGGCTTCATGCAGCCCACGCCTGACGCACCCGCGGCCCGCGCCCCACCCGATGGTCACCGGGACCCCGATACCCATGCCCCACATCCGGCGTGGACGCTCCCTTCCTAGCATCGCTCTGCGGTCGCTCCCCGCGCTGGTGCCCACCAGCGGTGCGGGACCTGTCGAGCACCGCGAGCTGCAACGGGAGAGACGACGCTGTGCCTGCCATCGTGACGCGTGCGGCGCACCCGCACCACCATCACCGGCGCCTGTTCGTCGGGGCCCTCGTGCTCGTCCTGCTGGGCACGCTGGGAGTGGCCTCCGCCGCGCCGGTCGAGGGGCGCAACTGGACGCGGGACATCGCGGCCACGCGCGCCAGCCAGATCTACTACGAGAGCATGATGCGTGCGGCGGACGGGGAGGTGCGGGCGCTCAAGCGCGCGCAGAAGCAGACCAGGCGGGCCCTCCAGAAGGCGCGGCGCAACCTGCGCGCGGCGGTCGCTCGTCGTGGCGACACCAAGCGGCGACTGGCCGACACGCGCACACGGCTGCGAAACGCTCGTCTCGCGCTGGCCACGCCCGCCTTCGAGCCTCCGCCGCCGCCCGACGCAGCCAGCGCCATCCTGGTCCTCACCCAGCCAGGTGATCCCGTCGCCGATCCGGAGTCCCCTGCGGTGCGCCGCGACGACATCGACCTCGGCTTCCTCAGCTCCTCCACCCTGGGCGTGCCCGCGCCGTTCCTGCGACCGGCGAGCGTGCAGGACGTCGTCACCCTCGAGCGCCAGGTACGCAAGGCTGACCGGAGCTTCAAGCAGGCCCGGCAGCGCGCGCGACGGATCAGTCGCCAGGTGCGCGTCAAGCGCAATGCCCTCGCGGCCATCCACGCCCGGCAGCGCGGCGCCGTCGCGCGGCGCGAGGGCGCTGAAGCCGCCCTGGGCGGCCGCATCCTATCGATGTCGCGGCTGGCGCAGCGCCGGGTGGCCAAGAAGACGAGCGTCCGTCCCGGCGTGAATAGTGGGTTCACCTGGCCCGCGCGCGGACGCATCAGCCAGACCTTCGGGTGCACCGGCTTCCGCCTCAACCCGGCACGCGGCTCATGCCGTCACTTCCACGACGGGCTGGACATCAGCGGCTATCGCGGCACGGCCATCCGGGCGGCGGCGGTCGGTGTCGTCAGCTACGTGGGCTGGAACCCGTGGGACCAGGAGGGGCGAGCCTTCATGGTCGTGGTAGCCCACCCGGGCGGCTACGAGTCCCTCTATGGCCATGTCCTGCCGTCGCGCCAGGTGCGCGTGGGGCAGCTCGTGCACCGTGGTGAGGTCATCGGCTACATGGGCAACACGGGGCGCAGCACTGGCGTGCATCTCCACTTCGAGCTGCGACGCGGAGGTGGCATCGTGAACCCGCTGGCCTTCCTCTAGCCCCTGACGTTCTCCTGGGCGCTGACGTCCCTCTGGCCGCTGACGTCCCTCTGGCCGCTGACGTCGCTCTGGCCGCTGGACCCTTCGTACCCCGGGGGTCCCACCCCTGGGTGGTGCCGACGGACACCGCGTCTGGCGAGCATCGACAGCATGGTCCGAGCATCCCGAGCGCGCTCCCGTGCCGAGTTCGCCTGGCGCCTGCTGACGCCGATCCTGGTGCTGGCCCTGGTGCTGTCGGTCGACGCCAT
Source organism: uncultured Chloroflexia bacterium (assembly GCA_963698505.1). GTDB lineage: Bacteria > Chloroflexota > Limnocylindria > Limnocylindrales > CSP1-4 > JAFMJV01. The sequence goes on along the minus strand of CAVORC010000002.1, from coordinate 5,337 downwards.
CGCCGCCCCGCCGGCGGAGGCCGGTGCTGCGGCGCCGGGCGCCGCCCTGCGTCAACGCCAGCAGCAGGCCGAGGCCACCATGCTGCGCGCCGACAGACAGATCAGGCGCCTGCAGAAGCAACGCCAACAGCATGCGACGCGGCTCAAGGCGGCCAAGCGCGCCCTCGAGAAGGCCATCGCGCGCCGCGACCGAGCGCGTTCCAAGCTTGAACGGACGAGCACGCGCCTCGAGAGTGCCAGGTTCACCTTCGCTCGCGCGGTGTCCGTGCGGCCCAATCCTGCTGGCACCCAACGCCTCGACAAACCACGACTGCGCAAGCAGATCCGCGCGCTGGAGCAGAAGAGCGGGCAGCTGGCGCGGCAGACTCGGGCCTTGGAACGCAAGGTGGAGCGGGCCCGCAAGGTCAAGCAATCGCGCTGGACGAAGGTCAGCGCGTCCCGTATCCAGGCGCGTAGGGCCGCCCGCGAACGGGCCGAAGACAAGCTCAGCGCCGCCATCAGCCAGATGGTGGCGCTCTCGCAGCTGCGCGCCGACCAGCGCCTGAGGCTCGCATCGGTCAAGGGCTTCAGCGCCCCCGCGCGGGGGACCATCAGTCAGCGCTACGGGTGCACCGGCTACGGCACGAACCCACGCCGCGGCGGCTGCCGGCACTTCCACGACGGCATCGACATCGCGGCGCGCCGTGGCGCCCCGGTGCGTGCCTCGGCCGATGGCTACGTCGCCTACGTCGGCCGCAACCCGTGGGACGCCGGCTCGCGTGCCTACGTCGTCATCATCGGGCACGCCCGGGGATACGAGACGATCTACGGCCATCTGCTACCGCGCCGGCTGGTCCGCGCCGGTCAGCGCGTCGAGCGGGGCGACCTGATCGGCCGTGTCGGAAGCACCGGTCGCAGCACCGGGCCGCACGTCCACTGGGAGGTCAGCCGAGGCTTCCGCACCATCGACCCCCGACGGGCCGGACGCTGACGCGCGCAATCGCTAGCCTAGTCGCAGGGAAACCGCCTGAGGCCCGATCGTGCCCCGCAGCCACCGCCTGCTCGCCCCCGTACTGAGCACCCTGATCGTCGTCGCCGCACCCTCCGCCGCTGGTAGCGACACCGCGCCGACGGCGATGGTCGCGGCTGCCACGAATGGACCGACGGCCGAAGCCGGCGACGGCCGCGCTGCCCTGGACCTGGCGGCGACCATCGAGCGCATCGGCGACCACCTGGGCGCTGCGCTGGCGGCCGCGCTGCGATCCCTCGACGGCCTGGCGGCGGCGACCGATCGCACGCCCGGGCCCGTCGACGAGCTGAGCCGCAAAGAGCGCCGGCAGCGGCGGCTCGATGCCAAGCCTTCCGATCGGCGGCGACTCACCCTGCTGCAGACCATCAGCGGCGGCATCACGCCCAAGTCCATCGTGTCGGCCCAGAACGGCAAGATCTTCGCCATGAACATGATGTACGGCCACAGCGTCACCGTCTTCAACCGCCGCTACAAGCGCATCAAGGTCATCGACGACTCGGTCGACCTCTCGAAGTTCGGCTATGGGCGGTACGAGCACAAGGTCCGAGGTGCGCCCGTCGAGGCCGCGCTCGACCCGGGGCGAAAGCGCATGTACATCTCCAACTACTCGATGTACGGGCCGGGCTTCAGGCGGCCGGGCTTCGACCTCTGCACAGACTCCGATCCCATCGACCCGGGCTTCGTCTACGCCATCAACACCAGGACCTTGCGCAAGGTGGACGTGTTCAAGGTGGGCCGCGTCCCCAAGTACCTCGCGGTGACACCCGATGGCCGCTACCTGCTCGTGGGCAACTGGTGCTCGTGGGACGTCAGCGTGGTCGACCTGCGAAGCGGCCGGGAGGTTCGCCGCATCGACGCCGGAGTGGCTCCTCGCGGCATCGCCTTCTCGCCAGACAGCAGGACGGCCTACGTGACGCTGGCAGGCGAGGATCGCCTGCTGGTCATCGACATGCGCCGCTTCCGCGTGAGACGCGACATCGGTGCCGTCGGTGTGCGGCCGCGTCACCTGGTGATGAGCCCCGGTGGCCGCTACCTGTACATCACCTCGGAAGGCGTCGACAGCAAGCGCAAGGTCGACGGCCAGGTCCTCCGCTACGACACCCGCAAGCGCAAGGTGGTGGCCCGGAGCAAACCGCTGACCGAGCCCCGCACGACGGTCTCAGCCGAGGACGGCCGCTCGCTCTACGTCGTCGACTACTACCCCGGCACGCTGGTGAAGCTGCGCGCCCGCGATCTGAAGGTGCTGCAGACGGTGTACCTCGGCTACCACCCCATCGGCGTCACGCATGACGACGCCACGAACACGCTGTGGGTCGCGGGCTACGGCGGACAGGTGTGGGTGTTGAAGGATCGCTAGCCGGCCGGCCTAGGGCAGGTAGGCGTAGGGGTTGACGGGCGCCCAGTCGCCGCCGGCCCAGACCTCGAAGTGCAGGTGGCTGCCGAAGCTGCCGCCGGTATTGCCCATGCTGCCGATGCGTTGGCCCTTGCGCACCGACTGGCCCACGCTCACCGGGTAGGTGGCCAGCATGTGCGCATAGAGCGTGGAGATGCCGCCGCCGTGGGCGATGACCACGATGAACGCCGGGTTGTACTCGTAGGGGTTCCAGCCGATGAACGCGACGACGCCACTGGCAGCCGCGTAGATGGGTGTGCCCGAGCCGTTGGCGATGTCGATGCCGTCGTGGAAGTGCGGGCAGGAGCCGCGCGGCGGGTTGATGTAGTAGCCGGTGCAGCCGTATCCCTGGCTGATGGCGCCACGGGTGGGCCAATCGAAGCGGCCGCTGCTGCCGGTGGGCGCCACGCCGCCGAACTGCGCACTGGCCCGCGCCTGCATGGCGGCGACCTTGTTGCGGATGTTGCGCATCAGCGCGTTGCGCGCCGCCTGCTGCTTGGCCACCATGCGCATGGCCTGCTTCTTGTTCTTGGCGATGCGCAGGATGGCGGCCCGCTGGCGGTCGCGCGCCCGCTCGGTCCGCGCCCGCAGCTGCGCCAGACGTTGCTTGGCCTCCCGCAGCTGCTCGCGCAGCGCCACGACCTGCTCCTGCGTGTCGAGCGTCTCGCGCCGCAGCTGGTCGGTGCGCAGGCGGGTGGAGGTGGTCAGCAGTCGAAGCGAGTCGAGTGCCTGCTGGTCCTGCGTGATCTGTCGTGCCAGCTGAGCGTCCTGCTCGCCGTAGGAGAGATAGGCGGAGGCGTCGGTGAGTGCGTCGGAGAACGACTCGGCGGTGAAGAACTGGTCGAGCAACGTGGCGTTCTCCGCGCGGTACGCCTCCGTCAGGCGGAGAGCGAAGGCCTCGCGCCGAGCCTTGAGGTCGGACTCTCCGTTGGCCAACTCCTGCTCCAGCAGGCCCAGCGTGAAGTCGGTCTGGCGCTGCTCCTCGACCAGGGCAGCGTGCCGTTCCTCGATGCGCTTGAGCCGCTCCTGGACCTTCTTGATGCGCGCCTTCACCGCTTCCTGGTCGGCGCGGATGTCCTTGAGCTGCTCGGTCGTGGCGTCGAGGTCGCGCTTGGTCTGCTCCTCCTCCGACTTGAGCTGCGCCACCAGGCGCTCGGACTGCTCGATCGACTTCGTCAGCGCCGCCTGCCGCTCCTTGGCCGCGGCGATCTGATCCTTGAGGCTGGCGCCTTCGACCGGGCTCGTCGAAACGACGGGGACGGCGAGGATCAGGACGAAGAGGAGCACGAACAGGCGGGACCAAGACACGGCGGCCCCCTGTGCTCGCGCATTCACGCTAGGCACGATTCGACTATGCAACTCCCACTTGCTGCCGTACGCAGCACCCCGGGCACGGGGGCGGACCGAACACGGCACTCGGTCGTCGGCGACATGCTACTCCCCCGACGCGCATGCCGCAAACCCTGGAGCCCCGGCCCCGCGGCTAGTACGTTCGAGCCGGTGCACCACGGCACCACCTAAGGCACGCTCCGGGCATGGATCCCGCTGTGCTCCTCGCGGCTGCCCTGGGCGCCGTCTTCGGCCTGGGCGCCAATCGCCTGGCTGCCCGCTGGCCGGTCCACGAGGATGGCGCCGTCCGCGCGCTCGACTGGCGCACGCCGGTGGTCATCCTCGGCAGTGCCACCTCGTTCGGCCTGCTCGCCTGGCGCTGGAGCGAGCCCGGCGACCTGCTGGTCCTCGGCCTGTACGTGGCGGCGCTCATGCTGCTGCTGGCGACCGACCTCGACCAGCGCCTGCTGCCGGACCTGATCACGCTCCCGCTCATCGGCTATGCCGCCGTGGTCACGCTGCTCGGCCTGAACCCCATCCTCGCCGGCAAGACGCAGCTGCTGCTGGCCGATGGCGACCTCACGGCCATCCTGGGCGCGGTGCTGGCACCGGGTGTCCTGGCCCTGACCGATCGCATCTTCCGCGGTGCCCTCGGCATGGGTGACCTCAAGCTGGCCGTGAGCCTGGGCCTGCTGTTCGGCCTCTCGCAGCTGTTCATCGGCTTCCTGGCAGCGAGCGTGGGGTTCGCCACGGTCGTGCTGCTGCTGATCCTCACGCGCCGCGTCTCACTCAAGACGGCCATCCCGTTCGGTCCTGCGCTGATCGGTGCCGGCGTGCTGGCGGCAGTGCTCCAGCCCTAACCCGACCGGCCCCGTCCGCCGCTATCCCTGCGCCAGGGCCAGCTCGACCAGCGTCGCATGCATCACGCCGGTGGCACCCTTGGTCGAGAAGGCGTCGACCTTGTCGAGGAAGGCCGTACCGGCGATGTCCAGATGGACCCACGGCACGCTGACGAACTCCTTCAGGAACAACGCCGCGGTGATGGCGCCGCCTTCGGCCGGCCCAGTGTTGGCCATGTCGGCAAAGGGCGAGTCGATGTCCTTGCGCAGCTCGGCGATGATGGGCATGCGCCACAACGGCTCGCCCTGGCGCCCAGCGGCCGCGGCGACCTCCTGCCACCACTCGTCATCGTCGCCGAAACCGCCGGTCATGTAGCGACCCAATGCCCGTGCCATGGCGCCGGTCAGGGTCGCCACGTCGACGAGGTGCGTGGCCCCCTGGCGCTCCGCCCACGTCAGGGCATCTCCCAGGATCAGCCGCCCTTCGGCGTCGGTGTTGGTGATCTCGACGGTCTTGCCGTTCAACGCGCGGATCACATCACCGGGGCGGCTCGAGTAGGGCCCGGGCATGTTCTCGACCGCCGGTGCGACCGCCAGCAGGGGGAGCTCCGGGGCCAGCTGCGCCACCGTCGCGATGGCATTCAAGACGGTGCAGGCGCCGGTCTTGTCCGTCTTCATCTCGCCCATGTTCGGCGGTGGCTTCAGGCTGATGCCGCCGGTGTCGAAGGTCACGCCCTTGCCGACCAGTGCCAGCAGGCGCCCACGAG
>CAVORC010000001.1:0-19737 GCA_963698505.1 uncultured Chloroflexia bacterium | reverse complement strand
CCTCGGCGTCGGCCGTGAGCGCGGAGGACCAGCGCGAGCCGGACGAGCAGGCGTTCCGACAGCGAGAACGAAGCGCGCACGCGGTCTATGGCCTGGTCATCCTCACCAGCACGTTGGTCGCCGACCTCGCTGGCGCCGCCGACGCTGGCGAGGCTCTGCTGGTGCTGTGGGGCGGCATGCTGGTGCTGCTGATCACGCATCTCTATGCGGCCCTGGTCGCCGAGGTCGGGCAGAAGGGGCGCTGGCTCTCGCACGCCGAGCGGCACATCCTCGTCGCCGACAACATCCCCCTGCTGGTGTCGCTGCTGGTGCCCACGGCCCTCATCTCCCTGGCCGGCGTGGGCGTCCTCTCGCTGCGGCTCGCGATCGAGCTCTCGATCCTGGTCTCGGTCGGTGGCTTGTTCGTGCTGGGTGCGTACCAGGCCGGCAGCGGCGGCGCCAGCCGCAGCCGACAGGTGATGGTCGGCGCCGTGGGCATCAGCGCCGGCGTCGTCGTCATCCTGCTGGAGATCATGCTGGCACACTGAGTGACGCGTCTCGCTCCGCGTCCAACGACCCTGTCTGTGCCGCCGCGCCGACGACAAGGTCGGCGAAGACAGCCTGGTCCTGGAGCTGGCGTCGGATCCTCCCCGGACGGCGCGGGCTATGAGTCGGAGGGGTGCGATCCTGTCGCGGACACCGTCCCGCGTTCATCCTGCATGTCGAAGACCGTCTGGATGGGGTCTCGTCGCCCGATGAGGAGCCAGGCCAGCACCGCGCCGAGGACGCCCACGATGCCGCTCACCAGGAGCGCGGCCACGACGCCGTCGAGGTAGGCCACCGAGTAGGCGGCGCCCTTGGCGGGTTCGGCACCCTCGAGCGCGGCGGCATAGACCTCCCGGAAGCGTGGCGTACCCAGTGATCGCAGGGCCAGTTCGAACTCGGCCATGAGGGCGTCCACGGCTTCTGGAGCCCGGCGTTCCGCGATCTCGCGCGCGCTGGCGACAGCCGTCGTCGCCAGCAACGTCGTGGCCACCACGATGCCGATGCGTGATCCGAGTCCGACCGAGGCCTCGTTGATGGCTGCGGCAGAGGCCGGCAGCCCACGGGGCGTGCTGGCGAAGACGATGGCCGTACGCACCGTCGTGCCGAGCACGAACCCTGCTCCGACCAGGATCAGCGGCGCGACGAAGAGGAGGTAGTGGGCGGCGCCGAGCGCGACCTCGGCCGAGTCGGGGTTCACCCGGTAGAAGTCGCGCACGAAGCCCACGATGGCGACGAGCACGGCAGCCAGCAGCAGGTTGGCGACACCGACCGCCAGCGTGCCTGACGACATGATCGCTCGCGGGCCGAAGCGGCGGAGCATGATGCCTGCCACAGGCCCCGAGACGAGGAGTGCGACGGCGAAGGGCGCGATGGCGAAGATCGCCCAGAGCGTGCCGTAGCGGAGGGGATACTCGAAGACGACCGGCAGCAGCATGAGTGGGACCGCCTGCGCGAAGCCGATCGCCACACCCACGGCCAACGCGGCTCCGAGGGCTCGGCGGTCCACTCTGAGCGCATCGGCCTCCGCGACGGTGCGGGCGCGCCGCACGGCGAGTGCCGCCACCCCGAGCGCGCCGGCGATGACGAGCCCGATGGGCACGATCACGCCGCCTTCTCCACCGATGGCCACCACCCCGCTGACGATGGCCAGGATGGAGATGGCCCAGAACGCCACCGCGGCGACCAGCCCGCGGCGGGCCGGGAGGCTCCCGGGGATGCGTGGCACGAAGCGGTAGGCCGCCCACATCGCGACGGCCGCAGCCACGGCCGTCAGGCCGTAGGCCAGCCACGTGTCGAAGGTGAAGCTCGAGGGGACACCCGGCCCGTCCCCCGGAACCAGGCGGGGGAAGAGCGTCAGCACTGCCGGCGATGCTGCCGAGCCGGCCCCGAAGGCGCCGTAGACGAAGCCCAGCGCGGTGGCTCGCGGGATGCCCTCGTAGGCGATCGCCACCGAGCCGATGCCATAGGTCAGCACCAGGCCGGAGGCTGCGATGCCGATGAAGTTGGCCGCGTAGAAGATGCCCCCGCTGCTGAACACCAGCGCCACGAGGCAGCTGACGGCCATCACGGCCAGGCCGCCCACCAGCAGCGCTCGGCGGCGCAGCACGTCACTCGCCAGGCCGCCGAGCAGGATCGTGGCCGTCGAGGCGAAGGCCAGCAGCACGAACAGGTTCTGCAGCTCGGGCTGCGTGCGCAGGGCCTCCTGCGCGGTCGGCAGACCGGGCGACAGGACGCGTGGCGTCAGGCCGACAGCGAAGAGCGCCAGCGAGCCGGCGAGGAGGATGCCGCGCTGGCGCGGGTCGTCGATGACCTCATGGATGAACGGCGGCAGCTTGAAACGGCTCACCGGCGGATGGTAGCGGCCGGCGCGGCCGCCGGACCGGGCAGCCACGTCCCGGACGAGCCCACCGGGCCGCAGCGCCGCCTCGCGTAGGAGGTCCGCCCGCCCGAACGGTGGCGTCTCCTACGCGCGCGCAGCGACCCCTAGTGCGCGAAGCCGGCGCGCGTCGCCGAACGGATGGGCGGGTCGGACTGGAGGTCATCCGTCGCCGTCTTGAGGTCACGGATGAGCGCCTCTCCGAGGTCCCGGGTGAATCCCTCCCGGATGACGACGCGCAGGACGACGACATCGGTGGCGTCCTCGGGCATCGTGTACGCGGGCACCTGCCAGCCGTGGTACCGCAGGCGGTGGGAGACATCGAAGGCGGTATACGGCAGGTCGTCGTGGACCGTGAACGAGAGCACCGGGATGTCCGTGCCGTCGCTCACGATCGAGAAGGGGCCCATCTCCCCGATCTTCTCGGCCACCGTCGTGGCGATGCCCTGGAGTGTCTGCATCACCCTCGTATAGCCCGTGCGACCGAGTCGCAGGAAGTTGTAGTACTGGCCGACGATCTGGTTGCCCGGTCGTGAGAAGTTGAGCGTGAAGGTGGGCATGTCGCCACCGAGGTAGTTGACGTGGAAGACGAGGTCCTCGGACAGGTCGTCCTGACTTCGCCAGATGACGAAGCCGATGCCGGGGTAGACGAGGCCATACTTGTGGCCCGAGACGTTGATGGAGACGACGTTGGGCAGGCGGAAATCCCAGCGCAGATCCGGCTGCAGGAAGGGGGCCACGAACCCGCCCGAGGCTGCATCGACGTGGATGGGAACGTCCAGCCCGGCGGCCTCGTTGTTGGCCACGACCGCGTCGTGGATGGCTTCGACGGGCTCGTACTCGCCGGTGAACGTGGTCCCCAGGATGGCGACCGCGCCGATGGTGTTCTCGTCGATGCGCGCGACGACGTCGTCGGGTGAGATGACGTAGCGCCCCTTCGTCACGGGCACGTACCTGGGCTCGACGTCCCAGTAACGACAGAACTTCTCCCATACCACCTGGACGTTGGAGCCCAGCACCATGTTGGGCCGGCTGGCGTCCTTCCCGGCTGCCTCACGCTGCTGGCGCCAGCGCCACTTCATGGCCAGGCCGGCCAGCATCACCGCCTCCGACGAGCCGGTCGTCGAGACGCCGACGGCATCGCCGTCTGCCGACGCATGGAACAAGTCGGCCACGATGTTGACGCAGCGGCGCTCGATCTCGGCCGTCGCTGGATACTCGTCCTTGTCGATCATGTTCTTGTCGAAGGCCGCCTTCATCAGCGCCTCGGCCTGAGGCTCCATCCAGGTGGTCACGAACGTGGCCAGGTTGAGGCGGGCATTGCCGTCGAGCATCAGCTCGTCGAAGACGAGTCGCTCCGCGACCTCCGGCGCCGAGCCATGGTCCGGCAGCCGGTACTTGGGCATCAGGCCCAGGTCGGTACGGTGCGTGTACGCGGGCGCGACGATCTCGTTCGCCAATTCGCTCGCGGTCAGTCGCTTGATGACCATGTCGCTACCCTCTCCTTCATGTTGACCCCAGCTGACTGGGACATCGTTGATCGGCACCACGTAGGCCCGTTCATCATGTCGATGGTCCTGCGGCGGCCCGACGGGACGCACGTCGTCTTCACGGCCTGGCGCCATCGTAAGGGCCACGGCCTGATCGAGGCCACGGCGCGCGAGCGGGTCACCGGCTTCCCCTGGCTCGAGCCACGACGACGTGGCTGGTGGATCGCCGTTCTCTTCATGATCGGCTCGCTGTGCTTCGCCCTCGGCTCCGTGCCAGCCTTCGCTGCGGCCGTCGGCAGCGCCGTGGTCTGGGTCTTCTTCGTCGGCTCTCTCTTCTTCACCGCCGCCGCGTACCTGCAGTACTTCGAGGCCAGCAATGCGGGCGACGATGTCCGCGGGACGGTCCGGACCAGGCGTCCGCTGGGCGTCCGCCTGGCATCGCTGGGTTGGTGGGCGGCCTCGACCCAACTGCTGGGCACGCTGTGGTTCAACCTCACGACGTTCGCGGGCACGCGCGAGGCGCTGACGATCTCGCAGCAGGAAGCCCTGGTCTGGGCACCGGATGCCATCGGCTCCATCCTCTTCCTCGTCGCCAGCGCGTTCGCCATCCTCGAGACACGCGACGGGCTCAGGCATGGATGGCGCCCGTCGCTCGAGTCAGCCATCGCCTGGATCAACATGGTTGGGTCCATCGCCTTCGGCATCTCCGCCATCGCCGCCTTCATCGATCCCGCGAATGGAGAGCTGCTGAACGTCGCTGCAGCCAACGCCTTCACCTTCCTGGGTGCGGTGTGCTTCTTCCTGGGCGCGGCCATGCTCCTGCCCGACGTCGGTCGCTCCGCGGAGCCGGCAGCTTCGTGAACGAGCGGGAGCACCCGACGCGGATGCTCCCATCCATGTGCACCAGCCACACCGGCGCTAGGTCGCAAGGTCTTCAAGGCCCGAATTGACGTCGTAATCGAGGGCCATGGCCAGCTTGGGCGCCGCGCTGATGACGGCCGTGGTACCGGCCGGCTGGGAGAGGACGAGCAGGAGCGAGAGGATCTCATCGATCGAGGCACCCGCGTCCAGGGCAGCGTGCACCTCTCGCTGGAAGGCCGGCAGTGGCGCGCCTCCGGCGATCAACGATGCCAGGCGCACGAGCGATGCAGTCCGGTCGTCCAGGGCCATGCCTGGGCGATCCGTGTCGTCCGGCCCTGACCGCATGGAGGACTCATCGCCGATGCTGATGAGGCGGAGCAACGATGCCTGCGAGCGGGTGAGCACCTGGACATCCCTCCAGTGATGGTCGGCTGGCTTCCCCGTACCGTCCGAGGCCGGGGCCGAGCATCTGCGCCCGTGGCCGGAGCGTCATCACCCGGATGATGTGAAACGCGGCAGCTCAGCCGATGCCGCCCGAAGCGCCGGGGCCGAGCGGGAAGCGCAGCGCGGATCCGTCGAGGAGCCCGACCTCGACCGCCGTCTCGATCGCTGCGCGCCGCGACGAGACGCCGAGCTTGCCGTAGATGGCCATCGCCTGGGACTTGACGGTGTGGGGCGAGACGTGGAGGCGGTCTGCGACCTCACTGAACGTCAGGTGGGTGGGCAGGTACTGGAGCACGCGCAGCTCAGCTGCCGTCAATGTCCAGCGAGTGTCGCCGGCTTCCTGAAGCTTCGCCAGTCGCCCCCGCGTCTCGGAGGCCTCGGCGAGCAGCATCCCCAGCCCTGGTCGGATGCGCATGATCTCATCCGCCTCGCGCATGAGCGTCCGGGCCGAGGCCACGTCGCGCAAGGCCACCAGCGCCTCGATGGCCTCCAGTCGCACGAGGACAGAGAGCCAGGGCACCGAGGCGGTCATCAGTGGGCGCAGGCGGTGCACCTGGGCAAGGTGATGACGTGCCTGACCGGCGGACCCCGACCTCACCGCCAGTCGCGCGGCGACGGCGTGGACCAGGCAGCTGAGGACGTAGTCGAGGAGCCCCGCTGCGCCCAGCCGAGCCAGTCCCTGCTCGATGTGTGCGCCTGCCAATGGCCAGTTGCCGCCACGGAGGGCCAGCACGGCGTCGAGACCGGTCGCCATGGCGAGACCCGGCATGGCGCCGCGTGACTCGGCCAGGTCGAGGGCCTCCTGTGCACGCACGGTCGCCTCGTCGAGGTCGCCAGCCAGCCAGCTCGCCACGGCCGCGAGGAGTCGGGCGCCAGGCAGGAACGGGCTGTCGCTCCGCACGCCGTCCTCCGCGATGCGGGCATCATCGGCGACAGCGTCGACCCCGTGCGGCATCATCATCCCGCGAAGGATGGCCACCCATGCCTCTGCGGGTGACCCATCGGGCATCGGCCCGGGGTCTCGGGTGTGCTCTGCCGCGGCGAGCCACAGCTCGGCGTGGTGCCGGCGCCCGTCGATGGCGTACAGGAACCCGGCAACCACGGCGACCGACGCATAGCGGTCGCGCATGTCATCGCGGTCGAACCAGTCGATCCAGCGCTCGAGCGTGGCGATGCGACCCGTCCAGTGCAGCGGCCACACGTTCAGCGCCATGAGCTTCGCCATCAGATCGCGGTCCTCTGATCGTCGAGCGTACTCAAGGGCCGCGATCGACTCGCCTCGCGTATGAAGCGACAGCGCTGCGCGCGCGGTGATGCGCTGCGCCTCTCCGGGCATCTGGGTTTCGAGCTCGTCTTGCAGCACGTCCCGCAGCAGCGGGTGATAGCGATACTCGACGGCGCGGGCGTCGACAGCCTGGATGAGCACGCTCGAGTGCTCGAGGCTGCGGAGCGAGCCCAGGGAACCGGTCACCTCGAGTGCTTCGTCGCACAGCGGACCGGTCATGACGTCCAGCACCGACGAGCGGAGCAGCCAACGGCGTCGTTCGGTGTCGAGCGAGTCGAGCAACTCGGTCCGGACGTAGTCAGCGACCGAGCGGTTCGCGATGACGGAAGGCTGAGCGTCTCGCCCTGCGCTGGCGGAGTAGCTGCTGAGCGCGAGCGCGATGGCGGCCGGCCAGCCCAGGGTCTGCTCGTTGATGGCTGTGACCTCGGTCGCGGAGAGCCGGAGGCCAAGGGCCGCAGCGAGCGCCTGCGTCTCCTCGTGCCCGAACGCGAGATCTGCCACGCCGATCTCGATCAGCCGACCAGAGGCGCGCGCTGGTCCGAGCCTGAGGGCGGAGGCATCGTGACCGGCGACCACCATCCGGAACTCGGACGGCAGCAGCTCGACGAAGATGCCGAGGGCATCGACGACGCGCCTGTCGCGTAGCACGTGGATGTCGTCCAGCAGCAGCAGCGCCGTGCCCCCGATATCGCCGATGGCCTCGGCCAGACGTGACGCAGCCTGCAGCCCCGGCTCGAGGCTGCCGTCCGAGAGGCGGCGCATCAACCCATCTGGCAAGGGCACCACCGTCCCGAGTGCCACCGCCAGGTCGTGCATCAGGACAGCAGGGTCGTCGTGGCTCTCCGTGACACGCAGGTAGGCCGACCGACCGCCACGCGCGGCGAGGTGTAGCAGGCACGTGGTCTTGCCGTAGCCCGCGGGAGCGGTGACCACCACCAATGGTGCCTGGCGCTGCCGCTCGATACGCTCGAGCAATGCCGTGCGCTCGACAGCGCGTGGATGGCCCGGCGGCACGGCACCGAAGCCCGACGCGCTGGACGCCATCGTCACGAGCGTGGATCGGTCGGGGAAGGCGGCACGTGTACTGCTCCCAGGCTTCAGCAGCACGACCACGCCATGTGTCGGCTGCTCCTTGCGAGCGCGTCGGGCTCTGACGGAGACGACCGCGCCGGCCTTTCGCACACGCACCTCGTGGGCCGCGAACCGCCCAGGGCAGACTGCTATCTCGGCCCCGACGATGCCCGAGGTGCGATGGTCAAGAGGGTAGCATGGCCCTCCGGCACCGAGTCGCCCGTCGTCCGGCACTTCCCGCAGCTACTCGACCGCGGTCGGTCACCCCGTCTTGCGCGACAGGCACCCGAAGCGGCGGCATCGCCACGGCCCCAGCCTCGAGCGCCGCGGCCGGTCTGCCCCGGGTGGGTGCATCGAAGCAGCGTTCACCCCTCCCGAAGCGTCGCCCATCCGGCCATGGTGGAGCGCAAGGCCTCGTCGTCGGCCTCGTGACGGTTTCATCCGCTGTGGGCGATGCCCGCGGCCGCCTGGGGACGCGAAATACAGGGTGCGGGACATGACGCCCGCGGGCCGATGGTGGGATGGGCCCCGACATCGGAGGGCGCAGGCAGCAGGAGGAACGACCGATGGCCAAGCAGATGACCGACGTCCTTGTCGCCGGGTACCAGGCGGTGGAGACTGCCAGCGCCGACTTCGATGCGCTCATCGCGCAGGTGCAGGCGAAGCACGTGTCGCTCGAGGCGGCCATCCTCGTGGCTCACGACGCGGACGGCAATGTCAGCGTGCAGCAGACGGGCGACCACCTGGGGCGCAAGGGGGCCGGCTGGGGCGGTGCCGTCGGCCTCCTCGTGGGATTGGCCGCACCACCGTTGTTGGCCTCTGTCGTCGTCGGCGCTGCCGGCGGCGCCATCGTGGGCAGGTTCGCCAACCACAAGCTCGAAAGCGGGCTGCACGACAAGCTGGGTGAGGCGATGAAGCCCGGCACCGCTGCCATCATCACCATGTTCGACAGCGACCAGCGACTGGCTGTCGAGCGGGCGCTGCCGGGATCGCCCGCCAAGTCGGTCGTGCAGACGGACGCCAGGGGCACCGCGGCGCTCAAGGACTCGCTGACCGAGGCGATGGGCAAGTTCAGCCCCGACCGGACCAGCCTGCCCATCCCCGATCGTTCCTTCGGCGGCGCCATCGGCCGCACGATCGACGGATCGGCCGCAGACTGGTCGTTCATCCCCGGAGCCAAGGCACCGGAGAACGCACCGAACGTGCTGCTCGTGCTCATCGACGATGCCGGGTTCGGCGGGCCCACCTCCTTTGGCGGCGACATCGCCACGCCCACGCTCGAGCGCGTCGGCCGCATGGGTCAGACCTTCAATGCGTTCCACGTCACGGCCGTATGCTCGCCGACGCGCGCCGCCATGCTCACCGGCCGCAATCACCACCGGGTGGGCATGGGCGGCATCGCCGAGTTCCCGGGCCCGTTCCCCGGCTACACCGGCACGCGTCCCCGGAGCTGCACGGCCCTGCCGCGCATCCTCAAGGAGAACGGCTACGTCACCGCTGGCTTCGGCAAGTGGCATATGACGCCGGGCCACGAGATGGGGGCGGCCGGCTCGTTCGACCACTGGCCTCTGGGCTGGGGTTTCGACCATTGGTGGGGCTTCCTCACCGGCGCCGCCGGCCAGTACGACCCCGTCATCACGCAGGACAACTCCACGCTCGGCGTGCCCGAGGGCGAAGATGGCAAGACCTACTACTTCCCCGACGACATCACCGACAAGGCCGTCGAGTGGGTGCACTCGGTGCGGGCCCACGATCCCGACAAGCCCTGGATGATGTACTACTCGACCGGCTGCTCGCACGCGCCGCACCACGTGGCCAAGGAATGGGCGGACAAGTACACGGGGGTGTTCGACGACGGCTGGGACGCCTACCGAGAGCGGACGCTGAAACGCCAGATCGAGCTGGGCCTGGTCCCCGAGGGCACCGAGCTGTCTGCGCGCCCCGACCTGTTGCCAGCCTGGGATTCGCTCAGCGAGACCCAGAAGAAGCTCTATGCACGCCAGATGGAGGTCTTCGCGGGCTACTCCGAGAACGCCGACTGGAACGTCGGCCGCCTGCTCGACGCGATCGAGCAGATGGGCGAGCTGGACGACACCCTCGTCATCTACATCTGGGGTGACAACGGGGCCAGCATGGAGGGCACCCTCACCGGCTCGTTCAACGAGACCACGTTCTTCAACGGAGAGGTGCTCGACGCGGATGAGCAGCTCGGCCTGATCGAGAAGTGGGGCGGCATCGACGAGCTCGGCGGCTTCCACACCGCGCCACACTTCGCGGCCGCCTGGGCACATGCCAACAACACGCCGTTCCCGTGGGGCAAGCAGATGGCCAGCCACCTCGGCGGTACCCGCGACCCCATGGTGGTGGCCTGGCCGCGGCGCATCGCAGCCGACGATGCCATCCGCAGCCAGTTCACGCACTGCATCGACGTGGCGCCGACGATCCTGGAGCTTGCGGGCATCCCTGAGCCGACCACCGTGGATGGCCTCGCCCAGGAGCCGATGGACGGCACCAGCTTCGCCTATGCCTTCGATGACGCGGGGGCACCCGAGCAGCACACCGTCCAGTACTTCGAGATGTACGGCAGCCGGGCCATCTACAAGGACGGCTGGTGGGCTGGGGCCAAGCTCGACAAGCTGCCGTGGGACTTCACGCCCGCCACGCTGAAGCACTTCGCTCCGGGCGGGGATTGGAACCCCGAGCAGGACACCTGGCAGCTCTACCACCTGCCCGATGACTTCAGCCAGGCCCACGACCTGGCAGCCGAGCGGCCCGACAAGCTCGAGGAGCTCAAGGCCCTGTGGTGGCAGGAGGCCGAGCGGCACAAGGTCCTGCCGCTCCTCGGCGGGTTCTCGGTCTTCTTCGGGATGCTGCCACCGATGCCCACCCGGACCCGCTTCGAGTTCGCCGGTGACGTGCAGAACGTCCAGACGCCGGTCACCCCGCGCATCGTCGGTCGCTCGTACGCCATCGAAGGCGAGGTGCACGTGCCCGACGGCGGAGCCGAGGGCGTCATCGTGGCCTACGCGGACTTCATCGGCGGGTTCGCGCTCTGGGTCGACGAGGACGGCCGCCTGAACCACACCTACCAGTACCTCGGCATCGACACCTACAGGCAGACCTCGTCAGAGCCGATCCCGACGGGCGACGTGACGCTGAAGATGCTCTTCGAGATCGATGAACCGAGGCCGGGCTCCGGCGGCAGCGTGACGCTGTGGGCCGACGATCGCCAGATCGGCGAGGGACGGATCGACAGGACGATCTCGCTCATCTTCAGCACCTACGCCGGGATGGACATGGGCCGCGACAACGGTGGCGTCGTGGACCTGGCGTACGAGGACCGTGCGCCCTACGCCTTCACGGGGACCGTGCGAAAGGTCACGTTCGACCTCATGCCCGTTGCCCACGAGGATGAGGTGGCACTGCATCAGCACGCGGCCGGCCAGGCGGTCGGGGCCGGTGCCGCCGGCTGACACGACGCTCGCGGGCGCGCGCCGAGCGCCAGTCAGGACCGACTGCCCTCGGCGCCACGGCCCCGCTACCGTATCAAGCGTGATTCCAGCCGAGACCGGGGGCAGGGCGTGACCAGGGACGTCGATACCGGGGAGATCCCCTGGAACAGCCAGACCGAGGACGGCCAGGTCCTGCTCAGCATGCCCTGGGAGATCTTCGTCCTGGGCTGTGCGCTCCTGTCGATCCTCAACCTCGTGTTGGCGATCATCATCCGCAGCCCCGACCTCACCCAGGTCGTGTCCATCATGGATGGCATCCTGGTCATCGTCTTCGTCATCGATCTCGTCCGCCGCTTGAGGATCGCGACCGATGATCGCGCCTACCTGGTCCGGGGACGAGGCTGGCTCGACCTCATCAGCATCGTCCCCATGCTGCGCATCGCGCGCGTGCTGCGCATCCTGCGCGTGATGCGCATCGTGCGTCGCATGGGCGGGCTCGAGCGGGCGTTGACGATGTTCTTCCGCAACCGGGCCACCGGCGGCCTGCTCCTGGTGCTGCTCCTCGCCATCCTCGTCCTGGAGTTCGGGAGCCTCCTGGTCCTGTGGGCCGAGCGCTCCAGCCCGGACGCCAACATCACCACGGCCGGGGACGCGGCGTGGTACGTCATCGTGACGATGTCCACGGTCGGCTACGGCGACCAGTACCCGGTGACGGAGCTGGGTCGACTCTTCGGCTCGGGCATCATCATCGTCGGCGTGGGCGTCTTCGGGACGCTGACCGGCTTCCTCGCCAACGCATTCCTGGCGCCGCGCGAGGCGAGTCCGGAGCGGGCAGTGGCCGGGGACGAGCCGGCCGACCCGCCGGCCGACCCGACCGGCGACGAGGCATCGACCTCATCGCAGCACTCCTGAGGCGTCCTGGTTTAGAACGTCTGGTCTATCGTCCGCGTCTGCACTAGACTGCACCCGTGCCCCAAGACCGTCTCGTCGTTCGCGGCGCCCGCGAACACAATCTCAAGAACATCGATGTCGAGCTGCCACGAGACCGACTGATCGTCATCACCGGGCTGTCCGGCAGCGGCAAGTCCAGCCTGGCCTTCGACACCATCTACGCCGAGGGCCAGCGCCGCTATGTGGAGTCGCTGTCCGCCTATGCGCGGCAGTTCCTGGGACAGATGGAGAAACCTGACGTCGACCAGATCGACGGCCTGTCCCCGGCCATCTCCATCGACCAGAAGGGCGCCTCGCGCAACCCGCGTTCCACGGTCGGCACCGTGACCGAGATCTACGACCACCTGCGTCTGCTGTTCGCGCGCGTCGGGCACCCGCACTGCCCCGAGTGCGGCCGCGAGATCGCGCGCATGACCGTGCAGCAGATCGCCGATCGCATCCGACAACTGCCCGACGGCAGCCGCATCCTCGTCCTGGGCCCGCTCATCAAGGACCGCAAGACGGAGGGCGAGCGTGTCTTCGCCGCGGCCCGACGGCAGGGCTTCGTGCGCGTGCGCGTGGACGGCGAGCTGATGGACCTCGACGATGCCCCGACGCTGGACAAGTACAAGCGCCACTCCATCGAGGTCGTCGTGGACCGCCTGGTCGTGCGCCACAGCGACGCCGACGGCAACGCCTTCGGACCCGACCGTCCCGACCCCGACGCCGCCCGCCTGGCCGATTCGGTCGAGACCGCGCTGCGGCTGGGGGAGGGGGTGATGCTCGTCGCTCCGGCGGACGAGGGTGCCTTCGACGAGCAGCGCTACAGCGAGAAGTACAGCTGCGCCTACGACGGAACCACCATCGACGAGCTGGAGCCGCGGTCGTTCTCGTTCAACTCACCGCACGGCGCCTGTCCCGACTGTACCGGCCTGGGCATCCGCCTGGAGTTCGCGGTGGACCGCATCATCCCGGACCGCTCCAGGTCGATCCCCGACGGAGCCATGGCGCCCTGGCGCACGGTGCCCACCGAGCTGTCGTGGCGGCTCAAGACCACCAAGGCCATCATGGATGCCCACGGCTGGGACTACCGTGCCCCGGTGGCGGACCTGCCTGCCGACGCGCTCGACTACCTGCTCTTCGCCCGCAAGAGCGAGAGGGTCGAGGTGCGCTACAAGCACGACCGGGGCGAGAACTCGTATGTCGCCACGTTCGAGGGCGTGGTCACCAACCTCGAGCGACGCTATCGCGAGACGGAATCCGAGTACATCCGAAGCGAGCTCGAGAAGTACATGGTGGAGCGCCACTGTCCCACCTGCGACGGGAAGCGCCTCAAGCCCGCGGCCCTGGGCGTGACCATCGAGGAGCGCAACATCAGTGACATCGCTGCCATGTCCGTGGGCGATGCGCTGGCCTGGGTCGAAGGCCTGCCTGCGATCCTGAGCGAGCGCGAGATGGCCATCGCGAGGATGGTCAACAAGGAGATCGCCGACCGCCTCGGGTTCCTCGCCGACGTGGGGCTCGACTACCTCACCATCGACCGCACCAGCTCCACCCTCTCGGGCGGCGAGGCGCAGCGCATCCGACTCGCCACGCAGATCGGCTCCAGCCTGGTGGGCGTCCTGTACATCCTCGACGAGCCCACCATCGGTTTGCATCAGAAGGACAACGCCAAGCTCATCGCCACGCTCGTTCGCCTGCGTGACATCGGCAACACCCTGATCGTGGTGGAGCACGACGAGGAGACCATCCGCGTGGCCGACTGGGTCGTCGACATCGGTCCGGCTGCCGGCGAGCACGGCGGTGAGGTCATCGCCAGCGGGCCACTGTCGGCGGTGCTCGACGAGAAGCGCTCGGTGACGGGCGCCTTCCTGCGCGGCGAGCGCATGGTGCCGGTACCCCACGAACGCCGCGGGGGCAACGGCAAGGCGCTCATCGTCAAGGGTGCCCGCGAGCACAACCTCAAGGAGCTCGACGTGCGGTTCCCCCTGGGGACCTTCACCGCCGTCACCGGCGTCTCCGGCTCGGGCAAGTCCACGCTCGTGACCGACGTGCTCTACCAGGCCCTCGCGCGGGCCGTCAGCGGTGCACGCGTGGAGCCCGGCGCCCATGACTCGCTGGAGGGTACGGACGCCATCGACAAGATCGTCGACATCGACCAGAGTCCCATCGGCCGTACGCCACGCTCCAACCCGGCCACCTACACGGGGCTCTTCGGCCCCATCCGCGAGCTCTTCGCGGGCGTCCCGGAGGCACGCGTGCGTGGCTACGGCCCGGGTCGCTTCAGCTTCAACGTCAAGGGCGGTCGTTGCGAGAACTGCAAGGGCGACGGCATCCTCAAGATCGAGATGCAGTTCCTGCCAGACGTCTACGTGCCCTGCGAGGTCTGCGCCGGCAAGCGCTACAACCGGGAGGCGCTGGAGATCCACTATCGCGGCCACACCATCGCCGACGTGCTGCGCATGACGGCAGAGGAGGCGCTGGAGGTCTTCAGCGCGGTACCCAAGGTGCGCAACAAGCTGGCCACGCTGGTCGATGTCGGCCTGGGCTACATCCGCCTGGGCCAGCCGGCGACCACGCTGTCGGGCGGTGAGGCGCAGCGGGTGAAGCTGGCCACGGAGCTGTCCCGACGCGCGACGGGCCGGACCGTCTACATCCTCGACGAGCCCACGACCGGGCTCCACTTCGCCGACGTGGAGAAGCTGCTGCAGGTGCTGCACCGGCTCGTCGACACCGGCAACACCGTCATCGTCATCGAGCACAACCTCGACGTCATCAAGACCGCCGACTGGATCATCGACCTGGGTCCCGAGGGCGGGGCGCGCGGCGGCCGCATCGTCGCCGAGGGCACGCCGGAGCAGGTCGCCGCGGTGGCCGGGTCCGCCACCGGCGAGTACCTCGCCCACGTGTTGCGAGGCGAGCCGGTGGTGCCGCTCTCGGACGTCGAGTTCGGCAGCGCCGGCAATGGCCGGGGACGGCAGAGGCCGAAGCGCTCGCGCGCACGAGCGCAGACTGCTGCAAGATGAGGCCTCACGGCCGCAAGATGAGGGCTGACTACGTAGCGATCCTGACGCGGGATATGCCGCCGACAGGACCCGTGACACACTCGAGGAGCACCCCATGAGCGCACGCATGATCGAGATCGAACGGGTCGTGGATGCCCCACCCGAGCGCGCCTACCGCATGTGGTCGGACCCCGAGAGCGTGCGGTCGTGGCTGTCGTACGAGGTGCAGGGCTCCCTGATGCCCGGCGCGCGTTCGGTGCTGGTGTTCCCGCGCCACCAGATCGATGTTCACGTGCTGGAGGCCGAGCCCAACACACGCTTCCGGTTCCGCTGGTCCCATCCCGAGCCGGATGGCGTGACCACGGACGTCACCGTCAGCATCCGGCCCAAGGGCTACGGCTCCGTGGTGGCCATCAGCGATGGGCCCTACGACACCGACGACGCGGCGACCCTTGACGAGTACACGCGCGCCATCGAGATCTGGGCCGGCGCGCTCGCGCAGCTGCGGGCGTACGTCGACTACTCGGTCGACCTCCGCAAGGAGCGCTGAGGCGCTACGCAGCGGCCTCGTCGAGGATGGCCAGGAGCTGATCGGGACTGTGGGAGCCGAAGAGCTGGGTGACCAGCTCGCCCTCCCCATCGAGCACGATCAGCGGCGTCGATGGCGCCGACAGGATCTGCGCACCGAAGAGGTCACTGAGCGCCCGCGAGAACTCGGTCGGGGAGGGGACGAAGGTCCACTCGTAGCCGTTGCGCTCGGCATAGCGGGCGAGCGCAGCGGGGTCCTCCGCAGGGTCGATGCCAAGGCTGATGAAGCGCACGCCGGAGGCTTCGAGGTCGGGGTAGACCGCCTTGACGTTGTCCTGCTGCCGCTTGCAGCTGGGGCACCAGATGGCCATAGGCTCGATGGCCACGACCTGTCCCTCGAGGCTCGCCAACGTGAACGGCTCGCCCGTCTCGGCGTCGATCAGCTCGATGTCCAGCCACGCGCTGGGAGCGCCGGTCGCCTCGTCGGTCGCCCCGGGGGCTGCAGCCGTCACCTCGCCCGGCGCGGGTGCCGCGGTCGCAGGGTCGAAGGTCGCGGGGTCGGCCGTCGCGTCGCCCGCCTCGCTGCCGCTGCAGGCCGCGATGATGAGGGGCGCCGCGATGAGCAGAGAGCATCAGGCGACTCGAGGGGGTGAAGCGGCTCACGGCGTTCCTCCTGCGGTTGAGAATGCCGGCAGGGTAGCCACGGCTGCGTGACAGGGATGTGTCGCCCCTCACGCTCGCGGCGCGCCCGACCCCAGCCACGGGGCGCCCGAACTCAGCCACGGGGCGCCCTAACTCAGCCACGGGGCGCCCGACCTCAGCCCGCGCCGCTCACCCAGCCGACGAGCTGCTGCCACATGGGCGCGTAGCCGTCCCATGCCACGAACGGGGGTGGGCACCAGTGCGGCCCGCAATCGGAGGTGAAGGCGACTCCGCGGCCCCCGCCGTGCGTACCCGCGACGATGAGCGGGTCATCTCCGACGGCCACGACCAGGTCCGCGCCAGCCTTGGGGGACACGCGGTTGTAGCCCAGCAGGTCCGGCCAGGTTGCCGGCAGCCCAGCCGCGATGGTGTGATCCGGCAGCCGCACGCGAGGCGTGGCGCCCGCGGGGACCTCCACGCGATCGTCGTTCGTGCCGATGGTCACCGGCAGCGCCTCCTCGATGGGTGTGGCCGCCCAGCGGGCTCGGCCCTCGATGCCAGCGAAGGTCAGGTAGCCGCCCACCATGACGAGGCCGCCCCCGGCAGCCACGTAGTCACGCACGGCTGCCAGCCGGTCGGGCCGGGGAACCGAGCGCTCGAAGGTGTCGGGATGGAGCAGCAGCGTGTTGCTGCCGATGTCGCTGAGGATGACCGCCGCGTAGGCCGCGAGGGCGGCGGCGTTGTCGGGGAAGTCACGGGCGGCGACGTGGTTGGGGAGGTAGTCGACGACGAATCCGCCCGACTCGAGGGCGTCCCGCAGCGGCCCCACGCCCTCGTTGTACGAGGTCGTGGTGAAGGAGTCGAAGCCCTTCTGGTGGATGCTGTGTGTGACCCACGATTCGCCGGCGATCAGGACCTTGCGTGACGTACTCATGCAGCGATGGTATCGCTCCGCTCAGGCGAGCTCATCGGCATCGAAGGCCTCGAGCACGAATGTCGACGGTGCGCCAGGGTCGTAGACGATGGTGAGCGTGCGAACGGCCCTGGTCCATGCCACGTAGGCCAGGCGCCGCTCCTCCTCCATCACGCGCACCGGGTCGGCGGCCTCGCGCAGCGCCCGTCCGGAGGGAAACGTCCCCTCATCGTGGCCGATGCAGGCGACATGGGCCCACTCGAGCCCCTTGGTTCCGTGGATGGTGGCGAGCGTCAGGCCGGCGTCGCCGCTGGGCTGCTGCCGGGCGGTGCGGCGGTCCAGCATCGCGGCACGCAGGTCGGCCAGGGCGTCGAACGGGGCAGCCCACGAGAGCAGGGACCCGGCGAGCTCGCCGGGCAGACCGCAGGCGGTCGCGGCTGCAGCCAGCGCCGGGAGCAGCGGCATGACCTCGCTGGCACGGTCGAGGGCAGCCCAGATCCGCTCGTCGTCGAGCAGCAGGCCGTCCGCCTCGGCGTGGTAGGCGACCCCAAGCTCGAGAGCTGCCGCGGCCAGCGGCCACAGCTCGCGGTTGGTCCGCGCGAGCACCGCGTGCGATTCCCGGCATGGTCTCTCGCCCAGGTGGTCAGGAGCAGCCGGGCGCGGGCCACCTCGTCACCGGGGTCAGGCAGCAGCGTCACCGACCCGGCCGTCCGCACCGACGCGCGGATGTGCTTGTCGAACCGCTCGCGGTTGTGTGCCACGAGACGCGCCGCGCGACGGACCACCTCGGGGGCGCAGCGATGGTTCGTCTCCAGGTCCACGCGCCGCAACCCCGGCAGCCGGGCAGCCAGACCAAGGACGCGTCGCACGTCGGCGAGTCGCCAGGCATAGATGGTCTGGTCGTCATCGCCCACGAGGAAGACGTCGCGGCGATCTCCTGCCAGCAGCAGTGCCAGCTCCAGCTGCGTGCGGTCCAGGTCCTGCGCCTCGTCGACGAAGAGGACGGCAGCCCGCGCCCGCCAGCGCGCCAGCAGCGACGCGTCGGCCGACAGCGTCGGGACCGTCAACGCCACGAGGTCGTCGAGGTCGATGGCCCCGCGCTCGCGCAGGTTCGCCTGGTAGGCGGCGAACGCCTGCTGCGTCCATGCCTCGTCCGCCATCGCAGCGCGCTCCGGGTCGAGCTTGAGGCGCGTGAATGCATCGTCGAGCCGGCGAGACAAGGCCGGCTCGAGGGCACCGCCTACGAGCTCGGCCAGCACCTGCTCACGCTCGACGATGCGGCTCACGTCGAAGCCGGCATCGGCGAGGATCTCCCGGCCCAGCGCATGGAAGGTGCGAACACGGACCGAGCCCGCTGCATGCCCCAGTTCGCCCAGCGCGGCATCGGCCCGATCTTGCAGCTCGTCCGCGGCTCGCCGGTTGAACGTCAGCGCGCACACGGTCGATGGGTCTGCCCCCCTGTCCACGCGCCAGGCGAGCCGTGCCACGACCGTCGTCGTCTTGCCCGACCCGGCCGGCGCCACGCAGAGTACCGGGCCGGCTGGGCAGGTGGCCGCGGCTCGCTGGTCCTCCGCCAGTCGCTGCAGGCGTCGTTGCAGCGCCGGGTGGATCGCCGTGTCCATGGCGCCGCTCTCGCCCGCAGTGGCCGCGCGCGACTTACCCGCCGCTTGCGGCGGCACATCCGACGGGTCACGGCGCGCGGGTTCGCCACCGGCCTCCACCCGGAAGTACTCGCCGGGTGACGTATCAGCCGGCCACATCCGGTATCGCGGTGCGATGACGCGACGGCGCGAGCGGCCTACGCTCGCCGCATGCGCGCACGTCGACAGGCACTCATCCCCGTCCTGGCCCTGGTGGCGCTGCTGCTGACGCCTGCCGCGGTGTCCGCTGCGTCCGGCTTGCCGGCCAGCGTGGCCATGGAGCCGGCGGCGGCCGGACCAGGCTCGGTCGTGGAGGTCACCGGCATCGACTTTCCGGTGGGAAGCTGGTGGAGGTGAAGCTCGGAAGTGCCGCCGACGATCGCGACCTGGCCATCCTCATCGCCGATGAGAACGGCTACTTCCGCACCTTCGCCGACGCTGCCCGACGACGTGTCCGGCCGGCGACCTGGGTGCTGCGCGCGGTGTCGCTCGACGGCACGACCGCCGGTCACGCCTTCGATGCCTCCAGCGCCGAGGTGGTCGACGCGTCGCTCGGCTCGCTGGCTGGTGCCCGAAGCGAGCCTGTCGGGCGGTCGTGGCAACAGCAGCACCGACATCCTCGTGATGCTGATCCTGGCCGTGCTCATGGCGGCCCTGGGTGGCGGTGCCGCCTACGCCTGGCGCGAGGTACACGGCGCGCCTGCGCAGCCCGGCATGGGCGCGGGTGACGATCCGATCTGGTCTGTCGCCGGAGCCGGCGATGCCAGCCTCCAGGTCACTGCCAGCGATGCACCCGCCTGGGTGGAGGAGCGCGACAGCGAGGCCTGACGCCGCCACACTGCCGCGCAGACGGGCGAGAGCCGCGGAGGCCGGCGGACGCATCACCGCGCTTGACCTCCGACCGCTAGAACATCCTCTGCGTGACCCCCAGCCCGCGGATCAAGGCCACGCTCCGACAGCTGCCCGACAAGCCCGGCGTCTACCTGATGAAGAACGCCCAGGGCCGCGTGCTCTACGTGGGCAAGGCCCAGCCTGCGCAATCGGGTGCGTCAGTACTGGCAGGCCGGCCGCTCAC